>CALEII010000034.1 GCA_937876205.1 uncultured Clostridia bacterium
ATAAGAAATTCTGCGATATCTGCGGAGAAAAAATAGGACTTTTAGGTAACAGAAAGCTTGAAGACGGCAATATGTGTAAGGACTGTGCTAAGCTTCTTTCACCCCTTTTCAGCGACAGAAGAAGCTCCACAATTGATGAAATCAAGCAACAACTTGCATACAGAGAAAATAATAAGCAGTCTCTTGCTTTTTTTTCACCTGCTGTTTCATTCGGAGACTCAGAAAAGGTTTATATTGACACAATAAAAGGCAATTTTGTTGTGTCACGAAGAAATCCCGGCTCATGGTCAGATGAAAATCCCGATGTGCAGGCTCTTTCAAGTATTATGAGCTGCAGTCTTGATGTGGATGAAGACAGAGATGAAATCTACTATACAAATTCAGAGGGTGAGGAAGTCAGCTACAATCCTCCCAGATACAAATACAGCTACGATTTTACTCTCAGATTTAAGGTGAACAACCCTTATTTTGATGATTTTGATGTAAGACTCAATTCGTCATCTGTTGAAGGACTCAATTCTCCCGAATATATCCGTTATCAGCAGATGGCAAATGAAGCTCTCGCTTATCTTCTTCCCGGCAGGGTACCTGTAATGAATGCTGCTACCGTACAGCCTGCATACCAGCAAGGTGGTTACGCACAGCCCAATATGTATCAGCAGGGTGGCTATGCACAGCCCAATATGTATCAGCCTCAGGGTGGCTTTGCACCTCAGCAGGGCTACGCTCCTCAGGGAGGCTATGTGCCTCAGCAGAATCCTTATGCACAGCAACCTCAGCAGACCGGTATGTATCAGCAGAACGGTTATGCACAGCCTCAGCCTAATATGCAGCAGCCTGCAGTCTGGTTCTGTCAGTCCTGTGGGGCACAGAACAACGGCGGAAACTTCTGTCAGTCCTGCGGTACCCCCAAACAGTAAATTATGAAAGCAAAAACAGTCATAGTGGTTGTTATTCTTGCAGTTATTCTGCTTGTCGTTGCAGGCTTGATAGTTTTTAAAGATAAAATTTTCCTTGTCTATGACAAAGACGGAATGATTTATGAACAACCAACTGAAACCGAACAGATGGGAGATGAATGATATTGGATACATTACTTGAACGCAAATGCCCTTGTTGCGGTGGTGCAGTCAGATTTGATACAGGGTCACAGAAGCTGAAATGTCCCTATTGTGATGCTGAATTTGATATTGAAGCCACATCACAGAACGATGCAAATGCTGACTTGCCGGAAGTTGAGCAGATTGAATGGAATTCAGACAATAATGACTGGGCAGCAGGGGAGACAGACGGAATGAAAGTCTACGGCTGTAACTCCTGTGGCGGCGAAATCGTTGCAGATGAAACAACAGGTGCAACAAGCTGTCCTTACTGCGGAAATCCCGTTGTTATGAAAGGTCAGTTTGAAGGTGCTCTGCGTCCCAATCTTGTTATTCCTTTCAAATATGATAAGAAAGCGGCAAAGGAAGCCCTTAAAAGGCACATTGCCACAAAGAAATTTGTTCCCAAAGCATTCAGAGATGAGAATCATCTTGACGAAATCAAGGGTGTCTATGTCCCTCACTGGCTTTTTACCTGCGATGCTCAGACAGGTATCAATTACAAAGCACAGAGCGTCAGAAGCTGGTCGGATAATAATTACATTTATACCGAAACATCGCATTTCAATGTTTTCAGAGGCGGTAACCTGAGCTTTGATAACATTCCTGTTGACGGCTCAACAAAAATGCCCGACGACCTTATGGAATCAATCGAGCCTTTCAATATAAATGAAGCCGTTGATTTTAACACAGCTTACCTTGCAGGTTACCTTGCCGACAAATACGATGTTGATGCAGACACGAGTATTGAGAGGGCAAATGAACGAATCAGAAACAGTGCCGCAGACGCTTTCCGTGACACTGTGCAGGGTTACACAAGTGTTGTGACTGAGAATATGAATCTGAACATTGCAAACGGTACATACAGATATGCACTTTATCCCGTATGGATTCTCAACACAGATTGGAACGGTAAAAAATACACCTTTGCAATGAACGGCCAGACGGGTAAATTTGTGGGGGATATCCCCACAGACAATAAGAGAATCAATAAGCTGTCCCTGCTTTACGGTGTAGCTCTGGGTGTTGCAATTTATGCCGTCAGATGGCTGATTGAACTGTTGTAAGGGGGTGCCGATGATGAATAAACGCATAATTTCAATTCTCACAGCAATTTTACTGTGCTTTTCGTTGAGCATTTTTGCATCGGCACAGGTAAGTGACAGAACACTCGGACTTGTTGAAGACTATGCAGACCTTATGACAGATGAAGAAGAGACTTTGCTTACGGAAAAACTGGAAGCTTTCTGTGACAAATACCAAATGGAAATCGCAGTCGTTACAATAAATGACCTCGGCGGAAAAACAGCAAGAGATTTTGCCGACGATTTCTATGATTACAACGGTTACGGTTACGGTGAAAATGATGACGGTCTTCTTGCGTTGTATGTTGACGGGGCCGCCGGGGAAAGAGAGATTTACATAACCACTCACGGTAAAGCAATCAGTAAAATCACCGATGCAGACATTGATTACATTACAGATGTGATGATTATGTATCTTTCTGACGGTGATTATGCCTGGGCTTTTGAAGCCTTTGTTGATGAGACAACAGATGTCGTGAAGGTCAGCGTTTCTGTCATATGGATTCCTCTGAGTCTTGTAATAGGTATCGCAGTCGTATTCTTTATTCTGAGAATTATGGCTTCCGCTAACAAATCCATTGTCAGAAAGGTTGATGCAAAGGACTATGTCAGAAGCGGCAGTATGGTTGTGACAGGCAGCTATGATAATTTCCTTTTCAACAATGTGACACGTGTCGCAAAACCGAAAAACACATCCTCAGGCGGCAGTTCAACCCATACAAGCTCATCGGGAAGAACTCACGGCGGAGGCGGAAAAAAATTCTGATAAAGGAGTGAAAAAGATATGGGACTTTTTGATAAATTAAAAAATACTCCCGTTACACCTCAGGATTTTCAGGCAGGCGCAAACAGTACTCAGAAAATTGTTTTTGCAGCTTTGCCCGAAACTTATGAACAGTTCTGTGCATTGCCTCAGGCAGAAATGCAAACACCCTTTGACACAGCTGCAATGACTGTTCTTGCATTCTGTTTCTATCCCGAAAATAAAGAGCTTTCACTCAGAATGCTTGATTTTCTCAAAGGTCCTCAGCCATTGTCACCTATGGATAAACAGTTTATAAGGGACAGATTTATGGATAAGGATTATGTTCCCCGTTCATATTTTGACGGTGCAACTCCTGAAAATAATTATCTGCCCTCAGAGCCTTATACGATAACAGTCAGCTCAAATCCTTATTCGTATCAGAATGAGGGATACGCAACATTGTATGTTACATCAGGCGGTGCAGACAGCCCCAGAAGTATTCAGCTGCGAAAAGCAAAAGACGGCAAATGGTATCTGTGGGAGCAGCTTATCCTTGCAGATATCCGTAAACCCGAATGCGAAAATCCCTGGGCGTAAATCTAAATATTTAAAAGGAAAGGTGAAAACTACTATGAAAAAATATTTAGCAATTATATTAGCTGTTGTTATGTTATTTGCTTTAGCTGCATGTGGCAGCAATGACAAAGGCAATACAGACAAAAATGACGATGTCAGCAACCCGACAGGCAACCCTGATGCAGCTATTGTAACATCATTGTTCACTCTTGATTACGATAAAAATGTGTGGACATATTATGAGGAAGAAACAGATAACCGTGAGGATTACTGTTCTGTTCTTCTTCAGATTCCTGACCCTGATGACCCTGAATATTATCTCATCAACGCAGAAATTGAAGTCTCGATTGAAGACCCTTATGATTTCCGTGAAGATCTGGTTTATTACGGCTTTAATCAGTATGAATATGCAGTAAACAAAACATATGAAACCACAAAAATCGGTGGAGTTGAGCTGCTTAAATACGAAAATGATGACACGTTATTATACTTTAACCGTATTGAAAATGCAGGTGCTACTGTAGCTGTTGAATTTGATGCAGAGGATATTTCAGACTCACGTATTGCAGAGCTTGTAAAAGGACTTGTTATCACTGTTGATGATGTATCCAATGAAGACGGTCCCTGGGAATGGGAAGGAACACCCTTCTCTGCAACAGATAAGAGTGCAGCAGCAGGCTCATTGACTCTTCAGTCAGATTGGATAGAGCTTGATGAGTATATTTCTACATTTGAAACATTTGACCATTCAGTTACAGCTGTCGGCAATGCAGTTTATCTTCTTGTTAACGGTGAACTGAGAAAGTGCATAATGACAGACGGTATGTTAGCATTTGACAGAGTAATAGAGCTTCCTGAAGATGATTATGAAAGTGTTGAAGCAACAAGTGACGGAACAATCTGGCTCAGCGGTTCAATGAATGATGTTATTTGTGTTAAAAATGACAAGGTTGCAACAGTTTATGAAGATATTGATAATCTTGCAATTCATCCGTCAGGCACCTGGGGTGTTAATTACTTTACTTCCGGTGAATGCAGTAAGGTAACATTCAACGGTGATTCATACACATCTGTTCCTATGACATTCAAAGAAGTTGATACAATTATGCACATAAATGTTGATGAAAATAACATTTATGTTTGCGCAAATGCAGCAGATGAAAGCGGACACAAAGTATTTATTTATAATTCAGACGGCAAACTGCAGAAAACACTTTGTGACGCTGAAGGCGAAGGCTTCGGAAGTATTACATTTATGGCACAGAGCACAAACGGATACATCGGCTTTGACGGTAATATGAGAGATGTTCTTCTTTGGGATAATGACGGTAAATTTGTTGCAGAAGTTTCTGACGGAGACTTGTTCAGCACAAATTATCCTTGGTTCTGCGACTCGGCATTACTTCCCGATGGCAGCATTATTACAATTATGACTGAAGAACGAGAAGACAGATCGGCAACAGAAGTTGTTGTATTTACTGTAAAAGGATTTTAACGGGTATGAATAAGATGAAAAAAGTCATCTGTATTCTGCTTTCATTGTGTATTATAATCAGCTTTGCAGCTTGCGGAAAGGATATTTCCGATGAAGAAGTAACCGAGAATTCTTCATCGTCGCAGATTATAGATGATGTGAGCGAAGAAAAAAAAGCTCTGTCTCTTAATAAAGAATTTTTTTGCGATTATGAGTGGCACGGGGATTCTTCCGTAATGCTTGTAAGAAGTGAGTACACAGATGTCACTCTTGACAAATCATTTGAGAAACAGTATCCGCTTCTTGCAAAAGCGCTTTCCGATGCTTCCGCTATGAGAAAAAGAGCAATGGAAGATGAAAAAGATAATTACATCGCTTTTGCTTCTGAAGCATATAAAAATGACAGTGAAGCATTCTCAACCTATGTTTCAACTCTTGATGTTCAGGTTAGACGGGCTGACTGTGTTGCAGTGAGTATTCTTGAAGACTACTTTTCAGACGGCTGCAGAGATTTCAACGGAATCAATTATGACAGTGAAAGCGGGAACGAGCTTGTTCTTTCAGATGTTTTTACTGATGTTTCAAAAATTCCTGCAACGGTTGAAAAGGAGCTTATGAGCAGAATAGGTGAAAATGAGCCTTTCTGTGAAAGTGCTGTTATTGAATATTTCAAAAATACTTCCGATGACAGCATAACATGGGTTCTTGATTACAACGGTGTAGCTTTCTATTTCAACCCGGGAGAGATTGCTCCTTCAAATTTCGGCATTCAGACAGTGACAGTTACATTTGCGGAATATCCTGATTTGTTCAGGCAGAAATACACCGCCGTGCCTGATGAATACATTGTAAGTCTTCCGGTATCAGCACCGTTTTATACTGATGCTGCGGGAGACAATGAAGCGGATGAGATTATTGTTTCAGGTGATTATGATGATAACGGATTTTATCATATTGTCAGCGTAAATTCTGAAACATCAGAATATGAGACTGAGTGGTTTTCATATATTGAACCGTATTATGTAAAAACAGCAGACGGAAACAGTTATATCTGTGTTTTCAGTGTAAATAACGAAGAAGAAGGCAAATTTTTTAAACTGAATGTTTATGAACTTCAAAACGGCAGAAGCAATCTTCTCAGCACTTCAGAAACAGAATTGGAGTGTAAAGGAGAAAATGTATTTGCATTGCCGACTGATCCGTCAGAACTTGTAGCTGTCAGATGATGAAAATTTACACGGAAACAGCACCGTAGCAGAAAATCAATATATAAAAAATCCGAACATCTCACCGCTAAAGAGATTGTTCGGATTTTTTTCAGATAGTGTATGTGTTCACAAGAAAATATTATAAATTAAGCAACTGTATTTTTTGTTAAATTTCTTCTCTTTACTTGTCTTTCAGCTCAAAAACAAGCTCTCCGCCGTTTGTGATTTCCTCATAAGTCAGGTAGCAGTTTTTCACTTCTGTGCCGTTTAATTTAACGCAGCTGATATACGGGAAATCCAGAGGATTCTTGTCGCATCTGATTTTAAGAGTGTCTGAAACTTTGCAGGTATGGAACTTCCTGTCAAGCTTTATTTCAGCATCTTTGAAAAGGGGAGTGTTCAGGTAGTATTTCGGGTCGGCAGGGCAAACCTGTGCAAAGCCCAGTGCAGAAAGCACATACCAAGCAGAAAGCTGTCCCACGTCTTCATTTCCGCAGAATCCGTATGCCCCTGTGCGGTAGGCTTCCTTCTGAACACGACGTGTCCAGTACTGTGTTCTTTCGGGAAGACCGAGAATGCTGAAATAGTGAGTTATGTTGTGGCAAGGCTCATTTGAATGGTTGTAGTCATCATTCCAGAGGCTCTTAAGGTCTGCTCTTTCAAAGAATTCCTCAAGAAGCTCAATTGTTCTTTCTTCACCGAAAAGTCTGCTTAAGCCTTCAACATCGTAAGGCACAAACCAGGACTGCTGAAAGATATTGCTTTCCACGGTGCCGTCGTCATCGTAACGGTCTTCTTCATATACGAAATCGCCGTCATCCTTACGGGGTGCCATAAACTGCAATGACTCATTGTAATTTTCATTATATCGGTTTGCTCTGTCTGCAAAAAACTGAGCATCTTCCGTTTTGCCCGTAAACTCTGCAAGCTTCTTCATAGTGTAATCTGCCAGTAAATATTCAAGTGTATCACTGAGCTTTTCGGGCACATAGCAATCATTGAGATATTGTTTGCAATCGGGTCTTATTGAGTGAAAATCCTTGCCGTCAAGCTCTTTTGCACAGATGCTGGATGCTTTTGATACCTTGTATGCCTTTTCAAGGTCATAAGGATATATTCCTTTGGTTATTGCATCGGCAACAACAATAAGACCGGGGTCACCGACCATACAGCCTGCATTTATGCCCATAAGCTCCCATCTGGGGAATGAGGAATTATTAAGCTCTGCAATTTTAAGCAAAGAATTGATTTCGTCACGGACCATATCGGGACGGATAATACTCAGCAGTGGGAATTCACTTCTGTAAACATCCCAGCCGCTGAAAACTGTTCTCTGCTTGTAATCCGTGTTTTCAAATATTTCGTGATTTATTGTGTATCTGCCGTCAACATCAGCCATTGTACGTGGATCTAAAAGCACGTGATATAAACAAGTGTAGAAGAGTTTCAGGTCTGTTTCATCAGTACCCGAAACACTTACACAGGAGAAAACTTCCTCCCATTTTGCAAGGGCATTTTCTGCTGTTGTGTCAAAATCAGTATTTTCACATTCTGCAGAGAAATTCTTTCTTGCGCCCTTAATATCCACATAGGAAACGGCACATTTTATCGTTACAGGCTCTTTGATATCCTTTGAAAAATCAAGGAAAAGCCCCAAATCCGCGCCCTCTGATGAATCGGTGAATTCTTCACTTTCAAAAAATCTTTTATTTATAAATGGGTGTGAAAATTCCATTACAAAATAAAAATCATAGAATATTCCGCCGTGACCGTGACCGAAACCGCCGCCTGCAGGTGTGCATTTGATATGACCTTCAATTTTTCTGTCATTTATAATATCAATTTTCTGAAAATCAGCTTTACCGCCGATTCTTCTGCTGAAATTGAGAATGATTTTCTTGTCTGCATCTGTAGGGTAAGTAAACCTCAGAAAGCCTGTGTGTTCAGATGTTGTGCATTCAGCCTTAACATTATATCTGTCCAGCATAACAGAGTAATATCCTGCACGGGTCTTCTCGTTTTCGTGGGAAAACTCAGATTTCCAGCCGATTGTCCCCTTGGTAAACGGTACTTCTTCATTACTGCCGCTGCGAAGGTCTGTATCTTCCGTCACAGGCATAACCTGAAGATTTCCAAGGTCGCCGTACCAACCGATACCGCTCATATGATTGAAGCTGAAGCCCTCAATGGTGTTGTGACAGTAGTTGTAACCGCTTCCGTTGTCACCGCCGCTTACCGTATCGGGAGAAAGCTGAACCATTCCTCCGGGCACACAGGCGCCGGGGTATGTTTTTCCTCCGCCGTGGGATTTTTCGATCTGACCGTCACCGACGGTACCGATCATTGTATCTACATATGATGCTTTGCTCATAAATAATCCTCCGTTGAACTTTATATTTTAATATTAAATAATGATAAACAATGCCGTTATACCAATACTCCTGAAAAATTGAGATTTGCCGTAGCTGTCAATAATACAGTTTACTGTACCAGTTTTCTGATAACAGGAATTTTGCTCAGGACATAAATAACAGCTCCGCTTGATGCAAAGACAAGAAGCGCTGTTACAGGGGCTCCGATTATAGGATTTATCATATTGCTGTCAATTCCGAATTTAACAAATATTTTAATTACCATAAAATGCAGCAGATAAATTCCGAAGGTAAGAGGTGAAATAAAGGAAATAATATTTCTGATTTTTGATTCTTTAAGAAAGATCTCTGATTGCTTCATAAGCAAAAACAGAGCAAATGCCGTAAGTGATGTGCCTGCGGAAAAGTAGCCGTATATTGTATAAGGAGAGCCCTGTCTGAAAGACACCACATCGCTTATTACAACTATTATAATTATCGCAGAAAATGCAAGGGAATAAAGTGTAATTCTTTTCCATTTTTTTATATCAAAACTGTTGATATAATGCCCTGCAAGATAATACAGCAGGTATTCTGCCGGTGCTGAAATTCTGAATGCTTTTATAAGAGAATCGGCTGCCGGTACTTTTGATGTCACATACGGAAAAGCGACCTGAATTACAAATAAAAGAACAATGCTGTACAGAATGACTGATCTTTCTGAGCCTCTGACAAAACCTCTTACAATAGGTGTAATCAGATATAAGCCTATCAGCATAAACAGATACCACAGATGAGAATATACTTTTCCGCTTAAAACTTTTTTCAATGAGTCAAACAGAACATCAGGACTTATTGATCTTTCTGAAAAGCACCAATAAGCCATTCCCCATATCAGCAGAAGAATGAGCATTTTTAAAATATATTTCGTAAATATTTTTTTTAACGGTATATCCCTTGATAAGAATAACGCACCTGAAACCATAACAAAAAGAGGAACTGACCATTTTGATAAGGCATTGTAGGAATTGTTGATGATCCAATATGCTGAGATTTCATCTGTATACCAGTTTGCAGCTGTGACATGTATCATAATTACTGCAAAGCAAGCGAGTATTTTCAACATATCCAGATAATATACCCTGTTTTTTGTCAAAATAAAATCCTCCTGTTGTGTTGATGAAATATTTTCGGTTATTTCACCATTTTTTTGTTAAGCCATTCTTTCAAGTGCTTCAGGCGTGACCTCATATTTTGTGTTTCCGTCTGACATAAATCTTTCAAGCTCGTCCATCATATAATAAGCCATCCTCTGCGGCTCGTTGCCCGTACTGCCTGCAATGTGAGGGGTAATTATTGCATTCGGACACCAGAAAAGAGGACTTATATAAGGGAATGTTTCGTTTTTTAGAACATCTGCAACGAAAGTTATTGAAGGATGAAGAATAAGTGATAATGCAAGAGCGTATTCATCAACCTGTGCACCTCTGCCTGTGTTTATGAATGTGGAGTGTTTTTTCATTCTTCTGAAAAGTTTGCTATTGAATATATTTTCAAGCTCAGGCTTGTTAGCAAGGTGGTTGCTTATAATGTCACATTCGCTGAAAAGGGTTTCCATATCAACAAGAGTAACACCAATTTCTTTTGCTGTTGTTTCAGAAACAAACGGATCACAGGCGTATACCTTCACATCAAGAGCTCTGAGCCGTTTTGCAACCATCTGTCCGATTGCACCAAGTCCCACAAGACCAACCTTGCAGTCAAAATTGCCTGTTGCCGAATTTGCAAATGTAACTGAGCGCACGGGGAGAATGTGATAATACTTTGCTGCCTGAAAATATCCTTTTGCAGCCAGTGTTATCTGTGCAAAGGTGTATTCTGCAACAGGTACGGCATTTGCCGCAAAAGCACTGAAAACCCTGACACCGCAATTGAGAAACGGTCTTGCAAAATACTGAACAGAGCCGGCAGAATAAAAAACAGCTTTAAGATCGGGCATATATTTTCTTATTTCATCTTCAGTGAATTCAGGCATTCCCCAGGTGGAAAAAGCAATCTCACAGCCCTTTAAAAATTCAGCATTTTCTTTTAGATTTTTCCTGTTTATTTTCGGTGATAATTCACCGTATTCACTGAGCTTTGAAAGGACTTCGGGAGTGTAAACCTTATTGAACTGATGTTGATTTGTTCCGAAAAGTGCAATTTTCATTTCAATACTCCTTTCAGCCGTTTTATGTCTTTTTTGAGACATTGTATAAATCCCGCTCTGAACCCCGGATATGTGAATTCAATGAGAATTTGTCCGTCGTAGCCTTCGTTTTTCAGTTTTAAAAGAATGTCATTCATATATGAAGGTCTGTAGTTCGGGAATTGTTCTCTGAACATATCGAAATACGAGATGTGAACACATCCGATAAAGGGAAGTGTCCGTTCTATTCTGTCAAGGTCGTAGTCTTTTTTCTTATATCTTGACTGAAAGTAAGTTCTGAAATTGTCACAACCGATATCATTCCTGATTCTCAGAAAAGCATCTGTATTGTTGTTGTATGTGTTGTCGTGACATTCGGGGCAGACTGCAAGCTTGTATTCTGATGCGACAGCACACATGGATTTTGCGTCTTCAACCATTTTTTTGTATGTATTATCATCTGTTTTTTCGCTGTCTGCGTTGCCTAGCCATACCCTGATGATATCAGCACCTATGGCAGAGGTAATTTCACAAATATTGCGCCATTCATCTTTGTTGCCGGTGCCTACACGATAATAGCTGCCGTAGGCGTATGATCTGATGCCTGCATCATCGCATAGTTTTTTTGCACGCTTTGCTGTCTCAACATCTTTAATGTGTATGTCAGCACCCCATTCAATGCAGTCAACACCTGTCTGAGAGGCTATTCTGACAATGTCTTCAATATTTTTTATGTTTCTGAATGTGGTTGTGGTAAAACCAACCTGCATAAATTTACACCGCTTTCAGATTGTGAATTGCAGATTAAGTTTAACACATCTGTGGACAAACCACAATATAAAATCAATTTAATTCATATAAAAATTTATAAAATAATTTTTTTTTGTAAGATTACCATTGTAATTCTGACTGTAAAATGATAAATTATAATTAAAGAAAAATAAGGAATGTGAGACAGTGAGCAATATACTTTCAACACCATTTAAAATTTATAATAAAACAGCAGCAAACAGAATTGTGTTTCAGCCAATGGAGGGCTGTGACGGTACTTCTGACGGTGCTGTCGGCGAACTGACAAGAAGAAGATATCTTCGTTTTGCCGAGGGTGCCCCGGGGGTAATATGGTTTGAAGCAACGGCAGTGTGTAATGAGGGCAGAGCAAATCCACGCCAGCTTTACATAAATGAGAAGAATCTTGAAAGCTTCAGGTCTCTCGTCAGTGAGATAAAATCAAGGTCTCTTGAACTGAACGGGTTTGAGCCTGTCATTATAGTTCAGCTTACACACAGCGGCAGATACAGCAAGCCCCACGGGGCACCTGCGCCCATTGTTGCCTACCGTAATGAACTGTGGGAAAAGGGTAAGGAATTACAGCCATTTACCGTTGCAAGTGATGAATATCTGAAAAGCATACCGTCTATGTATCTGAAGGCGGCAGAGCTTGCAATTGCTGCTGGCTTCGACGGTATTGATGTGAAATGCTGTCACGGTTATCTGTTTAATGAACTTTTAAGTGCCTATGAGCGTGCAGGCGAGTACGGGGGAAGCTTTGAAAACAGAACAAGACTTTATTTTGACTGTATTGATGTAGTCAGGGAATGCGCCGGTGAATCTGTTTTTGTTACAACACGTCTTAACAGCTGTGACTGCTTTCCTTATCCTTACGGCTTCGGTGTTGATGAGAAGAATGAAATTGACCTGACAGAAACAAAAATGATAATAAATAAGCTTGCAGAAAAAGGCATAGAGCTTGTAAATCTCACAATCGGCAATCCCTATCTTATTCCTCATATAAACCGACCTTATGATCTGAATTCACCCGAAAACGGCAAAATCGGTATGAAGAGAGTTTATGATGTGACAAAAGAAATATGCGATGCCTTTCCCGATATGCAATTTGTCGTGTCAGCACTCTCTTATGAGAGTGAAAATGCCGTTTCATATGCAGAAAAATTGATTTGTGACGGAGTGGGTGATTTTGCAGGCTTCGGCAGAATGACCTTTGCATATCCTACATTTTTCAAGGATTATAACGAAACAGGCAGTCTCGATAAAAAGAAGGTCTGTATAAAATGCAGCAAATGCTCCGAGCTTATGCGGGCAGGAACTGTGTCAGGCTGTGTTGTAAGGGACAGTGAAACATATCTGCCTTATTATAACAGATATGTTCTAAAAAAATACTGAGGAGGCTGAGAATATGGTTGCTGTTGTAACGGGAGGCAGCAGAGGAATAGGAAAAGCAATTGTTGAGGAACTTCTCAATAAAGGCTTTACCGTTATTGCTTCTGCAAGAAATAAAAGCAGTGAAATTGATTCTCTTGAAAGAGAGTATAAGGAAAAACTCTGTTTCATTCCCTGTGATATTGCAAATGAAAGTGATATAAATGAATTTGTCGCTTTTGCAGAGAACAGATACGGCAGTATCTCTCTTCTCGTCAATAATGCAGGTGTTGCACCACGGGAAAGAAAGGATATTCTTGACATCACTCCTGATGATTTTGATTATCTTACCGACATAAATCTTAAGGGTACCTTTTTTGTTACACAGAAGTTTGTACCCTTGCTGAAAAAGAATTCAAGGGCAAGAATTGTCAATATTTCTTCTATGTCAGCTTATACGGCATCGGTAAACAGAGGTGAATACTGCATCTCCAAAGCAGGTATTTCAATGATAACCAGACTTTTTGCCGCAAGACTGGCAGAAGACAATATTAGCGTGCTTGAAATCAGACCCGGTATCATAGAAACAGATATGACATCAGCTGTAAAAGAAAAGTATGAAAAGCTCATTTCAGAGGGAATAACACCGATAAAAAGAATGGGTAAGCCCGAGGATGTTGCAAAGTGTGTAGGGGCTATTGCTCAGGGGGATTTTGATTTCTGTACGGGTACCGTAATTGACTGCGACGGCGGATTCAGTGTGAGGCGCTTATGAGAAAGATTTATAAAGCCCTTGTCATAGGCAGCGGTGCTGCAGCCTACAGTGCCGCAGACTGGCTATTTAAAGATGGGGTAGAAGATGTTGCAATCCTCACCGAAAACAGATTGTGGGGTACATCACGCAATACAGGCAGTGATAAACAGACCTATTATAAGCTCTCTATGGATGGCATAACTTCTGACAGCCCTTACAGAATGGCTTCGGATATGTTTTTAGGGGGCTCCTGTGACGGAGAAAAAATGTACCTTGAGGCTGTAAACAGTGTCAGATGTTTTCTTCGTCTTTGTGATTACGGTGTAGGCTTTCCTACAGATGAAGCAGGAGGATATCCCGGGTATAAAACTGACCACGATGACACGCTCAGAGCCACTTCTGTAGGGCCTCTGACGTCAAGAGCTATGACTCAGAAGCTTGAATATGTCGTTCTTGAAAAGAACAGAACAACTCTTTTTGACTCACGGCAGGTCATAAAGATTCTTGTTGATAATAACAGGGCATACGGTGTAATTGCTCTGAATACAGAAACAAATAAGGCAGAAACTTTTTTTGCCGAAAATATTATCTGTGCAACGGGTGCTCCTGCCTGCATATATGAAGACAGTGTGTATCCCGAATCACAGCACGGAATGACAGGTGTGCTTATTGATGCGGGCGTGAGAATGTGCAATTTCACGCAGTGGCAGTACGGTATGGCGTCAGTTGATTTCCGTTGGAATGTATCGGGCAGTTTTATGCAGGTTGTTCCTCGTTTTGTCAGCATTGATAAAGACGGAAATGAGAGGGAATTCCTCAAGGATTATTTTTCAGATGTACATAAAGCTTATAACTGTGTTTTTCTGAAAGGTTATCAGTGGCCTTTCTCTTCTGAAAGAGCAGAAACAAGCTCTCGGATTGATATTGCAGTTCACAGTGAAATGAAAAAAGGCAGAACTGTTTATCTTGATTACAGAAAGAATCCTGAGTGCTTCAGTTTTGAAAAATTAAGCAAAGAGGCAAAAGATTATCTGTATTCTGCGGACTGCATTGCAGATACGCCTGTAGAAAGACTTGCAAAACTTAACAGTAAAGCCATAGCTGTCTATGCCCGTCAAGGTATTGACCTTTATACGGATATGCTGCGTATTGCAGTGTGTGCTCAGCATAATAACGGCGGTGTTTATACGGATATAAACTTTGAGACAGACATAAAGGGGCTGTATGTTATCGGTGAAGCGGCAGGTACTTTCGGTCTTTCAAGACCGGGAGGCTCTGCACTCAATGATACTCAGGTCAGCGGACTTGTTGCTGCAAAGCATATCAGTAATAAAGAAGCCCGTACTTTTGATGAAAGCGTATATTTAATGTGTGATACAGATGAAATTACCGATTTTACTGCAGATGACAGTGTTGATTACTCTTATCTCAGAAGACAAATGAGTGAGACTGCATCATTTATAAGGGATTTTGAAGGATGTAAAGCCCTTCTCAGTGAGGTTCAGTCTTTGCTTGACGGATATCCTTCTGCTCACAGAACTCTTGCCGATTATTACCGTGACAGGGATATGCTTTTGAGTATGAAAGCTCTTCTTGGGGCAATTGTTTCTGAACTCCCCGATACAGGCAGCAGAGGCGGCGCCGTCTTCATCAGAAACGGAGAATTTATCAAAGAAAATCCTTATTACAGAGATTATCTCACCGTTACAGGAAACGGAAAAACTGAATATATAAAGGTATCTCCCGTACCGCACAGACGGGAAGTATTTGAAAAATATCTCAGCAGAATAAACGAAGACGATTATCTGACAGAATAGGAAAGGTGGAGGATTTCAGTGGATTTTATCACTGCAACCGGACTTTATAAAAAAGATCCTACAAAGGAGAATCTTCACAAGCTGGCAAAGTCACTTACAGATGAGATGACTTTAAAAGAAAAAATCCGTATGCTTCAGGGGCATGCGATGGGTGTTACAATCAAAAATTTCATTACAAAAGGCAGATTTTATAACGGTGAAGCATACCCTGCAGGCGGCTGCAAGAGACTCGGTATTCCTCCCGTGCTTTTCACTGACGGCCCCAGAGGTATCGTAATGGAGAAATGCACCTGTTTCCCCGTTTCAATGCTCAGAGGTGCAGCGTTTGATGATGAGCTTGAGTACCGTATCGGTGAAGTTCTCGCAAAGGAGGCGTCAGCACTCGATGCCAATCTTTTTGCAGGTATATGTATAAATCTTCTGCGCAACCCTATGTGGGGCAGAGCCCAGGAAACGTACGGCGAAGACCCTTATCTTTTAGGCAGAATGGGTGTCGCCCTTACTAAAGCTATGCAGAATAACGGCATAATTGCCTGCCCGAAGCACTATGCACTCAACAGTATTGAGGATCTTCGTTTTAGCGTGAATGCAATTGCCGATGAGAGAACTCTGCACGAGGTTTATCTTCCTCATTTCAAAAAATGTGTTGATGCAGGGGCAATGTCAATAATGGGAGCTTATAACAAGGTAAACGGTACATATGCCTGTGAAAACAAAGAGCTTCTTACAGATATTCTGAGAGATAAATGGGGCTTTGACGGATTTGCTCTTTCTGATTTCTTTTACGGCATATATGACGCCGCACACAGCCTTAAATCAGGTATGGATGTTGAAATGCCGTATATCCTCCGTTATGCACTTCTCGGCTATAAGCTCAGAAAAGGCGAAATAACAGAAGCTGATATTGATAAAGCTGTCTGTAGGGTACTCAGGGCACTTATTAAAATTCTGCCTGAGCACAAGAAGTATCCTAAGTCCGTTATTCTTTCCGATGAGCACATATCTCTTGCCAGAGAGGCTGCAGGAAAGGGAATGGTATTGCTGAAAAATAATGACCGAGTTCTGCCGATAAAGTCAGGCAAAAAAATTGCTGTTGTGGGCAGATATGCAGACAAGAGAAACACAGGGGACCACGGCAGCAGTAATGTTTTCAGTCCGTATGCGGTAACACCCTATGCAGGCATAAAAAACAGATTCGGTGATGATAATGTAACCGTTTACAACGGCTGTGACTGTCAGCAGGCAGTGTCTGTTGCATCAGACAGTGATTATATTGTTGTCTGTGTCGGCAGTGACTGGCTTCAGGAGGGAGAATTCCTTGTCAATCTCGGCAATGTGAAAAAGAAGCCTAAAGGCTCAGGCGGTGACAGAGCTGATCTGAGAATTCCCGAAGAAGATGTAAAGCTTATCAGAGCACTTTCTGAGCTTGGCAAGAAGCTCATTGTTAATATAATGGGTGGTAGTGCATATGTGATAAAGGACTGGACAGACTGTGCTGATGCTGTGCTTATGTCGTTTTACAGCGGTCTTGAGGGCGGAAATGCGCTTGCAGATATTTTAAGCGGTGATGTGGTTCCCGGAGGAAAACTACCGTTTACGATTGCTGTGAATGCAGATGATTACCCCTCATTTCTGCACATCGGCGCTGAAAACAAGGATATTGAATACGGATACTATCACGGCTATACGCTCTTTGATAAAAAGAGTATTACACCTCATTTCCCGTTCGGCTTCGGACTTTCTTACACAGATTTTTCAGTCAGCAACTATTCTTGTGAAAACAGCGGTGAAGAAATCAGAGTAAGTGCCGATGTATCCAACAACGGTGAATATGATGCGGACGAAGTAATTCAGGTTTATGTGGGTAGTGAAAACAAAGAAAAAGACAGACCTGTCAGACTGCTTAAGGGTTTTAAAAGAGTCAGCGTAAAAGCAGGTGAGACTGTCAAAACAGTGGTTGATGTTGAAGTAAATGACATAAAATTCTACAATCCTGATAAGGGTGAGTGGGAGCTTGACGATAACTACACTGTTTATGCCGGTACAGACAGCAGAAATCCCGTCCGTGTTGCATCAATCAGCTTTCAGGGAGATAAGTAATGAAAAAAAACAGCTATTCTCCCGATGATTTTATGACATCCCTTTACGGAAGAATCAAAGCAGAGCCTTATAAAGATGCAGTTTCACGGGAAGATGTGTTAAGAACAGGTAAAGAAATCAGAGAAAAAGCAAAACAGCTTTTTGCAACGGAAAAACTATCACAGTGCGAAAAAAAACTGAATCTTATAAAAGACGGAAATGCTCTCGATTACCCCGAGTACACTCTTCAGAAATACAGTCTTGAGGTCTGCGACGGTCTGAAAACGGCAGTGTTTATTCTTACACCGAAAAATCTTAAGGAAAATGCACCCGGCGTTGTAGCTCTCTGCGGGCACGGCTACGGTGTAAGGCAAATACTGAATATCTCAAAAAAAGGCAGAAAAAAGCTTTTCAGATATGCAGATAATTATCAGAAGAATTTTGCAGTTGAGCTTGTAAAAAGAGGTTGCGTCGTGATTGCTCCCGAGCTTTTCGGATTCGGTGAAGCAAGACTCAAGAAAGACCTGAAAAAGCCGTTTTATATCAGCTCCTGCGATGAGTTGTCACATCATCTTCTTCCTTACGGGCTTACGACGGCGTCTGTCAGAATTCTTGAGGCGCTTTCCTGTGCAGAAGTTCTGAGAAATACAGAAAATGTTGACAGTGAGCGTGTGTCGGTGATGGGTATTTCGGGCGGAGGACTTACGGCTCTTTATGCTTCCGTTCTTGATGATAAAATATACAAAACTGTTATCTGCGGCTATGTAAACACATTCAGAGACAGCATACTGTCAATGTGGCACTGTCCCGATAACTATATCCCTCATATTCTTGAGGTTGGTGAGATATATGACTTTGCTTCGGCTCTGGCTCCGAAAGAGTTGTTTATTGAATCGGGTAAAAAAGATAAGCTTTTTCCGATTGATGCGAGTCTGATTGCTCACGGGAATATCAGGCGTGTATATTCGCTTGCAGGAGCCGAAGATAAATTACATATTGATGTTTTTAACGGAAAGCATTCCGTCTGCGGAAGAAAATCTTTTGATTATTTGGCTGAATAAAAATTGACCGTATAGCCTCAAAAAGGCATATACGGTCTTTCTTGTTATCCGATCGGTTCAAGAGTGATACAGATTTCTGCTTTTCTCACGCCGTCGAGCTTTAATGTCAGTTTTCTTATATCGGAGTATTCCCCGTCGTATTCATAAGCTCCGTCAAGAGCCTCAGCTTTCATAACAGAGAAAACACCGTCAGCGTGAGAGGTTGCCTTCAACTGTTTGTCTCCGATTGTAAGAACGGCAGTTTTTCCGTCTTCTGAAATATTGATTTGTGCCCTTGTGTGCATAAACCAATAAATCTCACTTTTTATAAGGCAGTGTATTGTATCAGATATTTTAAGTGAAGTGTAATTGTTATACAGCTCAAAATCTCTTGTTACCTCAACTGCAGCGTTCATACGGTAGGCATTTGTCATATCAAGAGTACATTTTCCGCCGTTCGGATTTTCTTCAAATGATGTGAATTCACTTGTTGCCAGTGCATACTGATCATCAGTTGTCATTTTCGGGTTTATCACAAGTGTATTCTGCCCCTCGGCACGTTTGCAGTAATTGTTCCATCTTCCGCCTGCAGGCAGGTTAAGAAAATACCCCGGTGCGTCATAACTGCCCGGACCGAGCTCCTCAGCCCATCTTACTCCCATTGAATCAAACACAAATGTGCCGATATCAAGATCGCCGTGATTTATGCCGTTATATCCGCCCTTGATGCCTGCAAATGTGCCGTTTCTATCAAGGTATGCGTTTCTCATAAGCGTGAGTGTCTGCCCTGAATCAGATTCGAGACAGATTGCAAGCGGCTCTTTACTGAAGTCTGCGCTGTCAGCTGTGAAGCTTCTGTTGTACAGAAGAGAAGACAGTGCATTTTCTTTTCCTTCAGAGTTCCTTTCAACCGATGATGATGTGTCGGCAATAAATTTCTCGGGCATATCCCACATCTGATAGCAGGCAAGAAGGGGCGAATCGTATTGTGAAGCATACCAATGAAGAGCAGGTGAGAAACACATTCTGTTTTTGTTGTCGCCGAAGTTGAAAACACCTGTCGGGGTTGTAATACGGACAGGAAAACTGCCCAGTTCCCTGAATCCGTCAATATCTGACATACCGTAATCTGTGCCGAAAAAGTTTTGTGATGTCGCAACGAAATTGACAATTGAATTCATACCTGACTGACAGTAGCCGGCTCCCTCTGCATAAACACCGTCGGGTGTGAAATTTTCAAACGCAATGGGCATATTTTTGTAACACATTTCAAGAAATTCTGCAGCCTCATCGGGATAGTATGAGCTGAATGTCATACAGGCAATACCAATACCGCTGTAGCAGATGCTGTTCCAGTTGTTCTTTGACCAGGTAAACCAGTTTTTCAGATAATTCTTTGACAACGCAGGCTTTATCGCATAATTATAGGTTGTTTCTGCAAGCAGGTCCTTCTGAGAGGGCGTGAGATAATCAAAAAACCAGTCATAACCCACAGATACAGCCAGTGCCATTTCTGCAGTTGCAAGAAAATGATCTGTACACCAGTCTTCATAACTGCAGACCATACTCAGCTCCTGCCATGCTCTTTCTGCATATTTACTTTCACCTGAAATCTGCCACGCATAGCCGAGAATTATCATACGGTTGATAACCTCTCTTGAAATGGGGAGAATGCTGTCTTCTTCATCAAGTATGTATTCCATAACGGGATAAATATCATTGTTCAGAAGAGCATCAGCATTGCTGAATACATAATTACTCAGGCTCTCTGAATATAAAGAAAATGTTTTTTCTTTATATTCACATTGAACAGTTCTGAAATTCTCAGAGCTTGCCAGAACAAACGGATGTGATGCTTCTGCAGACGCTTTTGCCACAGCTTCCCGCAGTTCCTTTTTTGTAACTGCATCGGGATTTCTGCCAAGCGAAATATAATCAATTCCCATCTTGACCATATCGGGGATAACAGCAAAATACGGAATAGCATTTGTGGTTCCGAGTATAACTGAAGCTGTAATAACGGCAACAGCCGAAAACAGAATTTTTTTGTAAGTCTTCATCTGATTTTTCTCCGTATAATAATTGATATTTCGATTATACAATAAAAGCAGAAGTTGGTCAACAAAAAATAAAACAGATGACATATGTTTTTTAAGCCGATTTATACTTGCATACCGTTACGGAATGGTTTATAATACCGTATATAAATGAGGTGTACATAATGGATTTCAGAATTGAAAAGGATACAATGGGTGAAGTCAGAGTGCCGGCAGATAAACTGTGGGGTGCTCAGACTCAGAGAAGCTGTGAAAATTTCAGAATCGGCGATGTTAAAATGCCATCTGAAGTTATCTCTGCATTCGCTCAGTTAAAAAAAGCCTGTGCCTGTGTAAACGGACTCTCGGGCAGAATATCCAATGAAAAAGCAATAGTTATAAATCTTGCCGCAGAAGATATTCTAAACGGTGCACTCAGTGATAATTTTCCTCTCTGTGTTTTTCAGACGGGCAGCGGTACACAGTCAAATATGAATGTCAATGAGGTTATTGCAAACAGAGGCAATCAGCTTGCGGGAAAAAAACTTCTTCATCCCAATGACGATGTCAATGCCTGTCAGAGCTCAAACGATACATTCCCCACGGCTATGAATATTGCTGCTGTGTGTGCTATCGAAAAGAAGCTTCTTCCCTCAATAGATAAACTCATAAATGCTTTTAAGAAGCTTGAAAACGATAATCCCGATGTTATAAAAATCGGCAGAACACATCTTCAGGATGCTACACCCGTGAAATTCAGTCAGGAGGTCAGCGGCTGGAGAGGTCTTCTTGAAAATTCTGAAGATATGATTGAGCTTTCTTTGTCAAAGCTCAGAAAGCTTGCAATCGGCGGCACTGCAGTCGGAACGGGACTCAATGCACCTGAGGATTTTGATATAAAGGTCTGCAGGGAGCTTTCGGCACTTCTTAAAACCGAGTTTATCCCTGATGAAAATAAATTCCGTGCATTAACGGGAAAAGAGGCTTTTGTTTTCTCTCACGGTGCACTGAAAGCGCTTGCAGCAAATCTTATGAAGATTGCAAATGATATCCGTTGGCTGTCATCAGGTCCGAGATGCGGTTTTGGTGAATTGAATATCCCTGAAAATGAGCCCGGAAGCTCCATTATGCCGGGGAAAGTCAATCCCACACAGTGCGAAGCTGTTACAATGGTTGCAGTTCAGGTTATGGGTAATGATACTGCAATCGGCATTGCCGCATCGCAGGGCAATTTTGAGCTGAATGTATTTATGCCCGTGTGTGCATACAATTTTCTGCAGTCAGTCAATCTGCTTGCAGATGCAATGAACTCTTTCTGTGACAACTGTATATCGGGAATTACAGTTAATGAGGAAAAAATGAAGGATTATCTTGACCGTTCACTTATGCTCGTTACCTGTCTTACACCAAAAATCGGATATGACAAGGCTGCAGAAGCCGCAAAGTATGCACATAAGAACAGTCTGACACTCAAAGATGCTGTTTTATCACTCGGACTTCTGAGTGAAGAAGAGTATACACAGGCAGTTGACCCTGAAAAAATGGTTTAAGGTGAATAAAATGGATTATGCAAAAGAATCACTTCGTCTTCACGGCGAATGGAAAGGTAAAATAGAGGTTGTTTCAACCGTGCCCGTAGAAACAAAGGATGATTTATCTCTTGCTTATACTCCCGGTGTTGCCGAACCTTGTCTTGCTATAAAAGAAGACATAAATAACAGCTACGAGCTTACAAGAAGACACAATCTGTGTGCCGTTATAACAGACGGCAGTGCAGTTCTGGGCCTTGGTGACATCGGTCCCGAGTCAGGTATGCCCGTTATGGAGGGCAAATGTGTTCTCTTTAAGTCTTTCGGCGGGGTAGATGCTTTTCCTCTCTGCGTGAAAACAAAGGATGTTGATGAATTCGTTCAGACCGTCTATAACATTTCAGGCAGCTTCGGCGGAATAAATCTTGAAGATATTTCTGCCCCCAGATGCTTTGAAATTGAAGAGAAGCTCAAGGCAAAATGTGATATTCCCGTGTTTCACGATGACCAGCACGGTACTGCGGTAATCGTTCTTGCAGGTCTTACAAATGCACTCAAGCTTGTCGGTAAATCCAAGAAGGACGCAAAGGTTGTTATCAACGGTATCGGTGCCGCAGGTTCTTCCGTATGCCGTCTGCTTCTTGCGGCAGGATTTAAAAATATCACGCTCTGTGACAAAATCGGAATACTTTGTGAGGGTGATGAAAATATACCTCATACACATATGGCACAGCTTGCAACACTTACAAACAGGGAAAAGAAGACAGGTACACTTGCAGATGCTCTTGTGGCTGCCGATGTTTTCTTAGGTTTTTCAGCACCTGATATTGTCACAGTTGATATGGTTAAAACAATGAACAGCGATGCAATTATATTTGCCTGTGCAAACCCCAATCCCGAGATTTTTCCCGATGAGGCAAGGCTCGCAGGAGCAAGGGTTATTTCAACGGGCAGGTCAGATTATCCAAATCAGATAAACAATGTTCTTGCTTTTCCCGGAATTTTCAGAGGCACTTTTGATGTAAGAGCAAGTGAAATAAATGAAGAAATGAAAATGGCTGCGGCTCAGGCCATTGCAGGACTTATAAGTGATGATGAACTCTCAGCTGATTACATCATTCCAAAGGCGTTTGATCCCCGTGTGGGAAAAACTGTAGCACTGGCTGTTGCAGAGGCTGCACGCAGAACAGGTGTTGCACGTATTTAATAAAACAGTTAAAAACAAGTCTTTCTTTTCAGACTTGTTTTTATTTTTGTATTGTTGAAGACAGTCTGTTGTCGGAAATTTCGGTAAAAACGGACAATATAAAAAGAAATTTTGACTGATTATTCTTTTTTTTTGACTATGGACATTCAGCAAAAAAAATGTATAATATTTTTTTGGTTAAAGAATATGGTTTCAGATTTGCGTAATTATAGGAAATCTTTTAATTTTTTTGAAAGAAGGATAAATCTATGACTCAAACAGCAAGTATTTTTCTGAGTCTTTCTGTTGCATTGCTTGCAGGGCTCCTGTTATCGAGACTTGCAAAGAAGATAAAGCTTCCTGCAGTCACTGCATATCTTGTCTCAGGCGTGCTTATAGGACCCTTTGCTCTCGGTGCATTCGGTATTCCCGGAATCGGCATCACAACAGAACAGCTTGAAGGCTTCGGTATTATTTCTGACCTTGCACTGGGTTTCATTGCTTTTTCAATGGGTAATGAATTCCGTCTTGCTCAGCTTAAAAAAATAGGTAAACAGGCAACAGTAATAGGCGTTTTTCAGGCTGTATTCACCACGGCTGTTGTAGATGCGGCTTTGATAGGACTTCACTTCCTTATTCCCGATAAGCTTTCACTGCCTGCCGCAATCGTGCTCGGTGCGGTAGCTACAGCCACAGCTCCTGCGGCAACGCTTATGGTTGTCCGTCAATATAAGGCAAAAGGTCCCGTTACAGATGTTCTTCTGCCCGTTGTTGCTCTTGATGATGCCGTAGGTCTTATGGTTTTTGCCGTGTCATTCGGTGTTGCAAAGTCACTCAGCAGCGGTGCCGTTGACTTGCTTTCTGTTGTTCTCGAGCCTGTGCTTGAGGTTATTCTTTCACTTGCTCTGGGCTTCGTTATGGGTGGACTTTTTACTCTCTGTGAGAAGTTTTTCCATTCACGCTCCAAGCGTATGGCAGTGTCAGTCACTTTTGTTATGATGACTGTTGCGATTTCTTGTCTCAAATTTGAGGTCGGTGGAATACATATAGGGTTTTCTTCTCTTCTTGCCTGTATGATGCTCGGCACAGTCTTCTGCAATTTCTGTGAGGTTTCAGAGGAGCTTATGGAAAGGGCAGACAGATGGACAACTCCCGTTCTTATTCTGTTTTTCGTTATAAGCGGTGCAGAGCTTGAGCTTTCTGTTTTTGCTGATCTTGCTGTTGTTATCATTGGTATTGTTTACATAATTTCCCGTTCATTCGGCAAATGTCTTGGGGCAAATCTGAGTGCTAAAATGACAAAATCTGACCCGAATATTATAAAATATCTGGGAATCACATTGCTTCCTCAGGCAGGTGTTGCACTTGGTATGGCAATCAAGGCGATTGAGCTGGGCCCTGACGGTGCGATTGTGCGAAATATCACATTGTTTGCGGTGCTTATTTATGAGATTGTCGGACCTTTCCTTACAAAGATAGCTCTGACAAAAGCAGGTGATATTCAGGAAGAAGGCAGAACAAGCGCAAGAGAAGAGCATCTTGCAAAAAAAACACAGAGCTGACAAAAAATCTCTGTCTGAATATAAAAGAATCAAGGCTTTTCCGTATGATTACGGAGAGCCTTTTTTGTATATTTCTGTGTTAAATTTTTGTTCTGATGTTGAAACAAATGTATTTATTTGATATAATTATTAAAAATGTCTGTTTTCAGGTGATAAAATGGAAAATAATGCAACAATAATAGCTCTTTCAGGCAAAGGCGGTGTGGGAAAAACATCAATTTCCGCAGCCATCGTCAAACTGCTTGTAAAGGCATATCCCGACAAAAAGATTCTTGCAATTGATGCAGACCCTGCTGTGGGACTTTCGACTGCACTTGGAATTGAAGTTGAAACAACAATTGACGATATAAGAAAAGAAATCGTTGCCAATGTTGAAGAGGGGAACACAAAAACTGCAATCGAACTTCTCGGTGATGCAAGATATAAGATTTTTGATGCCCTTGTTGAAACAGACGGCTTTGCATTTATTGCTGTTGGCAGACCTGAAAGTGCAGGCTGTTACTGCAAAATCAATTCTTATCTCAAGGAAGTTATAAGCATACTCTCGGCAGATTTTGACTATGTTGTAATTGACGGTGAAGCAGGTATTGAGCAGATTAACCGCCGTGTAATGGAGAAGGTCACACATCTTCTGCTTATTACCGATGCCAGTAAAAAAGGCACACAGGTCATTTCAACAATCAAGAGTGTTGCAGATGAGCTTGTGATGTATAAAAAAATCGGTGTTATAGTCAACAGACTGCCCGATGAAAGCGTAATAGGACACATCAATACAAACGGTATTCCCGTTTTGTCATATATTGAAAACGATAAAAACCTTGCGATTTACGATATTGAAGGCAAGAATATCACAACACTTCCTGACGATTCACAGGTTGTCAGGGGTGCTGAAAAAGCTCTTGTCGGAATGGGGATTTTATAATGAGAGATTTAAAGCATCTTTATGAATTTGAAAAGCTACTGCTTGATGCCAACAATGAGCTTGTTCAGAAGGCAAAGGCAGATGGGGGAATAGCACTGGGATACACCTGTTACCACATTCCCGAGGTTCTTCTCAACTGCGGAAACTGTTTTTCCGTCAGGCTAAGAGCTCCCAGAACAGGCTCAATGGATATTGCAACTTACTATATGAGCAACTTTCTGTGCGGCTTTTCAAAGGCTATCCTTGAAAGAGCCATTGAGGGCGGCTACAACTTCCTGAATGCTCTTTTAGCATCTGAAACCTGCTCTGAAATGAACAGAACTGCAGAGCATTTTGAGCTTCTTGATCTGGTTCCTGAGAATAAGTTCTTTGTAACCTTTCTTGATATGCCCTTTAAGATTGAGGACCATACCGTAAAGCATTATGTCAATCAGACAAGACTAAAGATTCTCGATAAAATGACTTCCGTTTACGGTGTTGATACTTCAGATGAAGCACTTCTGGAGGCTGTTGATGAACACAATGAGGTCTGCCGTCTTATGACTGAAATCGGCAACTACCGTAAGGAAGATAATCCGAGAATTACGGGATATGAGTATCATATTCTCAATCTCATTACATATTGCTGCCCGAAAGCACTCATTCTGCCTATGCTCAGAGAAACTGCAGAGGAGCTTAAGACAAGAGAGCCCGATGCAAAAAAGAATTACAGAGCAAAAATTGTTGTTGTGGGCTCCGAAATGGATGACCCGGAGTTTACTTCTCTTATCGAAGACAGCGGTGCTCTTGTTGTTGCTGACAGATACTGTTTCGGTGCACTTCCCGGAAGGCAGGAAATCAAAATCGATAAAGATGAAGATATACTCACTCAGATTTGTCTTCATTACCTTAAAACAAGTCAGTGTCCCCGTTATATGAGCCACGAAAAGGTTCAGGAGAGAAGAGACTATGTAAAACAGCTTGTTGACGAATACCACGCAGACGGTGTTATGTATGAGCAGCTCAAGTTCTGCGAATACTGGGGCTATGAAAGAGCTCTCGCTTCATACATAATGACAAATGACTACGGTGTACCGACAGCAGCCGTTGACAGACAGTATACAGCTTCTGCATCGGGACAGCTGCGTACACGAGTTCAGGCATTCGTTGAAAGTCTTGAAATAAAGAAGATTCAGAAGGAGAAGGAGGGAAAGAAGAATGGATAATTACGGTAAACTGTATAAAGAGCATACAGCTATACTCAAGCACAGAGAATGGCGTGGCTTCAGGGATACAATGTATGACTACTATCGTTGGCTTGTCACCTGGAAAGATATGATCAAAATGGTGCTCAAGGCCCCGGTTTCTACAGTCAAAGGTATATGGAAATACCGCTGGATGGCATCCTATCTTTCTGCACCGTCCTTCGTTGACCGTCACGTTGCAGGGCTGAGAGGTCCTCAGCTTCGTATGGCTCATCTTCATTACAATATGATTGTAAAGCACACAACAAAGCTTATAAATATTTCACTTCGTGCCGATGAAAAGATAAACCCCGGCAATAAGCTTTCAAAGAAAATCGTTCTTATGGATGAAATTGTTCCCAACGAAGTGTTTACGGGTTTCCCCAATCTCATTCCTATGCCTCTTCAGACATTGCCCATATTCCTTTCATCAATGGTTGACCAGCAGATTACACCTCCTTATCTTGAAGTGACAGAAAGCTTCGGTGTTCCTGCCGATGTGTGTCCTCTGCCCAGTGCAGAAGCAGGTGTTGCCATTGAAGACGATTACCCGAAAATGGGCTGCTGTATGATAGGCACAAATATGCCCTGTGACGGTTCAATTATGAACTCATCCTTCCTTGACAGAAGACTTAACCTTCCCACACACTGTTTTGGTGTGCCTCTTCGTTATGACGGTGAAGATGTACAGGAATATGCAGTTGAAGAAATAAAATCACTTATTAAATTCATTGAAGAGCAGACAGGCGAAAAGTTCGACTGGGACGCTTACTTCAGACGGATGAAAGACTATAACACTCAGCTTGAATATGAAAGACAGAAATGGGATATCAATAAAACACCTTATCCTCAGATGACGGGTGCATGCTTCTGGCTTTACAGAATATTCTATTTCAACCTTTCAGGCGGCTCAAATGAAAAGTTCATCAAGGTTGACGAAAAGGTCAACAAGATAATGATGAAAGCATATGAGAAGAAAACTCCCGTATCGAAAGAAATGCGCCACAGAGCCGTTGTATGGAGCTGTCCTGCAAACTATTACACGTCATTTGCAAACTGGCTTGAAAACTGCTGGGGTATGAACGTTGTTATGGATATGGAAACTATGATTTCATATCTTGAAATTGACACAGAGGACAAGGAGCAGTCACTTAAAGACCTTGCAAAGACTTATCAGCGCTCAATTATGCGTAAGCACACAAAGGGCGGATATAAGAACGTTGTTGACGAACTGTGGAGAATCGTTGAAGAATATAATGCAGACACTGTTATTATGTACGACCAGATTTCCTGTAAGGGTATGGACGGTCTTACAGGTATTTTTGACGACCAGGCAAGAGAAAAGGGTGTCAACTTTATCTGGGTACAGCAGGACCTTATGGACCCGAGAACTATTTCAAGAAGAGATATGCGTGAACAGGTCAACAAATATATGCAGACAGTTCTTCAGGAAGAGCCTCTTGATGCTTCACTTCTTGATTTTGAAGACGATTTAGCTTGGTAAGGTATAAAGGAGAAGAAAAATATGAAATATTTCGGTGGTTGTGATGTTGGTTCAACATACACAAAATGCGTAATCTTAGATGAAAACGGTAATATGGTTGCAAATGTTACCAACAGAAGTAAAATAAATCCCGTTGCAAGTGCTGAAATTGCACTCGGTGATGCAATAGCTCAGGTTGACGGTCTTGAATCAGCCGAGGAGCTTACATATCTTATCGGTACAGGCTACGGCAGAAACAAGGTGCCTTTTGCGGACGAAAACATTTCCGAAATCAGCTGTCACGCTATGGGTGTTCACGTTACAAATCCTGAAGTGAAGGCAATTATTGATATCGGCGGTCAGGATGTAAAGGGTATTTCAATCGACACTGACGGCACTGTCAAAAACTTCGCAATGAACGACAAATGTGCGGCGGGTACAGGCAGATTCTATGAAGCTATGGCAAATGCATTTGAAATGACTCTGCCTGAATTCTCAAAGCTTTCACTGAATGCAAAAAATACTATACCCATTACTGCTCAGTGTACTGTTTTTGCAGAAAGTGAAGTTATTTCACTTGTTGGTGAGGGTAAGCCTATGGACGAAATCGCAGCAGGTATTCAGCTTGCCGTTGCAAAAAGATGCTTCGTTATGGCTAAAAAAGCAGGTGCAACCGATTCAATAACACTCACAGGCGGTTGTGCAAAGAATGACGGACTTAAAAAAGCAATTGAAAAAGTGCTTAAAATCAATGTCGTTGAGCTTAAGACCGACCCTCAGCTTATGGGGGCACTCGGTGCTGCTGAATATGCCCGTCAGAAGGGGCTTGCAAAGGTGAACTGATATGGAAGTTTTGCTTATAATACTTGCAGTTATTGTCGGACTTTTCCTTCTGACATTTGCTGTTTACTGGTTCAATCTTGATATGAAGCTTGTGCGTAAGGTATACGACCTTCTTCAGAAGCATTATGATACTATGAAAAGGGATAAGAAGCTCTGATGAACTTTTTTGATTCACTTATAGACGATGTGATGTCACAGATTAAAGCTTCCGGCATCACATCATACCCGTATAATGCCTCTCTCTGCAGAAAAGACACAGGCTACAGTCAGGTCATTATGCAAAGAGATACGGCATTTGAATTAAGCGGTACGGGAATGAGCCTTGTGACAACTGATGATATAAATGATGAAATAATCGTTGTCGGCGATGACCTTGATAGAATCAGTGATAACAGTAAATTTGCAAGAATTTCAATTGTGCAGACAGATGATATCTCCGACGAGCAGAAGGCATTTAAGCTCATAAGGAAGATTGAATATATCAAGTATCACTATTTTCCGGACGGCTATATGATTCGTACAGCATCTTCTTCTCATAAAGAGGCTGTGCGTGTTTCAAAGTCAGCAGTAAAAGATGGGATTTCCTTCAAAGAAGTCGGCAATCTTCTGATAAAAAAATATAAGGAAATTGATGAGGTCAGGGGAGTAAAGGTGATTTTTGTCACAGAGCCCGATGCCGGTTTTGATTTATTTGCTGATATTGCACAGAAGGCAGACAATATCACCAAAACGCTTAATCATATTATGAATACGGTCAATTTTGACTGTGAAACCTGTAATCTCAAGCCCATATGCGATGAGGTTGAGGGGATGCGTGAATTGCATTTCAGAAACAAAGGGTAAGCCGAGGAAGACATATGAATAAACAGGATATTATATCATTTTTTGATAATCAGGCACAGTTCTGGGACGCTCAACAGATTCGTAATGAGGAAATTATTGATATAATTCTATGCAAGGGTGGCGTCCGTGAAGGTGTCAGTGTTCTTGACGTTGCCTGCGGTACGGGTGTTCTTTTTTCCGATTATGAGAAACGCAGAGTTTCATCGGTTACGGCGATAGATATTTCACCCGAAATGGTGAATGCGGCAAAGAAGAAGTTCCCCGAGTATGACATTATCTGTGCAGATGCTGAAGACTATTGCTTCGGCAGAACTTTCGACACGGTTATGATTTATAACGCTTTTCCTCATTTTTCAGAGCCCGAAAAGCTTATAAAAAACCTTGCAAAGTCATTGAACAAAGGCGGAAGACTGTCAATTGCACACGGTGCAAGCCGTGAAGAAATAGAGAAATGCCATTCGGGAATTGCAAAAAGTGTATCTCTTCCTTTACCATGTAAAGAGGAGCTTGCTGCACTTATAAAACCTTATTTTGAAGTAGATATTATGATTTCTGATTCACATATGTATATGGTATCAGGAGTCAGAAAACTATAAAAAGGAGCTTGTTAGTATGCTTGAATTTTAAGACCTTTATTTGTATTTTTCACTACAGTTTAAGTGTTTATATCTTCTGTTATAAGTCCGGCAGTGCTGCTGCCCGAAACAGAGAATCCCGTAACAGCTTTTCTTGAATATCCCGAAGAAGCTGTTGTCACACTTGAAAGTTCAGGACTCACAGCAGAGGAGCTTATGTACCGTGCAAGTGCAGAACACGCAGAATATGTTCAGTCAGGCGGCTACGATGATATATGCGGTATTTTTGTGTCACCGTATTATACTGCCCGTATCGGTAATACGGATATCCCTGTGTATTTAACAATGGTTTTTCTGCGTGCAGAGGATTCGGGAGCACTTCACTCACTCTCGGTTTTTTCTGTGATGTGACATTAGAGTAATAATTTATATCATTCAATAGAATCGTTATATAAAAAACAACGGCAGATGCCGTTGTTTTTTGCTTATAATGATATTGTATTTTTACCTTCTGACAGAGTTGTTTCAGTGCCGTTGTGTCTGAAAACTGCCGTTATGCTTTCAGGTATGCTTATTATGATTTCATATTTGTTATATTTAATGCTTATTTCACCTTTTACCGTCGTGATTTTTCCCTTTGCAGACGGCAGGTATTTCATACACATCGGCTCTATAATTATGTTTTCATAGGCATATGAGTGTTTTTGCTGACGGATACCCAGCATATATTCAAAAAGATATTTTGTAACAGCACCGAACATCGGGTGACACTGCGAGCGCACACCGTTCCAGTATTCAAGCAGAGTAGTGGCACCGTTGTTTATCTGGTTGAAGAATGACACATCCTCCTTGGAAGTGAGAAGTGCGAAAGCCACATCAGCTCTTCCTCTTTCAAAAAGTACCCTTGTTACAATATCAGTGCCGAATATACCGGTGTCATATTTTTTTGTTTCAGAGTAGTGTCTTATTATATTGTCAAAAGTGCGTTCATCACCAAGCCCTATGTCAACCGCAAATGCGTTGGCTCCCTGCTCATTTTCAGCAAAATCACCTGTTTCATTATTGAAATACTTGTCGGTCAACGCTTTTTTCTTGGCGTCAATACGGCTGCGAATTGCATCTGTGTGCTGAATATTACCTGTTATTCGGCAGATTTCAAGGAAGTTTTCCATAGCCTTTATGAAAAAGTAAGTGTTGACAAACGGCTGAGGAATAGTCATTCCGTTCATTTTGTTCAGCTGATTCTGCGACGGAGCACACCAGTCACCAAGACACCATACGCCCGGCAGATCACTTGTCACAAGCTCATTTTCACTGTGGCTTTCCATATACTCAAACCACTTCAGCATTTTTGGGAATGTTTCATCAAAAATTGATATATCACCATATGCCTTGTAGAATTCATACGGTACCATTACTATTGCACAACCCCAGCCACCGGGACCTCCTCCTGAGGGAACAAACGGTGCTGTGTACTGAATATGACCTGTTTTTCTGTCCTGACAGTCGCAGATGTCTGCAATCCATTTCCTGTAGAATTTTTCGGCATCAAGCTGCATCATAGATGCCGAACATGTGAGCTGACCGTCACCTGTATAACCTCTTCTTTCGGTGTGCGGGCAGTCTGACGGAATACCACAGTGCATATTTGCAAGCTGTGTTCTGATATATGCTTTTCTCAGCCAGTTCAGAGTGTCGTCTTCGCATTCAAATTCGGAATTAACGGCAACATCTGCGTGTACAACTTCGCATTCAGTCACTTCCACATCACCTGTAACCTCAAAATACCTGAAGCACAGCCATGTGAATTCAGGCTTCAGAATTCTTTCGTTGTCATCAGTTATATAAACAGTCTGCTGACCGTATATGTGCATTTCATCAAGTGTTCCGTCATTTTTCAGAAGCTCGCTGTAGCGTACAGTCACAGTCTGAGCCTTGTTGCTTTTTATAACAGGATAACCTGTAAAGATTTCTCCTGCATCATAGATGTTGTTACCGAGATATACAGGTTTTATCACCCTTGAGACCTTATCGGCAGGGCAGTTCTGAATGTACAGATTTGTTTCGGGTGCCTCAAAAACTGTGACAGCGTGAACAGCATCGGATTTTTTTGTGTAATTGTGTGTTTCACCTGTTATCATATCGGAGTGAGTTATGAAGTTTTCTGTGTAAACAGCATTTTTATCGGAGTATATGTACTGTTTTTTTCCGTCAGTATTTGTTATTTCTGTTTTCCAGCATAGTTTTGCTGTGCCGTAATCATAGCATTCATAAAATCCCGGTGCCAGCATAAATCGCAGTTCATTTCTGCCTGAGCGGAGAAATTCTGTTATATCTGTCACAGGACAGTAAAGCCTGTGTTCAAACTCCTCTTCAAAAGGCTCTGTACCGTATTCAATATTGTATCTTTTCTCAAAATCGGTGTTAAGGGGCAGATACAAATCCTCAGAAACTCTTTTACCGTTGATATAAAGAATGTAAGTGCCCATACATCCCACCGTGATTATAGCTTTTTCAAACTCGTTCAGTTCTATATATGAAATTATGTCAGCAGGTAAGCCTTTTCTGCCTGTACCTATCCATTTTGCTTGTGATAAATCAGCTTTTTTATACATATGACAATCATCTCCAGTCATTCTAAGTTTATCAAGTTGAAACAGATATGTCAATTTAAATATATCAATTTGTTATTGATTTTTTTTGAAGCAGTATATATAATATACCTGAATTCATAATCGGAGGAATCAGAATGAGATTTACGGCATTTATAACGGCAGTTATAGCATTTTTTACATTCTTGCTTTCTGCAACAGAAAACCTTTTCAATGGCATCAGCACGGCAGAAATAACGGTAGATGTTACCGAAACAGGTGCTGAAGTACCGAACATTGTTGATAATATCAATCTCTGGGATATGGGGAATACCTTCATAGGTGCCGAGAGAAATGAAAAATACGATGTATTTGAATTTGTCAGGTATGTTCAGCTTATGCAGTGCACGGGCGGTACTGCTGACAGAGATCTGTTTGTTGACCCATATGATACATCAACAATGACAGATTATAAGTTCGATAAGCTTATTGAAAATTGCAGAGGTATTGTTGAAATCGGTGCAAAGCCTCATCTCAAGCTCGGCGGTGTGCCCATTAAATTCACATCAGGCTATGAAATGGGTGGCTTTGATATGAATGTCTATCCTCCCGATGATTACCATGTATATTATGCTTACATAAAGGCAATTGCACAGGCGTTGTGTGATGAATTCGGTGTTGACGAAGTGAGAACCTGGCGCTTCGGCTGTATGACAGAGTATGAAAATGAAGCTTGGTTCAAGGCAAAAAGCGGTGATCCTCAGGAATCGGCTGAGGCTTACTGCAAGCTTTATGACTATACCGTTCAGGCTCTTATTGATGTAATCGGTGAAGATGTTTTTGTGGGTGCTCACAGTATGACCGTAACCGAGGGGTTCTGGGACGAAGAAATCTTCATCCGTCATGTTGCAGAGGGTACAAACTATGCAAACGGTAAAAAGGGTACAAGAATCTGCTTCCTTTCAGCCTCATTCTATGACAGCTGTCCCGGTAAATTCACAAAGGGCTATACTCTTCCCGAAACAATCGGATATCTGAAAAATACAGCCGAAAAATACGGTCTTAATAATCTGATTTACGGTATTGACGAGGGCAGACTTCTCTGCGGTGTAACAAGAGGTGCAGACAGTGACGAGCTTCTCAACCGTACAACAGGCTACACATGGCAGGCAGCTTACGATGCAAGACTTTTCACTCAGGCAATCACTTCCGGTGCTGACTATTTTTCATCCTGGAATTTCCTGACAAACGGTATTCTTGACGGTTACCCCATAATCAGCTACCACGTTGCCGAGAATATTGCAAAATTTGAGGGATGTAAAATCCTTTCTGCCGACACAAAAGAGCTAAAAACAGGCCTCAAGGTGGAAATAGGCAATCTTTGTGCCGTTGACGAAGAAACAGGCACAATCCGTGCGCTTGTTTACAACTTCAAAAACAAACTTGACTATAAAGGTAAAGCTGACATTTCACTTACGATTCCTGCAGAGGACGGTAAAACATATAGGGTTACACAATACCTTGTAAACGATGATTGCAATTTCTTTGACGAATGGCAGGAAGACAGAAGGACTTACGGTATCGGTGATGACTGCTTTGGCTGGTCACCCGACGATCCGATGCTTGATAACTCAGTCACACTTGCTGACCCGGAAGCAAGAGAAATTTATACAACAAAGCTTCGTGATAAATACGAAGAGAATTCAGTGCTTATTCCCACTGAAGCTGAAGTTACAGCTGCTGAGGGAGTAATTACTCTTGATGTTATTCTTGAAGCGGGAAATGTTGTTTTCTATGAGATAACAGAGTGTCCCTGAAAAACAGAAGAAACGGAAAAAGAGGTTGTTTATGAAACACGAGAGATTAGAACTCAGAGATTATTTTGAATTTATAGGTGAAGACGGAAAAAATCCTTCACTTGATATTTATCTGCCTTATAATATGGCAGAAATGAACCGTCAGGATATAAAAAGACCTTGTATGATTATCTGTCCCGGTGGCGGATACGGTATGTGCTCTGAAAGAGAGTCTGAGCCAATTGCTCTGCATCTTCTGCCTGAAGGATTCAATGTTTTTGTGCTTAAATATTCAGTTGATCCTTATCGCTTTCCGTCACAGATAAGAGAGGTTGCCGCAGCTGTAGAACTGATTTATGAAAAAGCTGATGAATGGAACTGTGACACTTCAAAAATTGCGATTATGGGTTTTTCTGCAGGCGGACATCTTGCTGCACACTACTCAACAATGTTTGATTGTAAAGAGGTCAGAGAGGTGTTTCCCGATAGTAAATGTGTCAATGCTTCAGTGCTTTGTTATCCTGTTATTTCTGCAGATTTCCACAAGACACATCAGGGAAGCTTCTTCAATCTTCTCGGTCACGCACCGGATAAAGAGCAGGAAGAGTATTTCTCCTGTGAAAAACATGTCACTCCCTCTACACCTCCCGCATTTATCTGGCACACTGCAGAAGACGGATGTGTACCTGTTGCCAACAGTATCATCTATGCAAAGGCCCTGACAGATAACAAGGTTCCTGTTGAGCTTCATATTTATCCTTTCGGAGGTCACGGACTTTCAACCTGCGATAAACACACCTGCGACGGAATGACTGAGATAATCGAATACAATCACATATGGCTTGATTCGATGAAAAAGTGGCTCAGAATAATATTCAGATAATTAAAAAAGACAGTCTTCCTCTGATACGGTAGACTGTCATTTTTTGTGAAAAATCGGAATTTGCAGAACTGTTTGGTTAAACATTCTGACAAATTATGTTTTTTTCCGGATTAAAATTTAAAGTATTTTTCTCTCTGTTTTTTCATTCTGCCGCTTATAAAGCGGAGTGTTTCTTCTGCATTTTTGTCACCGCAGACATAGTCTTTCATAAGCCTGCCTTCCTCGAAGCAGAGGTCATCGTGAAGAGGGAAGAATTCACGAAGCAGGAATGTTGCATATCTTACGAATCTCATTTCACCCACAGCACGAAGCTCCTTGCTGATTGAATCAACAGCAACAGAGTAGAAATCTTTGATTGAATCAACGATGTCTTTGCGTGTGTTTTCTTTTGCGAAAACAATTGTTGAAGCAACAAGTGCGCCCTCATTGTGAACGCAGGAATGACTGTCTGTACTGCCGACAATAGGGTATTTTCTGCCCTTTGCCCGGTCTTCATAATATCTTATTGTCTGCCATCCGTTCTGCTCAAAATATCTTTCACCGCCAAGCACTTCAAATGCGTCAAACGGCTGTGTTGCCATCATATATTCCGTAAGTGTTTCAGGCACCTGCAGAACATTCTGAAGCCAGTATGGGTGCGCAAAAATACCCAGACCGTCAGCATTTCTGATGTGATTGAATATCCAAACACAGGAAGCATAAGTGAATTTTTCTATACCGTCAGGTATATTGAGCGTTTCAATAAGCTCATTTACCTGATTTTTGTATTCTTCAACAGAGATTATATCGGGGCAGTTGCCGTTAATTGATCGCAGGTCCTTGCCGTCTCCCACATCCATATGGTGATCACCCGGCATAAGAGCATTGACACTGTATTTTCCGCCGAAATTGACAATGTGAATATCGTTCCCTTCAAGATGCACTTCTTCGCCTGTAACAAGGTTGTATTCTATAGGAACATCTTTGTAGGCATTGATTGCTTCAAGTGACGGATAGTAGCTGTCGTGGTCTGTGATAGCAAGAAAGTCATAACCGTATTTTCTGTACTGTGCGGCAACAATTGCAGGTGCCTGTCTGCCGTCTGAACGGCAGGTATGCATATGCAGGTCACCACGGAAGGGGTACCTGCCCACCAGGTCATCGAGAAGGGAATAGACAGACAGTCTTACCACTTTTTTGCCATCTTTTAATATGTCAATATAATGCTCCTGTTCATCCTTGTATGTATGAGTGAATCTCAGACATCCGTCTGCGCAGGGGGAAGCAGTGTATTCTTTCAGATTGTTTCTTTCGGGGTATCGCTGTGAATTACCTTCATTGAATGCTCTCACCTGAATTGTGTATTCACCCGAAAAAGCAACGTGAAGACCGAGAGGCTTTATAGTAACTTCAATTTCTTTTCCGCAGGGGAATACCTTCGGAAAAATATCATAATTTGTCAGTTCGTATTTTATCATATCTTAAACTCCTTATTCTGAAAAATATGCCTGTTGATAAATATTATCAGTGTCACTTGTTGAGCAACTCAATAATGTCTGTGGGGAAAAGAGTCGTAATATTGTCAGGCCTGTGTGTGATGATTTTTTCTGCTTCATTTATGTCATTGATTGTCCACACGGAGACCTTCAGATTGTGTTTACGGAAAACCTCACATAACCTCACAGAAGAGCCGTCTTTATGAAGATTTATACCAACGGCACCACAGTCTTTTACCTTGGTCACCAGTTCTTCAAGATAAGCATCCGTCTGTTCGGATTCAGGGCTTACAGAAAGGTTTAAGTAATAGGGTATTTCCGGACTGTCGTTTCTGACACTTTCCACAAACTTCTCGAAAACTCCTGTATAAAAGACTCTGTGCAGCAGGTTGTGTTTTTCTGCAAGAGACTGAACACTTCTCAGGTTGTCTGTGCATTTTATATCAAGATTTACTTTGAGTTTATCAAAAGCTTTTACAACAGAAAATGCTTCATCAAGAGAGACTTCATCGCCTGCAGGCTCATCGTGAGACAGAACAGGATGCTTGTTATCGTCAAAACGGATATCAAATTCAACAACATCTGCGCCTGAAGCAGCACCTGTTTTTATTGATTCAATGGAATTCTGAATTGTGTTTTCACACCCTGTATGAGCTGTAATCATAAAATCGGAGCGATAATTTTTCATAGTAATCACCACCATTTCTGATTTTATCAGACACAGTTCTTTATGTCAATAATTTATATTTCTCTGAATATGCTTTTCTTTTACTAATTTGGAAAGAATATGGATTGTTTTGTCATATTGTACAGAAATGTCGCCTATGTTTGTTGAAATGTTTACATATATATTTCTTTTGTCGCTTGCTTTATTTTTTTAATATGCTATAATAAAATAAATAAATTTATTTTTATTTAAGGTGAGTATTATGAAGACACAAAACTGCTTTAAAAAATCCTTGTCTTTAATTATGATATTTGTTATGCTTCTGACTATGTTGCCGTCCGGAACGCTGACCTCTTTTGCAAAAGCTGCTGATGCTTATGCAACAGTTTTTTCAGCATCTGACTTTCAGGCAGATACATGCTATACAAATCTTACAAATATGATGAATGCTGCCATCGCAGACGGAATAACAGCAACTCCCGATGCTTTTCTGTTCGGCGGTGACTACACAGCCGACTCCGAGGACCCGGAAATTCAGGTTCCCAAAGTAACTGAAACAGTTCAGTCTGTTTATGAAGGCTATGACGAGAGCAATCTTATTTATGTTCAGGGTAATCATGACTCTGCAGACAGTGCTCTGACACCTACAGGGTTTTATGAGTTTGATGATTTTGTTGTTTACTCAATAAACGAAGATGATTTTAAGACAGGTCAGGCAGACAGGGACGGCTACGATGCCACTGTTCAGGCTTTAGCAGCGAATGTTGAAGCAAAGCTTGAAAATCTTGCTGCGACAGGTGATATACGCCCTGTTTTTGTTATTACACATGTTCCTCTTCATCACTCGTCAAGAGGCACCTATGGTGATAACCTTTATTCAAGATATCTTTTTGAAGTTCTTAATGAATACGGTAAAGAGCTTGATATTATCTTCCTTTTCGGTCATAACCACTCAAGCACATACGATGATTATATCGGCGGTGCTGTCAACTATATCGCAAAAGACGAGAATATAAGAATTCCCGTTCCCGATACTGCTCAGAGGGGTGCAAGCGGCTATACAAACGAGACGCTTACGTTTACCTATATGAACTGCGGCTATGTCGGTTACTCAAGCAACTCAAACAGTTCTACTTCAACAAACACACTTACAATGGGTGCATTTGAGATTTGCCCCGCAACAATTGAAATTTCAAGATACACAACATCAGGTCTTTATACAACAGAGAAAATTGAAAGAGTCAATCCTCTCACAACTGACCCGTATGTAAGGCTTAACGGTGATTCCGAGGGCAAACAGGGTGAGAGTGAGGTTATTTACGGTACTGTTGCAAATATCGAAGGCGCAACCTACTCATGGACTGTCAGTGATGATTCAATAATTACAGTTCTGCCCGCAGGCAAAAATGCTCAGCTGATATACAGGGCAGAAGGCACAACAGATATTACTCTTACTGTTACAGCAGCTGACGGTAGTGTTTATTCTGACACAAAGACAATTACCGTTTCACCTGCTTATACAACAGAAACAATTGTCACTCCGGGTGAAACATATACCGTATATGAGCTGGTTGAGACAATAACTGTAGGTAAGAATTATGTTATCGCATCAGCCGGTTCGGCAGACAATACATATGCGATTTCAACAAGCACAGGAACACGTGTTCTCAACGGTGCATCTGTTACGGTAAAAAATGCAAATGAAAAAAGTAATGCAATTCATATAGAAGACCCTGCAAATACTGCAGTTTGGACTGTTTCAGACGGATATTTGTTAAAAAACGGCAGTTCGTACATTGCTGAAACCCATACAGGTAATACTAAGAAGCCAAAAGATTTAGGTCTTACTCTCAGTGAGTCAACAGACGCAGCTGCGAAGTGGTCTTTCAGCAATAATAAACTTACCAATTCAAATCTTTCAAGCTATAAAATTGCATTGAGCGGCTCGGCTTATACAATTGATACAAGCGGAACTGATTTATATTTTTATCAGGAAACAACCTACACAAAAGAAGGTTCAACAAGCACAGTCACCACGCCTGATGAATACAACCCCGTTGTTTCACTTAAAAAAGACGGCTCTGATGTTAACGGAATGAAGCTTAAATTCTATGAAGCAACATACGGTGACACAATAATGCTTGACGGTTCATTCACAGGTTTTACAACAAACAGTGAGAATGTCAATGTTACCTGGTCAAGCACTGATACATCTGTGGCAACAGTTGAAAACGGTCTTGTCACATTTGCAGGCAGCGGTGAAGCAACAATCAATTATGTTGTAACAGACGGAGAAACAACAGTTGCAAAGTCTGTCAATATTCTTGTCAGCCGCAGTGCCAGACCTGTTGATGTTTATACGCTCACAGACGAGTTTATTGCAGGTAAATCATATATCATTGCAAATATCAATACTTCAGGCTCAGCAGCAGCTGTAGGCAATCCCTCATTCAATACAAATGCAAATAACTATGATATGCGAATGACTGCGTGTCCTGTTACGGTAGAAGACAGAGACGGTGTGTTGTCCATTGTCAACAGCGATGATAACATAGTCTGGTCCGCAGTTTCTGATTCAGCAGGTAACGTATATCTTGTCAATGAAAAAACAGGAGAATACCTTTACGCTGAAAAAGCTGCAGACGGCGCACTTGACCTTGGTGTTACAGCCGATAATTCAAGAGTCGGAACAATTTGGACTATGAATTCAGCAGGTAAAATTGTTGCAGACACAGATTACGGTGTTGAATACAGTAGTGATGTCAATTACCGTGCAGCAGCCGAATCAAGTCTTGACGAGCAGTATCTTTATGAAAAAACTGTTACAGAGCCCTTTGTTACACTTAAACAAAACAGTGTTTCTGTTGATAAAACAGAACATATTGTTTATTCAGTAACCGACAAAACAAACTTAACACTTAAAGGTACTTATTCTAACTTCGGAGAATATATAACAGTTCAATGGATATCATCTGACGAAAATGTTGCAACAGTTGAAAACGGAGTCGTATCCTTCAAGGGTGTCAGCGGAACGGTAGATATTACATATCTTGTTACCGATACACTCGGAAATTCAGCTTCGGCAACAGTTACATATTTACCCACTGTTATGTCTGAGCCGATGCGAGTATTTAAGATTACAGATACAATTGAAGCCGGTAAGTCATATGTTGTTGTTTCATCAGATTCGATAGGTGCCGCTTCTGTTATGTCAGGCGTACACTATGACAGCAATAATCTAAAAAAAGAGTATGTTGTTATTCAGCCTGACACTGCTGACAATACTGTTTATGTCGAAATACCTTTTGAAGCAACAGAGAGAGTATGGATTGCTGAAGAAAGCGGTACGGACGGACATTTTTATTTTAAAAATGAAGGAGATTCCACTTATCTCTGGGCAGGTGCTGATGCAGGCTCTGTATCAACTGCTGCTGACCTTACTGCAAATTCTGCTCAGCTGTATGAATGGAAATACAGTAGTACGGGACTTCAGAATGCGGAAACATTTGATGTTACTGATGATTCGGGAAATGTTACAGCAGGATATTCGGGTATAAGACTCAGTGGTAACGGCTATTTCAGACTCAGTGACGGCTCAACAGGTGAAGTATCCAATGTATATATTTATGAAGAAACTCAGCTTATTCCTTATGTTCACATCAGATCGCAGTATGTGAATGTTGAAAACACAACTATGGTTCGTAATTCGGTTTGTCCGTTCCAGACTGAAACACTGATGCCAAAGCCTGTTCATTTTATCAATTCTTCATATGTGGAGTATGAGTGGTCTTCAAGCAATCCCGATGTTGCAGCAATTGACAACAACGGAGTTGTTACATATACAGGCAATCCCGGTACGGTTGAATTTACTGTTACGGCAAAATCACTTATACCCGATTCTGACGGAAAATATGCAACTGCAACCTCAACTACAACAATTGAAGTGCATTCACAGGATATTTCTGTTTCTGATATATTCACTTTGACAAATTCATTCGTAGCCGGAGAGTTTTATGTGTTTTCACCTTCAAATACTGCAGGCGAATCCGTAATTATGTCTGATACAGCAGTTATTGCAAGTGATGAATACCGTCTTAAGGGCGCAAACTGTATTATTACAAAATCAACCGCAGGTACTCAGATATTGAATAGTGTTGACAGTAATATTTGGGAGTGTATAGAAAGTGAAACTGAAGGATATTATTACTTCAGAAATGTAGAAACAGGAGAATACCTTGCTTTTGTTGCCGATACATCATACAGCCCATACAGAAGAGTTACAACAACTGCAACTCTTGATGAATATCCGGCTGATTCTTATCTTTTCGGTTATGATGTGAACTCACTGCATATGCTGTACTCAAAACAGTCAGTTGAATATCAGTCAGGCAATAAACCGAATTCACTTATTGTCAATTCTTCCAATGAGTTCCGTCTGTCAGGTGGCTCAACCTCAAAGGTTATGTATATATACCAGAGAGCTTCTGCTGACGACTATAGCCCTGAGCTGCAGATAAGAGTGTCTTCATTCCGTGGTACTGACGATATTACAAATGTGCTTCAGAACAGATATAACATAAAAAAAGGCGACACAGAGCAGCTTCTGAGATACACTTTGAATTATGCTGATATTGAGAATACAGTATGGTCAGTGTCTGATGAAAGCATTGCAACAATCGATGAAAACGGCTTGCTTACATATACAGGCAGAAACGGTTTCGTCACGGTTACTCTTACAGTCACGGGAACAGATATTGAAGGTAATCCTGTTACTCAGACTGTAAAAACAACAATCAATGCTTCAACTGAAGATTATGAGGAGCCAACAGAGGATTATCCTCAGTATCCGCACGAAGGTTCAGTTCGTATTAACAAAACAGCTTCTAATAATGCCGCAGGGTATAACTTCCAGACATCAGGTGTTACAGAAGTTGAGCTTTCCGTTACAGGTGTTCCTCTTCCTCAGTCAGTTGATGTTGTTATTGTTTTTGACCATTCATCCAGTATGAATGACGGTGACAGACTTGAGAATGCAATTGCTGACACAAGAGATTTTGCAATGCAGATTGTAAATACAAATATCAATAACCGTGTTGCTATTGTTACATTTGACCGTTACAGAAATAATTTTGACGGCATTACAGACACTACACCCGACTACACAACAGCAACATCCAGCACAGAAGACAAAATCGTTACCGGTGACGGTACTGCTGAGGGTGCGTTTATGTCAGCTGATTCATCAGAAGAGCTCGTTGCTCAGATAGACTCTCTTGCATACAACAACACCGCAGGTACAAACTACGACTTCGGTCTTCAGACTTGTTATGATATTCTTGAAGCATCAAAAGATGACCCTGATGCCAATAAAATGCAGTATGTTGTATTTATGTCTGACGGTGAGCCTTTTGTGTTCAACAGAGTTCACGTTGAGTACGGTACCGGTGACCCTGACGGCGTATATGAAGCTTGGCTGCGTGGTGATGAAACACACTCCGTTCTTCAGTCCTACATTGCAGACGCGGAAACATATCCTGCAGCACAGTATTTTAACACTGACGGTGAAAACTGGTTTGCAGCAGCTCTGAAAGCACCTTCCGGTACTACTGTTGACGGAATGCCTGATCTTGACTATTATGACGGCTATCATAGCGGTCTGGGTGCAACAATGTTCACAATCGGTTATGATGCAGGTACTCCCGGTTCACTTACAAGTGATATCCTGACAACAATGGCAAGTAATGAGGATTATTTCTATTATGCAGAGGGTAATCTTCAGCAGGCTTATGACTCAATTCTTGATACAATTGTTTATGCTGCAAACAATGCTGTTGTAACCGATAAAATGGGTGAAAACTTCAATCTTCAGTTTGCACCTGAATTTACTCTTGACAACGGAATGGCAACAATTACTCTTGATCCTGCTCCGTTTATTGAGATCGGCTCATGGACACTTAACAGTGACGGTACAAGAAATGAGTATACCGTTCACGAAACAATTACTTTTAATACAAATTCAAACGGTGTTCTTACTGAGGCTTATTCAACTCTTGTTAACGGCAATATTTATGATGCCGCATCAAGTAAGATAATAGGTAAATATGTTACATATGATATTCTGAATGAGACCTTTGAATGGCGTATAGGTGATATCACAAGAGATGAAATCACTCTCAGATATTATGCTTATCTTGAAGGCTCTGCAGAAGGTGAAAGACTTGCAGGTATTTATGACACCAATGAATATGCATACATAGATTACATCAACTATATAGGCAATAAGTGTCAGCAGGTCTTCCCGATACCGTCAATGGGCTGGCAGCAGGCTGCAGTCAGCTATGAATTCTATCTAGTTAATGAGAACGGTGAGCCTGTCAATAATGAGGGTATTGTTGTTCCCTTTGCAGAAAGAGTTCTCGTGGGACAGGTGCAGACAAAGGATATTCTTCTTAACAGTGCAGGTGAATATACTGCATATACACTTGTTGCAAAAGAAGAGCTGCCTGACGGTTACAGACTGTTCAACGAAACAACAGCTTATTCTATTTCCGTATCCAGTGGTGATAACCCCAGCAGTGCTGTAATTGATGACGAAGGAATGCTTGTTACCACAACATATTTCCGTGACGGAACAACAGTTTATACAGGCCATGGTGAGGTTCCGAATGTAACGGACTATACGAATACACATGTTTCATTCGCAATTCTCTATGTTGAAGGCATTATTCCCGATGAAATCGTTATAGATTACGGTCTTCCCGTAAAAATAAGTGTTCTTGTCAATGACTTTATCAAGTCAGGTAACGGTAAGATAAATGCAATCGGAACAAATCTTGCTGACGGAACAATTCTCAATTCACAGGATTATGCATCTACAATGCTTTCTGACGGAGTAAATGAACTCTCGCTTGAAAACGGAATTGCTCATATCAGCGGTGATCAGATTATTTATACACCTACAAATATGACAATGAGTGATGAAGAAGTTTTCTATTATGAGTTTGTCACAAATAACGGTATGTATTTCTATACAACAGTAACCGTAATTCCTGCAGCAAACATTTATTATGAGGATTCTTTCTTCACATTCAACGATTCCGGTGATTATAAGTGGCAGACAGCGGGCGAGACATATGCTGATAAATTCCAGGCTGAAGACAGACCTGGCACATTCAGCTTTGCAAGTGCAGATGCCAACAATGTTTACGGTAAAGACAGTGCTTATGAAGACAGCAGTATAACATACAGTCTCGGCAGTGCAAAATATGTTTCTGTTGATGCTGCTTCACTCAGAAAAGAACCCACAGCAGAGTTTACTTTCTGCGGTACAGGCTTTGACCTGTTCAGTGTGACAAATTTCGATACAGGCTCTGTTATCGTTGCTGTTTACAATGCGCAGACAGGTACCCGTGTCAAGAATTATATAGTTCAGACTTATTACGGATACGGTTATGATTCCGAGAATAATAAGTTTGTTCCTGACACGGATTCAGATAAGAACGGTCTTTATCAGGTACCCGTTATAAGATCAAGAGATCTTAATTACGGCACATACAGAGTTGTTATCACACCGAAATATCTTAAAGCATTTGATATGAAGTATGATGAAAATGCTGAGAACAATGCTTATGAGATTTATGTGGACTCTGTCAGAATTTATGATCCTGCAGGTGTTGAGGATTCATCTGTTATGACAGAGACAGTCAAAGATGCTTATATCCGTGATAAAGAATATGCACCGAATCATATTGAAGTCAAGGCAAGTATGATTGATGCAAACACCTTCTATGACTCTGTATACACGCTCTCAGATGATACATATTCAAAGGGTGTTGTATTTATAGACGGTATTGCTAATCTTGGTAATGAAGGTCTCAGCCCTGATGACGGTGGATTGCTCAGTGATGTTTATAAGGATGCAGGTCCTAATAATGAGCTTTATCTCACAAAAGGTCAGGCAATAGCATTCCACATTATGTCAGACAGAGCCGTAGAGCCTGAAAGCCTTCAGCTCGGTATAAAAACTGTAGGTCAGGTTAATGATACCACAGAAACAAATCTGCTTGTTATGAATGCAGGTTATGCATCTCCCGGTGTTATTTCCGTTAAAGGCGGTACGGAAATGTTCAGACGTCTTACTCAGTATATTGTCTGGGATGAGACAGCACTTGAAAACGGTATATATAAAACAAAATATCCGATTATTATTATAAATGATTCAGAAACAATTGTTTCACTTACCAATTTCAAATGGACATATGCCGAAGAGGCTGCACAGGAGCAGCAGGGACTTATGCTTGCAGTTACATCATCAACTCCCGAAGCTGCAGTTATGGCTTACAGACGTTATTCAACAGCACTTGAGGAAGATGAGAGTTTCTCACCTGACAGTGTTACTGTTGAATGGCAGAATGATGAATTTATTCAGGGTAATCAGGCTACCGTAACAATTACAACACCTGAAGAAGTAGTCGGTGTTACAGTTGACGGATATGAAGTCACAGATTGTGTTATAGATGAAAACGGAAACAAGAAATGGACATTCACATTTACTGTTACCGAAGCAGGAGAGCAGTCTTACGCAATAGTATTTGCAGACAAAGACGGCAACCTCAGTGATGAATTTGTAACTGACACAATCTATGTTGATGAAGCACCTGAAGAAACAGATGAACAAGACGGATTTACAAGCTCTGTAATAAGCTTTTTTGAAAGAATAGTGGCTTTCATACTCAGACTTGTTGAGTTATGGAGGGCACTGTGGTGAGAAAAACTTATATAAGACCTTGTATAAGCTTTGACAGCTTTGCTCTTAACTCGTGCATTGCTTCAGACTGTGAAATGATCGGGTCAAATCAGGAGCCGCACGCCTGCCCCGTATTGATACCGTCATGGGAGGGAGTTTCAATATTTATGGAAGCTGCCGGCTGTGATCTCTATCCTCCTGAGGGTATGGATACAATCTGTTATCATGTTCCCACAGCTGATAACAATGTTTTTGGTTCTTAATTGTTGCCTGCCTGTTCTTTTGAGCAGGCAGGTTTCTGTTTTATGACAGAAAGGATAATATAATGAAAAGAAAAGTAATTATCATATCAATAATAACTGTGGCAGTAATACTTATTGCTTCAGCTTTATGTGTTGCTATATTTTACGCAGATAAACAGACTCAGTCCGATGCTGAAAACATTCCTTATTATTTACATCCGGGCTATGAGGTGATTTCTGTGGGTACATACAGCGGTGAATTTGTTGAAGACGGCAGTGACAGAACAGTAAATAATGTATGTATGATAACGGTTAAAAATAATACCTCAGATAATATAAAACTCCTTGAAATACAGGCTGTGGATACCGAGGGTGAGGTATATGACTTTGTTATAACCACTCTTCTGATAAATTCTCAGGTAACAGTGCTTGAGAAAAATGCAAAAACTGCTGACAGTAATATAGTTTTTGAGGAATTTACCGTTATACGTTCTGTTGAGTTCACAGAAAATGTATCTGTCCACTCAGAGAAGTTTGAAATAACTGCAATGGACTCAGTTTTCAATATCAGAAATATTTCTGCCGAAAACTATGAAAACCCTGTTTATGTATATTACAAAACCAAAAGTGAGAAGGGCTATTTCGGCGGTATTACATACAGAGCAAAGGTTAATTCACTGAAGTCAGGTGAGCTTATGCAGATTCCGGCTTCTCATTTTGATATTGATAACAGTGAGGTTTTATTTGTATCTTTTACTTCATAAAAATTTTGTTTAGTGATTGTTTTTATTGTTATTTAATGATATAATCATATCATTCTTTGATGAGAAAGGAAGAAAAATATGCTCACATCACAACAGATCGACCGTATGCTCGGCAAGCTCAAGAGATTTGAAACAATCCTTGACCCTCTGCTTTTCAAAAAGGTCGCAAAAATAGACTCTGTCAAAGCATATGAGACTCTTGACAGACTTTATGAAATCCCTGAAGATTCAAAGTATTCCGAGGCTAAAGCAGGTGAATATATATGGGGTGATAATGAGTCATTCTGCTGGTTCAAGACTGATTTTACAGTTCCTGCAGAGCTTGACGGCAAAAATCTCTTCATTATGCCCCACACAGAAGGTTATGAGACACTTCTTTGGGTAAACGGCAAGCCCTTCGGCACATTTGCAACAAAAATAGTTTTTACAGGCCATGGCAACCATTACTGTGACCTCCTGAAACAGAATGTCAAAGCCGGTGAAAAAATCGATATCGCGCTTGAAGTTTATTCAGGTCATACATATATGGGCTGTGACCCTCTTGAAGAGCTTAAGCTCAGAGAGTATAACTATCATTTTGACGGTATTGATATCTGCCTCAAGGATGAATTCATTCAGGAATTCTATTTTGACCTGAAGGTCATCAACGAACTTACCGAATCTCTTTCAGAATCATCATACAGAAGAGGTCAGCTTGTAAATGCTCTCTATGAGGTTCACAAGAGACTTTATTACTCATATGAGGATGTTGATGAAGAAACCTTCAGAAACGCAATGAAAGAGGCTCATCCTTTCTTAAAGGAAGTTCTTGCAGTCAAGAACGGCCCCGAAGCTCCCTTTGCGGGTATCATCGGTCACTCACATATGGATACAGCGTGGCTCTGGATGTCTTCAGAAACAATCAAAAAGTGCGCAAGAACATATGCAAACCAGATTTCTCTTATGGAGCAGTATCCCGAATATAAATTCGTACAGTCATCTGCTTGCCACGGTGATATGATTCTTAAACATTATCCCGAGCTTTTCGAGGATATCAAGAAAAAGGTTGCTGAAGGCAGATATGAGCCCAACGGCGGCGTATGGGTTGAATGTGACTGTAATATCACATCAGGTGAATCAATGGTCCGTCAGTTCCTTTGGGGACAGAGATTCACAAGAGAGCATTTCGGTTACACATCAGACTGCTTCTGGCTTCCCGATACATTCGGTTATTCAGCAGCAATTCCTCAGATTATGAAGGGCTGTGCAGTTGACTACTTCCTTACAACAAAGATTGACTGGAACGATACAAACAAATTCCCCTATGACACATTCTGGTGGGAAGGTATTGACGGCACAAAGGTTCTCACACACTTCAACAAAACTCATTGTTGGCCTGCTCCCGAAGCACTCCATGATATGGTTACAGGTAATATTGAGGAAACTCACTCCGTCAAGGAAAGAAGTGTAACAAATAAGCGTCTTATTGCTTACGGTTACGGTGACGGCGGCGGCGGACCTCAGTATGAAATGGCTGAAACTGCACGCAGAGTCAAGGACCTCAACGGCTGCGCAAAGGCAGAATACACAACAGTCAGCGATTTTATGAAGAGTGTTGAAAAGGATGTCAAGAATCCCAGCACATATATGGGTGAGCTTTATCTTGAGCTTCACAGAGGTACTCTTACAAATCAGCACAACATCAAGCACAATAACAGAAAGTCAGAAATGGCTCTCAGAGACTTAGAATATCTTACAGTTGTAAATGCGGTAAAGAATAATGAGGTTGCAAGTGACAAAAAGATTCATCCTCTTTATGAAACACTTCTTCTTAATCAGTTCCACGATATTCTTCCCGGTACATGTATTGCAAGAGCACATGAACTTTCACTCAAGCAGACAGGTGAGCTTCTTGCAACTGCTGATAAGCTTATCGCAGAAGCCGTTACAGGTGCAGGCAATGTTGTCACTGTTACCAATACTCTTTCATTTGACAGAAATGACCCCATTTTCCTTGAATGTGAAGAAGGCTATATTGCAGATATGCCATGTAAGCAGCAGGCTTATAAAAATCTTGACGGCAAGAATATTCTTGTTATCAGCGGTGTTACAGTTCCTGCGTTCGGCACAGTTAAAATCAATCTTGTGAAGGGCTCAGCTGATGCTTCAACAGTTCTTACTGTTTCTGATGCAGGTGTTCAGACTCCCTTTGCTGACGTAAAATTTGACACTAAGGGCTATATTTCTTCATTCGTTGATAAGAGAGCAAACCGTGAGCTTTGCGGTGAGGGTTATCCTCTTAACACATTCCTTATGGCAGAAGACCTGCCTGCACATTGGGATAACTGGGATGTTGATGCTGACATTGAATGCAAATTCAATGATAACTCATCTCTTCTTTCAAGAGAGGTTGTTTCAGTCGGTGCTGCTGCTGTTATTATCAGAAGTAAGTATTCAATTTCAAAGAAATCATCAATCACTCAGGATATGATTTTCTTCGCAGATTCTGCAGAAGTCAGATTCGACACAGTTATGGACTGGCAGGATGACCACAGATTCTTAAAAACTGCATTTGATACATCTGTTCAGAACAATTTTGCCCGTTTTGAGATTCAGTACGGTAATGTTATGCGTCCCACAACAAGAAATGATTCTGTCGAAAAGGCTAAGTTTGAAGTTGTTAACCATAAATTCACAGACCTTTCAGAAACACGTTTCGGCGTTGCAATGCTCAACGACAGTAAATACGGTATTACTGTTGAAGGCGGAAAGATGCGTCTTTCACTTCATAAGGGTGGTAACAGACCTGACTATGTTGGTGATAAGGGTGTTCACAAGACTGTATACTCATTCCTTCCTCATAACTCAGGTTTCACAACAGAAGATGTTATAAGACCTGCTTATGAGCTGAATATGCCTGTTGTGCAGGGTAAGGGTGACTTTGAAGCTGTTGCACTTGTTGTTCCCGAGGCTGCAAATGTTATTGTTGAATCAATCAAACCCTGTGAAGATAATGAAAAGGCATTCATCGCAAGACTTTATGAAACAGAGGGCACATATACCAATTCTTCAATTAAGTTCTTCGATGGTGCTAAGAAGGTTGAAGTCACAAATATGCTTGAAGAGGTTCAGAGTGTTGCAGAAAGCTACGACTTTACATTCAGACCCTTTGAAATCAAGACACTTAAAATCACATATTGATTTTGCAAAGACTGCGGAGAAATCTGCAGTCTTTTTTTTGTCGACAAATTACTGTTTATTGAATGATGACAAATCCGGAATAATATGTTATAATCAAAATGAGGTGATTACAATGCTGTTTGAAAAGAAAATTATTGATATATATAAGAATATTGCTTTTGTCAGATGTGATGATAACGGTACAGCATATTATTTCTCTTCAGATGATTTTGAGGGACTTCGTAATGTCCCTTTTTCATTTCAGTCTTCAAAAGGACATATGCTTCAGGGGTACTTTTACAATTATGATAACCCTATTGACGGCAGGATAATTGTGTTTGATCACGGATTCGGCGGCGGACATCGTTCATATATGAAAGAAATTGAAATGCTGTGCCGTAAAGGTTACCGTGTATTTGCATATGACCATACAGGCTGTATGGAATCAGGCGGTGAAAACACAGGCGGTCTGTCTCAGTCATTGTGTGACCTTGATGACTGTATGAAAGCGCTTAAAGAAAAATGCAAGGATGTCCGCTTCTCTGTTATCGGACACAGCTGGGGCGGCTTTTCAACGATGAATATAACTGCACTTCATCCTGAAATCACACATATTATTCCCATATCAGGCTTTGTTTCTGTTGAAAGAATGGTTTCTTCATTCTTCGGCGGTGTTCTCAAAGGCTATTGCAAATGTGTTATGGAAACAGAAAATAATTCAAACCCTGCGTATGTTAATTATGACGGCATAAAAACACTTTCAGAGACAGCTTCAAAGGTGCTGCTTGTTTATTCGGATAATGACCCAATGTGCAAAAGGGCTGATTCTTATGATGTTCTGAAAAATGCACTTGAAGGAAAAGAAAACATAAAATTTCTTCTTGAAACTGAAAAATGGCACAACCCGAATTATACCAAGGATGCCGTTATGTATAAGGATGATTATGTTGCCAAATTAAACAAGATGAATAAGAAAAAAGCCCTTGCTACTTCCGAAAGTAAAAAGAAATTTGTAGCAGAATTTGATTGGGGACGTATGACTGTTCAGGATGAAAAGGTTTGGAATCTGATTTCTGAATTTTTAGAGAGCTAAATTAAAAACCATCGGTTGCTGTAACCGATGGTTTTTTTGCTGATATGCTATTTTTATTTCAATTTATACGTTCTGATAAATGTTGAAACAATTTTGTTGTAATCTGAAACAGTGAATACAAGCTCATTGTTTTCATCCTTCATTACACTTAAACCTTCTGCTTCGGTGTCAAAACCGGTTGTGTTTCTGTCAAAGAGAAGTTTTACTTCACCTGTTGCAAGGTCAATCTCATAAACAGTTTTGTTTTCTCCTTTGGGGTCGCAGTTTAGATATGCTTTGCCGTCAAGGACATCGCCTGCCTGGACTCTGTGAACAGTTTCAGAAAGCATAACGGTATGTGAAAAACTCATATCATTTATGTTGTATACAACAAGTCTGTCAGCATCATTAAACTGAGAAGTGTAAAGATAGTTTTCATCAGTTGCACACCACGCAATACCGTCTTTGAGATATTCCCAGTCAACAGCATAATAAGTACCCGTGTATTCAAGCGTTTCTGCGTCATAGAGCAACACAAGAGGGTGTGTTTCAGGTTCATTTTCTACGGGAGCATAGATTATGCCGTTCTGAACAGAAATATCACCAATATGGTTGTAATCCTGATTTTTGAATTCCTGAGGAAGAGCATCGAGGTTTTCTTTAATAACTTCACCTGTTGCCTTGTCAATAATTCCGAGACAGCAGATTTTTATGGCTGAAAGGGAGCCTGATGCATAGAAAAGTTCATTTTCTTCATCAATTCCTTGCCCGCAAAGAAAAGCATCAATGAGTGAATAACCGAATTCATTTGTAATTTCTGCTTTTTCTGTTGCAGGGGGAGTGGGACAGATGAGCGTTGAAATCATCATTATAACTGCAGTAAGAGGCTTAAGAGCAATCTTAATATAACTGAATAATGTGCCTAACACAGATATCCCTCCTTAGTCACCTAAAAGACCGTAATATCTGCCCATCCAGTAGGGAAGAAGATAGATGTAGGGCATCATTGCACAAGTGCCGTTTGCACCCGTTGATGGTAGTGTAGATGTTCTGTTAACGGTCTTTGTGTTTACATTTACAAATTCTTCGCAGCCTGAGTCGCATACGCACTGATTGCCGTCATAATGAACGAGAACTCTTGAGCTGTATTCAACGGGGTATTTAAGCTGTGCGGGAGCACCCATTGCTTCCTGCTCTGTATCCCAGACAATATCTTTTCTGTAGCTGTTGAAAACGGGCCAGCGGATAAGGTCAAGATTCATTTCTGAGAGTGATTTTGCGGCATTTTCGATATCGCAGGGGTTGTTTGTAAGTGCACCGTAAGTGATGTTGAACATAGGTGAACGCTCAATTTTTTCATAGTCAAAATGATGTGTAAGACCCATCTTGAAAATTTCGTTGTGTGCTTCGTTATCTGTGTAAACGATAAGGGGATAGATGTTTGTGAAGTCAAGCTGGTCATCAATGTGAGCGAGGTGACCGTCTTCACACTTGTACTGCATACAGTTCATTGCGTAATGATGCTTCTTTATAAGCATATTATATACATCGTTGTATTTTTCTTCACCTGTTACGTGGTATGTTGTCTTGAGGAACGAAAGAATTTCAAGTGAGTTTGTTCCTCTTTCGTAATACCATCTGTCGTCATTGTTGAGAAGGTCAGGCTCCCAGTTTGCCCATGTTGTGGGTACGCCGTCAACATCGCAGAGGTGGAAGTTGTTTTCAAGAATGTGGTCTGTGATTGATTTTACAACTTCTGCAATTTTCTTTTTCTCTTTCTTGTCTGCAACAAGGTCAAAGTAAATGCCGTATGCGTAGTAGTGACCCGTCATTTCGTCACTTGATGTTTCACCAAGCCATTCGCAGGCGGGATTATCTTCGCATATGTGCCATTCTTCACGGTTGCCTGTCATAAAGTTCTCTTCGTGAGAGTATCTTGTAGCTCTTGCGGTAAAACCTTTTTTGCCAGTGATTTCTGTGAGCTTTATCATAGCATCAACAGCTCTTTTTGCGTTAGCCTTTGCTTCTTCAGAGCCTGTAACAGCATAACGGAAGCACTGACTTGCACAGTAAAGACCTGTGAAAAGACCGTCATTGTCTGAATTGGGAAGCCAGCCTGAGTCAAGGTCGCCGTATTTACGCAGTTTTCTTGAAACCTGATAGCCTTCATTTCTTGTGAAGTATTTAACTGCCATAGCATCGTAATGAGCTGCTTTTTCTTCAAGAGTCATAACCTTTGAGGTGATGATGCTGATGCCTCGGGGGGTAACGGCGGCAATTGTGCCCTTATCTGAAACAGTAAGCTTTGTTACTGTGGGATGCATAAGCCATGCCCCGAATGAATAATATGAAATCTTACCCTCTATAAGAGTTATGATACCTGTGTTTGTGGCAAAGTATTTCTTGCCGTCCTTTGCGAAGAACATATCATTGAAAGAACCTGCGGGGACTGAATAGAAATCGTTTCCGTTGAACCAGAAATTTCTGCCGTCATAGATGTTTAAGCCTTCATCTGAACCGACCCATATATGACCGAGCCCGTCAATGGCAACACAGTTGATGCTTCTGGAAAGCACGGGAGTCATTTCGGGAATAAGCTCTGCCCAATGACGGCGCTTGCCCTTCATTGACATAAAACCTTCAACTGTTGAGCCGATGTAAACTGTTTCGCCGTATTTTGATTTGTTATCGAGTGCTGCAACACATTCTGTTGCTTCGGGCAGGTCAACAATAGCTTCAAAACCGTCGTCTTTTTTAAGATAAAGATTTGTTTCTGTAATAAGCCAGAATGAGCCGTCAAGTGCTACAGAAATGTCCTTTACGGGAGTATCAAATTCTGCAATTTTCTTGACTTTTCCTTTTTTGATTTCGGCAAGAGTGTTGCAAATTGCAGCATAGAGCTTTCCGTCTGCGGAGAAAAGCTTTGCTGCGTTTATATTTGTCTTTCTGATTTTGCCGTCAGCATATTCAAAAACGCCGTCAGGCTGAGCTATATAAAGCGTTTCGCCGTCAAATGCAACGGAAGACACATTTTCGCAGTCAATTCCGTTGTCTGAAGTCAGAAAAACTTTGTCAAGCTGATTAAATTCACCTAAGTGAAATGTTGATTTTTTCATATGTAATCTCCTGTGTAGATATTGTTATTGTTAAGCCATTCAAGGATATCGTTATAAATACCCTCGTAGTCGTCCTCATTAAGTATTTCGTGCCTGAGTCCGGGGTAAATCTTCATTTGTGCGTCAATGCCGTAATATTCGAGCTTGTCGCAGGTGCTCAGTACGCCTCTGCCGAAAAGTCCTATAGGGTCTTTTCCGCCTGAAATAAGAAATACGGGTAAATTCTGAGGTATCATTGCATAACAGTCATCTGAAGAGGCTCTCAGAAGCATTTTTGCTACAATCATAGCACTTGCATTTGTAATGGGATAGTCGAAATATGGGTCGTTTAATGCTTCGTCTCTGTTTTCACGGCTGACTGAAAGCCAAGCACTTTCATCATCTTCTTTAAAGTACCTTGCAGTGATTTTGCCGAGGACTTCACTACCTGTATCTGAATATTTGTCAGCACCTATCATTTCTCCGAATGGAAGCACCCATTCAGAAAGGGCTGACATTTTTCCGCCGAGATGTGTTGTTCCGGAGAGAATAAGTCCTGACAGACCGTCACCGAATTGTGCGGCATACAGCCTTGCAAGGAATGAACCCATTGAATGACCTAAAAGGAAATAGGGCACATCGGGGTATTTCTTTTTCATAATGTTAGCAAGCACATTCATATCGTCAACCATACGGATATCTGTGTCCGGAGCACCGAAGTTGCCGAGCTTACCGCTTTCTGCTGCAGCAATTCCGTGGCCTAAATGGTCGTTACCGCATACAACATAGCCGTTTTTACAAAGAAATCTTGCAAATCTGTCATAACGGTCAATATGGTCTGTCAGACCGTGAGAAATCTGCACAACACCCATTGGCAGTAGTTCATCATTTCTCCAGATTAGTGTTCTTATCATATCTTCACCGGTGGTGGAGTTATAATAAGCCTGAGTTCTGATTATTGACATTATATCACCTTATTAAAACATATAAACCCTTGCTTCATAGGGCTTGAGGACGCATTTGTTGCCGTTTGTTGTGGGGTTATTGTATGTGCACATTGCAAGTTCACCCTCAGAAAGATTGAATCCGTCGGGAGCTGTGAAAAGCATATCTGTATCACTGAATGAGCAGATAACAAGCATTCTCTTATCCTGATAATGTCTTGAATAAACGAAAAGATCTTTTCTGTCGTGGAAATGCTCTTTATACTGACCGTAAATTACAATTTCATTTTCCTTACGGAACTTAAGAAGCTTTCTGTAATAATGAAGAATTGAATCAGGGTCTTTTTCAGCAGCTTCAACATTGATTTCCGTGTAATTGGGGTTAATATGGAACCAGGGCTTGTCTGCTGTTGTGAAGCCCGCATTCTTTTCGGCACTCCACTGAACGGGAGTTCTTGCATTGTCTCTTGAAGCATATCTTGCCATCTTCATTGTTGTTTCTTTTGGCAGAATCTTACTGACCATCTTGTAAACGGTAACTGTTGAAACGTCTTCATACATATCTATTGAGGGAAGTGATATGTTTGTCATACCGATTTCCTGTCCCTGGAAAATAAAGGGTGTACCGCAAAGACAGATATACATTGTAGCGAGCATTTTACCGCTTTCAACACGGAATTTTTCGTTACCGTAACGGCTGATAACTCTGGGCTGGTCGTGATTTTCAAGGTAGTTTGCATTCCAGGCTTTTCCGTAGAGCTCTGTCTGCCAGTTGTTGTATACAGTCTTGAGCTTCTTAAGATTAAAAGGAGTATGAAGCCAGCTGTTGAGGAAGCAGTCTGCCTCCATATGCTGAAAGCTGAACATCATATTAAGAACCTGTTCGGGGCCTTCTGTGATGTGCTTGAGAGCTTTCTTTGTTGTCATCATAGGAGCTTCGCCGATGGTTACACTGTCATAGTTGTCAAGAACATCTCTCTTGAATTCGGCAAGATAATCGTGAAGGTGAGGGCCGTCCATATAATGCTCCATACCGCCGATGATGGGTATAGGTAAGCCGTCAGGCAGTCCTGCATCCTTTGAAATGTAAGTGATAACATCCTCACGGAAACCGTCAACGCCCATATCGAGCCAGAACTTCATTATATCCTTTACTTCCTGACGGACCTGTGGGTTATCGTGGTTCAGGTCAGGCTGTTCCTTTGCAAAAAGGTGAAGATACCAGGCGTCTGCCTCTTTATCGAATTCCCACGCACTGCCTGAGAAGTTTGACTGCCAGTCGTTTGGAGGGAGCTTGTTTCCGCATCTGCCTTTTCTCCAGAAATAGTAATCTCTGTAAGGGCTGTCAGGATTTTTACTCTGCTTGAACCATTCGTGCTGGTCTGATGTGTGGTTAATGACAAGGTCCATAATAACCTTGAGGCCTCTTTCGTGAGCACCGTCAAGAACTGCCTTGAAATCATCATTTGTGCCGAAATATGAAGCAATCTTTCTGTAGTCTGAAATGTCATAACCGTGGTCTTTACCGGGTGATTCGTAAAGAGGGGAGAACCAGATAGCGTCAACACCAAGACTCTTTATGTAATCAAGCTTTGACAGAATACCTTTAAGGTCGCCCACGCCGTCACCGTTGCCGTCGCAGAATGAACGGGGCCAAATCTGATAAACTGCCATTTCTTTATACCAGCATTTTTTGATGTTTTCACTCATAATATCAATTCCTTTCCGTCAGATATATTCTTTGAGATATTTAAGGCTTTCTGCCGTAACAGTTGCCTTTATATCAGATTTTTCATACATTTCGGGTGTTGTAACGCCTGAATAAACAAGAACACTCTTTGTTCCGTTTTTCATACCGATTGCGATGTCGGTTTCAAGTCTGTCACCGATAAAGCATATTTCTTCTCTTTTGCAGCCGAGCTTGTTTGTAACAAAGTCTACCGTATGTCCGTAAGGCTTGCCGATTATTATATCGGGATATCTGCCTGTTGATGCGGCAAACATTTCAATCATCGAGCCGGTATCAGGCATAAAGCCGACTGCAAGAGGGCAATTCTTATCAGGATGTGTAGCTATGTATTCAGCACCATTTGCAATGAAATTTGCAGCCTTATTGATTTTTTCATATGTGAGCGTTGTGTCAAAACCTAAAAGTACAATATCGGGATTGACATCAACAAGATTAAGTCCTGCTTTTACACAATCTCTTGTGAAATTTTCATTACCCAGCAGATAGATTGTTTTTCCGTTTCTGTTTCTTTTAATGAAATCAATTGCAACGTGGGATGAGATAATGATTTTATTTTCCGGCACAGGGTAGCCTATCTTAATGAGCTTCTGAAGACATTCAGCGGCATCGTGAGATGAATTATTTGTGAAGAAATAGAAGTCTTTTCCCTTTTCGGGAAGAGCATCTGTGAATTCATTTGCACCTGCAATCATATTGTCTCCGAGATAGAATGTGCCATCCATATCGATAATGAAATATTTTACATCTTTCAGCATATATTTTTTCTCCTATATAAAAACTGTCATTATAAGTATGATTACACAGCATAGTGAAAAATACCCGTGTACTGTTTTTTCACTGTTTGAAAGAAAAATTCTTTCGTGTTCAATGAGCTTGAGTATCAGATAGAAGCACAGCTCATAGAAAACTGTGTACATCAGCATTGTAACTGATATCGGAAGTGCCTTCTTTGAGACTGCAATGAGCACCATTGTAGCAAATGCGGGCAGAAGATATGTGATTTTTATAGCAATATCATCTTTTTTGAGCTTTATACATTTTTCTGTTGCTTCCTGACACAGAACAAGCAGTAATACAGGGAAGGCAACCAATGCAGCAACAAGATGTGCACCGAGCATTGAGAATAATAACGGGATAATGCAGTATACGGCAAACTCCGAATGTTCACAGAATTTTTTATATCTTACATATGAAATACATTCATCAGGATTTATACTGATAGCTTTTTTGTAATCCTCTTTTGTGATAAGCTTCATTTTCAGAAGCTTTCTGTTGTATTTTCTGTTCTGAACAGGTCTGATAAAATACTGAAGACAGTCAGCAAACAGTATGAATATGTAAAGAATAAGCAACAGATATGTTACTTTATTTTCAGGTATGCAGGAATGAAAGCCGTTTGTATCAATTGTGGTCAGTTTTTCTTTAAACAGAGGTCTGCAAAGTAAAAAAGTAATTGCCGTGCCCATTCCGCCGAGTGCACCAAGAACGCACTCCATAATCTTCCAGGCGTCAATATATTTTTTCTGACTGAGATTTTCAAAAAGGCGTTTGCCGTTTTTTGCGGGGAGCAGAGCTCTTATCTGAAGAAGCTGTGCGATAGTCCAGCCTACAGCTCCTGTTATAAATGTGCCGCCAGTCATTGCAAGTGTTGACCAGTCTTTAAAAACTGCAGAGAATATGACAATTTCAATAAGAATTCCGAGAAGACCGCCCCAGGTTTCACGTCGTTTAATTGAGAAATAGAGCTTGGGAAAAACATTTTCTTCAGGTCTGAAAGGCTTATTGAAAATATAGAAGAAAGCAAATGCAAAGGCAGGAATAAGTGCAAAGAATATAAGTAACTGCCAGGTTTTGAAAGCCCCTGAAAGTGCAGAAATAAACAGAGAAACAATTCCGCCGAAAAGACCGAACCATATTCCGCCTCTGAGAAAGATTCCTCCGAGCATATTTCTTACAAAGTGAGGAGGATTTTTTTCACTCATAGTCAGATGAAGAGTGTCAGCATAGGTCATATTGCCTCCGCAATACATACCAAGTGCGCCAACGCCTGCGAGAATCCACGGTGAAGAAGCCAGAACCTCAGAGCCTGAGAAAGCAGCAATAAGCAACCCCATAAATGCTCCGGGAAGCATTGCACCTTTTTCACCGCCGATTATGGTGCCTCTCATACCCCAACCGTAGGAAACGGCTATGGCAGAAAAAACTATGAAGAATACAGCATTCATAATCTCCATTCAATCACCTCAGAAATCAAGAATCATCAGAATTCCTTTTATAAAATTCAGATAAGCTCTGAAACCGTTCTTTTTATAGAAGTTAACTGCTTTTTTATTTGAACTGTTAACAACAAGCATAACAGAATTTATGCCTTTTGCAGACAGATTCTCTTTCAGTGCATCTATTAGCTTTGTGCCGTAGCCTTTGTGCTGATAGGGCGGAAGAATATCAATGTGCATATGAGCTTTGCATTTAGTTGCAGCAGGAAGATGCGCAAAGATTTCACCCCAGGAATACAGATATTTCGCTATACCTTTTGATTTTATCAGAGACCTGTATGTACACATATTTTTTGTATACCTTTTTAGGTTTTCACTGCAGAGAATATAACCTACCGCATCATCATTTTCATCAGCAAGTACAAAGCAATTCTGTGGCTCCTGCTCAATATAGTAATCACAGTAAAGATTCAGAATAAAAAGTTTTTCCTTCTCAGGTGCATCGTGTCCGACTGATGTTGCAATGCAGATATTTCTGACATTGTTCTTATCCTTCTCATGATAAGGTCTTATTATCATAAAACTACTCCTATAAAACAGATGCTATAATCTAACATTTTAATTATATAAAAAAAAATCTCTATTGTCTACTGTTTTTATAAAAAAACTATTTAAAAATAAAATATATTATGTTATATTATACAATAAAAGGGGATGTATTGAATGAATATTGCAACTGTCGGCACATCGTGGATAACAGAAAGTTTTATTGCTTCATCAGCTTATGTTGATGACGTAGCTGTTTATGCTGTTTATTCAAGAAGTGAAGAAAAAGCAAAGGCTTTTGCTTTTAAAAATAATGTTGAAAAATACTATTCTTCACTTGAAGAAATGGTTTCTGATGATAAAATTGACGCAGTTTACATTGCAAGCCCCAATTCAAAGCACTATGAACAGGCAAAAATGTGCCTTCTGAACGATAAACACGTTATATGTGAAAAGCCTGCCGTTGTGACAAGTGAACAGCTTAAAGAAATTTATGAAATTGCTGACAGCAGAAATCTTGTTTTCCTGGAAGCGATGAAGTCAATGCATTCTGACGGACTTGGAGTAATAATGAATTCAATTGCAGACCTTGGTGAAATCAGAACGGCTAGTATAGATTTTTCTCAGCATTCATCAAAATATGCTGCATACAAAAGGGGAGAAAACCCCAATATTTTCAATCCTGAAATGTGTACAGGTGCACTTATGGATTTAGGTGTATATTGTGTATACTTTGCGCTTGAATTATTCGGTGAACCCGTGAACGTGATTTCTCATTCTGGCTTTCTGGAATCAGGTGCAGACTGTACAGGTACTCTGATTTTTGTTTATGATGACAAAACGATCACAATAACTTATTCAAAAACTGCAAACGGATTTTTAGGCAGCCGTATTCTCGGTGAAAACGGCGCTATTACCGTTAAATCTGTTTCAAAACTTACCGGGATTGACAGATATTATAATGACGGCAGAAAAGAAGAGCTTTATCCTGTTATAGATGAGAATGTTGTTATGTCAAAAGAGATTGAAGCTTTCAGGGATTTCATTGACGGCAAAAACACAGATTATTACAATTATTGCAAGCAGCTTGCATTTTCTTCCTGCAGAATAATTGAAAATATAAGAAACAATAACAATTTTGATTTCTGATAAAGGAAGATTATTTTTATGAAATTTGTAAATGTACTTGATAACAAAAATGTATTTGCTGACGGCATTCACGACGATACAAAAGAATTGCAGTCGTGTATTGATGAAGTGAAAGACGGCGGTACGGTTTATTTTCCCGACGGCACATATCTTATTTCAAATGCGCTTATATTCTATTCAAATCAGGTTTTCAAGCTTTCTGATAAAGCAGTTATTCTCAGAAGTGATAAAAGTGAGCCTCTGACAAAATACCTTCTCGCATCCTATTCTGAAGTTGACTGGGGAGGTTATGAGGGGACTCATGATGTCGTGATTTCGGGCGGTATTTTTGACGGTAATGAGAATATGACAGAAAAGTCAACCCTTGTAAACACAGTTCATTGCAAAAATATAACAATCGAAAACTGCAGGTTTGTGCATTGCTCTCAGTGGCATATGATTGAAATCAATTCAACTGAAAATGCAGTTGTCAGAAATTGTGTTTTTGACGGCCCTACATATACGAGTGTCAATGTTGACCTGTATAATGAAGAAATTCAGATTGACCTTGCCCGTGAAGGCTCATACGGTCCCGTATACAACTGTGACCGCACTCTTATAGATTTCAAGCGTGATGATACTGTATGCCGCAATATAAAAATATATGATAATATTTTTAAGTGTAACGGTTTTCCTGCTATAGGGCATCACGGAGATGCACCTCATAATAATATTGAAATATACAATAATATTTTTGACGGACCGTGTGGCAGAGACGGCAAGAGCAGGGGCTATATCATTTTCAGACCTATGGTTTATGAGATAAAAGTCAGCAAAAATGCTTTTCTTGCTCCCGAAGAAACAGATTCCCCCGCATATGGTATTATTTCTGAAAATCCTGATAAATCAGTCCTTGTTACGGAAAATAATATCTTTGCGGGTAAAATTGATAAAAAGATTTTTTAATCTGAGGTGAAAATATGATTTATAAAAAGAACAGTGAAAAGTGTCTTTCAAAAGAGCTTTTCAAAAATCCCACAAGTGAATACAGAGGAACACCATTCTGGGCTTGGAACTGTAAGCTTGATAAAGAAGAGCTCAAGTGGCAGATTGAAGTGTTCAAGGAAATGGGACTTGGCGGTTTCCATATGCACGTAAGAACAGGTATGGCAACACCCTATCTTTCCGATGAATATATGGATATTGTAAAGGCTTGTGTTGAAAAGGCTAAGGAAGAAGAAATGCTTGCTTGGCTCTATGATGAGGACAGATGGCCTTCAGGTGCTGCAGGCGGTCTTGTAACAAGGGATAAGAAGTACCGTGCAAGATATCTTCTCTTTACGCCCGATTCATATGAGGACAGCTCAGCGAGTCTTAACATAAACGATTCAAGAAGTGAAGGCGGCAGAAACGGTGAAGGTGACTTTCTGGCAGCTTATGATGTTGTTCTTGATGGTGAGGGATATCTTAAATCATATAAGAGAATTAGCAAAGATGATACAGCTGAGGGCACAAAATGGTATGCTTATATGGAAATCAGTTCTTCATCAAGCTGGTATAATAATCAGGCATATCTTGATACTCTCAGCAAAGATGCCGTAAAACGTTTTGTCGAAGTTACACACGAAAGATACAAAGAAACAGTCGGTGATGACTTCGGTGATGCCGTTCCTGCTATCTTTACAGATGAGCCTCAGTTCTGCAGAAAGCAGACACTCAATAATTCAACCGATAAACACGATATCAATCTTCCATGGACAGATGATATTCCCGAAACATACAAAAAGGCTTACGGTGACGATATTCTCGATTTTCTTCCCGAGCTTTTCTGGGATAAGAAAAATGAAGTAAGTCTTACCCGATACCGTTATCACGACCATATTTCAGAGCGTTTTTCAGAGGCTTTTGCTGATGTATGCGGTTCTTGGTGCCGTGAAAACGGGCTGTATCTCACAGGCCATATGATGGAAGAGCCCTCACTTCACAGCCAGACTGCAGCTCTCGGTGAAGCAATGCGTTCATACCGCGGTTTTGACCTGCCCGGTATTGATATGCTCTGCAACAGCTTCGAGTTCACAACTGCAAAACAAGCTCAGTCAGCCTGTCATCAGTTTGGCAGAGAGGGTGTACTTTCCGAGCTTTACGGTGTAACAGGCTGGGATTTCGATTTCAGAGGTCATAAGCTTCAGGGCGACTGGCAGGCGGCTTTGGGCATAACGGTCAGAGTTCCGCATCTGTCGTGGGTTTCAATGGCTGGTGAAGCAAAGCGTGACTATCCTGCATCAATCCATTATCAGTCACCCTGGTGGAAAGAATATTCTTATGTTGAAGACCATTTTGCAAGAGTTTATACTGCAATGACTCGTGGTAAGCCTGTTGTCAAGGTCGGTGTTATTCATCCGGTTGAGTCATTCTGGCTTCATTGGGGACCTAACGATAAATCAGAGCTTGCCCGTGATGCTCTTGATGAAAAATTCTTCAATGTCACAGACTGGCTTCTGAAAGGCAGTATAGACTTCAATTTCATCAGTGAGTCACTTTTCCCGACTCTTTGTGAAAAGGGTACAAATCCTCTTAAAGTCGGTGAAATGGAATATGATGCTATTGTTGTGCCCGATTGTGAGACACTGCGTTCATCAACTCTCGAAAGACTTGAAGATTTCGTAAAGAACGGTGGTAAGCTTATATTTATGGGGTCTGCTCCCGAATATGAAAATGCCGTACCGAGTGAAAGAGGTAAGGCTCTTTATGAAAACAGCACAGTGATTTCATTTGACCGTGAAAAGCTTCTTTCAGCACTTGAAGATAACAGAACAGTCACAATCCGTTATGCAAACGGCTCACTCGCAGATAAATTTATTTATCAGATGCGTCAGGATAACGACTGTCAGTGGCTCTTTGTTTCTCACGCAAGTAATCCTTACAACAAGGATGTTTTCTCATCAAAGGATGTAAGAATCTATCTTGACGGTGATAAAAAAGTCACAGTTTATGACACAATTTCAGGTGAAATTTATCCTGCAGATGTTGACTATGCAAACGGAAAAACAGTTATTAAACAGGAAATGTATGACTTTGATTCATTGCTTGTCAAGATTGAAGACGGCAGAAATGATGAATACTGTGCAATGACTGAAATCAAAGCTTGTGAAGATGTCAAAATCCCCACATTTGTAGACTTCACTCTCGATGAAGATAATGTTCTTCTGCTTGATATGTGCCGATTCAGAACAGACGACGGCGAATGGCACGATACCGAAGAAATTCTCCTTGCTGACAATGTGGCAAGAGCAGAAGCCGGTCTTGATGAAAGAGGCGGCTCCGTACCCCAGCCGTGGGTTATCCCCGAAGAAGAAATAAAACACTCAATCACACTTGAATTCACCATAAATTCAGAGATTGAAGTCAAAAATCCCGTTCTTGCTCTTGAAGATGCAGAACTTGTTGAAATCACAATGAACGGTCAGAAAGTTTCAAATGAAATTATCGGCTGGTATGTTGATAAATCAATCAAGAAAGTTTCACTTCCTGAAATAAATAAGGGAGAGAACATCATTACTGTAAAATTACCTCTCGGTAATCGTACAAACACAGAATGGTGCTATCTTCTCGGTGATTTCGGTGTAAGAGTTATCGGCTCAACAGCTACAATCTGCAAAAAGGCAGAAAAGCTTGCATTCGGTGATATTGTTCCGCAGGGACTTCCTTTCTACGGCGGTAACATCACATATCACCTTGAAGCAGAAACAGACAAGGGCGAGCTTCTCATTACAGTCCCCAGATACAGAGGCGGTCTCGTAAAGGTTATCGTTGACGGTGAAGACAAGGGTAATATTGTTTATTCTCCCAATAAACTTCTTGTCAAGGGACTCTCTGACGGTAAACACAAGGTCGATATAAAACTTTTCACACACCGTTTCAATTCATTCGGCGCTGTTCATCTTACGGATATATCACATTCATGGCACGGCCCCTCAGCATGGCGTGAAGAAGACGAAAAATGGAGCTATGAATACAACCTTAAAAATGTAGGTATTCTCACAACTCCGTGGATTAAAAAATAATATGTAAAGCATAAAATTAAGCAGTTGCTGTGTTTCAGCAACTGCTTTCTTGTGTTTATCTATTTGGTTAACTTAAATACTCATATAATGCCTGTATTTTGTCTGCATAGTCTTTTGCACACTCATATGTTTTTTCTGCTATCCATGTGCTTCCGTAAGTCCCGCCCTGAAATTTCACAGCTGCATAGTCATTGAAAAATTCAATATTGTTATCGAACTCTTTTTCAAGATATTCACAATATTCATCAAGAGTCTGATATGCAGAATCAAACGGAACATATTCATATCCTATTTCTTCATTTTCTAGTTTTTTATATTCTTCTTTTATAAGAGCTTGGTATTTTTTTGCACGTTTTATTTCATCATCTGCCATTTTTGAAATTTTATTCGTTCTTTCAGCATTGCTTATGTTCATATCGGACAGAACAGATGATAATTCATCGACAAAACCGTTAATTGATATTATCTCCGTAATGAGTTTATTGTCTTTTAATGTATAGTATGAAATTTTTAAAGCATCATCATCAATAAATTCTGCTGATTCTATGGGAATGGGCATATCAGCAAAATCACGTCCTGTTTTTTCAAATAATTTTGTATTGTCAAACGCATCTGTAGTTATTAAACAGCTGTTTGAAAAATAACAAATAACAGACTTATTCTGTGCAAGAACATTGTTATATTCATCAGACAAAATGTTGTTGTTTATATCATAATATATGCTGATATTTGCAAGAGTCCCATTGTTGATTGTAACAGATACAATATCGTCTTTTTCTGTAATTTTCGGTTCATTCCATTCCTTGCCGCCGTGCAATACAATATTATTGTCGTTATCATAAATATTATACCAATAGTATGTATTGAATGGACTCTCGGTTTTTATCTCAAATATTTCATAATGTGTAGATTTTTTATATGCTTCGCAGTTATCAAACATATCGGGATTTACATTTTCATCTCCGAAATATAGAGGAGTTTTGTTGTTCTCTGATAATTCATTATTACATGAGGGTAAAATGAGAACCGTAAGTAACAGAATAATAAAAATAGGAATATAATTTTTCATAACTTAAACTCCTTGTCTAATAGTTTTTATTCTATAATTTTATAATTAAACCATCGGAATCAACCCTTTGAGTTTAATTATAACTCTCATAATTTTAATTTAAAATACCATTTTTAGTGAAAATTAAATTTTGTTAAATATATATAAATGGAAATTACTTGTTTTGTGCATAATGAAAGCAGTTGCTGTGTTTTCAGCAACTGCTTTTTGAATGGTTGATTATTTTTGTTCTTTTTTCTTAAACTTATTTTTTATCTTTTTAAATGAATCAAGATATATGAAATCAAGAATAAGAAGCCATATTAAGTTTAAGAATGCAATTATTGGTTGTGCAATTATAAGAATAGAAAGAGGGATAAGAAAATCAGGGAATAAATTAACAAAAGCACAAAGAATTAGTTCAATTATCATCAGAACAATAAAGAACAGCGCAAAATAGAATTCAAAATATAAAAATCTCGGGATCTGATTTTCTTTAATATTAAAATGTTTTTTTATAAATCGATTCGGCTTGATATATTTGGAAGAAAACTTATCATTATATCCAATTCGGGTTATCATTTTTTTTGCAAGGATTCTGAAACGAAAATATAGAAACAATGAAAAAAATGTTATAAACCAAAAAAAAATAATGTATGAATTTGTTTCTGTTGCGTTAATGGTCATGTCAATTATCAACTCTGAATTTTATTTTTTCATAGGTAAATCGCACTGGATAATCTTCATATCACCCTCGGCAAAGAGTTTACCGTCGATTACTGCAGGAGCGAAGAAATAATCACCTTTTTTAACTTCTCTCACAAATTCACCACAGATTATTTTTCCGTTGCCGTCTGTAACTACATATACGCTCGGAGCGGGAAGTGAAACCTTCCCATCTTTTACATTGTATCTGTTTACAGCAAAACAGGGTGTTTTTTCGTGGGTGATAAGTCTTTCAATATTTCCGTCTTTAACAGGCTCACATTTTGCCGCTTTAAGAGTTTTTTCGAGTGAATCAAGCTCCATATCGAAGCAATCAAAAGCAATATCGGGGTCAAGACCTAAATATTTTTCATTGTCACTTAAAACATAGTCACCACATTTGTTTTCGGGCTGAATAGTGAAATCAGTCGGCTCCTGAACCTCAAGAAGAAGACAGTTTTTGCCTATTGCGTGAATTGCTTTGCCGGGAATAAGGAAAACATCACCCACATTCACAGGAATTTTGTTGAGCATTGAAACAAGAACGCTTTCATCCTTGTCAAAAGCGGCTCTGAATTCCTCTTTTGTGTATCTCTTGTTAAAGCCGAAGTAGATGCAGGCATCTTCACCTGCACCGAGGATTATCCAGCTTTCTGTTTTACCGTACTCGCTGTTAAAGTGCTTTCGTGAAAACTCTTTATCGGGATGGCACTGAACGGGAAGTCTTATTGATGAATCAAGAATTTTAGTGAGAATTCCAAGCTCTGTTCTGCCTTCACCCAACATTTCTGTTGTATGGTTTTTCAGAAGCTCGTCGAACTTTTCTCCGTCTTCCGTAACAGAAATACCTTCATCGGGAATGTCACTGCCTTCATTGAGTGCCTTTACATAAGAGCATACCCATTCTTCGGGGTAAAAGCCTTCTGTACTGTCATCACCGAAAAACGATGCAAACTGACTTCCGCCTGTGTATATTCTTCTTACTCTGTTTTTCTTGAAAAATAGTGGTTTGTTAAGGTTCATTGTGTCACCTCATTGATAATGAATCATCTGCTTTGCTGCCGGAAATGTATCTTCATAGATTCCCGATGCAACACTTGCAAAAACTGCGGCACCGAAAGATGCTTCTTCCGTGTGTGCAGGGACATAAAGCTTCATACCGAAAAGCTCTTCAAGATAGTGCCTTAAAACTGCACTTTTTCTTACGGCATTGCCCGAAGACACAAGCACGGAACCTTTAATTCCAAAGTCCTTAAAAAGAGTATATAACTCATTCGCCATTCCGTACAAAAATCCTCTTGTGAGTTCGGCAGGATTGAAATTGCTTTCGGTAATATCTGAAATTGCACCCTTAATATCGGGATTTTTTCTTGTGCCGCAGAAACGGGCATCAACTGTCAGTGAATGCTCATCGGGGCTGATTTCAGCTATCTTGTCCATATTTTTATAGACATCATCTTTGTTGCCGCCGAAGATTTCTGCACATTCAGTGAAGAATTTATGAAGCAGAGCAAAGCTTCTTCCGCCGCAAAGGGGAGCACCCACAAGGATAAATTTATTGTTATTCAGAGGTCTTGTCTCGCCGTCAGAGAGTGTTTTGGGCTTGTCTGTAATAACAGAAACCTGACTGCCTGTACCGATGTTTACAAGAATACTGTTTTCATCACTTACAGAGCCTAAAACTGATGCCTGATTGTCACCGATAGCAACAGAAACAGGTATGTCGTTTTTGTCTTTCCCCGCAATGACACAGGAGTTACAAACTTCAGGAAGAAAGCTTCTGTCAATTCCGATTTTTGCAAGAGCTACTTCGTCAAAATCTCCCTTTACAAGATCAAAACAACCGAGGCTTGCAGCATCGCTCGAATGCATAAGAGGCGTTTTTCTGCCCGTCAGCTTCATAACGAGATAGTCGTGAATTGTTGAGAGTGTAACACCATTTTCAGGAACATTGTTTTCTTCTTTATTCACAAAATGAGTAACAAGACCGAAACCGGATGCCATTGTGTAACCTGTTATCTCTGTAAGATATGATGCATAAGTGCCGTCTTTAAAAGTCTTGTTTCCGCTTTCATCCTGCCAGGTGTATAGAGGGCTTACGGCTTCTGCTTCTTTGTCAAGATACACAATTCCGTGCATCTGCCCCGTAACACCGATTGCAGTCAGGGGTGAATGCTTTTCAGACAGTTCATCTTTAATTCTGAGAACTGTGTCAATTATGATTTCAGGATTCTGCAGCTTAGTGCCACTGATAACAGAATCATTTTTAACTGTTCTGCTGTCAAGAATCTTTCCTGTTTCTGCATCAGCCACAACAGCACTTATGGTTGTTGTGCCAATGTCAAGTCCTAATATTTTCAGCATTCTATACCACCTGTTGATTTAGGGTCAAGTCTTGTTATGATATCCTGCTGAATTGCAGGTGAGAGGTCAAGGAAATTAACAAATGTGCCGTGAATTCTCATAATATATACACCGCTGGGAGCATATTTCTTGGGGTTGTCAAGCACCTTTCTGAGCATTTCGGGAGTTGTGATGTTGAGGTACATATAAAACGGTGAAATGCCCTGCTGTAATGGATTGAAGAAAAGGGGATTGACGATTTTTGTTCTGAATTCAAGGCCTTTTGCTTCGTATGTTTCACCCTTGAAATATTTGGGGTCAATACCGAGATGTGATGCACAGCCGCCGCACATTTTGTCGTAGGGGAGCTTCATCTGTGAAAGTGTACGGAAGCCGAGACCCTGATTTGCATCGCCGTGAAGAGGGTCAATACCGTAGTTGAGCATTTCTCTTGACTTTCTGCCGTCGGGAAGTGCACCGACCCAATAACCGTAAAGCAGATGTGTTGACGGAGTGCTGAAATCAGGACGGAAAGGATTACCGAGATAGTTCTTCTTTGATGCGACAATATCGGCAATCTTTGATGTAACTTCAACTGCTTCCTTATCTGCAATTTCATTATTGTTTCCGAATTTGGGGCAGGAGAGAAGATAATCTCTGAGTTCTTCATAGCCTTCAAAGTTATTCTTTATTGCATCTATAAGCTTGTCTGCATCCTCGGGACGGTCTTTAAGAAGACAGTCAATTGCAACAAAGCTGTCTGCAACAACGCTTGTGCCGTGGATAAGACAGCCGCTGCCGTTATATATTGTGCCCTGATTTTCGATATCTCTTGTATCGTAGCCTGATTCAATACCTCCCATAACAGCAGAGAGAAAAGGTACGGGAAGAAGTGAAAGAGCCTTTGAACATCCGTTTGCGGCATCAGTCATAAGTGTGGCATATTCTTCGGCATTAGCATAGAATTTTTCTCTGATATTCTGAAGCTTTTCGATAGCAGAAGAATCGTCTGGCTTGCCGATTTTTTTGCCTGTGATTTCGGAATAACCGCCGGTGAGAGTCAGTTCAAGAATCTTGCCGAGATTGAACCAGCTGTTAGTAGTGTTACCTGAGTCCTTACCCATAACAAGAGGCTCCTGACAGCCTGCGATTGAATAATCTGCAAGATGTTCTGTCTTGACGCCGTGTGATGACAAAACTTCAAACATTGCATCGTCATTGAAAAGAGAGGGGGTAAGACAACCGGGTGTGAAGAAGAATTTGCCCATAGCTTCATAAACAGAGTCGGGTGTATTCTTGTGAAGCTTGACTGAAAGAATAGGTTGCGGCATATTCATATCGTAATAAGCATCAAAAAGAGCAAATGATGTTTCATTTGTCATATCATTGCCGTTTTCGTCTTTACCGCCGATTATAAGATTCTGAGAAATTGCCCAGCTTCTGTCAGCAACATTATAGAAAACAAGCAGATGCTTGAGAAGTGCTGCAGTGTCTTCTCTTGAAAGGTTTTCTGCGGCCCTGTAAGGCTCAAAGATTCTGTCAGCATTGCCAACTGAGAATGCAAAGGGGTTTGGAGCCTGCTCAAGACACATAATCTGCCACAGGAGTATAAAACTCTGTATAGCCTCAAAGAGCGTCTCAGCACCATTTGCAGGAACTTTTTCGAGAGCTTCTGCTATATTGAGAAGTCTCAGCTTTTCATCATCATTGTCAGTCTTGTCAGCCTTTTCAAGAGCAAGATTTCTGTATCTTTCTGCCAGAATAAGAACTGCTTCAAGGGCATATCTCATTCCCTTTCTGTGTGAATTCTGCTTGTCGTTGCCCTCTTTTTTGTCAAGCTCGTCTATAAGGTTCTTTACACCGTATTTTATGGCAGGACGCATATCAGGGATAACATGTCCGGTAACCTGCTCAATGAAAAAAGCAACCTCGTCAGTGTATTCACTGTATTTGTCATAAACCTTTGAAAGTTCTTTGACAAAAGGTGTTTCTTTATCGTAAGCACGCATTTTTTCAATGCGTACTTTTGTGAATTCCTCATCAATATCAATATCATCATAAACTGCTGTGGGGTCACAGTAGCCTGAGAATGTTTCAACTCTGAATGCGGGATTTATCAGTGCATAGCTTCTTGCAAAAGCATCTCTCTGAGTGCCTGCAAAAACAGCGTACTTGCTGATTGAAAGGGGCAGTCTTTCTGCAATAATTTTAAGCTGCTGACCTGCTTTTTCAACCGGAGGCAGATTTTTGAATTGCTCGTCTGTTTCACGTCTGTATTCCTTTATTCTGAACCAGCCGTCGAGTTTTTTGAGAGAACGCTCCTCTTTGAAAAGGTCTTTTGCTAGGTTTGTAAGATGTTCGTGATTTCCGATTTTCATTTTATCACATCCTAAGTTTTAATAACTTTAATTGAGTATTCTTTGAATTTATCAATAAATTTCTTTATTGTTTCATTTTTTACAAATCCGTCTGTGACGGTGTATTCTTTGCCGAGCTTGAGCCATTTTTCCTTACCGTATTCGTGATAGGGAAGAATTTCAATGTCGAAAGTACCATTTAGTGTACTGAAAAATTCAATAAATCCTTGAAGTGATTTGTCATCATCATTGAAGGAATGAATCATAGGTATTCTTATGTGAATGTACTTTGATTTTTCAATACTTCTGATGTTGTCTTCTATTATTGAGAGATTACCACCTGTGACAGATTTGAGTCTTTCTTGTAAAGGTGATTTGTAATCAACAATAACGGTATCACATTTTTCTGCAACCGTCAGAAAATCAGGTGTATCTGCATTTGATTCAATGCAGAAATTTACTTCTGATAAAGCATCAATAATTTCACATATTCCCTTGTTCTGAAGAGTACATTCACCGCCCGTGAATGTAACACCTCCGTTATCAAAGAACATCGGTTTAGATGAAATGATTTCATTTATTATTTCCGATGTGTCATATTCTTTTCCTGATTTTGTCATCCCCTCGGGATTAGAACACCAGGGGCAGAACATATTACAGCCTGAAAGGTGATAAACAAGTCTGTTGCCGGGGCCATCCTGAGAATAATTGAAACCTTTTTCAAAAATATTTATCTTCATTTTTTTGCTTTTTTACCGATTTTGAAATCGGGGAGCTGAGCCATTATAATTGCAACAAACATTACTGCAAAGCCTATGAATTCTCTCTGAGTGGGGAGGTTTCCACGGATAACCCAGTCTGCAAGACCTGAGAAAACAGACTCAAGGCTCATAAGAAGGGGGGCAAGAATATGGTTGCAATGTTTCTGACCGATAATCTGAAGAGTGAATGCTGCACCGCCTGAAAGCACACCCGAATAGAGCAGAGGAATTGCATTTGCCTTGATAACTTCAATATCAGGCTTCTCAAAAATCAGCATAAGCACTGTAGCAATAACAGCTGTTATACCGAACTGGATGCAAGAAAGCTTTACGCCGTCAACCTTATCTGAAACAGAGTCAACTGTGATGATCTGAGCACCAAAGCCTAACGCACAGATTATAAGCATAATGTCGGCAGTTGAGATTGCAAGTCCTGCACCGGGCGTGATTGATATGAAATACAGACCGACTGTACCTACTGCGACGCTCAGCCACGACATAATTCCGACTTTCTTTTTGAAGAAAATTCCGAAGATTGGGACAATGATTATGTAAAGTGCTGTAAGGAATGCCGCTCTGCCTGTAGACACATCCTTACCCTGCATATCGATGCCGTATTGCTGGAAGATACAGCCTACAGCAAGTGTAATACCGCAGATTATACCGGCTACGGTAAGTGTTTTGTTTTCAGTGAACCAATGCTTGAGACTGTTGTATTTTTTTTTGTTGAGTTTTGCTTTACCTGTGTTGTTCTGTACGAGAACAACCACAAGTATTGAAAGGAATGCAAGAGTGCATCTTATACTCTGAAATGTGAATGAGCCAACATCTCCACCCTCACTCTGTGCCACAAATGAAATACCCCAAATAAGTGCTGCCAGTACGATGAGAAGAGGGCTGATAATTTTTTGTGCCTTTAATTTTCTGTCCATTTTACTACCTCAGATAATTGACCGTCTTTGTTATTTTTCCGTCTTTTTTATAGACTCTCGGGATTCGTCTTGATACTCCGCAGACAACCTCGTAGTTGAAGCTCATTGATTTATCTCCGATTTCTTCTGCCGAAACAGTAAGATTTCCGTCAGAGCCGAAAAGTATGACCTCATCTGTAATTTTACAATCAATGTCAGTAACATCTATCATAAACATATCCATACATACTCTGCCTGTGATGGGTGCATATTTTCCGTTTATGATTACTCTGCCACAGTTTGATAAAGCTCTCGGATATCCGTCTGCATAGCCTGCCGATACAGTAGCAATTCTTCTCGGTTTGTCTGTTTTATAGGTGTGGCCGTAGCTGATACCCGTATCTGCTTCAACATCTCTTATGCTGATAATATGACTTTTATATGTCATTGCCGGAATAAGCTCAACCTTTGTTTTGTCAACTTCTTCTGACGGGTATAATCCGTAAAGAGATATTCCCATTCTGACCATATCAAAATGTTCATTGAATTCGGAAATACCTGCAGAATTGCAGATGTGATGAATAGGGAAGCTGATTGAAGCATCATTACACTTTTTTATGAAATTTTTAAATATTTCTGTCTGCTTCTCAGAAACAGCTTTGTCTGTCATATCTGCGCAGGCATAGTGTGAGAAAACACCCTCAATCTCAATTGAATTCAATGATGAAATAGCTTTTATATCATTGACTGAGTCATCTGTGGGGGCAAATCCTATTCTTGTCATACCCGTATCAACAGCTATATGAATTGTAGCTTTTACACCGAGTCTGTCAGCTGTTGAATTGATTTTTCCGGCGTCTTCAGCATTATACACTGTCAGAGAAACTTCATTTTTTAACAGCTCTTCGTAGTCGTCCTCGTGTGTGTATGCAAGAATGAGCATACGGTTTTTTATACCTGCATTTCTCAGCTCAATTGCTTCGTCAGCAGATGCTACAGCAAAATAGTCTACCATATCTGATATTTCTTCTGCTATTGTCACAGCTCCGTGCCCGTAACCGTCAGCCTTGATGACTGCACACATTTTTGTACCGTTCTGTGTGCATTTTTTCATCTCGTTGAAATTATGTACAATTGCGTCAAGATTTATCTCGGCAAATGTTCGTAAATACTTACTCAAAGTTATCACCTTAATATAAAAATAAAAGATTTCTTTTAAATAAAATATCTAAAAGAAATCATAATATATTTTTTAAGTTTTTGCAATAGATATTATGCCAAAAGATGTGATTTTATTCCGTCTGCATCGGTGAAAATGCCCTTAGAAACCAATTCAACAGAAGAAAAAGGCTTGTTTCTGAGAAATATAATTTCATCTGCAAGATAAAATGCTTCTTCAGGGCTGTGAGTGATAATAAATGCAGTTTTGTTTTTTACCGTGTCTTTTATCAGGCTTAGTATTTCCTGTGAAGTTTTTACATCAAGACCGTACAGAGGCTCGTCTATGAAAAACACATCACCGTCAAAGGCTGCTGCTCTTGCTATGGCGACACGTCTTGCCATACCGCCGCTAAGGTCAGCCACTTTTTTATTTCTGTCATCATAGAGTCCTGTATCATTCAGAGCCTTTATGATTTTTTCTTCATTTTCGGTTACATATTTCAGATTTTCATAAACACTGTACCAGGGGAGAAGTCTGTTTTCCTGAAATATGAAAGATGATCTTTTGTTGTCAGTTCCTTTAATTATTCCGTGAGTGCATTTCAGCCGGCCTGATATTATATTCATCAGTGTTGTTTTTCCAACGCCTGAAGCACCCATTATGCAGAATATTCTGCCATCCTCAAATTCTGCAGACAGCTCTGATATAATTTTTTCATTTCCGTATGAAAAGGAGACATTTTCAAGCTTAATCATTTTCCTTCCCCCTTTTCAGAATTGAGAGCATTATTTTTTCGAGCATAATACTCAGAATAATAACAACCGCAGTCCATGCAAACATTGCAGGCGGCTCAAAATATATTTTTGATTCGTAAATTCCGTTACCGATTGACATTTTCGGGTTGCAGATAACTTCAGCTGCAATGCCGGCTTTCCATGCAAGCCCCATTGCTGTTGTTGCCGCCGAAATAAAATACGGCTTAACAGAAGGAATATAAAGCTTTAAAAGCTTTTTGCCGAATGATACACCGAAGGCATCTGACATTTCAATCAGCTGTCTGTCAGTTTCACAAAAGCCTGTTTTGATGTTTGAATAAACAAACGGGAAAACTATAAGAGCCGTTGCAAAAGACGGTATATTGCCTGTTTTAAGCCATATAACCGCAAGAATTATAAAAGATGCAACGGGCGTTGCTTTAATGATGCTGACAAGAGGAGAAAGGAATTCTGAAAAACCTTTAAAAAACGACGAAACAGCACCTGTCAGAACACCGGCAAGTGTACCTGTAACAAATCCCACTGAGATTCTTATTACCGAGAATAAAACTGATAACCAGAATTCATCCGTAACTGCTAATTTACAGAGCTCTGAAGCAGTTTCAACAGGTGACGGCAGAATTGCCGAAAGCCCGACTATGGCAGACAGTGCCTGCCATATGCCGAGCCATATAAGTGCAATAACTATTTTTTTGCCAGCTGATTTAAGCGTTTGTGTCAACATAGAAATCATCACCGGGCATCTGTCCGCCGATTATTTTTGCATTCTGTTCAAAGAGAACATTATAACAGCTGCTGAGAGCCTGCTTCATTTCTGAACCTGTGTAGCATACGATGTTTGCGTTGGGAATTGCTTTCTTTGCAACTGCTGCAGGCATAATACCGTGTGCATCAATAAGAGCTGCTGCTTCATCAATATTTGAATTGACATAGTTTACTGATTCACTGTAGTCTGTAAGGAACTTCTTTACAGCATCCTTGTTTTCTTCATAGAACTTTGCATTGACAGCGATACATCCCATTGTGAGTGTGCAGTCACCAGTCTTTTCCCATTCTTTTGTGATATTGATTGCAACTGAGAATGAGCTGTCCTTTGTGATAATCTGTGATACAAAGGGCTCAGGGAGAAGAACTGCATCGTAACCGCCTGCAATAGCCTTGGTAACTGATTCAGCGTGCTCTGTTGAGAATTCAATATTCACATCTGTACCGATTACGAGACCGTTTGACTCAAGAACATAGTTGAGAGCATATTCCGCAATTGTACCCTGACCTGAAGCAAGAATTGTCTTGCCCTTGAGGTCTTCTACAGATGAAACAGCGCCGTCTTTTGTCACAATGTAAAGAACACCGAGAGTATTAACAGCAATTACCTTGACCTTACCCTGAGATTTCTGATAAAGGGTAGCAGCAAGATTTGTGGGAACGGCAGCAATGTCGTATTCACCCTTCATAAGCTTGGGGCCGACAGTTGTTGCATCAGTATCAAGTGTGATATTGTAGTTGTTTTCTGTCTCACCGTTGTCTGACTTTGTCCACATATAAGCTCCACCCATACCTGTAGGACCTTTGAGAAGGGATACATTGACAGCGTCTGTCACAGCTTCTGTGCTCAGGTCTTCATTTGTGAGGATTTCAGCTTCTGTTGTGTTTTCTTCGTCTGTTTTTGTGTCTGCGCAGGCTGCAAATGAGAGCATAATCATCACAACAGCCATAACGAGAGCAAGAATTTTTGTTTTTTTCATTTTTGTTCACTCCTGTGAAATAATTTATTGAATATTCTGAAGCGCTTCAAGATCATTGATGATGATTTTTTTACCGTCACGGGTAATAACACCGTCATTTTCAAGACTCTCAAAGGCTCTGTATACAGATGCTCTGCCCACATTGATTGCATCTGCCGCAGCAGTTATGCTGTAGGGCAGAATTGAAAAAGAATTATCTTCATTTGTGTACTGAAGAATAAAGGATGCAACCTTCTGAATTGTTTCGGATTTTGTGTAAGTACTGATTTTTCTGTTGAGAAAATGTATTTTCTCAGAGAGAATTTTTATATAATTCTCAGAAACAGAAGGGTACTGTGCAAAAATCTTTTTTACATCTTCCTTAGAAAAAACTGCAAGTGTTGTTTTTTCAAGAGCTGTGATTTCTGTCAGATAGCTGTCTTTTTCATAGAAAAGGGTAGCCATACCGAAGATATCACCGTCTGAAAGAATGTTCAGAAGAATGTTTGATTTACCACTGTGCTTTGTCACTGAGGCACGCCCTTTGATAATTATAACCAGACTGCGTGTATATTTTGTTTCAGAAAAAATAATGTCATTTTTTTCTTTGACTGAAACACACATATATTCTTCAGCGATTCTGCAAAGCTCTTTTTCATTTATTCCTGCAAAAAGAGGACATTTGATGAGTGAATTAAGAATCGATTTTTTCACAAAAACACTCCAAATCTGTATCATATGATACATTATACAATATAATTCTGAGATTGTCAATAATTAAACAATCTTTAAAATAAATATAGCAGTTACTGCTGAAAAACAGTAACTGCCGGTTGTTTTATTATGCAAAATTGATATTTAACAGCAATAAAATTGTCGTTTTGCCTATTACTCTAGTTTTGATGCTTTTCTTAGTATTGTTCTGGCATCAGACGCTGTGATTTTTTCGTCGCCATTCATATCTGCTGCCTGAGTCTGCTTTTCTGTTAGTTTTTCAAGCCCTGCTGAGCATCTGAGAGCTTTTCTTGCATCAGCAGCTGTGATTGTGCCGTTGCCGTCAACATCACCTTTTTTTCTGTTTTCAGGCTCCTTGTTATATCCGAGGTCCTTTATCAGCTCAGGGTAATTAATATAGCAGATATTAAGGTCAGTGTAGTTTGCATCTATACCGCTTACACTGCCGTACTCTGTGTATTGCCACATACCGTAATCGCCTGTGTACTGACATTTGTCACGCCAGTCAGCAATCCAGAGTGCATTTTTTGTGAACAGTGCAGGTGTGTAATAATCCTCAGCCCAGCTTGTGCTGCAATATACACCTGAATAGATGTTTTCTTCTTCCATTACATCAATGAAAGCCTTTGTTGTTTTAAATATCTGTGTTTTTCCTGTTCTTTCAACAACCTTGTCTTCCATATCTATGTACACGGGCATATCGAATTCAAGGTTATTTTCTCTTATTTCTTTTATAATATAATTTGCTTCTTCACGGGCTTCGTCCTCTGTTGTTGCTGCTGAATAGACGTAACAGCCTATGTGAAGACCTGCATCTTTTGCGCCCTGATAATATTCATAGAATTTTTCATCAGTATGTATTACTTTTGTTGCAGTGCCTCTGAATGCAAGTCTTATGATAACAGCATCAATATCGGCTTTAGCAATCTTATCCCAGTTGATATTACCCTGCCATTTTGAAATATCGATTACATTCCATTTTACGGCATATTCAGATGTATCAGTGTGTGAGTCATCATAGGGCACAACATAGTCAAGATGTACCCAGCCTGTTTTTCCGTCATATTCAAGCTGCCCCCAGTCACCTCGTATGCTTGTGATTGTGACAATTGTGCCAAGGGGAATTGAGCAATAAGCTTCAGCAGATGTGGTAGGCTCTGCTCTGAAATTCAGTGCAGATGCAGTGGTCATATGCTTGCCGGGTGTGTGCATTGCCGAAATATTATAGTCAGGTGTTGCATAGGCGTAAATTTTGCTGAGAGTCACTGAATAGAGCTTTTTTCTGACAACACCGTTTTCATCACCTATGATTGCCGTGACATATTCATTGTCTGATGAAAGAACTATACCGCAAAGGTCAATTTCACCGTTTTTTGTCAGAAAGATAATATCACCTTCAGCAGGAAGATGCTCATCGGGATTGTGAATTTTTACACTTTCTTCAAAGAACTCATAAAGCTTTCTGACATCGGCAGTTCTGAGAATTACTCCCTCAGGTGCAGATGCCTCATTTGCACACCAGCCGAGAAAGGCTGCACTTGCGTTTGAAAAACTGCCTGAAACAGCACTGCTGTATTTTGATTTTCCGTCTTCAGCTTCATAGCCTATCTGAGTGCCTGCAATAGCAATGATATCGTTTTTCAGTTCACCCGTGTTATTATGAGTATTTTCAAACTCAGCACCTGCAATAAGTACAGAGCCAAACAATAAAATACAAATAAGAATTGCTGATAAAATCCTTTTCATTTTAAACCCTTTCATTGATAAATCAATAGAAAAATTTCCTTGTAAGCCAGCTGTAAAGCTTTTCATTGTGCTCAACAGCAACAAAGAAAAGAAGTAAAATAAGGCTTGAAACACCTATAATGAGCGTAATATAAGTTGCCACAACTGAGTAAGCATAAAGATTTATGATAAGGCAGATGTATACACAAAGCACTGTGAATGCTGTGAGAACTGCAATTGCTGCCTGAGTTTTCTTTCTCTGTTTTGAGAAAAATGCAGTCAGAATGCCGACACACAGGAACACTCCGATATCAAGTGGGATTGCCAGCTTCCAGAACCAACCTGTCTGTGCAGAGTTAAGATAATAGAATATAAATATATATGCAGCGGTAGCTACAGCATCAATAGTGAGAATCAGATATGGCATCTTTTTCTTCATAATGAACGGGAATATGAATAAAAACCAGAACATAAGTGAAGACGAAACAACATAGATGCACCATAATATTTCAGGCGTAAAGAGAAGATTCGTTATAACGCATACAACATTGGGTATGAGCAGAAGAATTGAAAAAATTATTGCTGCATATCTGTTTTTTGATGCAACAGGAATTTCAATATTTGCAGGGAACGGAGGCTCGCTCTTTTCGTTTTTAAGTATGTTGGGATTTATAACAGATGTATCACATAACGGACAGCTTAATGCACTGTTGTCAAGCTCAACACCGCAATTCACACAGTAGGACATATTTTTCTCCTTTCAGAAAATCAGACTTTGTCGGGCTGCTTTATTGATATCGTGTAGGGACCGATGCCCACATCGGTCCGTAAAGTTTCATATGTGCCGTCGGACCGATGTCGTGCTGGTCCCTACGAAGATTGGTTTTTTTGATACGGACGTCCAATGGACGCCCCTACGATTGGTTTGTTCAATCATCCCGACAAATTACTGTTTGTTGCTTTCAATCTTAACGTGAATTCCTTCTTTCACAAGGAAACGGAAGAATTCCCGTTCAGGCTCTGTTTCTTTATACATATTTGAAAATGTTATTGCCATTGTGTTGCCGATTGATGCTGCACCGACTCTTGCACCGTTAAGTCTGCCGGGGCTAGGCATAAGAATAAAGCTCTCAACGTGCTCAAGCATTTCATCGGGAACCTTCACAACACCTACGTTTGTAAAAACTGATGTTGTTGTTTTTTCTGCTCCGAAGGCAAACACAAGACCGACTGCAAGGTCTTTTATAAACAGAGGAAGAAATCTCATAAACGGATTTTTTTCCATAGCGAGATTTGCTGCAAACATAACCGATAAATGCTTCGGATTGTTTGTAAGACGAAGACTCAGTGACAGGTGTCTGAGTACCTCTTCAAATGTATAGTCACCCCAGTTGGGATCAATTCTCAGGTTGTAATTGACTGAAAAATTTCTCAGAGTTTTTGATTCAAACTGATTTCTTGAGTTGACAGGTATCTGCATACAGACTTCTTTTTGTCTGATTCTTTCATTTTTCTGAAACTGAATATGCTGATACATCAGTATTCCTGCAAGGTATTCGGTTATTGTCACACCGTATTCTTTTGCTTTAGCCTTGACCTTGTCAACCGGAATATAGCCTGTGGTGATGATTGATGTGTGTTTCGGCATTCTTGTGCCTTTTTTATGATATGTTTTAAACATAGGCAGTTTTTCTGAGCCTGTTTTTGATGCATATTTTACAAACGAATCTTCAATTTCTTCGGCCTTTGGTTGCTCGTTGATGTCAAGCACCATTCCCCCTGAAGGTATATTGAAGCCTTTCATTCTCAGATATTCTGCGGTAATTGTGTTCAGAAAAACGCACGCGCCGTACCCGTCCGTCAGGGCATGGAAAATCTCAAGCGTGATTCTGTTTTTGTAATAAAATATTCTGAACATATATCTGTTGTTTTCATTGTATTTTATACGCAGACACGGATTGTTTGCGTCAGGCAGAACAACAGGAGGCTCGGGGTTTTTCTCTATGTAATGCCAGAAAAAACCGTTGCGGAGCCTGACTGCCATAGTTGGGAATCTGGGCAGACATTTTTTTGCAGCTTCAAGCAATGTGTCGGGGTCAACCTCTTCTTTGAGAACTATTGTTGCTCTTATGACATTGGACCAGGTCTGAGTGTTCTGACCGGGGAAAACAGTTCCTGCATTGTCGAGTTTGAACCACGTTTTGTTTTTAATGTTTCTCTTGATTTTTTCCATAAGTACCTTTCATCAGAAGGATGCTTCTATTTCATTTATAAGTTCATCAATAAGCTTGTCCTCAGGGACTTTTCTGAGTATTTCACCTTTTTTGAATATAAGTCCGCAGCCGTCACCGCCCGCAATGCCGATGTCAGCTTCTCTTGCTTCGCCGGGGCCGTTAACTATACAGCCCATAATTGCAACCGTAATTTCCTTGTTGCAGTCTTTAAGGCGTTCTTCAGCCTCTGCCGCAAGTCTGATAAGGTCAATCTTTGTTCTTCCGCAGGTGGGGCAGGAGACGAATTTAACACCTTTGTTTCTCAGTCCCAGTGCCTTGAGAAGATCATATGCAGCATATATTTCTTTTACGGGGTCAGCAGTAAGAGAGATTCTCATAGTATCGCCTATGCCGTTAAGCAGAAGTGCACCGAGTCCTGCTGATGATTTTATTATTCCCATTCTTTCTGTACCGGCTTCGGTAACGCCGATATGAAGAGGGTAGTCACACATTTCTCCTACAATTGAGTATGCCTCAAATGACTTCATAACATCTGAAGACTTGAGTGAAAGCACTATATTGTCAAAATCAAATTTCTCAAGAAGTGATGCGTGATACATTGCGCTTTCAGCCAGAGCCTGAGGAGTAGGTGAACCGTATTTTGCAAGAATTTCTTTTTCAAGTGAACCTGAGTTTACTCCGATTCTTATGGGAATATTCTTTTCTCTGCACTTATCTGCTACAGCTTTTACACGGTCATCAGAGCCTATGTTGCCGGGATTTATTCTTATTTTGTCTATTCCCGCTTCTGCACACTCAAGAGCGATTCTGTAGTCAAAATGGATATCTGCAACCACAGGGACAGAGAGCTTCTCTTTGAGCTTATAAACGGTATTCACACATTCAAGGTCAGGTACAGCTGTTCTTATGATTTCGCAGCCTGCTTTTTCAAGTCTGAGTGCCTGTTCAACACAGGCATCTGCATCCGATGCAAGAGTGTTAAGCATAGACTGAATAGCAACCGGATGATTTCCGCCGATTGTGATATTGCCGATTCTGACTTCCTTGGCTTTTCTGCGTGTGTACATATTATCACCTTTTGGGATTGTTTATTCATTTTTATCAATTTATAATAAGATTTTTAATATCATTGAATGTTATTACAACCATCAGCAGCATAAGCAATGCAAGACCGACAACGTGTATAACACCTTCATATTTTGCAGGTATGGGCTTCTTTCTGATTGCTTCAATGAGAATAAAGAACAGTCTGCCTCCGTCAAGTGCCGGAACGGGAAGAACATTGAATACGCCGACATTTATTGAGATGAGAGCCATAATATATATTACTGTGTCAAACCCTGCACCGCTTGCAACGGCTTCTGTTGTGGTCTGTGCGATTATTGAGACTGTGCCGACGGGGCCTGATAAGTCATTGATTCCGTAGTGACCTGTTACAAGATCAAACAGTGTCAGCCATACAAGTCTTGCTATTGAAAGCGTGTCTTTCACTGCAGTACCTATAACATTGAAGAAGGTTTTTTCAACGCCCACGATTATAAAATCATAAATTATGATGTTATGACCGTTTTCACCCGCTTTTGTTTCAAAACGCACATCACTCAACTGAGTTTTTTCACCGTTTCGTTCAACTGTGAAATCATAAACTCCGTCTTCGTCACGTTGAAGTGCATAGCTTATATCACGGCTTGAGTATATATTTGTGCCGTTTATTTCTTTGATAGTGTCACCAACTTCAAGGCCGTACTGTGAGCTTGTCGCATTTTCATAAAAGCTGTGAATCTGTGGTGTGCCGATGAGATCATCCATAGAAGTGAGAATGACAACAAAAATAAACCCAAGAATAATGTTCATTATTGCACCTGCGGCAACAATTATAAATTTCTGCCACCATTTTTTATTACAGAAGGCTCTTTCATCGTCAGAAGCTTCATCTTCACCCTCCATACTTACAAATCCGCCGATGGGAAGACAGCGCAGTGAATACTGTGTTTCACCTTTCTTTTTCTTGAATATGGCAGGTCCCATACCCAAAGAAAATTCATTAACCCTTACTTTGAAAAGCTTGGCGGAAAGAAAATGCCCGAGTTCGTGTATGGCAATAATTATGCCGAAAAAGAGTATTGCCATAATTATAGGCCACACCTTGCCCCATACTGCAGAAAAATCTATTGCAAGAGGTAATATATTCAAAAGAAAATCAATCCTTTCAGTCAGACGGCATTGATAACTGCTTCTCTGACTATTTTATCAGAAATATCAATATCGTCAACGGTAAATGTATCCATAACGGGAGCTGCTGCTGCACCCGTGAGAATAAGGTCGGGAATATCGTTGAATCTGATTTTTCCCTCACGGAAAAGTCTGTTGACCTCTTCATTTGCCGAATTTACGGCAGAGGGCATAAGACCGCCCTGATTTATCGCATCACGGCATATATCAATGCAGCGGAATGTTTCATAATCAGGCTTATAAAATGTGAGTTTTCCAAGCTGTGCAAAATCTATTTCGCCGACAGGTGATTCAAATCTTTCGGGATATGTCAGCGCATACTGAATTGGAATTCTCATATCGGGAAGACCTAGTTGAGCTATTACGGAATTGTCATCGTACTGTACCATTGAGTGAACAATACTTTCCCTGTGTACAACAATATCAACCATATCGGGAGAAACACCGAAAAGCCATACTGCTTCTATCAGCTCAAGACCTTTATTGAACATTGTGGCAGAGTCAATAGTGATTTTTGCACCCATACTCCAATTGGGATGTTTCAGAGCATCGGCTGCGGTCATATTCTCTGTTTCGGCTTTTGTCTTGCCGAAGAAAGGACCGCCTGATGCAGTAAGAATGATTTTTTTCAGTGCCTTATTGGAGGGTTTGCCCTCAAGACACTGGAAAATTGCAGAATGTTCGCTGTCAACGGGCAGAATGGATACGTTATTCAGTTTTGCGGCGTCCATAACAAGCTGACCGCCGGCAACAAGCGACTCTTTGTTTGCAAGAGCAAGCGTTTTTCCGGCATTTATAACGGCAAGAGTAGGTCTGAGACCTGCCATACCTACAATGGAGTTTATAACAGTGTCAGCATCTGTTTCAGCAGCACACTCAATAATGCCGTCCATTCCCGAAAGCACCTCTATATCTGTATCGGCAAGGGCAGTTTTAAGCTCAGAAGCACCTTTTTCGTCGTATAGTGCAACCTTCTGAGGCTTCATCAATCTTGCCTGTTCTTCAAGCAGGTTGCAGTTTGAATGAGCAGTCAGAGCTGTTACTTTGTAGCCGTGCTTCATAGCCACATCAATTGACTGTGTGCCGATGGAACCTGTTGAACCGAGTATTGCAATTTTTTTCATATTTTCACCTCATTAGATTATAAAGTAAAGTGAAAGGTAAAGTGCAGGTAAAACAAACAGACAGCTGTCGATTCTGTCCATAACTCCGCCGTGTCCGGGGAAGATATTGCCGAAATCCTTGATGCCGTGATTTCTCTTGATAAGTGAAGCAGAGAGGTCACCGAACATACTTATAACAGAGAGTACCGCACTTATTATTATAATCTGCCACCATACAAATGTATGCATGGTGAAGAAAAATTTGTCAAAGATAATAAACATTACTGTGCTTGCTATAATATTGCCTATAACACCGCCGACAGCACCTTCAATTGTCTTGTTGGGGCTTACATTTGGGCAAAGCTTGTTCTTGCCGAGAAATTTACCCGTAAAGTATGCAAAAGTGTCTGTCATCCAGGCAGAAAACATTGCAAAAAGTATAAGGAAAACACCTGATGACTTGCTGAATTTATCGGGTGCAGTTATGTACACATCTCGAAGCATAACAAATACAGATATCGAAAAGGGGACTGTTGCCGTTGCAAACAGAGCTGTGACAATATCATTAAAAGATGTTGTCTTATGCATAGGCACCATAATTATCAGGTACGCAAGTACATATATAATAGCTACAGGCATAAAAGGTATGCTTATGTCGAAGTGGAACAGAAACGGAACAGCTGCCGCAGTTATACAACTAACAGCCAGAATGACCTTGTTTTTTCCGCCTGTTGCTTTAATTATTTCATAAACGGCAATTGCGGAAAACAAGCCCATTATAAGAGGAAGCACAAAGGTGTGCAGAAAAATAAAGCAGGGAACAAGTATAACTGTTATTGCGGCAATTGCTGTGATTATTCGTGTTTTCATATGTGTAAAACCTTTCATTAACAACGGCAAACAGCGGAACCGTAATAAAGTTCCGCTGAGCAGTTGTTTTTATACACCGCCGAAACGGCGATTTCTTTGTTCGTACGCTCTGAGAGCTTCATTAAAATGCTCTTGAGTGAAGTCGGGCCAGAGTACATCTGAAAACCACAGTTCAGAATAAGCACCCTGCCAGGTAAGGAAGTTTGATGTTCTGAATTCACCGCTCGGACGGATTATCAGATCGGGGTCAGGCTGCCCCTTTGTGTAAAGATAGTCTGAAATCATAGCTTCATCTATCTCTTCAGGTGAAATTTCACCGTTTACAGCTTTTTTTGCAATTTCTTTAACTGCGGAAGCAATTTCGTGTCTTCCACCGTAGTTTATTGCAATATTAAGAGTTATTCTGGATTTATCTTTTGTAAGCTGTTCAGTGTAGCTCATAAGATTGAGAAGCTCGGAAGAAATGCCGTTTCTGTCACCTATGAATTTAAGTCTGATGCCCTTTTCTTCATTTTCTCTTATTCTGTCGATCACTTCATTAAGATAATCACCGAACAGAGTCATAATTGCATTGACTTCAGCTTCGGGGCGTTTCCAGTTTTCGGTTGAAAAGGCATAAAATGTGACGCATTCAATCCCGAGATCTGCGGCATACTCACCGATTTTACGGAATGTTTTTGCTCCTTCTTTATGACCTTCACTTCTGGGCAGCCCTCTGTTTTTTGCCCATCTTCCGTTACCGTCCATTATAAAGCCCACGTGGCGGGGCAGTACGGAAAACTCAGGCAGGCATTTGTTGTCAGCCATTTTAAATCTCCATAATTTCAGCAGACTTTGCTTTTTCGATTTCTTCAATCTGCTTTACAAAATCATCAGTAATCTTCTGGATTTTGTCTTCACCCAGCTTCTGATCGTCTTCGGTGATTTCATTTGCTTTCTTCATTGACTTTATTTTGTCAATGGAGTCACGTCTTATCTGACGGACAGCAACCTTTGAGTCTTCAGCAATCTTTGAAATATCCTTTGTAAGCTGCTTTCTTCTTTCCTCTGTAAGAGGAGGAAAGTTAAGACGGATAACAGTGCCGTCATTCTGAGGATTGATGCCAAGGTCTGATGTCTGGATAGCCTTACAGATAAGTGTAAGTGCTGACTTGTCCCAGGGCTGAATAACAAGAGTTCTTGCGTCTGCATTTGATACGCTTGCCATCTGAGCGATGGGTGTGGGAGTGCCGTAATAGTCAGCCTGAATCTTGTCAAGGACTTTTGCGCTTGCTCTGCCTGCTCTTATTGAATCATATTCTGAGTGAAGAGCGTTGATTGTTTTATTCATTCTGGTTTTGGTGTTTTCGTAAAGTTCTTTAAGTTCCATGAGTATACCTCCGATTATATATTTTTATCAGTCAACAACAAGAGTGCCGATATCTTCACCTGTAACAGCTCTGAAGATGTTTTCGGGATCCTGAAGATTGAATACGAGAATGGGAATGTTGTTGTCTTTGCAAAGTGCGGCAGCAGTGCTGTCCATAACACCGTAGCCTTTTTCAACCACCTGTGCGTGAGTCAGTGACTCGAATTTGACTGCATCGTCAAACTTGTTGGGGTCTTTATTGTAAACACCGTCAACATTTGTTGCCTTGAGCATAACATCGGCTTTTATTTCTGCAGCTCTGAGTGATGCGGCTGTGTCTGTGCTGAAATAGGGTGAACCTGTTCCGCAACCGAATATAACAACTCTGCCTTTTTCAAAATGTCTGATAGCTTTATTTCTTATGTAAGGCTCTGCGATCTGACGCATTTCAATTGCAGTCTGAACTCTTACCTCAACGCCCATTGATTCAAGTGTATCTGCAACTGCAAGAGCATTCATTGTTGTGGCAAGCATACCGATGTGGTCTGCTCTGGTTCTGTCCATACTGCCGCTTGAGCGTCCTCTCCAGAAGTTTCCTCCGCCGACAACGATACCGATCTGTACACCTATATCGGTACATTTCTTTATAACCTTGCAGACGCTTGCAACTGTGTCAAAGTCGATGCCCTGCTTCTTGTCGCCGGCAAGCACTTCGCCTGAGAGCTTCAAGAGAATTCTGTTAAATTTTTTCTCCATAAAAAAGAATACCTCCGTATTATGGTTTTTATATATTTTACATTATTTTTTTGTTTCTGTAAAGAGTATTATAATAAAATTGTTGACTAAATTGAAAAAAAAGTATATAATTACATTCAGAATTATATAATATCATTTTTGAAAGGATTTTTTTCCTATGGCAATTATTGAAGACAAACTTCCGTCTACTATTGACGAAATTCTCTCAGCGTACAATCTTGGCGGCAGAATGACTGACTGGCAGATGTTGCACACAGGTCATATTAACAGAACTTATGTAATAACACTTGATAACGGTGAAAAAAGACTTCTTCAGATGATAAATGTGACTGTGTTCAAAAAACCTGTCGAACTTATGGATAATGCAATGCGTGTCACTGACCATATCCGTAAAAAGATTGTTGAAGAGGGCGGAAACCCTGCAAGAGAGACTCTCTCAGTGTTTTTTACTGCTGACGGTAATAACTGTTTTGTTGACTCAAACGGTAACTATTGGAGAATCTATAACTATATAGATAATGCTTTTTCTTATGACAGTATAGAAAATGATGAGATTTTTTATACTGCAGGTGCTGCATTCGGTAAATTCCAGTCACAGCTTGCTGATTTCCCCGGTGACACTCTTTATGATACAATTCCTTTTTTCCACGATACATACAGAAGATTTCTTAATCTGAAGGCTTCTGCCGAAAAGGATGTTGTAAACAGAAAGGCAGAAGTTCTTCCCGAGCTTGAATTTGCCTTTGCAAGAGAAGCAGATACAAAGGTTATTGTAGATCTTATTGCTAAAGGTGAAATTCCTGTCCGTGTTACACACAATGACACAAAGCTCAATAATATTATGTTTGACAAAGACACAAATGAAGCAGTTTGTATCGTTGATCTTGATACAGTTATGCCCGGCTCAGCTCTTTACGACTTCGGTGATGCTATCCGTTTCGGAGCCAGCACTGCCGCAGAGGACGAAAAAGACCTGTCAAAGGTTTCAATGGATATAAATCTTTATGAGAAGTATGTCAAGGGCTACCTTTCAACTGCAGGTGAGAGCCTTAATGCTAAAGAAATTGAATACCTTCCTTTCTCAGCTAAGCTTCTTACTCTTGAATGCGGTATGAGATTCCTTGCAGATTACCTTGACGGTGATGTTTATTTCGGCACTTCATATCCCGAGCATAATCTTGACAGATGTCGTACTCAGTTCAAGCTCGTTGCTGATATGGAGAGTAAAATGGATGAGATGATGAGAGTTACTCAGGAGGCATATAATAAATGAGAAAAAGCGAAATAGCAAAGGGGCTTGATTTAAAAGCCACCCAGATATTTATTGCTGCTGCAACAGCACTTGTGGCAAATTCGCTTATCAATAATCTCACAAGACTTCCTGATATGCCTGCCGTCGCACAGACTGTAGGTGCCGCATTTGTTGTAGTGACAAGTATATTTGCGTATGTTATGCAGATAAGAGGCTTTTTGACAGTTGACAAGGCGTGCAAACTGTGTGAAAAGAACGAAAATTATTATATGGGCAAAAATCTTACTGTTTTTGCAGTTGTGTGTATAATAATTGGCGTTATACTCAGTATTGCAGCTCTTGTGTTCAGTATGTTTATTGCTCAGTACAATGCAGCAGATGGGCTTACTCAATCTGATCTTCAGGCAAGAAACAATATCGTGCTGATAACTGCAATCATAAACATTGCAATGCAGTTTTTTGCTGTTTCAACACCTTTTATTTTCTATCTGTGGCGGATTTATAAGCTCACTCCCGCAAGTGACAGAATCAATAAAATTGCTCTTCTCACTCTTGTTGTGCTGGTGCTTCATCTTGCGATAGGTGTGCTGAACAGTGTTTATTCCGTTAAAAGCTCAGATAACAGCTTCCTGCCGACTTTCTCAAGTGTTCTCAATACACTCAAATACCTTGTGCTAATGATATTCTTTATGGCAAGGAAACAAAGTCTTGATAAAATGATTACAGAATAAAAAATTACTCCGTATCGGCTGATACGGAGATTTTTTATCTTAGGGTGACGGGAATAAAACGAACCCGTTTTTTACAGGCTGATTTCCGTCAATACTTCGTTAAAATACTCGCAAATCCGTCAAGGATTTGCTGCGTTTTTGCCTTGTCTTGCCAAAAATCCGCACTGTAAAAAATCTTCGACCTTAAAACGAGAGATTTTTATTGGATTTTTGGTATTGAGGATGAAGGAAGGCTATCGCCTTTCAAATCCGAAATGCCGAAAAGACTTAAAAATAGCCGTTTTTAGGCTGGTTCGGATTATTTCCGTCACCCTAACCGAGCTTTTTCATATATTCAAAAGCTTCTTTACTTGACTGCATTGCATCAACTGCCCAGTTGTTGTCCTGCTCAAACATAATGTAAGGAATACCTAGTTCTTTTGCTGTTTCATAGCAGGCAGGTAAGTCAACAACACCTTTTCCAAGCTCTGTGAATGCCCAGGGATGCTCACCGTCTTCAACAGGATTGTAGTCTTTGAAGTGAAGCACCTTGACTCTGCCTTTCATCTTCTTGAGATACTCGGCAGGATTTTTACCTGCAATCTGAAGCCATGCAACATCAGGCACAAACCAGAGAAGGTCGGAATCAAGCTCAAGCATTCTGTCAAGAATTGATTTTTCACCGTAGCACTCAAGGTCAAAATTGTGATTGTGGTATGCAAGATGCACGCCTCTTTCACGCATTCTCTTGGCAACAGGGATAAGGTCCTGAATGAACTTGTCAACACCTTCCTCTGTTCTTTCATATTCACCCGGCATACAACCGATACCGATACAGTCACAGCCAAGATTGAGGTGCTCATCAATGACTGCATCAGTTTCATTCATCATTCTTTCAAAGGATGTATGTGTCACACAGACAGTCATATCATATTTCTTTACTGTCTCAGCAAGCTCATTCCAGTCAACTTTGCCTATACCTGATATCTGAATGTCTCTGACACCCCAGGATGCAAGCTCTGCAAGAGTCTTGTCTATTTCCTCAATAGTTTTGCAGTAATCACGGATTGTATATGTCTGAATTCCTACTTTTATCATTGTTTTATCTCCTTAAAATAAATCAGCAAAGAACGCTTTCAGGGTGTTGATGAATGATTTGATGACATTTATAATTTTTTCAAACAGGCTTTCACCTTTTACTGATGACTGACCGTATTTACCTGTGTCATTTTCTGCTGTGAGAGGTACAATTTCATCTGCAGAAAGGCTGATAAGATACTGAGGATATGTCTCATTATCGTTTACTGTGGGCTGTTCCTCTGATGCGAAAATATATCTGATAAGTCCCCACTGTGCCGAAGTATGGTCTGCGTGCATAAGGTCCTTGATAAACCATGTGTATTCAGGATATGCAGCAGTTGAAGCATCAATCATATTGTCTGCTGAAATATGATTGTGGCCGCAGTTGACTGCCTGAGTATAATTGTCTCCGAGAGATGAGTTTGCCTTTGCACAGGTTGCACCGTAGGATGTATAAACAGTATCAATAACCATATCACCGATGTTAAGCTGGCTTACACATACGGGAGGGATTGTACTGCCGTATTTTGCAATGATTGCAACATTTCCGCCGTTTTCAATAACACCGTCAAGAAGTTGCTTATTGTTTGCCTGAACCTCATAGTGATAGTAATCTATTTTTGCTTCAAACTCAGAACTTACATTGTCACCCACAAGAAGCTCTTTTGCTGCATCATACATATTATAGGGGATAACTGACCAGATGCCGGGCATTCTTGCAAATGTTGTCTTCAGCCCCATTTCAAATACATCGTCGAGAATTGCATAGTTCATTTCTTCTGCAATTTCAAGCACACTTCCGAGCACACCTGACTGATGAAGGATATCAATAAGTGCTGAAATAAGCATATCTGAGAAGCTGTTGCCGAACATCGTCTTGAGGAATGTAACCATACCTGCTTCATTAAATGCAATCTGACCGCTGAAGGGCTCACCGCAGGTGGAAACACCGTTGAAGGCGCCTGACAGAATAACAACATCGTTTACATCCTCATAACCGAAGTCGTGAAGATATGTTGTAAGCACACACGAGCCCATACTGAAGCCTACGAGATTGACTTTGTCAGCACCGGTAACATCCTTGACGAGTTTTACAAGGTCATTCAGCTGTGATGCCACAGTCTGCATATCCATACGCCAGTCGTAGCTGAAATAAACTATCTCTTCTGCATCAAAACCGAGATTCTTGTTGTTGATTGCAATCTTACCGCCGAGAATTTCTTCTGCTGTCGGCATTTTATACACTGAAGTTGTAGGATGAACGGGATTACCGTTTTCGTCACAGGCCATACCGTCAAAAATTGTAACAAGAGCATCAGAAAGAGGTTTGCTTGCTTTTGTATAGTCACCGTCAGAAATTGCTTCTATAAGAGGCAGTGCGGCATCTGATACGCCTGCAATGATTGACTCGGCAGAGGGAGGGAATACGGTTTCACCTGTTTCTGTATTTACGGTATCAGTTGAACCGATACCGTCAACAAAAATAACCGGAATCAATTTTTCTTCTTCTGCAAAAGCAATGACTGATATTGCAGACATCAATATAACTACTGACATCAGAACTGATAATATTTTTTTCATAAGGAAAGCTCCTTTACAAATTTATTCAATCTAATTATACCATCTAATGAAAATATTGCAAGTGTTAAAATAAAATACTTGCAAAAATGTAAAATAAAGAGTATAATCTATACTGTATAATTTTATGGAGGAATAATTTATAATGGAAAAACAGAAATATTATATAACCACAGCCATTGCATATACATCAAGAAAGCCTCATATAGGTAACTCTTATGAGATTGTTCTCACCGATGCCATTGCACGTTTCAAGAGACTTCAGGGCTATGATGTTTTCTTTCAGACTGGTACCGATGAGCACGGTCAAAAGATTGAGGAATATGCAAAAGAAGCAGGCATTACACCCAAAGAGTATGTTGACAAAGTTGCTGGCGAAATTAAAGACATCTGCGATATGCTTAACACTACTTATGATAAATTTATAAGAACAACCGATAAACAACACGAAGAATCAGTACAGAAGATATTTAAAAAACTAATTGATAAAGGTGATGTTTACAAGAGTGAGTATGAAGGTCTTTACTGTACTCCCTGTGAATCTTTCTGGACACAGGCTCAGCTTGTTGCCGGTAAATGTCCCGACTGCGGCAGAGAAGTAAAACCTGCTAAGGAAGAAGCTTATTTCTTCAAAATGAGTAAATATCAGAAACAGCTTGAGGAGTATATTGAAACTAATCCCAACTTTATTTATCCCGAAAGCCGTAAAAAGGAAATGCTCAATAACTTTATAAAACCCGGACTTCAGGATTTATGTATTTCTCGTTCCACATTTAAATGGGGAATTCCTTTCCCCGGAGATGAAAAACACGTAATTTATGTTTGGGTTGATGCTCTGCTCAACTATATTACAGGTTTGGGATATGATCCGGAGCATAATTCAGAAATGTATAAAAAATACTGGCCTGCAAATGTGCATATAATCGGCAAGGATATCATCAGATTCCATACCATTTATTGGCCCATTATGCTTATGGCTCTCGGTGAAGAACTTCCCAAGCAGGTTTACGGTCATCCGTGGCTCCTTTTCGGCGAAGACAAGATGAGTAAGTCAAAGGGTAATGTTATCTATGCAGACGAGCTTGTTGCAAGATTCGGCGTTGATGCAGTAAGATACTATCTTCTTTCAGAAATGCCACACGCACAGGACGGTTCAATCTCTTATGACACTATGATTGAGAGATACAATTCTGACCTTGCAAACACAATCGGCAACCTTGTCAACAGAACAGTTGCTATGGCAAACAAGTATTTTGACGGTGTTCTCGCTTGCAATACAGCATCAGAGGAGCTTGATGACGGCTTCAAGGCTGATATTCTCTCGGCACTTCCCAAGATGGAAAAGGCATTTGACGATTTCAGAATTTCAGATGCACTTGATGCTGTTCTCACAATAGCAAAGAGAAGTAATAAATATATTGATGAAACTGCTCCTTGGGCACTTGCAAAGGACGAAGAAAAGAAAGACAGACTTTCAACAGTTCTTTACAATCTAATTGAGAGCATAAGAATTATTGCAGTTGAGCTTTCAGCATTTATGCCCGAAACCTCAAAGGCTATTCTCGGTCAGATAAATACAGATATTGACACATATGAAAGCATCAAGACATTCGGTGCTATTTCCGCAGGTCATAAGGTCGGAACGGCATCACCACTTTTCGCAAGAATTGACGTTGAAAAGATAACAGCCGAAATTCAAGCTGAAATGGAAGCAAAAGCAAAGGCTGCTCAGAAGGATAACAGAAGAGCAGAACTTACAGAAGAATTGGAAGGCATTGCAAAAATCGGTATTGATGACTTTGCAAAAGTTGACCTGAGAGTTGCTCAGATTACCGATTGCGTGCCTGTAAAACGAGCAAAGAAGTTATTACAGCTTACTCTTGACGACGGAACTGATAATCCCAGAACGGTTGCATCAGGTATTGCACTCTACTATAAACCCGAACAGCTTATCGGCAAAAAGATTATTGTTGTTTCAAATCTCAAGCCTGCCGTACTCTGCGGCGTTGAAAGCCATGGTATGATTCTTGCGGCAGATGCAGATGAAAATGATGTAAGAGTAATATTTGTAGATGATCTGCCCGTAGGAGCAAAAATCAGATAATGAAAAATATTTTCGATTCACACGCCCATTATAACGATGAGCAATTTGATATCGACCGTGATTCTTTGCTCGCTTCCTTACCCGAAGCGGGCATTGTCGGTATTATAAACTGCGGTACTGATGTCAAGTCATCCCTTGCATCGCTTGAAATGGCAGAAAAATATCCGTTTGTCTATGCTGCCTGCGGATATCATCCGGAATCGGCTCTTGAATTTACAGACGACAATCTTCTTGAAATAGAAAAAATGCTGTCACATAAAAAATGTGTTGCCGTCGGTGAAATCGGTCTGGAATATCATTATGATTTTGTTCCGAAGGATGTTCAGAAATATGTCTTTGAAAAGCATCTGGAGCTTGCAGTGAAACACGATATGCCTGTTATTGTGCACGACAGAGAAGCACATCAGGATACAATGGATTTGCTCGAGAAATATAAGCCGAAAGGTGTACTGCACTGTTATTCGGGCAGTGCGGAAATGGCAAAAGAAGTGCTTAAAATGGGGATGTATATAGGTCTTGGCGGTGCCGTCACATTTAAAAATGCAGTAAAGCCCGTTGACGTGGCGGAAATGATACCTCTTGACAGACTTCTGCTTGAAACTGATTGTCCGTATATGTCGCCTGTGCCTATGAGAGGGAAGAGAAATAATTCTGCATACATTGAGTATGTTGCAGAAAAAATTGCAGGTATAAGGGGCATTTCTTCTCAGGAATTGCTTGATAAAACTGCTGATAATACAAGAATTCTGTTTAATATAAAATGATTAAAAAGGAGGAAGGGAATTGATAAAGAAATTTTATTCGGGTAATGCCCCCGAGCTTGAAAAATACAAGCAGATGTGCATTGATGAAGGTGCTATTGAACCGTCACTTTACACAAAATACAGTGTAAACAGAGGTCTTCGTGACCTTAACGGCAAAGGTGTTCTCACAGGTCTTACTGAGATATCGGAAATTCAGTCAAAGAAGAATGTTGACGGTGTTGATGTTCCTGCGGAAGGTATGCTTTTCTACAGAGGCTATAATGTCAAGGATATTATTAACGATATGGCAAAAAGAGGCAGGTTCGGTTTTGAAGAAACGGTATACATTCTTCTTTTTGGCTCCTTGCCTGACTCAAATCAGCTTGACGAGTTCAAAACTGTTCTTGCAAATTACCGTGAACTGCCCGTTTCGTTTGTTCGTGATTTTATAATGAAAGCACCATCAGGTGACATTATGAACTCTCTTGCAAGAAGTGTTCTTGCGCTTTATTCTTATGATGAAAAGCCTGACGATACATCAATCGGCAATGTGCTAAGACAGTGTGTCCGTCTTATCTCATTGTTTCCTTTGCTTTCGGTATACGGGTATCAGGCATACAATTATTATATAAAGGGTAATTCAAGCTTTTTTATTCACGAACCAAAAGATGAATATTCTATAGCTGAAAATATTCTTTATATGCTGCGTCTTGATGGTCAGTTCACACCCCTTGAGGCACAGCTTCTTGATCTGGCTCTTATTCTTCACGCAGAGCACGGCGGCGGTAATAACTCAACATTCACCACACACGTTGTCACATCCTCTGGTACTGATACTTATTCAGCAATTGCTGCTGCAATCGGCTCTCTTAAAGGCCCCCGTCACGGCGGTGCTAATATCAAGGTCCGCAATATGTTCAAGGATATAAAAGAGAATGTGAAAAACTGGGATGATGATGAAGAGATTAAAGCATATCTTCTGAAACTTCTCAATAAAGAGGCTTTCGATAAAAGCGGTCTGATTTACGGAATGGGACACGCTGTTTATTCACTTTCTGACCCCAGAGCAGAGGTTTTTAAAGGCTTTGTTGAAAAACTTGCTGTTGAAAAAGGTCTTGAGGATGAATATAGACTTTATGCCAATATTGAGCGTATTGCTCCCGATGCAATTGCTGAAAAACGCAAAATTTATAAGGGTGTCAGTGCAAATGTGGACTTCTATTCGGGTTTTGTTTATGAGATGCTCGGCATTCCCGAAGAGCTTTATACTCCCATTTTTGCAGTTGCAAGAATTGCAGGCTGGTCTGCGCACAGAATTGAAGAAATCATCAATTCAGGTAAAATTATCCGACCTGCATATATGAATGTTCAGGACAGAAGAGAATATATCCTCTTTGAAGAAAGATAATTTATGATTTTCGCTTGCCTTCGGGCAGGCGAATTTTTCAATTTATTTTTAATAAATAACGGTTAATATTTTATAAAGAGGGTTGTTTTACCTTGATAAATGGTGTAAAATAAATCTGTATTATTATGAAAAACACAGAAGGTGTGGAATTTTTATGGATAAAACACAGAAACGCTGGTCGTTTATTGTGAATGTATTATATTTCGGTATTTTCATTGCAGCCTTTTTCCTCTTTATGCGGTATGCTTTCGGCACTGTTCTGCCGTTTATTGTTGCTTTTCTTATTGCCGCATTGCTTCAGCGTCCTCTCAGATTCATAACATCAAAATCAAAAAAAATACCAAGAGGGGTCGCAGGGGCTGTACTCTCAGTGCTTGTTTTTGCAATCATTCTCGGTTTGTTTTCTCTTGTGGGCGTCAGAATTGTTGTTGCGGTCAAAGACCTTGTTTCATACTTTACAGACAGATGCTCAAGCCTTGGCGATTTCTTTGAATTCCTCAAAGTCAGCTATCTTGATCTTGAAATTTCAAAGATGTTGCCTGCTGAGGCTAATAACGCCGTAACAAGCGGTATTGATTCACTGAGTGATTATATTGTCAGCGGAGATATTTTTTCAACACTTTCTGATAATATTACAAAGTTTATCAGCCCTATAGGCAGTGCAATTTCTAAAGTGCCAAGCTTTATTATTGCCTTTGTCGTGTCCATAGTCGCAACCTGCTTTATGACCTCAAGCTATGATGACATCAAGGCATTTATCGTCAGACAGTTCAGTGAAGAGAAACAGGATAAGCTTCACCGTGCAAAGCATATTGTTCTGTCTTCTGTGGGCAAGATGATCAAGGCTTACGCCGCAATTATCGGCATAACGACCTGTGAGCTGTTTATTGGACTTAGTATAATAAAGCTTATAGGTGTCTATGAAGGCAACCACGTTCTTCTTATCAGCTTTATTATTGCTTGTATAGATATAATACCTGTTCTCGGTACCGGTACGGTTATGATTCCGTGGAGTGTTTATTCCTTTATTACGGGAAACATCGGTATGGGTATAGGCCTGCTTGTGATTTATGCTGTTATCACGGTTATCCGTCAGGTTATTGAGCCTAAGCTTGTTGCAGGTCAGGTCGGTATTTCACCTGTTGTAACTATTATGGCAATGTTTATCGGTGTAAAGATATTCGGAGCTATGGGTATTTTTATTCTCCCGTTTATTGTCATAATTATAAATCTTCTTAACGAAGAGGGGATAATTCATCTTTTCAATTCAAAAAAGAAAAATTCTGAAGAAACCGTTCCTCAGAAATAATAAAGCAAGACGGATTTTCCGTCTTGTTTTTTTGTTGTAAAGATATTGATTTAAAGCTGAAATAATAGTAAAATAAATGAGATAATAGCTATGGTGGTGTTTTATATGTCACTTGTTAAAATGACACAGGTACTTGACTGGGCAGAAAAAAACAACTGTGCAGCAGGGGCTTTCAGTGTCGGCAATATGGAAATGGTAATCGGTGCGGTAAAGGCTGCTGAAGAACTGAATACGCCCATAATTCTGCAGATTGCCGAAAAAAGAATGAATCAGTCGCCGATGCATCTTATGGCTCCGATGATGGTGTCTGCTGCAAAGAATGCGAAGGTTCCTGTTGCCGTGCATCTTGACCACGGACTTACTATGGACTGTATAAAATCAGCTCTTGATTATGGCTTTACATCAGTTATGCTTGACGGTTCTCTTCTGCCGTTTGAAGAAAATATTGAACTGACAAAAAAGGTGAAGTCTGAAGCTGATAAGTTCGGCGCAACCGTTGAAGCAGAACTGGGTGTTGTAGGCGGCAATGAGGGGGACGCTGCTGTTCATAATATTCAGTGCACAGACCCCGATAAAGCATCTGAATTCTGTGAAAAAACAGGTGTTGACTGTCTTGCTGTCGCAATCGGCAATGCACACGGAAATTATCCCGTTTTGCCTGAGCTCCGTTTTGATGTTCTTGAAGAAATTTATAAAAGAGTCAGAACACCTCTTGTGCTTCACGGCGGTACGGGTATAAGCGATGAAATGTTCAGAAGAGCGATTTCTCTGGGAATCAGAAAAATCAATATCGCAACAGCAAGCTTTGATGCTCTCGCAATGAATGCGAAAGAATATACATCAGCTGCTGATAAGCCTGATTATTTTGCACTGTCTCCTTATATGGCTGAGGGAGTGTATGAGAATGTGAAAAAACATATAAATATATTCTTGAATAAGTGAGTTATTATGGACAAAACAATTTTTGAAAAAACAACCGCAAAACCCATCAGATTCAGAAACGGCCAGCTTAAAATAATGCACATTACAGACATACATCTGGCATCTGATAATATTGATATGTCACTGTGCCTTATTGAACAGGCGCTTGATAATGAAAAGCCTGATATTGTTGTTATGACGGGTGATAATGTTTCTGCTGAGTCAGACAGAGCTTCATTATTTGAAAATTCAAGAAGACTGATGCAGGTTTTTGAAAAAAGAAATATACCTCTTGCCGCTGCATTCGGTAATCACGATTCTGAATCGGGTATTGCAACTAGAGAAGAGCTTATGGCTGTTTATAATGAATTTCAGTGTTCTCACAGTGTTGATGAAGGCGATATAATGGATGGCTGCGGTACATACAATGTGCCTGTGCTTGCTTCAGACAGCGATGAAGTCAGGTTTAATCTCTGGATTTTTGACTCAGGTGATTATGACCACGAAGGCAAGTATGCCAATGTTTCAGAAGAAAAGATTGAATGGTATAAAGAAAAAAGCAAAGCTTATGAAGCAATGTACGGCAAAAAGGTCTTTTCTCTCGCTTTTCAGCACATAATAGTTCCTGAAGTTTATGATGCACTCAAAAAAGTGAAACACGGCACACCGTATACATATAAGGGTATTTATGACCACGACGGTTATTACAGATTTGACCCGAAAGGAATAAACTACGGTCTGTTTCACGAGCCCCCTTGCTGTGGCGCAATAAACCACGGTCAGTTTGATGCTCTTGTTAAAAGAGGTGATTGCCTTGCGGTTTTCAGCGGTCATGACCACACAAACGCATTCGGTGTCAGACATAAAGGTGTTGATATTGTTAATTCGCTCAGCACACGCTATCAGGATGACTGTTTTTCCACGCAGTATGGTTACAGAATGATTTTTGTTGATGAAAAGGATACATCACATTATACTTCAAAATCAGTCCGTTGGTACGATATATATAAGCTCTGTACATTATCGAAATACAAAAATGCAGGTTCTGTTGTTTTTGAAACAGCTAAATCAGTTGCAGTGAAAAGTCTGCGTGAAAGATTTCTTCACACAACCGGTCATTTTATTGTAAGAGTCTTCGGTATGAGAAAGGTTAAGTATAAAGATTGATAAACACACTCGCAGGTATGCCCGATGAATAACAATGTAGTTTATGAAAACAGAATAAAGCATGTTGAAGTATGGACAGAAGGGTATCTTAAGCCGATTCCTCATCTTCATAAGGAGCTTGAACTCATTTATGTTGTCAAAGGTGAATCACATCTGCTGATTGATAACCGTAAAATGACAATTTCTGACGGTGATCTGTTTATTTGCTTTCCAAATCAGATTCACTCTTATGAAAGCTCTGCTCACGGACAGTATTTTCTTTTTACAATCAGCCCTGATTTCTGTATTGGCATAAAAGATGTTCTTTCTGACAATGTGCCTGTTAATAATATTCTGAAGCTTAATAAAGATGATGATATTATAAAAACTTTGTTTGCTGCCGTTACATATTACGGGCAGTATAAAGAAACATATCATGCAGGCTGCATAAACCACGCTCTTGCAATGATTCTGCAGAAAATTACAATAACACCCCGAATTAAAAGCAACTCGACAACATTACAGAGTATAATAAAATACTGCACAACAAATTTTGCGGGTGATGTGACTCTTGATGAAATGTCAAGGGAGCTTCATCTGAGCAAATACCATATTTCACATCTTCTGAATAACAAGCTGGGAATCAGTTTTTCAGGTTACATCAATCTTCTTAGGATTAACAATGCCTGTGAGCTTCTCAGACGGACAGAGAAGAGTATCGCAAGTATATCAGAAGAGTCAGGATTCGGCTCAATCAGGACTTTTAACAGGGTTTTTATGCAGATAATGAATACAACACCATATGAATACAGAACTCATAATTAAAGGCACCTTTACGGTGTCTTTATTTTGTTTCAACCGCAATATTTGACTATAAAATGCAATATATTTGACTTGATAAGATATATAAATACAATTTATAATATAACTGATATATCACGGCTCTGATATGATATATAAATAAAACAATAATCCCCGTTTCTGACCATATTAAGGGGAAAAGGAGAGCAGAATGAAATATATTGAATTTGACAACACAAAAGAGTTTGACCTTATTCCTCTCGGCAGAGTTGCTATTGACTTTAATCCAACAGATATGAACAAGCCTCTTTCAGAGAGCAGTAATTTCAACAAGTATGTCGGCGGTTCACCTGCAAATATTGCAGTCGGTATGGCAAGATTGGGCAAGAAAGTGGGCTTTATCGGAAAGGTATCCGATGACCAGTTCGGCGATTATGTTATAAACTATTTCAAAAATGACGGTATTGATGTCAGCCATATTACACGCTGTAAGAATGGTGAAAATCTGGGCCTTACATTCACAGAAATTAAAAGCCCCACAGAGAGCAGTATTCTTATGTACCGTGAGGGAGTTGCAGACCTTATGCTTCATCCTGATGATGTTGATGAAGCCTACATAAAAAGAACAAAGGCACTTCTTATTTCAGGTACAGCTCTTTGTCAGTCACCCTCAAGAGAAGCTGCTCTCAAGGCTATGATGCTCGCAAAGAAGAATAATGTTCCTCTCATCTTTGATATTGACTACCGTTCATATACTTGGAAAAATAAGGATGAAATTTCTGTCTACTATTCAATGGTTGCAAGAAATGCAGATATTATTCTTGGTTCAAGAGAAGAATTTGACCTTACGGAAGCAATAACAGGCGTTTGTGCTACTGATGAAGAAAGTGCAAAGCTCTGGTGCTCATACGGTGTAAAGATAGTTGTTATCAAGCACGGTAAAGACGGCTCAACTGCTTACACAAATGACGGTAACAGCTATTCAATCAAGCCTTTCCCCGTTCAGATGCTCAAGGGCTTCGGCGGCGGTGACGGATATGCTTCATCATTTATCAGAGCCCTCATTGACGGCTGTGAACTTATTGAGGCTCTTGAATACGGCTCTGCATCTGCTTCTATGCTTGTTTCTGCACACAGCTGCTCTGCTGCAATGCCTTCACTTGAAGCTGTTGAAAAATTCATTGCAGAAGAAAAGGCTCTTTACGGTGAAATGGTTGCAAGGGTGTAAGCAACATTTGATAAAGGAGAAAAAATGAAAAGGAAGATTATTATTGCAATGAGTATTTTGTTAGCTCTTGTGATTATTGTCGGTATATATGCGATAAGTGTCAATGCGTATATGGTCAGCTCTACAGAAGAAAAAATTCTTTCAGCAGAAGAATCTGCTCAGCTTCAGGAAGTTGACTGTATTCTTGTTCTCGGTGCAGGCGTTCACGGAACAACACTCAGTCATATGCTTGAAGACAGAGTGCTGACAGGTATCAACCTCTATGAACTCGGTTCTGCACCAAAAATCCTGATGAGCGGTGATCACGGTCAGGATGATTATGACGAAGTCAATGCTATGAAGGATTATGCTAAAGACAAGGGCGTACCGTCAGAAGATATTTTTATGGACCATGCAGGATTCTCGACATATGAATCTGTTTACCGTGCAAGGGATATCTTTCAGGCTGAGAAAATCATAATTATTTCTCAGAAATATCATCTTCACAGAGCGATTTATATTGCTGAATATTTAGGTCTTGAGGCTTACGGCGTAGACAGTCAGCTCAGACCGTATGCTGCAGATACAAATATATATAACACAATAAGAGAGTTTCTTGCGAGAAATAAGGAATTTATATATGTAAGACTCAACCCTGAGCCGACATATTTAGGTGAAGTGATTCCCATAAACGGCAACGGTGATATTACAAATGACAAAGAAGGTGCATAAAATGTTTGAAGTACCCGTATTGAATGAGAATAACGAAAAAATCCTTTGTGAAAGAAACGGCAAAAATTCTGATATGCTTATGTCAATCAGGGTTAAATATCTTAAAGCAGGGGAGAGTATTTCATTCTGTGAAAAAGAAGACGAAACTGCTGTTCTGCTTGTTGCAGGTGCTGTTACCTTTGAATGGAACGGCAACAAAGAAAGCGGCAAGAGAATAGACCCATTTGAGATGAAACCATATTGTCTTCACGCTTCAAAGAATACAAAGTTTACCGTAACAGCAGCTGAAGACAGTGAAATTGTGATTCAGCAGACAGATAATGACAAAGAATTTGATGCTGTATTCTATTCTCCCAATAATTGTCTTTATCAGGAGTTCGGCAAAGGTCAGTGGGACGGTGCAGGCCACAGAGTTGTTTCAACAATGTTTGACCCTGATAATGCCCCCTATTCAAATATGGTAATGGGTGAGGTTTTCAATAAGCCCGGCAGATGGTCAAGCTATCCTCCGCATCATCACCCTCAGCCTGAAGTTTATTATTACAGATTTGACAAGCCTCAGGGCTTCGGTGCCTGCTTCAATGCTGACGAGGTGTACAAGAGTGTTGATTCCTCTGCATGCTTTATTCACGACGGTGAAGACCATCAGCAGGTTGTGGCACCCGGCTACAATATGTATTACGTATGGATGATCCGTCATCTTGACGGTGACCCCTGGTATAAAACAACAAGATTTGTTTCTCCCGAGCACGAATGGCTCACAAAAGTATAAGGAGGTTATTATATGCCTTTAATGACAACAGCACAGGCGCTTGTAAAGTTCCTTGACAATCAGTATGTTTCCTTTGACGGCAAGGAAAATAAGTTTGTAGACGGTATTTTTACCGTTTTCGGCCACGGTATTGTTGTGGGACTCGGTCAGGCGCTTGATGAAAACCCCGGCGGACTGCGTGTTTATCAGGGTAAAAATGAGCAGGGTATGGCTCACGCCGCAACAGCCTATGCAAAAGAAAATAACAGAAGAAGAATTATTGCCTGCTCGTCTTCAATCGGACCCGGCAGTGCAAATATGGTAACGGCTGCAGCAACAGCAACAGTTAATAATATTCCGCTTCTGCTTTTCCCCGCTGACACCTTCTCAACCCGTCAGCCTGACCCCGTTCTTCAGCAGTTTGAACAGCCTCATTCACTTTCAATCACAACAAATGATGCATATAAGCCGGTTTGCCGTTACTGGGACAGAATTACACGCCCCGAACAGCTTATGTCTGCAATGATAAATGCAATGAGAGTTCTTACTGACCCGTCCTGCACGGGTGCCGTGTGTGTTTCTCTTTGTCAGGACGTTGAGGGTGAAGCATACGATTATCCCGAAGAATTCTTCAGAAAGAGAGTTCACAGAATCACAAGAATCACAGCTCCCGATGAAGAAATTGAGGATATTGCAGCGGTTATCGCATCATCAAAGAAACCTATGGTCATCTGCGGCGGCGGTGTAAGATATTCCGAAGCAGGTCAGGCGCTTGTTGATTTCTGTGAGAAGTTCAATATTCCTTACGGCGAAACACAGGCCGGTAAGAGTGCAACATTCTCATCAAACCGTTACAATATGGGCGGTGTTGGTGTTACGGGCAACTCATCGGGTAATGATGTTGCCAAGATTGCAGACTGTATTATCGGTATAGGCACACGTTTTTCCGATTTCACAACTGCATCAAAATCACTTTATCCTGAAAAGAGGATTGTCACAATCAATACTTCACGCTTTGATGCATATAAGTTAGGTGCAACAAAGGCTGTCGGTGATGCAAAAGCAACACTTCTTAAACTCACAGAAGTTCTTTCATCAAAAGGCTATAAAGCTGAGTATACAGATGAGTTTGACAATGCTAAAAAGGCTTGGAATGATGAAATGGATATGCTTTCATCTTATACATATGATGAAAACTTCAAGCCTCTCATCAATGCCCGTTATGAAAAGACAATCCCTGAATTTGTTGAAATGTACGGCTCAGCTCTGACTCAGACTCAGGCTCTTGCATACATCAGAAACAATATTGACAAGGATGCCGTTGCAGTTGCGGCTTCAGGCTCACTTCCCGGTGATATGCAGAGAATGTGGACTTCCGAAAGTCTTTACACGTACAATATGGAATACGGGTACTCCTGTATGGGTTATGAAATATCAGGTGCATTCGGTGCAAAGCTTGCAAAGCCTGACAGAGAAGTCTATGCTTTCTGTGGTGACGGCGGTTATCTTATGCTTCATTCAGAGCTTGTGACATCTCTTCAGGAAAATGCAAAGATAAATGTACTTATTTTTGATAACTCAGGCTTCGGCTGTATCAACAATCTTCAGATGAGCAACGGTATCGGAAATCTTGCTACTGAGTTCAGAAAAAGAGACGAAAACGGCAAACTTCTCGGTGACCTTATGCCTATGGATTTTGCAATGAGTGCTGCAGGCTACGGTTGTAAAACATACACAGTAAAAACTCTTGAGGAGTTAAAATATGCTCTTGAAGACAGCAAGAAGCAGACAGTTTCAACTCTTATTGATATAAAAGTTCTTCCCAAATCAATGACAGACGGTTACGGTGCCTGGTGGAATGTAGGTCTCGCCTCAGTTTCTGAAATTGAGAGTGTCAGGGAAGCTTATAAAAATAAAACAGAAAACCTTAAAAAAGCGAGGAAGTATTGATATGCTTGATAAAAACAAAGTAAAACTCGGTATTGCGCCTATTGCGTGGACAAATGACGACCTGCCCGACCTCGGTGCAGAAAACACATTCCAGCAGTGTGTATCGGAAATGGCACTTGCAGGCTTCACAGGCTGTGAAGTAGGTAACAAATATCCCAAGAACCCCGATGAGCTTCATAAGTATCTTGACATCAGAGGTATTCAGATATGCAATGCCTGGTTCTCAACATTCCTTACAACAAAGCCTTATGAAGAGACAGAAGCTGAATTCATCAAGCACATCACATTCCTTAAAGCTATGGGTGCAAAGGTTGTCGGTGTTTCTGAGCAGGGACACTCAATTCAGGGCACAGATAAGGCTGTTTTTGATGAAAAGTATGTTATGAATGATGAAGAATGGGATATGCTCTGCACAGGTCTTAACAAACTCGGCAAGGTAGCAAAGGATATGGGTATCACACTCACATTCCATCATCATATGGGTACTGTTGTTCAGACTGCGGCAGAAATCGACAGACTTATGGAAAACACAGACCCCGAGCTTTTCAATCTTCTTTTTGACTCGGGTCATCTTGCATACTGCGGTGAAGATTATATGGCAGTTCTCAAGAAGTACATAGGCAGAATAAAGCACGTTCACCTTAAGGATATCCGTCCCGAGGTTGTTGCAGAAGTTAAAAAGAACGGTCTGAGCTTCCTCGAGGGTGTAAGAATGGGTACATTCACTGTTCCCGGTGACGGTGCAATCGATTTTGAGCCCATCTTTAAGGTGCTTGAAGAAAATGATTACGAAGGCTATGTTCTTGTTGAAGCTGAGCAGGACCCTGCAAAGGCTAATCCCTTCGAATATGCAGTCAAGGCAAGAAAATATATTGCTGAAAAGTCAGGACTTTAATATAAAGGAGAAACGAAATGGAAAAATTACAGTATTTTGTAAACGGCGAATTCAAGGATTCAAAGACAGATGTATGGTATGACCTCCATAATCCCAGTACAGGTGAAGTAACAGGTCAGGCTCCCTGCTGTACAAATGACGAAGTTCTCGAAGCTATCGCAGCAGCAAAGGCAGCATTTCCCGCTTGGAGAGCAACTCCTGCTATCAAGAGAGCTCAGATTATGTATAAGGTCCGTGACCTTATTATGAAAAATATGGAAGAACTCACAATGTGCGTTGCTAAAGAAAACGGCAAGGTATGGAGCGAAGCAGAGGGTGACGTTCTCAAGGCTAAGGAAGGTACAGAGCTTGCAACTCAGGTTCCTTCACTTATGATGGGTGAAAGCCTTATGGATGCTTCAACTGGTTATGACACAGTAAAATACCGTGAAGCAATGGGTGTTTTTGCAGGTATCGTTCCCGTTAATTTCCCTGCAATGATTCCTTTCGGCTGGATGGCTCCCACTTGTGTTGCCTGCGGTAATACAATGGTTCTCAAGGCTGCATCATTCACACCCAAGACAGCTATGATGTTCGCTAAGATTTATAAGGAAGCAGGTATTCCTGACGGTGTTATCAATATTGTTACCTGCTCAAGAAATGAAGTTAACACAATTCTTGACCATCCCGATATCGTGGGCGTTACATTTGTCGGTTCAACACCTGTAGGTCTCAAGGTTTATGAGAGAGCTGCTGCTGCAGGCAAGAGAGTTCAGGCTCTTTGTCAGGCAAAGAACCACGCTCTTGTTATGGAAGACTGTGCACTTGAAAGAACTGTTGCAGGTGTTATCAATTCTGCCTACGGTTGTGCAGGTCAGAGATGTATGGCTCTTTCTTGCTGTGTTGTTGAGGAGAGTATTGCTGACAAGTTTGTTGCCGAGCTTAAGAAACAGGCTTCAAAAATCAAGGTCGGTCCCTCTTGGGATAAAGAGTCAAAGCTCGGACCTATCACATATAAGAAACACTATGAAGAAGTTATTGCAGACATCGACAAGGGCGTTGCAGAGGGTGCAACTCTTGTTCTTGACGGCAGAAATTGCGTGGTAGAGGGCTATGAAAACGGCTACTTTGTCGGTCCTACAATCTTTGACCATGTTACAGAGGATATGACAATCGGCAGAGACGAAGTTTTCGGCCCCGTTCTTTGCATCAAGCGTTGCAAGAACTTTGAAGAAGGTCTTAAGATTATGAACGACAGCCCCTATGCTAACGGTTCCGTTATCTATACACAGAGCGGTTACTACGGAAGAGAATTTGCCCGTCATACACACGGCGGTCAGGTCGGTATCAATGTCGGCATTCCCGTACCCGTAGGCTTCTTCCCGTTCTCAGGTCATAAGCAGTCATTTTTCGGCGACCTTCATTGTCTTGGTAAGGATGCTTACCGTTTCTACACAGAGAGCAAGGCTGTTACAACACACTGGTTCTCTGAAGATGAAAAGAAGGCTCTTGAAGTCAGCACTTGGGACGGCACTATCTGATAATTACATTTTGATGTGAAAGGAAATTATAATTATGCTTAATATCGGTATTATCGGTGCAGGACGCATCGGCAAGGTTCATCTTGAATCAATTACATATCACGTAAAGAATGCAGTCGTTACTGCAATTGCAGACCCCTTTATGAATGATGAAACAAAGGCATTCTGTGAAGGCTTCGGTGTTGAAAACATATACACAGACTATAAAAAAATCATTGAAGATGAAACTATTGATGCTGTTCTTGTCTGTTCTTCAACAGATACTCACGCTCCCATTTCAATTGAAGCAATCAATGCAGGCAAGCATGTTTTCTGCGAAAAGCCTCTTGCAAACACTGTAGACAAGATTCTTGAAATTGCTGATGCTCTGGGGGCTCATCCCGAGGTTAAATTTCAGGTTGGCTTTAACCGTCGTTTTGACCATAACTTTGCCGCTGTACGTAAGGCTTATGACGAAGGCAGAATAGGTGATGCACAGATTCTTAAAATCACATCACGTGACCCTCAGGCACCTCCTGTAGGCTACTGTGCAGCAAGTATCTTCCTTGATATGACAATTCATGATTTTGATATGGCTTGCTTCCTTACAAACAGTGATGTTGAAGAGCTTTATGTTTACGCAGATGCTCTTATCAATCCCGGTATCCGTGAATACGGTGATTTTGATACAGCTATCATTTCAATGAAGATGAAAAACGGAGCTCTTGCAGTTATTGACAACTCACGTCAGGCAATGTACGGCTATGACCAGAGAGCTGAGCTTTTCGGCTCAAAGGGAATGGTTGCTACTGCTAACGATACCCTTTCAACAGCCGTTGTTTCAGATGTAAACGGTGTTACAGGTGAAAAGCCTCTCTATTTCTTCCTTGAAAGATATATGGGCTCTTTCTCAGAAGAAATCAGACAGTTTGTTGACTGCTGTATAAATGATAAGGAAACTCCCGTAGGTATTCATGCAGGTCTTCAGTCTGTAAAAATTGCCCTTGCTGCTGAAAAATCAGCAAATGAAGGCAGACCCGTCAAGCTTTCAGAAATCAACTGATATCACTTTACTGACCTCACTTTTGTGGGGTCTTTTTTTCTTTAAAACCCTTGCATTGCATATTTATGTGGTATATAATATCCCCGAAAGAAGTGGTGTTCTAATGGATAAACTCAGAATTGCAGTTGTCGGTTGCGGAAACGTCAGCAAAAGACATTTTGAAGCAGCCTTTGAGAATGAAAACAGTGAGCTTATTGCTTGTTGTGATATCGTTCCCGAAAAGGCTGACAAGATAGCTGAAAAATATAACATCAAAGCTTATTATTCATTCGATGAGTTGATAAATACTGCCGATTTTGATGTTCTTCACATCTGTACACCTCATTATCTTCATGCGCCTATGGCAATTGATGCTATGAATAAGGGCAAGCACGTTTTCTGCGAGAAACCTCTTGCAATTCACTATGAAGATGCAGTTGAAATGTGCAAATGTGCAGAGAATAACAATGTTTATCTTGCTGCTTGTTTTCAGAACAGATACAATCTTTCTTCACAGTATCTTAAAGAGCTTGTAAAAAGTGAAAAGCTCGGTAAAATTGTTGCTGTCAAAGGCAATGTTACATGGGACAGAGATGTGGATTATTATTCTGACGATTGGCACGGGACTCTCGATAAAGAGGGCGGCGGTGTTATTATAAATCAGTGTATTCATACACTTGACCTTATTCAGTGGCTTGTCGGTTCTGATGTGGTATCTGTAGACGGCAGTATTTCACAGAAACGACTTAAGGGCAAGGTTGAAACAGAAGACACTGCAGATGCACTTATTAAGTTTTCTGACGGTGTAGAGGCTTTATTCTACGGCACATTGTGCTATAAAACAAATTCATCTGTTTTTCTTGAAATCCTTTTTGAAAAAGGTACGGCTGTAATGTATGACGATCTTGTTATAACTGATGCAAACGGCAACAGGGAAGTCATCGCACTGAAAAAGTCAACTGATTCGAAGAATTACTGGGGAACAAGTCATAAGATTATCATTGATGATTTTTATGATTGTATCCGTAATAAAAAAGAGTTTCTTGTAAACGGAAATTCAGGCAGTGTGGCTGTGAGGATTGTTGACGAGCTTTATAAATCAGCCCGTGAAAAATAATTTGAAATTTTAATAAAAAAGTTATTGACAATAATGATTTGTGGTGATATACTTTATTCATTACTTTAAAGGAGTGAAGAATTTTACTCCTTTCTAAATTTAAAAGGAGATTTTTGCTATGTCAATGGATTTCAAACGCAAGCTCCCGATACCCAAGGAAGTCAAAGAACAGTACCCCGTATCAGAAGCTATTGTTAAAACAAAAGAAGTAAGAGATGCGGAGATTAAGAATATATTTACAGGCAAGGATGATAAATTTGTTCTTGTTATCGGTCCCTGCTCTGCAGACAGAGAAGATGCAGTGCTTGACTATACCTGCCGTCTTGCCAAACTTCAGGAAAAGGTAAAAGATAAGGTGTTTATTATTCCCCGTATTTACACTAATAAGCCCAGAACAACCGGTGACGGTTACAAGGGTATGGTTCATCAGCCTAATCCTGAAAAAGACAGTGACCTTTATGAAGGTATTCTTGCAATCAGAAGACTTCATACAAGAGCAATTGAAGAATCAGGTCTTGTATGTGCCGATGAGATGCTTTATCCTGAAAATTACAGATATCTTTCTGATTTGCTTTCTTATGTTGCAATCGGTGCAAGAAGTGTTGAGAATCAGCAGCACAGACTCACTGCAAGCGGAATTGATATCCCCGTAGGTATGAAGAATCCCACGAGTGGCGACATCTCTGTTATGCTCAACTCAATTACTGCTGCACAGCACAGCCATACATTTATATTCCGTGGCTGGGATGTTACAACAAGCGGTAATCCTATGGCTCACGCAATTCTCAGAGGCTACGTAAATAAGCACGGCGAAGCAATTCCTAACTACCACTACGAAGATCTTGCTCATCTTTATGAGCAATATGCCGCCAAAGGTCTTGAGAATATGGCTCTTATTGTCGATGCAAACCATTCAAATTCCAACAAGAAGCCTCTTGAGCAGGTGAGAATCGCAAAAGAAATTCTGCATTCCTGCCGTCATAACTCCGATATAAAAAAGATGGTAAAGGGGCTTATGATTGAAAGCTACATTGAAGACGGTGCTCAGAAGATAGGTGAGGGCATTTACGGTAAGTCAATTACTGATCCCTGCATCGGCTGGGAGAAGACTGAAAGACTTGTTTTTGATATCGCAGAACTGTTATAGAATAATTTAACCGTATTTCCGTTTTGGAAATACGGTTTTTTCAGCTTATAGTGATTATATTATTCGTTATTCTTAATTTTTTTTATTGCACTTTTTTCAAGTCTTGAAACCTGTGCCTGAGAAATACCTACTTCCTCTGCCACTTCCATTTGTGTTTTTCCCTGCATAAAACGCATATTCAGAATCGATTTCTCTCTTTGTGACAGATTTTTAATTGATTCTTTTATCAGTATCTCGTCTATCCAATCTGTTTCTGTCATATTGTCACCGACCTGATCCATTACATATATGGTATCTCCGCCGTCAGAATAGACCGGCTCATAAAGTGAAACCGGTTCAACAATTGCTTCAAGTGCCAAGACAATCTGTTCTTTTGGCTTACCCATAGCTTCTGCGATTTCCTCAATTGTCGCATCTCTGTTCTGTTCGTTCTGTATGCGTTCCTTGACCTGCATTGCGTGGTATGCAGTATCCTTCATAGAACGGCTTACTCTTATTGTGTTATTATCTCTGAGATATCTTCTTATTTCACCGATTATCATCGGCACTGCGTATGTGGAGAATCTTACTCCTTGACTTACATCAAAATTATCAATTGCTTTTATTAGTCCGATACATCCCACCTGAAACAGATCGTCAAGGTTTTCTCCTCTGTTTACAAATCTTTGTATGACGGACAGAACAAGCCTCAGATTACCGTTTATAAGCTCTTCACGTGCTTTTTTGTCTCCGTTTTTTATTCTTATCAGTAGCTCCGTTTTTTCACTTTCACGAAGCACCTTGAGTGTCGATGTGTTAATTCCGCATATCTCAACTTTACCCCACTGCATTAAAAAATCCTCCGTATACAGGTTATGTATACAGAGGACATTTTTATTATAGCCTTTATTTCTGATAATTAAACAGTCAATATTTTCCTCAGTCTGCTTTTGCGTATGCATTATGTCTTCTTTCAAGCAGCTCGTTATACATTCTTTCTCTCTTTTCTCTTGAGAGAGGATAGAGGAACTTCGGTATCACACTGAGTATGCCTGTAATCTGAGGAATACCCGTACACATCGCAAAAATCCACCATTTTGTTGAATCTGCCTGTGTACCGATTGTTTTGCCCTGTATATATCCTATACGGCTGAGCATAAGATTCTGCACAGAAGCGTTAAGAACATTCTTGACCTTGATAATCATATCTTTAGCAACGCCGATTGTCGCTTCCATTCGGTAACCGTTTTTCCATTCACAGTAGTCCATTGATTCATTATAAAGCTCGGCATTTATAACTTTACGGACACCGAATGCCCATTTATCAAAGAATGCCTGAATGCCGAATGCAATACACATAGGCAATGTCTTTGTGTAGTTTTTATTTATTGAACCGAATATAAACAGAAGTATCCACCAGAAACGTGTATAAAGGTCTTCACCGACCCACAATGCTTTTGATGAGAACCTTGCACGCATAGGCTTAACAAACGCATAGCTGAAGCTGCCTATCATACTTGAGGGAAGGTTCAGAACCGTCAGTAGAGTTGCCGAGCCGTGAACATCTATAAAGTAATTTGTTGTGCTTGTGCTGATACTGAAAATTCCGAGGAAATCAGCGAGTATCATAAGAAGAATCGGATAGTTTGTAAATACAGCCCTGAAGCCCTGTTTTATATCAGGAATGTCGAGAGATTGGGGAACACGCTCTCTTGAAACAAGGAAGAAATAGAATGTAAAGATACAGGATGCTATATTTGTGAATAAACCCATTCCGAGGAAAGCGGTTTGCAGTTTGATGGGAAGAATACCGTTATTGATAAGGTCAAGAAGCACACCCATAATTATGCCGGGCAGGTCTTCGCCCATATATCCGGTCCATAGCTCAGCCATTGTGATAAGTCTCGCTCGGTCGTTAGGGTGTGGCGTTATTGTTGTCATATATCCTGTTTTTGCTACTGCGGTGAATGTGCCTGCTGTTTCTGTAATGACATTGAATGCAAAATAGAATATAAGCTTTGGTATGTATGTTCCGGCAGAATCAGGGAACAGATACGGCATAAACCAGTAAAGTGTACCGATAAGTGTCAGTGGAATCTGGAAAAACAGCATATACGGTCTGAACTTGCCCCATCTTGTTCTTGTTCTGTCAACAAGAGTGCCTATAAGAGGGTCATTGATAATATCCCATGCACCTGTAAAAATGTTTGCTGCAGCATTTACCTTGAAGTCGATTTTTACAACGTCCCATATGAATCTGTCTTTATATCCGTTGATGTTGAATACATTGGATATGTCATTTAGAAGATATGCAAAAGTCTCTTTATTGCCCACATAGCGTCTGTCGTGAAAGGCATAGTTTGACATCTGTGAATTTTCAAGAATGACATCCTGTTGTTTTTCGGTGGTATTACTCATTGAATCACCTCATTACATAAATTTTAACATTTTTATATGACGCTGTCAATCTGTCTTAATAAACAAAAAAACAGATGCTGTTTTTACACAGCATCTGTATCTGATTATTCAAGTACCTCAAGGTCTTCAAAGTCATCAAGCTCAAGACCTTTATTGTGAGACAGTGCCCAGTCTACGCACCAGGAGCCTGCAAATATAATCAGGTCTCTGCCTCTTACATCCTGTACCCATATTGAATTTGTAAGGTCAAGATCCTTCGGCGGAACAGGTGATGAAACAATTCTTTTGATAACCTGATAATTAAGGTTTCTTCTTCTGAATTTAACGCCGTATTCAGATTCCATTCTGTGTTCAAGTACTTCATACTGAAGCATACCGACAACGCCGACAATAACTCTTTCCATACCTGTTTCGGGTAGGAAGAAAATCTGAATAGCACCTTCCTGAGCAATCTGATTCATACCCTTTGAAAACTGCTTACGTTTCATTGAATCAATCTGCTCAACTTCTGCAAAATGCTCGGGAGCAAAAGTCATAATACCTTTGTATTTTACTTTCATATCACGGTCACAGATAGTGTCTCCGATTGAGAAAATACCTGGGTCAAATACACCGATAATGTCGCCTGCATATGCTTCGTTTATAATTTCTCTTTCCTGTGCCATCATCTGCTGTGGCTGAGAAAGCTTTATAAGCTTGTTATCCTGAACATGAAGGTAATCCTTGCCTCTTTCAAATTTACCTGAACAGATTCTCATAAATGCAATTCTGTCACGGTGAGCCTTGTTCATATTAGCCTGAATCTTAAATACGAAAGCTGAAAAATGCTCGTCAAAAGGGTCAACAACACATTCGTCAGTCTTGTGTGAAAGGGGAGCCGATGTCATCTGGAGGAAACTCTGAAGGAAAGGCTCAACACCGAAGTTTTTAAGAGCAGAACCAAAGAAAACAGGAGTCAGCTTGCCGTTTCTGACCTTTTCCATATCAAAGTCATTACTTGCAATGTCAAGAAGCTCAATGTTGTCAACAAGGGTTGTTCGCAGGTCTTCGCCAATGAGCTCATCAAGCTTTGCTGTATCACTGATATCGCACTCTATACCTTCAATTCTTCTTCTGCCGGCGTGGAATTCATTGAAAGCAAGGATATGACGCTTTTCTCTGTCATAAACGCCTCTGAAATTGCTGCCGCAGCTTATGGGCCAGTTCATAGCATACGTTCCTATGCCGAATTCTGTTTCAAGCTCATCAAGAAGCTCGTATGGGTCTCTTGCTTCACGGTCCATCTTGTTGATAAAAGTGAAAATGGGAATATTTCTCATTGCGCAGACCTTGAAAAGCTTTCTTGTCTGAGGCTCAATACCCTTTGCGGCGTCGATAACCATAACTGCACTGTCTGCAGCCATAAGAGTTCTGTATGTGTCCTCAGAGAAGTCCTGATGACCGGGGGTATCAAGAATGTTTATGCAGAATCCGTCATACTCAAACTGGAGAACAGAAGAAGTGATTGAAATACCTCTCTGTTTTTCAATATCCATCCAGTCTGAAACTGCGTGCTTGTCACTTGCTTTGCCCTTAACGGAACCTGCAGACTGAATTGCGCCGCCGTAAAGAAGGAACTTCTCTGTAAGAGTTGTTTTACCTGCGTCAGGATGTGAGATTATAGCAAATGTTCGTCTTCTGTTGATTTCAGTTCTAAGATCAGCCATATTATACCTCTTATAATCAAATTCCAAAACAAAATTTTACCATAACAGTATAAAAAAATCAATGTGAAATATACCGATATTGATTTTATTTTTTAAGAAAATTTTTGCATTTCGCTTGATTAGTGATGTTATATATTGTATTATTTGAAATAAGGAAGTGATAGTTATGTCAAAATTAAAAAAAAGTATTGTTGCGGCGGCAGCACTCCTTGTTGTTATCTGCGTTGTTTTTGTTGCTGCTTTGCCCGTTATCAGTAATAATCAGCATAAAAAAATCAGCAGTGAACATCCTCCCGCGCAGGTTGTTGATTTTGAAGAAAAGGCAGAAGGCTCAATCAGAGTAATGAGCTTTAATTTAAGATACGGCGCTCTCGGTATTATTACACGAAGCAGCAGAAATGATGAAGTTCTTGAAACTATAAAGAAAGGAAAACCGGATTCTTTCGGTGTTCAGGAGGCAACCCCCACATGGATGAGATACCTTTCAAAACAGCTTAAGGATGAATATGACTATGTTGGTGTCGGCAGAGCCGACGGTAATAACTCCGGTGAATATTCAGCTATTTTTTATCAAAAAGACAAGTATGAAGTGTATGAGTCAGACACTTTCTGGCTTTCGGAAACTCCCGATGAGCCATCTGTAGGCTGGGATGCAAGTACTAACAGAATTTGCACGTGGGCAATGCTTGAAAATAAAGAAACCGGTGCAATGTATGTTCATATGAATGCTCATTTTGACCATATCGGTGAAGAGGCACAGAAAAACAGCGTTGAAATGATACTTAGTAAAGCTGAGGAATTCAACTTTCTGCCCGTAGTATTCACTGCTGATATGAATATAAAAGAGGGCAGTGAAAACTATAATAAAATGGCAGAGTCTGATATTCTGTGGGACACTAAATATATCGCCCCTGAAACAATGGACTATCTTACATTCCACGATATGAATCCGTCAGAGAATGAGGGAAGAATTCTCGACTATGTTTTTATAAACAATCTGTTCGGTGTAACCACTTACAGAGTCGTAACAGCAGGAATAGACGGTAAATTTGTTTCTGACCACTATCCCGTATATGCTGATATTGTTATAAGGAAATAAAAAGAAGCTCCGGTGAGGAGCTTCTTTTTTTTTATGAATTTAAGCTTTGTTTTTTGAGACAGCTCGCTGAACAGCCTTGATGATTTCAACAATCGGAATGATAAGGAAAGCAAGACCGATTGCAATACCGTAGTGAGCAATGTCAAGATGTGAGAAGTCAAATGCAGCAGCAAGGAAGGGCACTTCAATAACGAGAGTTGTGAGAATGAGTGTTGCAACCATTGAACCGTAAAGGAGCATATTGTGGCTTCCCTTGATTGCCATTGCAAAGATTGAGCCTCTTTGTGAACGCATATTGAGTGAATGGAAGATTTCACACATTGACATTGTAAGGAATGCCATTGTTGTGCCGAGATGGCCTGCAGGTGTGCCAAGTGCAATGTTTGTGAAAGTCCAAGTTGAAAGATCCCAATTGAAGCCGTTTACACTGTTAACGCCGACAAAGTAAGCTGCCATTGTGAGGAGTGTAACAAGTGCGCCTTGATAGAGAACATCAATACCAAGACCGCCTGAGAAAATACCTGCTGAAGTGCTTCTGGGCTTTCTCTTCATAATGTTACTTTCGGGTTTCTCAACGCCGAGTGCAAGTGCGGGGAAGCAGTCTGTAACAAGATTGATCCAGAGAAGATGGGGGGCTTCAAGAATTGTGAAGCCGAGGAGTGTTGCGAAGAAGATTGAAAGAACTTCTGAAAGGTTTGAACCGAGAAGGAACTGAATTGCCTTACGGATGTTGTCATAAATTCTTCTGCCTTCGCCGACAGCAGAAACGATTGTTGCGAAGTTGTCATCTGCAAGAACCATATCTGCAACGTTCTTTGTGACGTCAGTACCTGTGATACCCATACCGACACCGATATCAGCACTCTTGATGGAGGGAGCATCGTTAACACCGTCACCGGTCATAGCAGTGATGTAGCCCTTCTTCTTCCATGCTGTAACGATTCTTGTCTTGTGTTCGGGCTGAACACGTGCATAAACGAATGTGTTTGTGACCACATTGTCAAATTCTTCGTCAGAAAGCTTCTCAAGGTCTGCACCTGTCATAGCATTTTTTTCGTCAGAGATAATGCCGAGTTCCTTAGCAATTGCAACAGCAGTATCCTTGTGGTCACCTGTAATCATAATAGGTGTGATACCTGCGCTTCTGCATTCGTCAATAGCAGCCTTTACTTCAGGACGTACAGGGTCAATCATACCTGTAAGACCAACGAATACCATTTCATTTTCAAGGTCTGCAGGCTCTGTTGAAGCAGGAATCTCGGGATATTTCTTCATAGCACAGGCAAGCACACGCAGAGCCTTGTCTGCCATTCTCTTATTTTCTGAAGAAATCTTTGCTTTGATCTCATCACTCATAGGAACAACTTTGCCGTCCATCTGAGCATATTTACAAAGGCTTACAACGATGTCGGGAGCACCCTTTGTGAACTGAACGATACCGTTGGCTGTCTGATGAAGTGTTGACATCATCTTTCTGCCTGAATCGAAAGGTGCTTCTGCAACTCTTGGCATCTTTGCCTGAAGGTCATTCTTGTTAAGACCGAGCTTGATTGCAAAGTTAACAAGCGCTGCTTCTGTGGGCTCACCTGTAACTGAACCGTCATTGTTTACGGTAACATCGGTACAAAGTGACATCATTGTCGCAAGATTCTTTTCATCTTCACAGAAAGAGTCAACAACAGTCATAACATTCTGTGTAAGAGTACCTGTTTTATCTGAACAGATTATCTGAGCACAACCGAGTGTTTCAACGGCTGTAAGCTTTCTGATGATAGCATTTTTCTTGGACATTGTTGTAACGCCCATTGAAAGAACGATTGTAACAACTGCTGCAAGACCTTCGGGAATAGCAGCAACTGCAAGTGAAACAGCAACCATAAAGAAGTCAAGAACGGTGTGAAGTCCGAGGTCACCGCCGCCTATAAATGTCTTGATGAGCTGGAAACCGAAAATGAACACACAGATGCCTATAACGAGGAATGTGAGAGTCTTACTCAGCTGTGAAAGCTTTTTCTGAAGGGGAGTTTCACCCTCTTCTGCCGTTGCGATAGCGTCTGCGATTTTACCCATTTCGGTATCCATACCTGTTGCAACAACAACTGCTTTACCTCTGCCGTATACGAGTGTTGAGCCCATATATGCCATATTCTTTCTGTCACCGAGAGGTACAGCTTCTTCATTTTTGCCGTTTATAACATCAATAAGCTTTGTTACGGGTACAGATTCACCTGTAAGGGCAGCCTCTTCAATTTTCATACTCGCGCATTCAATAATTCGACAGTCTGCAGGGATAGCATCACCGGCATCAAGAACGATAATGTCACCGACAACAAGATCTTCACTCTTTACTGAGACAACATTGCCGTCTCTGAGAGTTTTTGTCGTGGCGGCTGACATTTCCTGCAAGGCTTCAATTGCTTTTTCTGCTTTGCTTTCCTGGTAAACACCGAGAACAGCATTGATAAGAACAACGACGAGAATGATGATAACGTCAGAGGGGAATTCTTTCTCGACGATAGCAAGAACTGCAGAAATTGCAGCTGCTGCAAGGAGGATGATAATCATCGGGTCTGTTAACTGAGCAAAGAATCTCTTTAAAAGTGAATCTTTTTCAGCTTGCTTGAGCTTGTTCTTACCGTTTTTTTCAAGTCTCTGTGCAGCTTCAGCTGAGGAGAGACCTGCGAAGGATGAGCCTACTTCGTTGAGTACGGTGTTGACTTCTTCTCTGTAAAAGTTCATAATTTTTCGCCCTTTCCATATTTTGTCTGCTCTGAGTAAGTAGAAAAAAACGCATACAGTTTTCGTCTTTCCGAATACTGTACACGAGTCTGGCTTTTTAATTCGTGCCAAGCAGTCGGACTGCTATGAATGTTGACACTGAAACACAAAAATTGTGCAAACTACTCCCTCATGAGTTTATAAAATTTGTAAAATTATTGTATCATAAAAAAAAATTAGTGTCAATAGAATTAATAAAAATTAGAATAATATAGCAAACAATTTGTGTATATTTTTAGAAAAATATTTCTTGTTTACAAAATCAGATTATTGTTTTATAATATATACATTAAAAATCCGGAGATAAAATATGCAGAAGCTTATGAGCCGTATGCGTGCGGCAATGGAAAAATATGAAATGATATCAGACGGTGACAGAATAGCTGTGGGGCTTTCAGGCGGTAAGGATTCCGTGGCTCTTCTCGCAGCTCTTGCAGAAATGCGTCGGTTTTATCCTGCGAAGTATGAGGTAATAGCTGTGACTGTTGATATGAGATTTGACAACAAAGACACAGATTATTCAGTTCTCGAAGAATTCTGCAAAAGTATTGATGTTCCGTTTGTAATAAAAAGAACTCAGCTGGCAGATATAATTTTTAATATCCGTAAAGAATCAAATCCCTGTTCATTGTGTGCAAAGATGAGAAGGGGGATTCTTCATGATGCAGCTATCGAAAACGGTTGTAATAAGGTAGCTCTCGGTCATCATATGGACGATGCTGTTGAAACCTTCTTTATGAATCTTCTTAAGGGCGGAAATATCAGCAGTTTCTTTCCTGTTACATATATGTCAAGAAAAGATATCCACATAATAAGACCTATGGTTTTGTCGTCAGAATCACTTGTTGCGGGAGCAGTCAAGCACTGCAATCTGCCTGTTGTCAAGAGTAAATGCCCTATGGACAACACAAGTGAGAGGCAGAAGACAAAGGACCTTGTCAATTCTCTTAATAAAGAATATCCTCAGCTGCGTGAAAAAGTAATCGGTGCGTTGCAGAGAAAAGGTATTGATAATTGGTAAAAATAATATATATAAATTATTGAATAATCTATAATTCTATGCTATAATTAACTGAAGAATTATTTTTTCGGAGATGAATTTGTTTTGAAATATCTTGTTGTCTTATATGACGGTATGGCAGACTATCCCGTACCTGAGCTTGACGGTAAAACTCCTATGGAGGTTGCCGTTAAACCTAATTTTGATAAACTCGGACAGAAGGGTACTGTAGGTATTGTAAAAACTGTTGCGGATTCATTAAAGCCCGGCAGTGACGTTGCAAATCTCAGTGCACTCGGTTATGATGCAGAAAAGCGCTATACCGGCAGAAGCCCTCTTGAGGCTGTCAGCATCGGTGTTGAGCTTGCAGATGACGATGTTACAATGCGTTGCAATGTTGTCACACTTTCTGATGAAGAAAATTACGAAGAAAAAACTATGGTTGACTATTCTGCAGGTGATATTTCATCAGAGGATGCCGCAGAAATCATAAAGACTGTTCAGGAGCATTTCGGCAACGACATATATAAGTTTTACAACGGTGTTGCTTACCGTCATTGTCTTGTATGGCACGGCGGTACAACAGAGCTTGGTGATATGACTCCGCCACACGACATATCAGGCAGAGTAGTGGGAGAATATCTTTCAAAGAGCGAAAATGCAAAAGAGCTTATCGCTATGATGAAGGAAAGCTACGATTTGCTTAAAGACCATCCTGTAAATAAGAGAAGAATTGCTGAGGGTAAGCGTCCTGCCA
>CALEII010000035.1 GCA_937876205.1 uncultured Clostridia bacterium
TTTTACTACCATAAAGGTCTTTTTTGTGCTGTCCGTACAAATTGGAGCAGTTCACTCAAACTACAAGGAGCTTTTTATATTTATTTTTGGAATTTACTTTGCAATACACCGATATGTGTTCCAATCATAGATTTCATACTGTTTTTTAGACCTTTTAAGTTTTGAAAGAAAGTTTTTGGGCTTTTCAATTCTTTTCATAGCTTTCTGAAAACCAACTTCACCAAACACATCGTCATTATCATTTAAATCAAAGCAAGCATCGGCAAGCCATCGTTTTTTTGTTAAATCAGTTAAGTTGATTATTCTTAAACAACCTTGCATGATTTCTAAAATATTATTAATCAAATCATCTGCAAGCATTTCTTCATTATAATCAAACATTTCGTAACAATAATCTCCAAAACGAAGTTCTTCAAAACAATAAACTCCGTCAACATCGTTAAATTGTAGCTCAATGTTTTTCTTCTCGTTTTCACTTTTTATAATTATAGCCATTATTTTACAAGATTTTGCATTTTTGGTATAAGGAAAAGACATTGCATGAAGCCAATATTCAGCTTCGGTTTCGAATTCAAGCACTTCAAATGTAATATCATTTTTCATCAGTAATTCTTTTGCTTCTGTCAATGTCATAACAATCACCACCTATATTGAAATAATACCATAACAAAAACAACTTTTCAACCAACATATCCATAAAACAAAAACACCCACTCTGAAAGCGGGCAAAAAAATAATTACTCAGTATGCTGTTGGTGGAGACGGAGAGGATCGAACTCTTGACCTCTTGAATGCCATTCAAGCGCTCTCCCAGCTGAGCTACGCCCCCATATTTGAAGTAATAAGTAATAGTGAATAGTGAAAAAGTGGGCATACTGAGTAATTTATTTATTAAGTTTTTTTGGGGTGCGTTTCTGAGTGGTTTGGGCTCCTAGCTGAGCTACGCCCCCGTATTCTGAAGCAACAAATAACAGTAAATAATGAAAAACTGCTAATCTGTTTTACTAAATCATTATAATTCAATATCGTCGGTTTGTCAATATTGAGTTTAAAAAAATTAAAATAGGGGTTGATTTTTTTTTAACCTTAATATATAATAAACAGGCGTTCAATTGAATATTGATACATATGGAGAGTTGTCCGAGCTGGTCGAAGGAGCACGACTGGAAATCGTGTAACGGGCTAACCCCTGTTCGAGGGTTCGAATCCCTTGCTCTCCGCCAAAAAAGGTAGTACTGACAAAGTACTGCCTTTTTATTTTTCAACAGATTCGATTCAAAAGCAAGGGATTCAAAGTCTGAGAGGATAAGGAGCCTACGCCGAAAGAATACGGCGGTAAAAAATACACCAAATATGAAGCTTTGCAGAAACAACGCAGAATGGAAACCGCAATGCGTGCACAGAGGCAGAAAATAAAGCTTCTGGAAGAGGGCGGAGCAGATGAAGATGATATAATCAATGCCCGATGCCGTTACCGTGGCACATCTGCAGAATATGCAAGATTCTCAAGGGCTATGGACTTACCGCAGCAGAGAGAAAGAGTGTATATTGATGGGCTTGGTGATGTAGGTAAGGGGAAATATGTTAAGAAAAAATCACAAAATGCATTTACAAATGATGCAAAAGGTGATACAATAAAAACATCTGGTGGTATAACGGGTGCAAAAAAAACAGATGGCTGGCAAAACCGCCATGCTGAAAGAATGTATGAAGAAATACGACATCGGACTACAGATGTATATGCGATTGCGAATAATACTGCGTTTACCATAGAAGCTGTAGAGAAAATAAAACAACACTTGTTTTTTACAGAACATCGTTTTGCTGATGGTAGCATAAGACGTTTTGATGCTGATTTTGAACAAACTCAAGCATGGGATAGGCTATCTCAAGGTAAATTTGCTACTTCAGATTTTGTTTTGTTAAAACACGAATATGTAGAATTGATTCAAATGCAATTACATGATTATGACTATGAAACAGCACATGAAATTGCAAACAAATATCACAATTGGGCAAAAGCAATTATTGAGGAGGTGAATAAGTGATGTGGTGGTTTTTAAAGAAACTTATAGATGATTCAGAGAAAGTTGTTTATACTTATGGATTTGAAACAAGAGAACAATCAGGAAAAATTAAATTTGATAGAGAGACCAAAGAGTTTGAAGTTCTTAAAATTGCTGAGAATGATTCTATGACTATCGTTGAAAGATTTTTATTGCATCACTTGTTCCGAATTATTACAGAAGAGAACGCTCCTAATGAACGCAATATTGCTATTTGCTAAAAATAATTGTTTCGTTTACCGCTTCGATTCCGAGGCGGTATTTTTATATCTATTTCAGGAGGTGCAAAAATGCCATTCGATATTACTGTATACTTTACTGACGATTGTTCGATGAAAATATCCAATGTAGAAAACTATATGGTTGATGCAACAACAAACGTGCTTAAAGTTCAAAAAAATAACAAATATATCTTTTTTAATTTCAGCAAGGTTTTGTATGTTGGAGAAACACAGGATTTATCCTAAAAAAATTCAATAATTCAAGCACTCCGTTTGGGGTGCTTTTTTCATTGCAGATTATGCAAATCAAAAGGTTAAAATTTAGCGTTATGTGTAAAAGCATACCGCTATTTTTTATATTTAAAATTACCCCGTCAGAGGTTTATCTGACTGACTTTCAGCTGCAGACAGAGCAGCAAAAATATCATATAGAAAGGACACAAAAATGAAAGATAGCCAATGCTGGCAAAAAATATCCCCTCATTCCTGAGAATGAGAGGATATTTACTATATACTTGCAAATCAGAATTCAGCGTTCATTACAGTGAATGTCATTCTTTCCTGAATACTTGCGCCGCCGTGTCCCGTTCCGATGCCGCCGTGGTCAGATGTGACTATAATAAGCCAGTCTTCGCTTTCATATGTCGGTCTTGCTTTGATTGTCTCAAGTGTTTCATAACCGTAGCCGTCAGCCTTTGCAAAAGCCTTTTTATATCTGGGATTATTGAATGTGAAGCCGTAATTATGACCGACGGAATCTGTTGGCTCATATACTACAAATATAAAATCTGCACAGTCTCGCTCCCCTATTTCTGCAAGGGTTGCTTCAAATGACTTTTTATCGTTGTCACATTTATTGAATGCAACATCAAGTCCGTTTTCCTCACAGTACTGCTTCTCAAGAAGGTATGTAGCATTATTTCTTGAGAAATGACCTGCCCAACGTGTAAAAAATGCGGCACTGTCAATCAATTCACTCTCTGTAAGACTTGTCATAAGAGTCTTTGTGTCAAGATTTTTTGTAACATCATTTGATCTGATGCCGTGCACATCAGCCCATTCACCTGTCAGAACGGAGCACCAGCCGGGTGCTGTGGATGTTGCCTGAGTATTTTCTGCAGGGTACATTACACCGCCGCAGTATGTGAGATTTATTGATGCACCGTCATCAAGCAGAGCATTGATTGCACTGTTTTCATCGGCAACAAGGGAAAGAATATCTGCACGGCAGCCGTCATAACCGATAATAATAGCTTTCTTTTCAGTTTTCCCCTCGGGCAGCACTGAATTAAAATGCTTGTTTACAACATCATAAATCGCAGTCTGAGGAATTGCAGTCTCAATTGTATTTTCATAGCCGACTGATGCAACATTTGCCCTGAAAAGCTCTTCAGTGTCTTTTGAATCCTTCATATACGCTGTAAAATACAGTGTAAGAGCAGCTGCAAGAGCAACTATAACTGCTACAGCAACTATAATTATAATTTTAGTTTTTTTCTTCATTTTCAGGCGCCCCTTTTTATGTATAATATGATGTTATAATACCATATTTTTCATAAAAATCAAATACATAAAATATAAATTTGTTTGAAAATTCCGTGAATCCGTGATATAATTCAAGAAACCATCTTTTTAATACGGATGTGATTCTTTTGAAGATTATCGGCAGTGATTACGACGGCACACTTAACCATAACGGAATTGATGATAAAAAAATCAGAGCACTTGAAAAATGGCGTGAGAAAGGTAATATTTTTGCCCTTATAAGCGGCAGAGGACCTGAAAACCTTAAGAAAATATACAATGACAAGCCTTTTCCCTGTGATTATCTGATTGCAAACAACGGTGCGGTTATACTGAAAACAGACGGCACTGTAATTTCAGACACAAAATGTGACGGCAAGCTCATCAAACCGCTGATAAAGCTTCTTTTTAAGAATAAATGTCCTTGGGCCAACATTGATACATACACGCCCTGCAGAATTTATCCTGATTCATCAGATTGCAAGGATGATGACGATTATACTCTTGAAAATATGCCTGAGATTGAGTATTTCAATCAGATAAGCACTTTTCTGCCTGATTTTGAAACGGCGGCTCAGGTCACAGAAAACATCAGAAAAGAATTCGGGGATAAGCTCAATCCACTGCAGAACGGAGTATGCATAGACACTGTAAGAGCTGATATGAACAAAGCCATAGGACTGCATAAGCTTATGAAGTACACCGGCGCTGCGCATAAGGACATAATCGCTGTCGGTGACAACATAAATGACAGCGATATGATAAGAGAATTCAGGTCATACGCAATGGAAAACGGCGTTGATGAAATAAAAAAACTTGCAGATTATGTAACACCGGGCATCACGGAGCTGATAGAAAAAGAATTGACTGAATAAAAATATCAGACAGCACAAACGGGCAGATTTCTTATGAAAACTACCCGTCTTTTATATAATTCTTCAATGTATAAACAGCATCTCAATGCAGAAAACAACCATAAAAAATGCTTTGCGGTGATTTAATGTATCCCTATCATAACAAAATAAAACAGCGCATAAAAAACGGAGAGCTGACGGGCTATGAATTTACAGATAACTACGGAAATATCGGCGAATGTCTGCTGCTGTACTTCAATACACCGCCGTTTATACGCCCGATAAGACCGCATAAATATGCAGAATATATTGACTTGATAGAGAACAGACAATAACTGCCGTTCAGCTTCCCAGCTTCTTTCTGAGTTCTTTCAGAATCACTTTTTCACGGCGGGAAATCTGCACCTGCGTCATCCCCATAATTTCTGCAGTAACTGTCTGAGTCAATCCCTGAAAATAACGGAGCTCAACGATTTTTCTGTCACGCTCATCAAGAGCCTCAACCGCAGTGTGAAGAGCAATTCTGTCTCCCATTTCCTCAGTGGTATCACCCGTGGTTATGTCAAGCTCAGAGCATTCTCCGCTTTCGTCATCAACTGTCAGAGACAATACAGGCATTGTTGCACACAAAAGCCTTGATGCCTCAGCAACCTCATAGCCTGCCCTTTGTGCAAGCTCCTTTACCGACGGCTCAAAGCCTGTTTCATTTGTCATTTCTTCTTTGAGAAAAAGCAGGTTTCTTGCCTTTTCTTTATCACTTCTGCCTACTTTTATTGCGCCGCCGTCACGGAAAATTCTCTTGATTTCACCGATTATCGCAGGCACTGCATAGGTAGAGAACATAAAGCCCCTTGTTTCGTCATATCCCTCGGCAGCCTTAAGGAGTCCTATACAACCCGACTGCACAAGGTCTTCATAATCGACACCTCTGCCCGTAAACCTGTTTGCGCAGGCGTGTACAAGCCCGAGATTCACCTCAACGAGCTCATTTCGTTCTTTTATGCTACGATTCATCTGCACTCTTTCCACGTATCCTTTTATAAATCGTAACCGTTGTTCCCCTACCCTCTTTTGATGTGACCTTCAGCTTGTCCGAAAAGCATTCCATAACAGAAAAGCCCAGTCCGCTTCTGTCGTCTCCGCCTGTGGTGAACAGAGGCTCTCTGGCTTTGCTGACATCTGCAATTCCGACTCCTCTGTCCCGTATTTTTATGCACATCATATTGTCAGGATAAAGTGTTGCGGTTATGTATATTTTTCCGTTTACGGATGAATATGCGTGAACAATACAGTTTGTAACAGCCTCACTGACTGCTGTCTTTATGTCTGAAAGCTCCTCTACAGTCGGGTCAAGCTCACAGGCAAACGCAGAAACGGCCACTCTGCAAAAGCTTTCATTAACACTTCGTGACTCCACTGTCAGTTTCATTTCATTGAGTTTTTTCATTTTATCATTCCTTTTCAAAAGTGATTATTTTTCCCAGAGCAGACATTCTCATAATCTTCTCTATTTTCGGTGACATTGCACGAACAGACACTTTGCAGCCGTACACAAGTGCAGTCTTATACCTGCCCATAACAAGGCCCACTCCCGATGAATCCATAAAACGCACTGACGAAAAATCAAGTCTGAGCTCTCCGGGCATAAGTTTCTGCATTTCTGCATCAATTGCCTCTCTTAATTCCTTTGATGTGTGGTGGTCTATATCACCCGATAAATATGCAGTCAGCGTGTCCTTTTCAGTTTTGAATAAAACCATTGAACCGACCTCCTCGTTTTTTTATGATACATAGCCCGTGCCGAAAAAAGTGTCTTAATATGTCTTGTAAAAAAATAATTTTTGCAGCATCTTTTCATCAATAATATTTTTAAGAAAAATGTTGACTTTTAAAGAAAAAAATATTATATTGACTATATACATATGCATCAATTTGTGAGAGGGGTTGCATAATTGGCAAACAACATTATTGATCTGAAGAACATTTCAGTCACATTTGACGGAGAACAAATACTTAAAAATATGGACCTTACCATCGAGGATAAGGAGTTTCTTACACTTCTTGGTCCCTCAGGCTGCGGCAAAACAACGACTCTGCGTATCATCGCAGGCTTTTTGCAGCCTGACAGCGGCGATGTAATTTTCGATGGTAAGTTAATCAATGGTGTTCCTGCTCACAAGCGTCAGGTGAACACCATTTTTCAGCGTTATGCTCTTTTTACACACCTCAATGTTTTTGAAAACATTGCATTCGGTCTGAGAATTCAGAAAAAGAAGGAACAGGAAATCAAAGAAACTGTCACAGAGATGCTTTCTCTTGTCAACCTCAAGGGCTTTGAAACAAGAGATATAAACACTCTCTCAGGCGGTCAGCAACAGCGTGTGGCTATTGCCCGTGCTCTTGCCGTAAAGCCCCGTGTGCTTCTTCTCGACGAGCCTCTCGGCGCTCTTGACCTTAAACTGCGCAAAGATATGCAGAACGAACTGAAAAATATACAGCAGAGACTGGGCATCACATTCATTTATGTCACACACGACCAGGAAGAAGCCCTTTCTATGTCTGACAAAATTGTTGTTATGAACAACGGTGTTATTCAGCAGATAGGTACTCCCATCGATATTTACAACGAGCCCGAAAACGCATTTGTTGCCGATTTCATCGGCGAGAGTAATATTGTTGACGGTATTATGAAAGAGGACTTTGTCTGCAAATTCTCAGGTGCTACATTCAAGTGTCTTGACAAGGGCTTTGAAAAGAATGAGCCCGTTGACGTTGTCGTGCGTCCCGAAGACGTCGATGTTGTGCCCATTGAACAGGGTATGCTCAGAGGTACCGTAACATCTGTTACCTTTAAGGGTGTACATTTTGAAATAATTGTAGACATCGGCGGCTTTAAATGGATGATTCAGTCAACAGACGAACAGTTTGTCGGTGATAATATCGGTCTTTACATAGAGCCTGATGCAATTCACATAATGAAAAAGAGCGAATACAGCGGTCTTTACGGTGATTTCAGCAGTTTCAGCGAAGAGTTCGATGAGCTTTCCGATGTCAATGCTGACTCGGAGGACGCTGACGATGAATAAGAATTCAAAAGGACTTCAGCGTGCAATGACCGCACCTTTTACGGTGTGGATGGCTATATTCATCATTATTCCCATTGCACTTGTGCTGTTTTATGCTTTTACCGATGCAACCGGCAGCTTTACATTTGCAAACATTGCAAGTATCTGGGAATACAGAAGCACATACATAGTTTCAATTGAGTTGGCTCTTGTTGCGACTGTTATATGCCTTCTGCTTGCCTACCCCCTCGCATACAGCATATCAAGAATGAAAACACGCCATCAGCAGACGATGGTGTTGCTTGTTATGTTACCTATGTGGATGAACTTCCTTATAAGAACATACGCATGGATGACCATTCTTGAAGACACCGGTCTTATCAACACTCTTCTGAAAGGTTTTCTGAGTCTTTTCGGTTATGAGTTTGAAGGCTTTGCAATGATAAATACAAACGGTGCTATCGTACTGGGTATGGTTTACAACTTCCTGCCCTATATGATTCTGCCCATTTATACAGTCCTTACCAAGATAGACCACAGCATTATTGAGGCAGCAAGAGACCTTGGTGCAAACGGTCTTCATATTTTCACAAAGGTGCTTCTTCCCCAGAGTATCCCCGGTATCATTTCAGGCATCACAATGGTATTTGTGCCTGCAGTAAGTACTTTCATCATTTCAAAGCTTCTCGGCGGTGGTATGACTTACCTTATCGGTGATATTATAGAGAATTATTTCCTCGGCAATACGGGTGAAGTAAACTATAATGTCGGTGCGGCACTTTCACTTGTGCTTATGGTGCTTATTCTCATTTCAATGGGAATTATGAACCGTTTTGACAAGGATGCTGAGACAAGCGGAGGTGGACTGTTTTGAAATACGTATCAAGATTTTACAACTTCCTTGTGTTTGCATTCCTTTACTCCCCCATTGTTGTTATGATAGTCTATTCATTCAACGGAATAAAAAGCCGAAGCGTGTTTGAAGGCTTTTCACTTCAGTGGTACAAAGAGCTTTTCAATGACGCCGTAATTATGAAATCACTGTATGTTTCTCTGCTGATTGCAGTACTTGCCGCTGTTATTTCAACAGTCATCGGTACTCTCGCTGCAGTGGGAATCAACTCAATGAAGGGCTTCAAGAAAAAAATGTATCTGTCGGTAAACAATATCCCTATGGTCAATCCCGAAATTGTTACTGCAGTTTCAATGATGATTCTTTTTGTATTCATCATATCAAAATCAAACACAATGGAAATGGGCTTCGGCACACTGCTTATATCCCATATCACATTCTGTATACCTTATGTAACTCTTGAGGTTCTGCCTAAAATCAGAGGAATGGATAACAACATTTATAATGCTGCACTTGATCTCGGCTGTCCTCCCGCAAAGGCATTCCTCAAGGTTGTGATTCCTCAGATAAAGCCCGGTATCATTACAGGCTTTATTATGGCATTCACACTGTCTCTTGATGACTTTATTATCAGTTATTTCAACTCGGGAAGTACGGTGCAGACACTTTCTGTCACTATATTCTCAATGACAAAGAAGCCCTACTCCCCAAAAATCAATGCGCTTTCAACACTGCTTTTTGTGACGATTCTTGTACTTCTTGTGTCAGTCAATATAAAGCAGATGCGTGATGACACAAAGAAGAAAGGGGCAAGAAAATGAAAAAATTTAAGTCCCTTATAATCTGTCTGTGTGTGTTTTTCGCTTCATTTTCGGTAATTGCTTCAGCCGAAGAGGAAGTTGTGCTGAATGTATACAACTGGGGTGAATACATCGAACAGTCAACAATTGATATGTTTGAAGAGAAATACCCTTATATTGATGTCAATTACACAACCTTTGACAGCAACGAATCAATGTATTCAAAAATCGTCTCAGGCGCAGCATCATATGATATTGTTGTTCCGTCTGAGTATATGGTCAGCAAGCTCATTCAGGAGGATATGCTTGCAGAAATTGATTTTTCAAACATTCCCAACTACAAATACATCGGTGATGCTTACAAAAATCTTTCCAGCGATCCCGAAAACAAATATTCGGTTCCCTATTTCTGGGGCACTGTTGTGGTTATCTATAACAGCAGTTATGTTGATGCAGCAGATGTGGAGAACCGCAGTCTGGACCTGTTATGGAACGAAAAATATGCAGGAAAAATACTGATGTTTGACAATCCCAGAGATTCATTCGGTATTGCACTGACAAAGCTCGGCTATTCTATGAACTCTGATACAGACAGTCAGTGGCAGGAGGCAGCAAAGCTTCTCAGTGAGCAGAAGCCCATTGTTCAGGCTTATGTTATGGATGCAATCTTTGATAAAATGGAATCCGCTGAAGCATGGATAGCTCCCTATTACGCAGGTGATGCACTTATTATTCAGGAAACAAATCCTGACATACAGTTCTATATGCCGAAAGAGGGAACAAATATGTTTGTTGACTCAATGTGCATACTTAACACAACAGAACACAAAAAAGAGGCTGAGCTTTTCATCAACTTTATGTGTGAGCCTGAGATTGCAGCAATGAATGCAGAAACAGTAGGCTATGCAACACCGAATACTGAAGCTATGAAGCTGCTTGACCCCGAAATCACAGACAACGAACTTGTCTACCCTGACGAAGAATATCTGAAAAGCAATACGGAAGTATTTATCAATCTTCCTCAAAAAACACAGATGCTCCAGAGCACACTCTGGACAGATCTTAAAATAATTTCTGCTGAAGAGGGTGCAGAAACCTCTGCAATTGAGTGGATAGATGCGTTCTGTCTTACAGTTATTGCTGCAGGCGTAATCAGTGCTGTATATTTCTTTATCAGAAACAGAAAAAGAAAAAAGCTCTGGAAACAGTAAAAGGAGATTTCTATGCTCAGACAGTTTCTTGAAATCGGACAGATTGTCTCAACACACGGTGTTAAAGGTGAATTCCGTGTAAACCCCTGGTGCGACACTCCCGAATTTATGAAAAAATTCAAAACACTGTATTTTGACGCTGACGGTGAAAATGCAGTCAAGGTTATTTCCTGCCGTCCTCACGGCAACATTGTAATACTGAAGCTTGAGGGCATTGACACTGTTGAGCAGGCACAGAAATACCGCAACCGTGTTCTCTTTATGGCACGCAAGGACGCAAAGCTTAAAAAGGGAGACTGGTTTATTCAGGACCTTATCGGCTGCACAGTTTATGACATTGACGATAACGACAAAATATACGGAAAGCTTACCGATGTTGCTCAGACGGGTGCTAATGACATCTGGTATATTGAGAATAACGGAAAAGAGTATATTATCCCTGCAATAAAAGATGTTGTCATAAATGTTGATGTAGAAAATGAAAGTGTATTTATAAGACCTCTCAGAGGCATTTTTGACGAAGAGGTTAACGGTGACAAGGATGAGGATTGATATACTCACACTTTTTCCGGAAATGTGCGAAAGAGTCTATTCTGAAAGCATAATCGGCAGATCTGTTGCAAAAGGACTGATTGAGATACATTCTCATAACATCCGTGACTATGCAGACAACAAACACCACAATGTTGATGACACACCGTACGGCGGAGGAATGGGTATGCTGATGATGGCTCAGCCCATTTATGACTGCTATAAGACATTATGTGATGAGACAGGAACAAAACCTTATCTTATATATATGTCACCACAGGGCAAGGTTCTCACTCAGGAAAAAGTGAAACAGCTTGCAAAAATAGATAATATAGCCATTCTCTGCGGTCACTACGAAGGTGTTGACGAAAGGGTTATTGAAGCTATAGTTGATGAAGAAATATCTGTTGGTGACTATGTGCTTACAGGCGGTGAACTGCCGGCTCTCGTTCTGACGGATTCCGTTGCAAGAATGCTCCCGGGAGTACTTGCAAATGATGAAGCAATGGAAAAAGAAAGTCACTATAACGGTCTGCTTGAATACCCGCAGTACACAAAACCTGCAGAGTGGAACGGAATGAAGGTTCCCGATGTACTTCTGTCGGGGCATCACGCAAACATAGAAAAATGGCGTCAGGAACAGTCGTTAAAACGCACAAAAGAAAGACGTCCCGACCTGCTTGACAAGAAATAGAATTACACAAATCACCTTTATTTTGACTTTTTTTTCAAAATGAGGGTGATTTTTTAGTCTGTTTCAATAAATCAGATGCAAAATCCTTGTCAATTTGCACAAAGTTTCAAAGTTTAAAATTCAAAGGTTTATTATTCTATCCGAAGTTTTATTTTTGGTCAAAATACTGCTGTTTTTATCATTGACGAAACGAACTTTTGTGGTATAATATGTATTGTGAAATATAAAATTTATTGGTAGGGAGTAATCGCCTTATGTGTGTTAAAGATGTAGTTGTTGAGAATCAGGTAGGACTTCACGCTCGTCCTGCAACATTCTTCATTCAGAAAGCAAACGAATTCAAGTCATCAATCTGGGTAGAAAAAGAAGAGCGCAGGGCTAACGCAAAGAGTCTGCTTGGTGTTCTTTCCCTTGGTATAATGGGCGGTACACAGATCAGAATTATCGCAGGTGGCACAGATGAGCAGGAAGCTGTAGATGCTCTTGCAAAGCTTGTTGAATCCGGTTTCTCTGAATAATAACAAGACAAACTAACGGTGTACCTGACGGTATGCCGTTTTTTAACTTTTAAACAAAACAATAATTTATGAAAGGATGGTGTTTTCATGAACGATAAACTCAAAACTCTTCGTGCAAAGGCAATGCGTTTGCCTCTTGAGCCCGGTGTATATATAATGAAAGACAAATCGGGCAAAATAATCTATATCGGCAAGGCTAAAAAACTGAAAAACAGAGTCAGTCAGTATTTCGGTTCACAGAACAATCATCCTGTCAAGGTGCGCAGAATGGTCGAGAATGTCAATGACTTTGATTTTATTGTTGTCAACAGTGAATTTGAAGCTCTCGTTCTCGAGTGCAGTCTTATAAAGCAGCACACACCAAAATACAATATTCTTCTCAAGGATGACAAGGGTTATCATTATGTAAAGATTGCAGGCACTGATTGGAAAAACCTCTCAAGTGAAAAACAAAAGCTTGATGACGGTGCAAAATATTTGGGACCCTACACAAGCTCAGACTGCGTCTCACGCTCTGTCTCAGAAGCTCAGAAAATATTCAGACTGCCCACCTGCGGCAAGGTATTTCCTCACGACATAAATAAAAAAGGCAGACCGTGCCTGAATTTTCATATCAAGCTCTGCAATGCGCCCTGCGTAGGCAAAATCAGCCGTGAAGCGCACAATGAAGCCGTTGATAACGCTGTCAGATTCATAACGGGAGGCAACGATGCCCTTGTCCGTGAGCTGAAGCACAGAATGGAAGAAGCCGCAGAGAATCTTGAATTTGAAAAGGCGGCATCACTGCGTGACTCAATTCAGGCAATTGAAAAAACAGCATCAAAGCAGAATGTTGTTTCACAGAAAACGAAGGAGCAGGACGTTTTTGCAGTCTGCGAATCTCTGGGCAAGGTCTGTCTTTCCGTACTCAGATTTTCCGACGGCAGACTTTATGACAGTGAGTACTTTTTCACCAACGCTATTGATGAGTTACCCTCAATCAGAGAAAAGCTCATTGCTGACTACTACACAATGCGTGATAATATTCCCGCAAACATTGCCGTTGACGGAGAGGTTGAGGGAATTGAAGCACTCACACAGATGCTCAGTGAAAAAAAAGGCAGAAATGTCCGTATTTATATCCCCGAAAAAGGTGAAAATGCAAGTCTTATGAAGCTCTGCTCAGGCAATGCGGCAGAAAAGCTTGCACAGAGCCTGGGCAGAAGCGGAAAAACTGTCGCCGCACTGGATGAACTGGCTTCTCTGCTCGGTCTTGAAAGTCCGCCGGAATATATTGAATCATACGATATATCCCACACTGACGGCGCAGATAATGTTGCAGGTATGATAGTTTTCAAGGGCGGGAAACCATTGAAAAGTGCATACAGACGTTTTGAAATCAAAGGCTTCTCAGGTCAGGATGACTACCGTTCAATGGCAGAGGTTCTCACAAGACGCTTCAATGAATATGAAAATGAAAAGCATAACAATCCCTCAGAGGGATTCGGTAAAAAACCGGACCTCATTCTCCTTGACGGCGGCATAGGTCAGGTAAATGCAGTAAAACCCGTGCTTGAAACATTCGGACTTACAGACATTCCTCTTTTCGGTATGGTCAAGGATAACAAGCACAGAACTCGTGCAATTGCCCACGGCGGCGGTGAAATTGCCATCAATGACAAGAGAAGAGCATTTACCCTTGTTTCTGATATTCAGGAGGAGGTACACAGATTCTCCGTTGAGTATCACAGAAAGAAGCAGAAAAAAACAATGACTGCTATGACTCTCACGGAAATTGAGGGGGTGGGTACAGTCAGGGCAAAGAATATCCTTAAGCATTTCAGAACGCTCACGGCTGTACGCAATGCTGCAATTGATGAATTATGCGAAGTTGACGGCATAAATGAAAGCACTGCAACAAATATATACAATTACTATCACAGGGATGATAACAATGATTAAAGCAATTATATTTGACCTTGACGGCACACTTCTGAACACGCTTGATGACCTTGCCGACAGCGTCAATCATATTCTCACATCACACTCAATGAAAACAAGAACTGTTGATGAAATACGTTCCTTTATAGGCAACGGAATCCCGACGCTTATTGCACGCAGCGTACCTGCAGATACAGCCAGCGAAACGCTCAGTATCTGTGTGGATGAAATGCAAAGCTATTATAAGGCTCATGCTGATATAAAAACAAAGCCTTATGACGGCATCAATGAGCTTCTTTCACAGCTCAGGCAAAGAAAAATTGCGTCTGCAGTTGTCACAAATAAGGCTGAAGAATCAGCAAAAATACTGTGTGACAGAAAATTCGGTGATGTATTTTCTTTTATCATCGGTGACAATGGTAAAGACAGGCTGAAGCCTGCACCTGACAATGTTTTCAGGGCCCTCAAGCTCCTCGGAGCAGAAAAGAACGAAGTTCTGTATGTCGGTGACTCAGATGTGGATATGATTACTGCTGCAAATGCAGGTCTCAGAAGTGTTGGTGTCAGCTGGGGCTTCAGAGACGCAGATGTGCTCAGAAAAAACGGCGCAGATTACATAATTCATTCTCCGGAAGAATTATTAAACCTTTTAATTTTATAAATTTTCAATTTTCTATTGACAAAAACACTTATAAAATGCGATAATATGATAAGATATGTACAGGAGAAGAGTATGAGAGTTATTACAGGTTCTGCAAAAGGCAGAAAACTTATCACACTTGAGGGAGAAGATATACGCCCCACCTCAGCTAAGGTCAAAGGTGCTATTTTCAACTCAATTCAGTTTGATATTGAGGGAAGAACAGTCCTCGATATGTTTGCCGGTGCCGGTCAGCTTGGCATCGAAGCTCTCAGCAGAGGTGCAAAAAAAGCAGTATTTGTTGACCTGAACCGTGATTCGGTAAGAGTTATCAATGACAACCTCACTCACTGTCAGCTCAAGGATAAGGCAACTGTTTTCAACGGTGACGGTCTTTCCTACGCAAAGACATCAAGAGAGAAGTTTGACATAATTTTCATTGACCCGCCCTACAGAAACGGTCTTGCACTCAAGGCTCTTTCATTGGCAGTCAATGTTATAAATGAAGGCGGAATCATAGTCTGCGAAACAGATATCAAAGAGGAGCTGCCCGAAAGCATCGGTGATTTCAGCGTTGCAAAACAGGACACTTACTCAAAAACAAAACTCACTATCTATCGTTAGGGTGAACACAATTGAGAATTGCAGTTTATCCGGGCAGCTTTGACCCTGTCACAAACGGTCACCTCGATATAATCAGGCGTGCGGCAAAAATGTTTGACAAGGTCATAGTGCTCGTCTCATATAACATAAGAAAAAGCGGCGGCACATTCACTCCTCAGGAGAGAGTTGAATTCATAAGAAAGAGCGTTCATCTCCCGAATGTGCAGGTTGAATCATATCAGGGACTTCTGGCTGACTTCGTCAGAATCTCAGGCGCATCGGCAATTGTCAAAGGTCTGCGTGCCGTTTCTGACTTTGAGGTTGAATTCCAGCAGGCTCTTGTCAACAGACAGCTTGCACCGGATGTTGATACGGTTTTTCTCGTTTCAAGCCTTGAGAATATGTATCTGAGCTCCAGTGCAGTGAAAGAAATATGTCTGCTCGGCGGTGAAATTTCAAATTTTGTTCCGCCCGAAATTGCAGATGATATAATCAAAAAAATATCCGGTAAAAAATCAAAATAAATTCCAACGGAGGAAACAGATATGAATTTTGAAGAAATCATTGAAAAAATTGAAGACATACTTGAAGAAGGCAAACCCTCTTTCGGTGGCGGCGGCAAGGTAAAGGTTGACGCTGACGCTATCCACGACCATCTCAAGGAGCTTAGTTCTTCAATCCCCGCTGAAATAATTCAGGCAAGAAAAATTGTTGCAGACAGAAGAGAAATCCTTCAGGAAGCACAGGAAACAGCAAGCAAAATCGTCACAGACGCACAGAAGAAGGCTGCTGAGCTTACAAGTGAGCACGAAATCACAAACAGCGCAAAGGATGCTGCTCTCAAAATAATGAACGAAGCTAACGCAAAGGCTGAGGAAATCGTTGCTGATGCTGAGGCTAAGGCTGCTGCACGTGAAGACTACGCAAAAAGATGGTCTTATGAGCTCCAGTCAAATGCATACAGCCACGCAAATGACATTATGGTACAGAGCGCACAGTATCTGGCAAAGTGTATCGAAGCATTCGACGAAAACAAAGTTCTTGCAGAGACTGCAGTTGCAAGACTCCAGAATGTAAAGCTCAAGTCCCCCGTTGACGACGAAGTATAACATACGGCAGTAATTTAAACTTAACACCTTGCATAATTATTTTATGAATACTTATGCGAGGTGCTTTTATGTTACTCATATCATTAAAATCGTTAAAAGGTAAATTCATACTGCTTATGGCAGCAGTTGTGGCTGTTGTTATCGTATGCACAGTTCTTTCAGCCTCTGAAAATACTGCAGCCTCCCCTGCGGACGGAAGCCCCGATTACTCTGCTGCAACACAGGATGATATAACATCATTCATAAATCAGCTCGGTCTTACGGTAAACAGTGAGCCCGACAGTATCACGCAGGTGCTCATACCTTCAGAGTTTGATGATGTATACACAAATTATAATGAACTGCAGAAGCAGGCAGGTCTTGACCTTTCCCCCTACAAGGGCTGCACGGCAAAAAGATGGACCTATACTGTCAGCAACTATCCCGAATACGAAAACAGCAACACCGTCAGGCTGAATATTCTTGTCTATAACGGAAGAATAATCGGCGGAGACATCTGCAGCGTTGAGCTTGACGGTTTTATGCACTCATTGGCAAGGTGAAAATATGTCAAAAGAACGTCTCGACAAAATAATATCATCACAGAGTATGATGACACGCTCAGAAGCACATAAGCTTATCAGAGCAGGTGCTGTTACTGTCAACGGCATCACAGTGAAGAATACATCAGCAAAGATTGACACAGACAGTGACATTATCACTGTCAACTCAGAGCCGTTCAGATACAGAAAATTTATTTATATAATGATGAATAAGCCCGACGGTATTGTCAGCGCAAGCCGTGACCCTAAAGAGAAAACGGTAATTGATATTATTCCCGACGAACTGAAAAGACCCGACCTGTTTCCTGCAGGCAGACTTGATAAGGATACCACAGGCTTTGTGCTTATCACAGATGACGGAGAATTTGCTCATAACATTCTGTCACCCAGACATCATATAGACAAGACATATCTCGCAGAAACTGACTGCATAATCTATGACGAACATCTTGAAAAGATGAGAAACGGTATGATGCTCGGTGATGAACAGCTGCTTGAAGCCGAGATTGACCTTGTTGAGGACTCCCCTTGCGTTGTATACAGAATTGTGCTCAGAGAGGGCAAATATCACCAGATTAAGAGGATGATTGCATCCACAAATGCAAAGCTTCTCTCACTTAAAAGAATCGCTATGGGCAGACTCAGTCTTGATGAAAATCTTGCACCCGGTGAATGCCGTGAAATCACCGCTGAAGAACTAAAAATGATAACAAAATAACAGGCAATATATCAGTATTTATTACAGAATTACTGATATATTGCTTTTTTTCATTTATATAAATCAGTTATTCATTATTCACTGATTCTCATTGGTTAAATTACACAACTGTCAACTTGACGAAAAGCAACACCAATAAATTGGTAATAATAAATAGTTTTATTTTCTATTATAGAATATTTAAGGGCTTTTTCAGCTTTTTACGATATTTTTTTCTTTATAAGTATTGCAATATTCTGAAAAATGTGTAAAATGTATAGTAAGGCAATAGTGATATTGCATAAATGGACAAGGGTTATTTATGTTAACTGTCGTAAGAATCTGTTTTCACTGCGGCAGGCAAGAAAGAAATTCAGGAGGATATTTTTATGTCTAACAGATTATTTCAGAGCGTTATCCACCAGATGAAGGACTCCTTCAACCGTACAATCGGTGTTATTGACGAAACAGGCACAATCATTGCCTGCAGCGAGCTGAGTAAAATCGGTGAAGTTATAGATTCAACATACGGTGAACATATCTTCTCTTCAGCGGATGTCACAAAAATCGGTGAAATGGCATTCAAGACTTTCGGCTCCCCCATTCATCACGAATACGCTGTATTTGTTACAGGTACAGACGAGGCTGCCGCTTCATATGCAGGTGTTCTTGCAGTTGCAGTAACAAGCATCAAGCAGTATTATGATGAAAAATATGACAGAGGCAACTTCATCAAGAATGTAATGCTCGACAATATCCTTCCCGGAGATATCTGCGTTAAGGCAAGAGAGCTCCATTTCAATAATGACACAACCCGTGCTGTTCTTCTTATAAGAATTACCGAGCCCGGTGAGGTTTCAATTTTCGATGTAATTCAGAATCTCTTCCCCGACAAGACTAAGGACTTCGTTGTTAATATCAACGAAACAGACATTGCACTTGTCAAAGAAGTTAAAGCAAACATCGAATCAAGAGACCTTGAGAAGCTTGCCCGCTCCATTGCTGACTCTCTCGGCACAGAGTATTACACTCACACCCTTGTTGGTATCGGTACTGCAGTTACCGGTATAAAAGATCTTGCACGTTCATTCAAAGAGGCTCAGGTGGCTCTTGAAGTCGGCAAAGTATTTGACACAGAAAAAACTATTGTCAGCTATGAGAATCTTGGTATTGCAAGACTTATTTATCAGCTTCCCACTACTCTTTGCGATATGTTCCTCAAGGAAGTATTCAAGAGAGGCTCAGTTGAAAGTCTTGACCACGATACACTTTTCACAATTCAGAAATTCTTTGAAAACAATCTTAATGTTTCAGAAACATCAAGAAAGCTTTTCGTTCACAGAAACACACTTGTTTACAGACTGGAAAAGATCAGAAAGCTTACCGGTCTTGACCTTCGTGAATTTGATGACGCTATCGTATTCAAAGTCGCACTTATGGTCAAAAAATACCTTGACGCCAATCCGGTGAAGTATTGATCTTCACCGTAATATGTCATTGTACAAGAGGACAATTTTATGGTAGAATTCAGCAGAGTATCAAAAACCTATAACGGTGAGTTTGAGGCTCTTAAAAATGTTGACCTCACTATAAATGACGGAGAATTCGTATTTATTGTCGGTGCCTCAGGTGCCGGCAAAAGTACGTTTTTAAAGCTTATAATGAGGGAGGAAGTCCCCACTTCCGGCACCGTTGAAATCAACGGTTTTAATCTTAATACGATGAAAAAACGCGACATTCCTTACTTCCGACGCACTATGGGTATCGTCTTCCAGGACTTCAGACTTATCCCCGATATGCGAGTGTACGACAATGTCGCTTTTGCTTTAAGAGTAACAGGCACAAAAGAAAGAGAAGTCAGAAAGAGAGTTACACACGCTCTTGGTATGGTCGGTCTCCTTTCAAAAACAAACTCACTGCCCAAGGAGCTTTCGGGCGGTGAGCAGCAGCGTGTTGCAATTGCAAGAGCTCTTGTAAACAACGCTGACCTCATCATTGCTGACGAGCCTACGGGTAATATTGACCCTGCGATGAGTATTGAAATTATGGACCTTCTCAACCACATCAACAAGGCAAACGGAACAACAATCGTTATGGTCACTCACGCTCACGAGCTTGTCAAGCAGTATGACCACAGAATTGTTGTGCTCAAGGAAGGCGAAATCATTGCAGACGGCTTTGACAAAGCCAAGATTCTCGGTCTTATCAATCCCGAAACACCCGCCACAGATGCAGGCTTCTACAATGCGCCCAATGAATTTGATGATGTTGAAAAATTCATCTTCACATACGGTCAGGAGAATGTTCCTGTAGAAGAGACAATTCCCGAAACACCTGATGCTCTCAAGGAAGAAAACATCGCAGACGCAGCAGCTACAGCAGAAATTGTTGCAGGTGAGATAGTATCTGAAGTAACATCAATTGACTACACTGCAGAGGAAAAACAACCCGAACAGCCACTGTCAACAACGGAAGAAACAGCAGAATCCCAACCGGCATCATCAGCAAGCACTGCAAAGCCTGCATACTCTATTGAAGATGACGAAGATATAAACTCAATTCTGGCTGCTTTTGCGGCATCATCAGCATCAAGAAAAAAGACTGCTGACGACACTGATGCAGATAACACAGACTCCTGCGATGAGCCTGCAGAAGAAACTGACGGAGGTGACGCAGAATGAGCAGAAAAAATAAGTATGCAAGAGGCAGATTCAATTTAAGCTACCTCACAAAAGAAGGCTTCAGAAACATAAGAGTTCACAAGCTGATGACAGTTGCATCAATTACTGTTATGCTCTCCTGCCTTCTCCTTATCGGTGGCGCATATCTTATCTATGCAAACATTCAGTCTGTAATAGAAAGAGTCGGCGAACAGAATGTCATTATGGTTTTTGTTGATGATGAAGCCACAAATGAGGCTGAGGCTGCTCTGGGTGAAGATATCAGAGTCAACCCCAATGTAAAGGAATGTGTCTTTGTTTCAAGAGAAGAATCATATTCAAACATTCTTTATTCTATGGGTGATTCTGCAAGCGTATTGAGTGAAATCGGCAGTGATTTCTTACCCAACGCATATAAAGTCACAATTAAAGATATGGAGCTGTTTGACTCCACTGTTGAGCAGATCAGAGGCTACAACAGCGTTCTGAGCGTGCGTGAAAACGGTGAGCTTGCAGCAAGAATTGCAGACATACAGAATGCTGTAAGCATAGTCAGCGTTGTAATTGTTATAATTCTGCTTATAGTCTCACTTTTCATCATTGCAAACACAGTAAGAATCACAATGTTCTCAAGAAGTCTTGAAATCAGCATTATGAAGGCTGTCGGTGCCACAAACTGGTTCATCCGCTGGCCGTTCCTTGTTGAAGGTATTATCATAGGTGTGCTTTCTGCAGTGCTTTCATTCGGTCTTATTTTCGGACTCTATGCGGCTGCAGAAAAGGTGCTTGCATCTATGTTTGCTATTCTGGGCAACACAATGGTGCCCTTTGAAGAATGTATATGGACGCTGCTTATCTCATTCATCGCAACAGGTGTAATAACCGGTGCAATGGGCAGCTTCATTTCTCTGGGCAAGTATCTCAAGGAGCACGGAAAGGTGGTAGACAATGATTAAACTCACAAATAAAATCGTTGCAACCATACTTACACTTTCTCTTCTTATTTCCGTTATTGTCTGCTATGAGCTTACATCATTTGCAAACAATCAGGACAAGGTTGACGAGTACAAAAATAAAATTGCAGAATATGAAGAAAAAATTGACGCCGCACAGGATAAAATCGACTCTCTTAAGGGCGATATCGGCAGCGTAAAAGAATATATTCAGGAGCTTGACGGTCAGGTTGCTATGTATCAGGAGCAGATTGATGCTTATCAGAGCCAGATTGATGCCTATCAGGTTAAGATTGACGACTACGAAGCACAGAATGCCGAATACGAAAAGCAGATAAGTGATCTCAACGATGAAATTGACGCTCTTAATGATAAAATTGATGAGATGAATGAGGTTATCGAATCAAAATATGATGAGCTCAAGGAGCTTATCAGAACAAATTTCATCAACGGCGAAGCATCAGCAGTTGAAGTGCTTCTCTGCTCTGACGATTTCTCTGAATACCTCACAAGGGTACAGTTTCTCAGCAGTCTTGCAGACTATGAGCAGGGACTTATCAACGGCATTAACGGTGACATTGAAAAAATAAATGAAACAGTCAAGCAGATAGACAAAGAAAAAGAAAACATTGCAAAGCTTCAGGCTGAAATCGACAAAAAAATTGCTGAAATTGATAAGCTTCAGTCAGCAGTTGAGGAAAATCAGGCAAAGGTTGAAGCAAACCAGAATGTTATTCTTGAAAAGGTTAATTCAAACAGTAATTACCTTGCAAGCCTTAACAATCAGAGCTCAGAATATAAACAGATGATTGCTGAATATCAGGCTGAAATTGCCCGTTTTGACCGTCAGATTGAGTCATTGCTTCAGTCAAACGGTTCATCAGGTAACGGTATGCTTGAGAATTCATCAGGCCTTATCTGTCCCCTTCAGTATTCGGGTAGATATATCAGCTCCCCGTTTTACAGAAATTCAGACGGTTCATATCACGGCGCACTTGATATCTGTGTTTACGGAGGCACCTACGGTCTTAACATTTCAGCGGCAGAAAGCGGCAGAGTAATCACCGCATCATACCACTGGAGCTATGGCAACTATATTGTTATTGACCATGGTAACGGTCTTTCAACCCTCTATGCTCACTGCAGTGCACTTGCTGTTTCGGCAGGTCAGAGCGTCAGCAAGGGGCAGACTATCGGTTATGTCGGCAGCACAGGCAATTCATCAGGTCCTCACCTTCATTTTGAAGTAAGAATCAACGGCTCAAGAACAGACCCTGCAAAATATATTTCCGTATAGGGTGACTGCTTATGCACAAAAAAATATCAATAGGACTGACAGTCACAATAGCAGTTTTCGCTATAATTGCAACGGCACTTATTACCACAGCTGTTACTATGAATATTTATTCCGGTCTTGTGGCAGACCTGCCTGAGAGAGAGGCAATGTATGCTTCACTTGCCGAAATAGATGCTCTTATACGAAAAGAATACTACGGCGCTGTTGAAGAGGAATCACTCAATCACGCAATAACTGATGGTTATCTTAACAGTCTTACCGTGGGCAGAAACTATGTGATGACTGCTTCTGAGTACAGCAAATACAAAGCAACACAATCAGGCGTGGACAGTCTCGGTAATGAGATTAAATCCGTCACATATAAAAAGCACTCCTCTGTGGGTTTTATAAAGATATCAGACTTCACTGACAGAACACCGTCAGAATTCAAAGAAGCTGTCAGTTCCCTCAGAAATGATGCAGTGATCGGACTAATTATAGACGTCAGAGACACCGGCAGCATAAACATCAAATCAGCAGCAGCAGTTACTGATATTATTGTTCCGTTGGCATCCTCGGGCACTCAGGCAATCGCAACAGCAGTTGACAGAAACAATGCAAACACCGCAGTTTTTGCGGCAGATGCAGAAAGTGTTGACCTTCCTGTTTCAGTCATTGTAAACACCTCAACCTCAGGTGCAGGAGAGCTTCTTGCCTGCGATATAAGAGACTTCGGCAAAGGAACAGTCGTCGGCACAAAAACAGCAGGCAACGGCTCATATCAGAAGATTTTTGAATTATCTGACGGTGGAGCAATTGTACTGACTGTTGCTAAGCTTCTCCCCTACAAAAGTGATTGCTATGACGGCGTGGGAATTACACCGGATTATATGATAAACGGCAGTGTCAACACAGACGACCTGACAAAAGACAATCAGTTTATGCAGGCTTTCGCATCAGTGACATCAATGCAGTAAGGAGAATTTTTATGAAATTCTTATCATCTGATATAGGTATAATCGGCGGCGCAGACGGCCCCACATCGATTATTGTTTCAGCATCACCGGATGCGTGGATTTATGCAGTTGCGGCAGTGGTGATTGTTGCTGCAGTTACAGCCGGCATCATTTTCTACCGAAAAAAGAAAAAGTAAACGATTATAAACAACAACTCCCCCGGAAGTTCCGAGGGAGTTGTTGTTTTATTTACTTAAAATCTTCAATGCACCTGTGGGACAAAGGTCTGCACACATATGGCAGTCTTTGCAGACGGCAACTGTTTCGGGATTGTCAAATTCAGGTTTGATGACAGTACTGAAGCCTCTGCCTACAAGACCTAAAATCCCCTTGCCTGCATTCTCTTTACAGGTACGTACACACAGATTACAAAGAATACACTTGCCCTGATCCCTTTCGATTGTGACAAGTCTCTGCTCCTTGTAGCATTCGTGCTTTGCTCCGCCGAGTCTGTCAGGTGAAATGGGCATTTCATTGGCGTATCTGATAAGCTTGCAGTCCTTGAAATCGTGGCATCCGCATTCAAGACAGCGCTTTGCCTCTTCCCTTGCCTGATCTTCGGTAAAGCCGTTGATAACAGATTCAAAATTATTCTTTCTGTAATCAGGAGCCTTTACGGACATAACTGCTCTTGCCTTTTTCTCACGGTCTGAGAGCATTTCTGCAGTAACATTTCTCTGTGAATAATATGGCTTAGGGAAATCCATAGGCATACCAAGAAGATATGCATTTATAGCCTTTGCTGCTGTATTTGCTTCTGCAATAGCGTCGATTGCAATTGATGCACCCTTGTTTGTAGCATCACCTGCGGCAAAAACGCCCTCAAGGTTTGTCATACAGGTCATTTCATCGGCAAGCATTGTTCCCCACTTTGTCATTTCAATCTCTTCAAAGCCCTGTGGAGCACATTTCTGACCGATTGCAGAAATAACAGTGTCAACGCTGAGTGTTTTAAACTCACCTTCAACGGGTACGGGACTTCTTCTGCCTGAAGCATCGGGCTCGCCAAGCTCCATAATCTGAAGTCTGACTTCCTTTACCTTGCCGTTTTCACCGACAATCTCATCAGGATTTGTAAGGAAAAGGAACTGTACGCCTTCTTCAATAGCTTCTTCTATTTCTATATCCTCAGCGGGAGCCTCTGCACGTGTTCTTCTGTAAATTACATAGACGTTTTCAGCTCCGCATCTTACTGCTGTACGACAGGCATCCATTGCTGTGTTACCGCCGCCGACAACAGCAACATTTTTGCCGATATCGGGAATGATACCCATATTCACTTCTCTGAGGAAATCAATACCACTGAGTACGCCCTCAAGGTCTTCACCCTTGCATCGCATACTGCTGCCTTTCCACGCACCAACGGTTACAAGCACAGCATCATTGGAATTTCTGATTTCTTCAAATGAAATATCCTTGCCGATTTTTGTGTTGTTGACCATTTTGACACCAAGGTCGGCAATTGCTTTTACTTCCTTACGGAGAACGTCCTTGGGAAGCCTGTATTCGGGAATTCCGTAACGAAGCATACCACCCATTTCGGGCATTGCATCATAAATTGTGACATCGTGTCCCGAAAGACGCAGATAATATGCCGCATTGAGACCTGCAGGGCCGCCGCCGATTATTGCAACATTCTTGCCTGTTGATTCTTCACACACAGCCTTGAAAGGAGTGTCTGATTCAAGGTCTCTGTCAGCGGCAAAAGCCTTGAGGAAAGCAACAGAAAGAGGTTCTTCAACAAGTCTTCTTCTGCAATGTGATTCACAGGGATGAGGACAAACTCTGCCGATTGATGCAGGGATTGATATTTTTTCTTTGATAATTCTGACTGCTTCACTGTCATTGCCGAGAGCTATCTGCTTGAGATACCCCTGAATGTCTGTGTGAGCAGGACAATTAAGTGAGCAGGGAGCAACGCAATCCCCCTCGTGGTCACTCATAATAAGCTCAAGAGCAATTTTTCTTGCCTTTTTAACTCTGTCTGTTTCTGTGCTGAGCACCATTCCGTCAGAAGCTACAGCTGAGCAGGCACGCATCAGTTTCGGCATACCCTGAGCCTCAATAAGACAAAGACCGCAAGCACCGTACAGCTTAAGATTGGGACTGTAGCAGAGATTGGGGATTTCAACACCGTTTTTAGCGGCAATACCCAGAATTGTATCACCTTTATTTCCTGTCATTTCAATACCGTTGACAGTTATTTTAATCTGTTCCATTTATGCCGCCTCCTTTATTCCACATTTATCGCACCGAAACGGCAGGAATTTACACACTGACCGCAACGGATACATATATCACTGTCAATTATATGAGCTTTTTTCACTTCACCGCTGATTGCCTTCGCAGGGCACTTCTTTGCGCAGAGTGTACAACCCTTACATTTATCTGCAATGATTGAATACGTCAGCAGGTCAACACATTCCTTTGCAGGGCACTTTTTCTCGTTGATATGTGCTTCATATTCATCACGGAAATATCTGATTGTTGTAAGCACGGGGTTAGGAGCCGTCTGACCGAGACCACAGAGAGCACCGTCCTTGACTGCTTCGCAAAGCTCCTCAAGAAGCTCAATATCGCCCTCTTTACCCTCGCCTTTTACGATTCGTGTGAGGATTTCCTGCATTCTTCTTGTGCCGATACGGCAATGTACACACTTTCCGCAGGATTCAAGGGCTGTGAAATCAAGGAAGAACTTAGCCATACCGACCATACAGGTGCTTTCATCCATAACAACCATACCGCCTGAGCCCATAATTGCGCCTGTTGCCCCCAAAGCCTTATAGTCAATGACAGTATCAAGTAATTCCTTAGGAATACAGCCGCCTGAGGGACCGCCCATCTGAACAGCCTTGAATTCCTTGTCGTCACGGATTCCTCCGCCGATGCCGTAAATAACATCACGCAGAGTTTTACCCATAGGTATCTCAACAAGACCGCCTTTACGGATTTTTCCCGTGAGTGCAAAAACCTTTGTGCCCTTGCTGTTTTCAGTACCCATTGCTGCAAAAGCGGCACCACCGTTATTCATTATCCAGGCAACATTTGCGAAGGTTTCAACATTGTTGATGTTTGAAGGCTCATCCATATAGCCCTTCTGTGCAGGGAAAGGAGGTTTAAGACGAGGCATACCTCTCTTGCCTTCAAGTGACTCGATAAGAGCTGTTTCTTCACCGCAGACAAATGCACCTGCACCGGCTTTAATTCGCATATCACAGGAAAATGATGTTCCGAGAATATTTTCACCTAAAAGATTTGACTTTTTAGCCTGCTCAATGGCAATTTCAAGATTTGTGATTGCAAGAGGATATTCAGCTCTTACATAAACAATCATTTCCTTTGCGCCGATGGCATAAGCTCCGATGAGCATACCTTCAATAAGGGTGTGAGGGTCAGATTCTATGACTGCTCTGTCCATAAATGCACCGGGGTCACCCTCGTCTGCATTACAGATGAGATATTTTGTGTCGCTGACGCTCTGTCTTGCCGCATTCCATTTGAACCAGGTGGGGAAACCTGCACCGCCTCTGCCTGCAAGACCTGATATTTTTATCTCTTCAATAACCTGCTCGGGAGTCATTGTTTTAAGCACTTTTTCAAGGGCTTCATAGCCGTCTGCCTCTCTGTAATCATCAAGAGAAACGGGGTCAATAAGACCGCAGTGACGAAGAGCAATTCTTGTCTGACGATTGAGGAATTCTTCATCGTCAGCAGAGATTGTGATTGTATCAACAAGAGATAAATCTCCCGTTCTTGCACAGTTAACTATATTTTCAGCATCAGATGCCTTGACTTTTACAAGTCTTCTCAGAAGTGTTTTGCCGTCATAGAGGTCAACAATAGGCTCAAGGAAACACATTCCGATACAGCCTGTACTGCCGAGAGTAAACACTTCGTTTTCAGTCATAAGACCTTCAATTGCCTTATGCACTTTACCTGCACCTGCAGCAATACCGCAAGAACCTTCACCAATAACTATACGCATCATTTACCCTCCTCCTTCTGAATATTTTTAATAACTTCAACAGCTGAATCGGGTGTGAGGTTGCCGTATGCTTCACCGTTTATCATAATAACGGGAGCAAGTGAACAGCAGCCGAGACAGGCAACATTTTCAAGGGTAAAAAGACCGTCTTCGGTTGTTTCTCCGTTACCGATACCAAGATATTCTGAAATAGCAGCAGCTACTCTTTCACTGCCGTTGACATGGCAGGCAGTACCCTGACAGGACATTATGAGATACTTGCCGATAGGAGTAAGCCTGAACTGTGAATAAAATGTAGCAACACCCATTACATCAGCAGGTGTGATGCCCACATTTTCGGCAATATGATACATAACATCCTTGGGAAGATAGCCATATATATCCTGAGCTTTCTGAAGAATTGTTATAAGATTTGAAGATACTCCGCCGTATGTTTCAAGAACATCCTTGAGCAGAGAAAGGTCACTTTTAGGACCGTTACAATTACACTGACACATAACTATGCCTCCTGTATATATAATAACAGATATACTATAACACAAAACAAAGAATTATTCAAGACAAACTGAATATACAAGTTATGGAGTATAAGAAAAACCGCAAGGCACTAAGCTTTGCGGTCACAAGTGTATTATACTTCAGGTTGCGGTGTCTCAACATCGGTAATTCCAAGAATATAGTCAGCAGAGAGTTTATAAAATTCACACAGCTTAATAATATGCCTCGCTTTCATTTCATTCTCGCCCGATTCATACCGCCTGTATTGCTGATACTTCATACCTAAAAAATCTGCAACCTGCTGTTGCGTAAGATCTCTGTCTTCTCTGATATCTCTTATTCTTTGTGAGTATTCCATAATCAGCACTCCCTTAATTTGGTCATCATGCTGATTTTATCACAATACAAAACAAAAGTGTTGCATTTAAAACAGTTGTGTTTTATAATATTATCAATATAAAACAATTTAGTTTTATACCGATTGTTGCCACACAACAAAACCGCAGGGCATTGTAGCCTTGCGGTTTTGTTTATACATAAAATGTTAAATTATACCTTTGCAACTGCGATAGTTACATTTTCACCGTTGATATCCCATTCCTTGCCGTTTGCAAGCTCTGCATCTGAAATGCTGTCTGAGAGAACAACAACTGAAATTGCTGTTTCATTCTTCTTTGCAATCTCATAGACCTTCTGATTGCCTGTAACAGCAACATTGATTCGGTCTGTAACATTAAAGCCTGAATCCTTACGCATTGTCTGAATCTTACTTACAAGCTCCTTGACAAAGCCTTCTTCAATGAGCTCGGGAGTGAGAAGTGTATCGAGAGCAACTGTAACACCCTTGTCTGAAACAGTGAATACTCCCTCTTTCTGCTTTGTATCGATAAGAACATCTTCCGCACCGAGTTCAATGTCACCACCTGAAAGGCTGAGAACAAGCTTGCCTTCGTCATCAAGTGTCTTCTTAGCTGATGAGGGAAGCTCTGCAAGTGCATTTCTGATTTCACCGAGCATTTTGCCGAACTTGGGTCCGAGTGTCTTGAGCTGAGGCTTGAATGTGTAAGAAACAAGTGAATCTGCATCTGAATCGAAGTCAACGTTCTTGACATTTAGCTCATCTCTGATTATTTCAACAAAGTTTTCGCTGAGCTTCTTGTCACACTGAACATACATTGTGTTAAGAGGCTGACGGTTCTTGATGTTTGAACCGTTTCTTGCAGCTCTGCCGAGAACAACGATATTCACAACTTCATCCATAGCTGTTTCAAGAGCAGTGTCGATGAGGCTTTCATTGATTTCGGGGTAATCACAAAGATGGATACTTACGGGAGCGGTCTTATTGATGTTACATACAAGATTCTGATAAATTGACTCTGCCATAAAAGGAATCATAGGAGCTGCAGCCTTTGCAGTTGTAACAAGAGCAGTATAAAGAGTCATATATGCAGCCTTTTTGTCTTCTGTAACAGTCTGAGCCCAGTATCTTTCTCTGCCACGGCGTACATACCAGTTACTCATTTCATCAACAAAGCCCTGAAGAGCCTTTGCTGCTTCGGGAATACGGTAGTTTGCAAGATTGTCGTCAACAGTCTTCACCATTGAATTCAGCTTAGAAAGAAGCCACTTGTCCATAACAGTGAGCTGACAGTCATTGATGTCATACTTTGTGGGGTCAAACTTGTCAATGTTTGCATAAAGCACATAGAACGCATAAGTATTCCAGAGTGTACCCATAAACTTACGCTGACCTTCCGTAACAGCCTTGTCATGGAATCTGTTGGGAAGCCAGGGTGCTGAGTTAGTGTAGAAATACCAGCGGATAGCGTCTGCACCGTGCTTTTCAAGTGCATCAAAGGGGTCAACAGCGTTACCCTTTGATTTACTCATTTTCTGACCGTTTTCATCCTGAACGTGTCCGAGAACGATAACATTCTTATAGGGTGCCTTATTGAAAATAAGAGTTGAAATTGCAAGAAGTGAATAGAACCAGCCACGTGTCTGGTCAACAGCTTCTGAAATGAAGTCTGCGGGGAACTGTGACTCAAAAAGCTCCTTATTCTCAAAGGGATAATGATGCTGTGCGAAGGGCATTGCACCTGAGTCAAACCAGCAGTCAATAACCTCGGGAACTCTTGTCATCTGCTTTCCGCATTCGGGACACTTGATTGTGACTGCATCAACATAAGGTCTGTGAAGCTCGATATCGTCGGGACAGTTGTCGCTCATTTCCTTGAGCTCTGCAATAGAGCCTACAGAATGACGGTGACCGCATTCACATTCCCAGATATTAAGAGGAGTACCCCAGTATCTGTTACGGCTGATACCCCAGTCCTGAACATTTTCAAGCCAGTCACCGAATCTGCCCTTACCGATGCTTTCGGGAATCCAGTTGATCGTGTTGTTATTTCTGATAAGGTCCTCACGGACTTCTGTCATCTTGATAAACCATGATTCTCTTGCGTAATAGATAAGAGGAGTGTCACATCTCCAGCAGTGGGGATAATCGTGCTCAAACTTGGGAGCATCGAAAAGCATACCCTTCTTATCAAGGTCAACAAGCACCATGGGGTCTGCTTTCTTTACGAAAGTACCTGCATAAGGTGTGTTATCTGTCATATTACCCTTGCCATCAACAAACTGAACAAAGGGAAGGTCATACTTTCTGCCCACTCTTGCATCGTCTTCACCGAATGCGGGAGCACAGTGAACGATACCTGTACCGTCTGTCATTGTGACATAGCTGTCGCACATTACGAAGAAAGCCTTTTTATTCTGCTTGTCGCATACAGGCTTGATGAAGTCAAAGAGAGGCTCATATTCCTTGTGCTCAAGAGCCTGTCCGGGGAATGACTCAAGAATTTCGTATGCAGGGGCTTCTTCTGTTGCAAGTTTGCCGAGAACCTTGTCAAGAAGAGCTTCTGCCATATAATATGTGTATCCGTCTGCAGCCTTGACCTTGCAGTATGTGTCCTTGGGGTTTACACACAGTGCAACGTTTGAGGGAAGAGTCCAGGGAGTTGTTGTCCACGCAAGGAAATACGCATCCTCTCCTGCAACCTTGAAGCGAACAACTGCAGAGCGTTCTTTAACAAGCTTATAGCCCTGAGCAACCTCGTGTGATGAAAGAGGTGTTCCGCAACGGGGGCAGTAGGGAACGATTTTGAAGCCTTTATAAAGAAGGTCTTTTTCATAAATCTTCTTGAGTGCCCACCATTCTGATTCAATGAAATCATTGTGATATGTTACATAAGGGTCATCCATATCAGCCCAGAAACCGACTGTACGTGAGAAATCTTCCCACATACCCTTATACTTCCATACACTTTCCTTACAGTGACCGATAAAGGGGTCAAGACCGTATTCTTCAATCTGCTCCTTACCGTCAAGACCTAAAAGCTTTTCAACCTCAAGCTCAACAGGAAGACCGTGTGTATCCCAGCCTGCTTTACGGGGAACCATACAGCCTTTCATTGTTCTGTAACGGGGAATCATATCCTTGATAACACGTGTAAGAACGTGACCGATATGCGGCTTGCCGTTAGCTGTGGGAGGGCCGTCATAGAAAACATAGGGAGTACCCTTTGCTTTTTCTTCAATACTCTTTTCAAAAATCTTTTCGTCACGCCAGAACTTCTCAATTTTCTTTTCCTGCTCGACGAAATTCACATTGGGGGAAATGGGATCGTACATTAAGAAATCTCCTTTCAAAAATAAAAAAGGTCTTTGCCCCGTAATACAGGACAAAGACCGATACTTTGCTTTTAAACCACCTGATTACAACATACCATCATATGCGTCCGTTTTAACGGTCGGCAACCGGAGAAGCTTACTGCAATTTCAGCCCTCTGCTCCGGAGTGATTTTCGTTTCCTGCTTCATACCGACCTTGCACCGTCGTCGGCTCGCTGAAAATCTGCTAAGAAATTACTCTCTCCATCATTGCATTTCTATATCAAAGCAATTATACAACATAAAACCGGAATAGTCAAGAGATATTTATCACTTAAGTTTTTACCAGATTCCAAAAAGTGTGAACACTGTAAGGAAGAAATTCTTGAAGAAATTTAATGCTGTGATAACAAAACCGCCTAACATATCAAGCAAAGAAGGCTCTTCAAACATAACTTCACCACAGATATCGCATTTGTTATCCATATCAAAATCTTCGTGAATGCCGTAGCCTATTTCAATGTGACCTGAAATGTATTCATCACATTCTGCACAGTATAATCCTTCTGTATACTCGATCATCTGACAGTTGCCGTATGTATACTCAGTATACTCAAGCTCGTGCTCAGCTCCATCAACAGTGTGAACTGCCTTTGATAATGTTACATCAAATGATGCAACATCTTCATATGCAGATATCAAAAAGAAATAGACATTGCCTGCCTCATAATAATCATAGAGCATAAAGTCATATGTTCCTGCATAATCATCAGAATAATTCAGTTCTTCATACTGACTGTCATACAGATAACAATAAGAATCAAACTCTGAAGATGAAGAAATAATGTACGCGCCGTCTTCTTCAGGAACAAATTTAAAATAAGCAGAATTATTGTTTATTTCAATTTTTACCGTATCACCAAGCTCAATATCTTCACACTCACAAACTGCGCCGCATTCACAAGTATTAAACATACGGTCTTCTGTCTGGTGGTCACAGACCTTATCACAGTTATCACAGACGCCGTCTGTCCATAAATGAGCACATTCAAGCTTTACATCGTACGTAACGGGCTCTTCACTGTAATCAGAAACATAAAGATAGTATGTTTCGCCAGCCACAAACTCAAATCTCAATGCAAAATTCAGGTCTCTAGCTGAGTCATCTGCAGATTCACCTTCACCTGCATTATTAACAATTGAACAATACGGGTCTGAAGATTCCGAATATGATGTAAAGATATAGGTTTTTGTTTCCTCCGGCACGAATCTGATAATGGCATCGTCATTTGCAGACACAGTAACGGTCAGGTTTGTAAATGGCGTAATGGTATATTCTGCAGGCTCATCCTCGGCACTTGCCGAAATAACAGAAACTGATATTAACATAAGTAATGACATAACGATTGCAAAAAGTTTCTTAGTGGTTGACATAAGAGTGCCTCCTTTTTTCATTAGATACAGACCAGAAATCCTGAATAACAATGTATCAACAGCAGAATAGATGACAGGATATTTATCAATCCCAGAATGAAAGGATATGATTTATAAGTTCTTTGAAGAAGCATATTATCTTCTCAAAAATATTTGTATGCTCCTCACCGCAGAATTCACAAAGGTCTTTTTCATCTGCAGAGTCATCAGCTTCAGAAGTAATTTCTTCTAATTCAACAGTAGTGTTTTCTTCCTGCACAGAAGACTCTTCTTCTCTGATTCTCAGAACAAGATGAAGTGTAGATTCCTTTTGAATGTTGTAATCAGAAAGAGTTTTTCCTTCTTCAAGCTGTTTGCCTGCAAAAATCAGTCTCTGTTGATCGGGGGGAATACCCTCTTTCTCCTGAATCTTTGCTTTGATTGCATCGATTGAATCGTTGGGCTCAACCTCAAGAGTAATTGTTTTTTCCGTAAGTGTTCTGACAAAAATCTGCATTGCAGAAGCTGAAACAGTCATCATAACAACTGACACAATAACAAGAACTACTGCAACAACCTTTTTTAAGATTTTCATTTTTATCAACCTCCAATATTTGTTATATATTTATTATATCAATAGTAAAAAAAACTGTCAATTATTCTGCTTGTCAAATATTCAGCCCTATTTTTATGCAACTTGTTAAATTAAAAATAAGAGGGGTTCTTCAGGCTGAATTTCCTGCAGAACCCCTTATTGTTTCCGGTTTTATACGGTATTCGCTTTTATATCCCCGTATGTTTTGCTTAAATAATCTTATCCATTATAAATATCGCAAAAAGTGTGTTTGCCCAGGCAAACCAGCTTCTTGTGAATTCATCAGGATTGTCGCAGTTGAAGCCCTCATGCATAAAGCCTGTACCTGCATCTGTTGAAATGAGAGTGTTGTAAAGTCTTTCAATCTCTCCCCTGTCATCTGTTGTAAGACCTTCAATAAGAAGGGCGATATGCCAGATGTAGTTCTCGGGAGTATGGGGGCTGCCGATGCCCTTTGCAGCTGAGCCTTCATAAAAATAAGGATTTGATTTACTTAGCACAAAAGCTCTTGTATTGAGGTAAAGCTCATCATCTTTATCACAATAGCCCAGATAAGGCAACGAAAGAAGGCTGGGGACATTTGCATCGTCCATCATAAGCTTATTACCCAGACCGTCAACCTCATAGGCATAAACCTTTCCGTTTTCAGTTTCAACTATTGCAAAATCTCTGATACCTTTTTCAATTTCATTACAGAGCTTATCGGCAATTCCCTTATAAACATCCTGAACGCCTGCATCATTAAGATTTTTTTGAAGATTCTTAACAGTTGCAACAATAAACATATTTGCCGGCACTAGGAATGGATAAACGCATCTGTCGTCACTGGGTCTGAACGCACTTCTGACCATACCGGTATATGCATAATCTGCTCCATAACCGTTATTTTCAAGGGTGTCTCTGCCGTCATCCCAATCCCTGCGGAAGTAATATGTTGAATTTTTCGGTTCCTGTTCAGTCACAAGCGTATCAAGAATAACCTTGTAGGTCGCATTGAATAATTCACCGAAAATTTCTTTATCGCCCGTATTTTCATAGTATCTGTTAAGAAGCCACAGCGGGTAAATGAGAGAATCAATCTCATATTTACGCTCCCAGACAATATCAAGCTTCATTGTGTCATCGTTGTGTCCTCTGCCGTCAGCTTTTTCATTAAAAGCATTCGCATAAGGGTCCATACAGATGAGCTTAAACTGCCTTTCAAGAAGATTCTTCACGAGCTTCTTTGCAGCTTCATCTTCTTTTGCAGCTCTGACATAATGACTTACCTGAACACTGCTGTCACGAAGCCACATAGCTTCAATATCACCGGTGATGACGAAGACATTGCCCTCGTCATCATATTTTACGGTGGTTTCAAGTGTATTCAGATAGCATTTACGGAACATTTCACGATTTTTTTCATCTGTGATTTTCCCTGCCATTATATCAAGATTTTCATAAAGTTTTTCGTATGCCATAAATAAAACCTGAATTATTTTTTCTTAGCGTTCTTTTCAGCCTTAAGCTGTGCTCTGTAAGCCTTTTCTTCAGCTTCCTTTGCAAGACGCTCTGCTTCTTCTGCAGCACGCTTTGCATCAACTCTCTGCTTTGCTTCTTCGTAATCTACTGCAATTTCATCAAAGTGCTGATAGTTTTCATACTGACGGACCATCTTTTCAGCATCAAGATAAGGCTTTGCGGCACGGTTGAATATTGCGTGCTTTTCCATTTCCTTCTTGCCGTTTTCACGCGCAAGCTTACGCTTTTCTTCAACAGCCTTGATTTCGTCTTTAAGCTCACCGAGTCTTATATTGTCCTTGGTTTTCTTTGCCTGAGCCTTTTCAAGATAAAGTTTCTTGAGAATATCATCGCATTCGTCTTCTTCATCGAAATAATTTTCAAGAACTGCAAAATCAGGCTGAACAAAATCTTCAGGATTACTGAAATTTTTTCTGATTTCCTTAAAAGCAACTTTCTTATTCTTTGCAATATCAATAGCCTTTGAGCGTGCTTCCTTTTCTGCCTCATTTGATTTGGGCATTGCTTTTGCAGAAGAAATTTCAGCATTGATTTCATTGATATTCATATCAAGAAGGCCGTGAAGACCTGCTGAGAACACACGACGGCTCTGTTCAAGCTGTGCATAATATACGGGATTTGAATATTTATCAAGTTCTGCACATACAAATTTAGCGATTTCAATTCCTTCATTAAACTGCTTTGCTTCTGTATATGCTTTTTTCGCAGCTTTTTTCTGTTCCTTATCCGAAATATTCTTATATGACTTTTTATCAAGAACTTTAGGTGTTGCAACAGCCATTTCTCTTGAATTTCTGATAATATCAACACCTTCAACAAGGTCTTCATCTTTGAGGGCGCCGTTACCGTAGTCTTCATACATAGCACGTACTTTAAGAACACGGACAACAGACTGCTGTTTTCTTTCATTGAAGTCATACCAGAAATAAGGAATAACATTCATAAGTGCACCAATAGCGGCAACAATAATAAGAACTGTAAGAAGATCACCGAGAATGCCTAAGTCATAAAGAGCTGAATTCGGGTTAATATAGTTGTTCTGGCCTTCAGAAAACTGTTTTGCAAGAATTTCTCCGACAGTCGTTTTTCCGTCACCGAGAACTCTGTTGAGAACTTCAGGGTTCTTTGTAACTTGTTTTGCCATCTCTTCTGTAATTCCGTTTTTCTCATAGATAAAAGGAAGAACAGATGATGTTGCAAGTGCAAGCACGGTACCGATAGTATTTACGGCAGAAAACATACCGTCAATTCTTTCACCTGTCTGATACTGCTGATAGTCACGTATATCAGCCTGAATTGAGGGGTTAAGAATATGTGCAAATGACCCCATAAGAGCATTGAACCACAAGCATACAAGAATGAGCCATATTGTTGCACTGCTGCTGAGATCTTTTATAAACAGGAGCATTGAAAGAATAAAGACAACATTAAAGAAGTTTGTAACAATAAGAACTGCCTTTTTACCCCATTTACGGATACAGAAAGGAGCTGCTATCATTCCCCACAATGATGCATTACCGTAAAGCAGTGTGATAAGACCGTATGCATCGCCGTCACATGCACCACCATAGTTATAAAGCCAGTAAAGAATATTTGAATATGCAGACTCAAGGAAGCCTATCCAGCCTGCAAGTGAGATAATCCAGAAATACTTATTCTTTGCAACAGCCCTGAGCGCATCTGTAAACTTGATTTGCACAACATGAGTTCTTGCCTGAACAATCTTTTCCTCAGTGTACTTATAAACAACGATACAAAGGAGAATACCGAGAATAGCAAGTATGGGATAAAGAAGACGGTATACACGGATATCGGTTGTATTGGACTTAAAAATATGCTCAGCAATAATGGGAGTAAAAAGATTTACAACTGTAGGAGCAAATGAGTAAACAACACTTTTTACAGATGCAACATCTGCTCTTTCCTGAGTGTTGGGTGACAGAACGTGAATAAGGTTTTCATATCCGTCATAGAAGAAATAATAAATGAATTGAAGCAGGAAGTTCAGCACCATTACAACAGCACATTTTGAAATATATGCAAATGATTTTCCGAAAAGCTCACCGGTGCCGAAAAGAGCTCCGAACGCTTCATACGGGAACCAGACCATCGTAATACAAATAATTGCGGACGGAATTGCCATTGTAACAATATACGGGCGGTATTTACCGGCTTTGTTTCTTGTGTTATCGATGATGTTTGCACGAACTGCAGTGAGAGGAATATTTGCAAGAACTGCAACAACATACATTATGTACATATCAAGAGGTGCAATACCGAGAACACCACTGAGAAGTGTATTGTTTGTCGAAAGCAGACAAGCATTACCAAGAGTGATAATCATATAAGCACCGATACCGCCACCGGAGTAGGCTGCAATTTCCCTGAAATTCATATAACGACCCTTGGGCGGTGTTTTCCAATAAGTTTTAACCTTGCCGACAGTATCGACAACTTTTTCTTTTATGTCCATTAGAAGACCTCCTTATACATTTATATATTATAACATATCGACTTGCTTTTTTCACCATATTTTTTTATTTTACATATACATTTTTAAAGCTTAAAATTGTGTATTATTTACAAAAAAAACTCCCCGAAATAAATCGGGGAGCTAAAATCAAATTTTTTAATTGTTCAAACTCAATTACCAGTGAGCTGCTCCGCATTCACAGTAACGATACTGCTCCATACCAAAGAGCTTACGAAGGAATGTAATGATATCAAAGAAGAACTTTGTAAATGCACTGTCACTGTGGCAGTTACATCTGCAGTTAGTTTCAGGTGCATCGGGCTGAGCATCGGGATCATAATCAGGATCTACAGGGAATTCTGCGTAGATTTCAATTTCGCCCATTACAACCTCAGCGTTGATAACAAGTCTGCCGGTTGATGCTTCATATGTATATCCTTCTGTGAGGTATACACCGTCAACATAAACTGAAACCTCTGTGGGAACAAGATAGCCCTCATAAGGAACAAGCTTTGTGAAGTATGCTTCTCTCTCGGGAACAACATCAACATCATTAGATGATGTACCGCCGAAGAGGTTTGCGATAAGATTGCACTTACCGCCTGCAGCTCTTGCAACGATTACAATATCACCTGTGATAGCTGTGCCGAGAATCTTAAGCTCGCCTGTTTCTGCATTATATGTGTAGAATTCTGCAGCAAGTGCAATACCGCCAACAGTAATCTTGACATCCTCAGGACGTGATTCACCGTCAAATGTGAGTGCATAGTCAACGCCATATGTCGCTGTAGCTGTGTTTGTAACACCGTCAAATCTCCATGTTACAGTGAATTCCTTAGCTGTGTATTCAGCTGTGATTGTGAGATTTTCAGCGGGCATTGATTCGGGAACATTTACCCACACACCGTTACAGCCAAGCTTCTCAGGAACCTTCTGCTGAGGAATGGGATCGCCGAAGCTTACAGATGCTGAGTAAACTGTAAGACCGTCAACCTTCCAGTAAACTGTGTACTTCTTTGCAGTATAAATTGCATTGATTGTAAGATCCTTAGCAGGCATTGTTCTGTAGGGATTATCCCAGATTGCTGTGTAGCCTTCCTTCTGAGGAACTGTAAGAGTGGGAATGATAGCACCGAATGCTATATCTCTTGTCTCATAGAATTCACCGTCTACATACCATACTACAGTGTACTTTCTGCTGGTTTCAGTGAACATTGCAACATATGTTGTGTCGCCCTTTACAGTTGATACTGAAGGATTCCAGCCGAGGAATGAGTACTGCTTTTCTGCAGTTGCTTCCTTTTCGGGAACACCGTACTTATTTGTATCGTATACGGGTGTTTCGCCGTACTTCCAAGTTTCTTCGATTACACCTGAAGGTGTTGACCACTTGATTGTGTAGCTCTTTGCCTCATATTTAACAACGATTGTGACATCGTTTGTGGGCATTACTTCAGGAATTTCATATACAGGATCGTGACCCTCTTTATCTGCAAAAGTGGGAATGAAAGTGATTTCTGCACCGTTTGCAACTGTGTCTGTATCAATTACTGTACCGTCTTCGTATTCCCAGGTAACTGTATACTTTCTTGCTGACTCTGAGTAAACAGCTGTGTATGTTGCATCACCTGTGACTGTTTCAACAGGATTATCCCAGCCGATGAATGTATAGTCAGTAGTCAGTGATGATGCTCTGTCTGTTGACTGTGAGCAAGAAGGAGTTGTGCCGTAAGCAAATGTTGTTTCGTAAGTATTTGTGCCGATAATCCATGTGATTGTGTAATCAATGGGAGTGTAAACAGCTGTAACTCTGACATTCTCAGCAGGCATTGTCATAGGCTTGCCTACCCACTTACCTGTGTGACCTGTCTTGGAGGGAAGCTCGGGAACATTATCCACGCTGCTGCCGAATGCGAGAGTTTCTTTGAGAACTTCTACACCTTCAGCTTCCCATGTAATTGTGTATTCGTTGGGAGTCTTTGAGTAAACAGCATAGTATACAAGGTCTGTTTCTGTTGCTACGGGATAACCGGTGATGAGCTCACCACCCTCAGTCTCTGACCAGCCTTCAAAGGTGTATGTATACTCTGCATCTGCAGGTTTTTCAGGATTACTTCTGTCATATGCGATCTGTTCACCGTTAGCAAAGCCGAGCTGATAGTATGCACCTGTTGCAGTGCCGTCAAGATACCAGGTTACAAGGCAACCCTTGACATATGTTGCATTGATTGTGATATCCTGCGCAGGCATCTTTTCGGGAACATTCGCCCATGAGCCTACCATACCGAGCTTCTCGGGAACTGCAGGAATATTTGTGATTGCTGAATTATAAGCAAGCTTATAGCTCATAACTGTATTGCCGTCTGCAACCCATGTTACTGTGTATTCCTTGGGAGTTGCTGTAAACTCTGCAACATAAGTTGCTTCACCGCTTACAACTGCAATTGCGGGAGTCCAGCCCTTGAAGGTGTATGTATACATTGCATCTTCTGTCTTTACGGGTGTTTCACCTGAGTATGAAGGAAGTGCATCAAAACTAACCATATCTGTCTTTATAACAGTTCCTTCAACCTCCCAATGGATGGGATACTTGATAGGTGTATAAACAGGCTTTATTGTAAGATTCTCAGCAGGCATAGTTGTGTTTCCGCTGTAATCCCATTCACCTGTGTAGCCTGTCTTTTCGGGGACAGGAAGAACACCCGTGGGAATTGCTTCACCGTATGCAAGAAGACCGCTGTGAAGCTCATCGCCGTTCTCATCAACCCATGTCACTCTGTATGACTTGGGAGACTTGGTGAATGTTGCAGTGTATGTTGCATTACCTGTTACGACTGAAATTGCGGGATCCCAACCTGCGAATTCATAATCATAGTAGGGGTCAGTTGTAACTGTGGGATCTGCGTGTGTGGGAATGGTGTTGTAATTGTGAAGCGTTGTCACCGAAGCACCGTTGATAATCCAGGTTATCTCATACTGGTTGACAGTATAGTTTGCTTTGAGTGTTACATTGCCCCAGTTACCAATACCGAGTGCAAGAGAATCCTTGTTGTATGTTGTGTTTCTCTTCCAGGAGCCTGTTGAAACCTGATTGTAGAACCAGGATGTGAATGTGTAACCGGTCTTTGTTGCCGGGGGAAGAACGAGTTCGTCTTCTATCGTATACTCAAGAGGATCGATAGCATCACCGTTATTAACATCAAATGTCACTGTGTATGTAACAACGTCCCAATGAGCATAATATGTTGTACCGTCTGCAATTGTGTGAACTGTTGCATCTGTGATTTCATCGCCGCCTTCTGCAGCTGTGAACCAACCGACAAAATCATAACCGTTTCTTGTTACAACGGGAAGGTCTTCGTTGACATTCAGAGCTGAATCATATGTGGCAGTGATAGTTGTCTTGTCAGCAGTTGCTGAGCCGATACCTGTTGTGTCATTAAGATCAAATGAAACAGTATAGTCATTTGCAGTCCAGATAGCCTTAAGAGTAACATCACCGTACATACCGACTGTGCTGTCACCGGGGTTATATGTATCACCGGCTGACCAGTTACCTGCATCTGCTGCAACTTCCCAATGGCTGAAGGTGTATCCTGTCTTTGTGCCGCCTGCCGGAATGGTACCGTTTTCAATTGTATATGTGCCGTCAGCAACCTCATCACCTGTGTTTGCATCTGTGATGATATTGTATGTATGAGGTGTCCACTTTGCGAAAACTGTTGTATCATCTGCTGTTGTGTAAACAGTTGATGCAGTTGTCTGTGTACCGCCTGTTGCTGTTGTGTACCAGCCTGCGAAATCATAGCCGTCAAGAGTGGGAACAGGGAGAGCTCCTACTGCAGCGTCAAAAGTAACAGTGATTGAAGCTTTATCGCAAGCAGGATCTGTTACCGCACCTGCAGGCTTGTTAAGATTAAAACTAAGTTTATAATTATTGGGAGTATAAACGGCCTTAAGACCTACATTGCCGTAGTTTGCATTGAGTGTTCCGTCAACTGTAGCACCTGCTGTCCAGTTGCCCTGCTGATTTTCAACAATCCAGTGGCTGAAGGTGTATCCTGTTTTTACGGGAACAGGAAGTGTTACGGATGTATCCTCAATAGTATAGGTTATTGCAGAAATTGTGTTTCCGCCGTCTGTGTTGAAGCTGATTGTGTAATCAGCAGGTGTCCACTTTGAGTAAACACTGAGATTTTCTGTAATAATCACCTTTTCATCAGCTGTGAGCTGAGTTCCGTCCGCTCTGTACCAACCTACAAAATTATAATGATCTTTTGTAGCCGTGGGAAGTGTACCGTAAGTGCTGTCATATGTTACTGTTGAAGGATATACGCATGAAATACCGTTATCCCCTGTACCTGATTTGTAAAGTCTGATATTTTCAGCTCTTAACACATTGCCTGCAACATTGGCATCAAAACGAATTTTTATGAAGCCACAGTTATTGGGGGTTGTGAATGTGAACGTATTTGTATGAACATTTCTGTATTCGATATGTGCTCCGGTTGTATCAAGGAACTGAACAAACATATCATAATCTGCTGTACCCGTGTAATCTATATCGGCAGATAATGTATATTCTGCAGCAGCATCAACAGGTGTTGCAGGATTACTGAATGCACAGTAAGCATCATTACCTTCAAGAGATGTAATGGTGAAGCCCTTATCAGTAATATCGCTGATTTCTGCTCTTGAACCTGTTATACCTGCTTCTTTCCATGCAAGATAATCAAAGAGGTTGTCATCATAAATTACTTTATAATTATTTGCAGTCCACTTAGGAGAAACAGTAATATTGCCGTACTTTCCGGAAGGATTTGATGTTACGCTTTCACCGACGCTCCAGTTGCCGTCAGCAGCAGAAACTGCCCAACCGTCAAATGTGTAACCTTCCCTTGTGGGGGTGGGAAGAGAAATGCTCGTACTCTCAATATTATATGAAACGGCAGGATATGTCGTTGTATCGTAAACGGGAGTGATTGTGTATGTATTCGGTGTCCAGTTAGCCTTAACAGTGGCACTGTTATTACCAAATGTAAAAATATTGCCGCTTACCGAACCGTTACCTGCTGTCTTTGTCCATGAAGAGAATGTATAAGCATTTCTTGTGGGAGTCGCAAGTGTTGCGGTTTCATATGAGTATTTACCGGTTATCGGATTTGTACTGCCGTATGTACCGCCGTTTGCATCAACAGTAAGTGAATGAGGAACATAAACCTGTGTTGAAGCAGACTTTGTAACTGTTAAATTGCTTGCGTTTGCAGTAGTCCACTTGCAAGTGACTGAACCTGTATAGTCTTCTGATTTATTAGCAAATGTAAGTGTAGGTGTTGTAGTGCTGCCGTTTGTAACAGTGATGTTTGAACCTGTTACTGTAGGAGCACCTACCCAGTTCACACCGTAGTTGTCAACAGCAGAAACAGTAACAGTCTGAGAAACTGAAGTACCGTCTCTGTTAATATAAACGGGGTAAGTACCTGTAATGGACCAGTCATTGACATAAGGATAATTAGCCGTACTGATTGAAATATCTGATGTAAGGGACTTGTCTGATGATGCCTCTGTAATTGTCTTCTCTCCACTGGTTACGGAAGCAAGAACATTACCGCTCTGGTCAAGTACTTCAAGAGTAGATGTCCATTTGAAGTCACGATATGTGCCTGTACCGGGATCCTCACAGAATACATATGTGTAAACTCTTGTGGGGAACGCATTAGCGGGAATTTCTTTTACGGTTGTTCTCTTACCGGAAGCTGTAACAGAGCTGTCTGAGGTCCAGTAGTAATTACCCTCACTGTCTCTATCAAATGCATCGGTATCACCTTCAAGGTCGACATAGCTTTCAGTACCTGTACCGTTATTAGTCTTATAATAAAGACGGATATAACAGCCTTCTGTGTGATTATTACCCTGACTGAGGGTATGTGTTACTCTCCACTTGTACTTAGTCGCACCTGCATCAGCCTTAGGTGTAAAGGCTATAACGCATGTAAGTGCTGTTGCCAGAACAAGGAACAGTACAAGAAGCTGTCGAGAATATTTCTTTACTTTCGACATATAATTTCCTCCCTTATGGACTTAGGTTTTGATTTTATAGATATAAAAGCCCACTATTATTCAGTAAAATTATAACACGATATGTCAACAATTTCAATATTTCAATTTTATTTTCTTATGTTTTTTATGTAAAAATTTTATAAATTATAATGTAAAAATTGCACAAACAATAATTTATCCGGCTGATTTACTGATATCGTTTAGGGACCGATGTAGGGCTGGTCCCTACGATTGGTTTATTAAAACACCTCGATAAATCACCGTTTTCTGTTGACTGTAAAAAAATATTATGTTATTATAATATATTATATTATAAAGAACAGGGAGAACGGTATGTTAAAATTCATTATTGCTTTTTTTGCAGGCAAAGCTGCAAAAATTCTGTTAAAGCTGCTCGGCAAGAGAGCAACGCATTTTCCGGGAAAGCTTGCACTTAAAATATGTCCCGATTTTCTCAGATACATCGGCAAACCGAAAAACATCATCTGTGTTACGGGTACAAACGGTAAAACAAGCACCTGCAATATGATTGAAGATTCACTTCGTCAGGATGGGCTGAAAATCCTTGACAACAGCTTCGGCTCAAATACGCTACCCGGCATCTGTGCCACATTCATTGACGGCGTTAATATGTTCAATAAGCCCGTATATGACACCTGCGTGCTTGAAGTTGACGAAAGAAGCTCCCTTCACATATATAAATATGTCATACCCACATATTTCATCTGCACAAACCTTTTCCGTGACTCGGTAATGAGAAATGCGCACACTGAGTTTATTTTCTCAATGATAAACGACTATCTCCCCTCTTCAACTAAGCTTATTCTCAACGGTGATGACATTATCAGCTCAAGACTCGGCAAGGGTGTTAATGAAAACAGAGTTTTCTTCAGCGTGGACAAGCTTGAGGGTGAACAGACAGAGGATTACAATATAATCAATGATGGCAGAGCCTGTCCCGAATGCGGTGCGAAAATGGTTTTTGACTTCAAACGCTATCACCATATCGGCAAGGCACATTGCTCAAGATGTGAAATGAAGTCTCCCGTTGCTGATTACACCGTAACAGCTGTTGATGAAAAAGCAATGACAATGACCGTTTCGTTAAAAGGCAAAGAATCTATGTTCCCGATGATAAACGAGGCTATTTTTAATATATACAACGAAGTTGCAGTCATTGCACTTCTGACTGAATACGGATACTGCCCTGAAAAAATTGCATCATTTATGTCCGGTCTTCACATCACATCAACACGCTATAACGAAACTCAGGCAGGTGACGTAAAAGTTATCTGCACAATGCTCAAGGGCTATAACCCGATTGCCTGTTCAAGAAACTGTCACACGGCAAAAATCAGAGAGGGCAGAAAAGCTGTTTTCTTTATGGTTGACGATATCCATAATGAGCAGGACGACTCAGAAAGCATAACCTGGCACTATGAAGCCGACTATGAGGCTCTGAATGATGAATCAATAACACATATCTTTGCTTCGGGTCCCCGCTCCCTTGATGTGAAGTACAGACTTCTGCTTGCAGGTATTCCCGAAGAAAAAATCACCGTCGGCAGATACGAACAGGATGTCATTGAACAGATGACACTTGACAACACTGACACGCTTCTCATTTTCTACGATATGCACCGTTATGACAAGCTTGAAAAAGAAGTCAAGCCTGCAATAGTGAAGAAATTTGCAAAGGAGGACAAGTAAAATGCAAATTGAAATCCTTTACAACGATTATCTTATATTCGGAGACGGCGCAAATGTAGACTACATCGCAAAATGCCTCCCCGATGCAGAAATAATTCACACCTCAATTCACGACACGCCATATTTTGCTGAAAACGAGCCTGATCTTATCTATATGGGCGCTATGAGTGAGAACAATCAGGAAAGAGCAATTGAAGCACTTATGCCTTATAAAGACAGACTGTGCAGCCTTATTGAAAAGGGCACTCACATTCTCTTCACCTCCACAGCCTGTGATGTTCTGGGTAAGTATATCATTGACGGCGACAGAAAGATTGATTGCTTAGGTCTTTTTGACTTCACCACCGAAAGAAAAATGCTCAAAAGATTCAACGCAATGACTCTGGGCACTTATAACGGCTATGAAATGATGGGCTTCAAGAGTCAATTCGGCGTGGCAACACCCGGCAAGGACTGCAATGAGTTTTTCTTTGATGTAACAAGAGGTGCAGGTCTGAACAAGGACTTCAGCAAAGAAGGCTTCAAGAGAAACAACCTCATTGCGACATATATAATCGGTCCTTTCCTCGTCATCAACCCTGTTTTCACAAAGCAGTGGCTCAGCGAGGTGGCAAAAACCGAAATCACTCTCCCCTACGAAGAGCTTGCAATGGAATGCTACAGAAACCGTCTTGCAGAGTTCAAGGATGAAAACAGAAAGATAGAATAATAAAAATATATTGACAACGGTGATATAATATATCATTATAAATAATTCATTTTATTTCAGGAAGGCGAAACAATGACAAAGATTGATATTTTTTCAGGATTTCTCGGAGCAGGAAAAACAACGCTCATAAAAAAACTTATCAAAGAAGCCTATGCAGGCGAAAAGCTTGTTCTTATTGAAAACGAATTCGGAGAAATCGGCATTGACGGAGGTTTTCTTCAGGATGCCGGTGTTGAAATCACCGAAATGAACTCAGGCTGTATCTGTTGCTCACTTGTAGGTGATTTCGGCAAGGCACTCAAAAAAGTGCTTGATGACTACTCTCCTGACAGAATTCTCATAGAGCCGTCAGGTGTCGGTAAGCTCAGTGATGTTATCAGAGCTGTTATGAACATTGAAGCTGACGATATTGAGCTTGACGGGTTCACTGCAGTGGTTGATGCCGGCAAATGCAAGATGTATATGAAGAATTTCGGTGAATTTTTCAATGACCAGATTGAGCACGCAGGCACCATTGTTCTCAGCAGAACAGATACGATTGCTGATGCAAAGCTCAACACCTGTCTTGAGCTTATAAAACAGCACAACAGCAATGCTGTTATCATCACAACCCCCTGGGATCAGCTCGAAGGCAAGCAAATTGCAGACGCAATATCACGAAAAGACACTCTCTCAGATGAACTGAATGAGCTTATGGAGGAGCATCATCACCATCATCACGAGCACGGTGAAGACTGCGATTGCGGATGCCACGACCATGATCATAATCATCATCACGAGCACGAGCATCACCATCACGATGATGACTGCGACTGCGGATGCCACGATCACGAGCACGAACATCACCACGAGCACGAACATCACCATGAACACGAACATCACCATGAACACGATGAACACTGCAACTGCGGTTGTCACGACCACGATCACCATCATCATCACGCTGATGAGGTATTCACAAGCTGGGGTGTTGAGACTGCCAAGAAGTTCACTGAGGATGACATAAACAACGCACTTGAGGCTTTTGAAGATATTCACAGATACGGTTTTGTTCTGCGTGCAAAGGGTATTGTTCCCGCTGCAGACGGCAGATGGATTCATTTTGACTATGTGCCCGACGAATCAAATGTAAGATTCGGTACAGCATCTGTTACAGGCAGACTGTGTGTTATAGGCTCAAAGCTCAACGAAGAAGCTCTCAAAGAATTGTTCGGGGTGTAAAAAATGAAAAGAAAAGAAATTCCCGTTTATGTGTTCACAGGCTTTCTTGAAAGCGGAAAAACACGCTTTATTCAGGAAACACTTGAAGACAGCCGTTTCAACACAGGTGAAAAAACTCTTCTTCTGATGTGTGAAGAGGGTGAAGAAGAATATGATCCCGCATCATTCTACGGTCAGAATGTACACATCAGAACAATTGATGACAAAGAGGAGCTCACTCAGGTAAATCTTGCTCTGTGGGCAAACGAAATTCACGCAGAAAGAGTTCTTATTGAGTATAACGGTATGTGGCTGATTCAGGAGCTTCTGCAGGCAATGCCTGAGAACTGGACTATATATCAGCTCATTATGCTCGCTGATGCCACAACATTTGAAGCATACAACGCAAATATGCGTTCACTTGTTTTTGATAAGCTCAATGCCTGCGAGCTTGTTGCATTCAACCGTTTCAGAAAAGGTCAGGATAAAATGCCGTTTCATCAGATTGTAAGAGGTGTTTCACGGCGCTGCGACATTGTCTATGATTTCGAAGACGGCACAAGTGAATTTGATGATATTGAAGATCCCCTTCCCTTTGATACAGAAGCAGATATCATCGAAGTTGAAGACAGAGATTTTGCACTTCTCTACCGTGACATAATGGAAAATATGAAAACATATCACGGCAAAAAGGTGAAGTTCAAGGGTATATGCGCAGTCAACCCCAAATTCCCCGAGAACACTTTTGTCTGCGGCAGACATATTATGACCTGCTGTGCAGATGATATAACTTTCTGCGGTATGCTTGTAAAATGGGACGGCAGCCATATGCTGAAAAATGCAGACTGGGTATGGCTGACAGCATCAATAGAAATCCGTTTCAATAAACTTTACGGCAGAAAAGGTCCCGTACTGACAGCAATTGATGTGGCAAAGACAAATCCTCCCGAAAAAACCGTTGCAACATTCTACTGATATGAAGATATATATTGCAGGTCCCGACGTGTTTGAAAAAAATGCAAAACAAATCGGGCAAAGGTACAAAGAAATATGTCAGAAATACGGTCACACAGGGCTTTATCCCCTTGACAATGAGTGTGACTCATCTGAGGAAATCTACAAAGGCAATATTTCATTGCTAAACAGTGCAGACGCAGTGATTGCCAACGGGAATGAATTCCGTGGTGAAATGGATGTGGGCACAGCCTTTGAAATCGGTTATGCCGCAGCAAAAGGCAAAAAAATTCTTGTCTATATGAGTGATACATCCACACTCGTTGAAAAATACGGCAAAGAAGATAAAAACGGCAAAAATGTTGAAGATTTCGGTTTTCCTCATAATCTGATGATTGCCGAATCGGCAGAGATAGTCAAAGGTACATTTGAAGATTGCATAAAAAAACTCAGCTCATTGTGAGCTGAGTTTTTTATTATATGTCGTTTCTGACAATATCTTCGTAGGTTTCACGCTTTATTATTGTTCTGACATTTCCGTCCTTCACCATAAGCACGGCAGGTCTGGGCACACGGTTATAATTTGACGCCATTGAATAGTTATAGGCTCCCGTTGTGAGCACTGCAAGTATATCATCTTTTTCAACCTGCTGAATCATTGTGTTCTCCTGAATCAGGTCTCCGCTTTCACAGCACTTACCTGCAATTGTCACTTTCATATCACGGGGCTTGTCCGCCTTGTTTGCACAAAGAGCAGTATATTCTGCCTGATAAAGAATATATCTGGGGTTGTCGGTCATACCGCCGTCAACTGAAACATAAGTTCGAACATCGGGAATATTCTTCACACTGCCCACTGTATAAAGCGTGACAGCTTCAGCACCTGCAATGCTTCTGCCAGGCTCAATCAGAATAAACGGTACGGGAATGCCGAGTTTTTCAGCCATTTCCTTAATTTTTGCAGAAACGGGTTTCATATATTCCTCAAAATTGACGGGCTTATCTTTTTCAGTATACATAATTCCAAAACCACCGCCAAGGTCAAGCTCAGATATCACAGCACCTGTTTCTTTCTTTATGTCACCTATAAAGTTCATCATAACCTCGGCAGCGAGAACAAACGGGTCAACATCAAAAATCTGTGAGCCGATATGGCAATGCATACCTACAAGCTCAACATTCTTTGCACTCAGAGCTCGCTTTACATTCTCCATTGCCTCGCCTGTTTCAAGTGCAAAGCCGAATTTACAGTCAATCTGACCGGTTTTGATAAAATCATGAGTATGAGCATCAATACCGGGCTTGATTCTCATATAGATTTTAACTGTTTTGTCTGTTTTTACGGCTATTTCACTTATTCTGTCAAGCTCATCGGGATTATCAACAACAATTCTGCCGATATTGTTATCTATAGCATACTCAAGCTCCCGATAAGACTTATTATTGCCGTGAAAATACAGCTTTTCAGCGGGGAAACCTGCCTTCAGTGCAGTGTAAATCTCACCGCCTGAAACCACATCAAGCCCCATTTTTTCTTCATTTGCGATACGGCACATTTCAAGGCACGAAAAAGCCTTGTTTGCATAAAGCACTCTGCCGTTGCCGCCGTAATACTTATCTATGGAATCAACAAATGCCCTGCAGTTTTTTCTGATGGCATTTTCATCATAAACAATAACGGGAGTACCGTATTCATTTGCTATGCTGACAGTGTCAACACCGCCTATAGTCAGGTGTCCGTCACTGTTGACACCCAGACAATCCGAAACAAACATATTTATTCTCCTTTATCGGCAAGACTGTTTTCAATTGCTGCCTTTACTTCATCACAGCCTTCACCTGTCTGTGCCGAGAATTCTATCACAGTGCAGTCACCTGCACACTCAAGCTCTGTTGCAAATGCCTCTCTGCGTTTTGCACGCTCTGTCTTATTGAGCTTGTCACACTTTGTAAGCACTATTATGAAAGGATACCCTGCATCCTTAATGAAATTTATCATCATAAGGTCATCCTGAGAGGGTGCGTGACGCATATCAACAAGCTGAACGATAAGCTTTAAGTTTCTGCCCATCTGAAAATAGCCTTCCATAAGGTCAGCCCAGCGTCTTTTTTCGCTTTCTGAACGTTTTGCATATCCGTAGCCAGGCAAATCTGCAAAACGGATATCATCAACTCTGAAAAAATTGACAGTAGTTGTTTTACCCGGCATTGAGCTGACTCTTGCAAGACTTTTTCTCATAAAAATCTTGTTTATAAGTGAGGATTTACCTACATTTGATCTGCCTGAAAATGCTATTTCGGGCAAATCAGACATCGGCAGCTGCTTTGATGTGCCGAATGCGGCTTCAAACTGAACTTTATTATAATTCAACTTAATCACCTCAGTTATAGACTCCTGCAGAATCCTTACCCTTTCTCTCGGGCAGAATTTTTGCTTTGTCACTCTTTTTATCCTTTTTCAGAGCAACTGCAAATACCTCATCAATTGTTCTGACAGGGATAAATGTAATCTTTGCCTTTACTGCGTCATCAATTTCTTCAAGGTCTGAAGCGTTATCGAAGGGAATAACAACCTTTGTCATACCCTGACGGTAAGCAGCCATTGACTTTTCCTTGAGTCCGCCTATGGGAAGCACCTTGCCACGAAGAGTGATTTCACCCGTCATAGCCACATTGCCTCTTACGGCAATACCGCTGAGTGCAGATGTGAGAGCAGTTGTCATCGTGATGCCTGCAGAAGGACCGTCCTTGGGCACTGCACCCTCGGGAACGTGGATATGTATATCCTTATCCTTATAAAAATCCTTATCAATGCCGAATTGCTCCGCACGGCTTCTGACAAGACTTATTGCAGTTCTTGCAGACTCCTTCATCACATCGCCGAGAGAGCCAGTGAGCTCAATTTTGCCGGTTCCCTCAAGCACTGAAACTTCGATTCTGAGCATTTCGCCGCCGACACTTGTCCACGCAAGGCCGTTGACAACACCCACTTCATCAGTGAGATTTATTTCATCAGGCCTGAATTTCACCTGACCTAAAAACTCTGTAAGATTCTTTTCTGTAACGGAAACAGTGTCTGTCTCCCCTCTGACAAATCTTACTGCAGCCTTACGGCAGATTTTTGCCACAAGTCGCTCAAGCTGTCTGACACCGGCTTCCTTAGTGTAGCCGTCAATCATCAGACGGATAGCTTTATCATTTATTCTGAGCTGTTTTTTATCAATATTGTGTTCCTTGAACTGCTTAGGAATAAGATGTTTTTTTGCAATATTGAACTTTTCTTCGTGTGTATAGCTGGAGAGGTCAATAATCTCCATTCTGTCACGCAGAGGCTCGGGAATTGAATACTTATCGTTGGCAGTGGTGATAAAAAGTACCTTACTCAGGTCAAATGGCAGCTCAATAAAGTGGTCACAGAATGTATTATTCTGTTCACCGTCAAGCACCTCAAGAAGAGCAGATGCGGGATCACCCTTAAAGTCACCGCCGAGCTTGTCAATTTCATCAAGAAGAATAAGCGGATTGGCGCTCTTTGCATCAATAACAGCGTTTATAATTCTGCCGGGGATTGCGCCGATATATGTTCTTCTGTGGCCTCTGATTTCAGCTTCATCGTGAACACCGCCAAGCGAAATTCTCACATAATTCTTGCCCACTGCCTTGGCAACGGACTTTGCGACTGATGTTTTACCGACTCCGGGAGGGCCTGCAAGGCAGATAATCTGCCCCTTGATATCGGGTGAAAGCATTCTTGCAGCGAGATTTTCTATAATTCTCTCTTTTACATCTTTCATACCGTAGTGGTCTTTTTCAAGCTGCTTCTCAGCCTTTGCGATATTAAGATTATCTTTTGTGTATATCCCCCAGGGCAGTGCAAGACATTTGTCAAGATAGGTTCTGATTACATTTGCATCGGGAGAGCCTGATGACATTTTTCCGAGTCTTTTGCACTCTGAAAGAAGCTTTTCTTTTGCTTCGTCAGGCATAAGGCTCTTTTTTATCATTGCTGAATATCTGTCAACCTCTTCAGGAGTGTCTTCACCCTCACCGAGTTCGTCATATATGACTCTGAGCTGTTCTCTGAGATAATAATCACGCTGGTTTTTATCCATCTGCTCCTGCACACGGGCGTGGATTTCATCCTCAAGCATAAGCAGCTCTATTTCCTGAGCCAGTGCAACACTGAGATATTCAAGGCGTCTGAGGGGATTGAGCTCACCCAGAAGATGCTGTTTCTCCTCAACGGGCATAAACACATTACCTGCAATTTTGTCTGCAAGTGCGCCTGAATCGGTTTCAGTCATAACCTCGGCAAGGACTTCCTGTGACATTCTTGTTGAAATATCGCAATAATTGCCGAAAAGCTCACGGACATTTCTTATAAGTGCAGTTTCATAGTCAAATGAATTTGAAGGAACGGGAGTCTCAGTTCTTGCTCTGACAAGACCTCTGAGGAAAGGCTTTGTGCTGATAAGCTCTGAAAGAGAGGCTCTCTGCAGACCTTCAACAACAACTCTGAGAGTCTTTCCGTTTTCAGAAGCTCTGAGCACCTGCTTGACAGTGGCAATAACACCCATAGTGTAAAGCCCTGTGAACATGGGCTCTTCTTCATTTATATCACGCTGTGTTACAAGAAAAATCTTTTCGTTACCCGAAAGAGCGTACTTGAGAGCGGCAATGGAAGCAGGTCTGCCCACATCAAAATGGAGAGTCATATCAGGGAATAACACAAGACCTCTGAGCGCCAGCACAGGCATAGTTATAAGGTCTTTTTCTGTTTCCATATTCATTTTCTCAACTCCTTAATATATAAAGTTAAATACTTCCCTATTATATAGACTATCATTATATAATATTTCTTTTCATCTTTCAAGAGCAAATCAAAAAAAGAAAGCCACAAAAAAATGTGACTTTACTGATAAATTTATGGATATAATAAAAGTACAGGGGCGACGGTTTCCCACCGCCCCGTGGGTGTTTTGTTGTCAATTAGACTTTTCAGTGGTTTCGAACGATCACTGATTGTTTCTCACAAGAAAAATTAAGTGTTTGAAATTTTAATAAGAATACTTGAAATTATTTTCTTTTGCGTACGCCTCAAATTTCGTGTTTGGAGTAACTTTAAAACTAATCCTTTCACTATTTGAGAACGGATTTTTACCTAAATATGCTATATCAGCAGGACAACTAACTGTTGTCAGACTGTCGCAACGTGCAAAAGCATAATCTCTGATTTCTTTCAGCGAATCAGGCAAGTCAAGTGAAACAATTTTTTTACACCCGGAAAATGCTTCACTATCAATACAAACAAGCTTATCATTAAAATTCACTTTTTTAAGACGCCAACAGTCACAAAAAGCAAGTCTTCCGATATACTCTACATTTTCGGGGATTGTTATTTCTTCTAAAGCTGTACACATAAAAGCGTACGAACCAATATAACGAATATTTTCGAGGTTAATTTTCTTAAGCCTGTGACAATCTATAAATGTACTGGCTGCAATTCCTATTACCTCCGACGGCAATTTTATTTCTTCCAAGCTGTAACAATTTGAAAAACCTCCGGAGTCTATATAAATAACACTTTCCGGAATTTTCACTTGTTTCAATAAATAACAATATGAAAAAGTACCTCCGCATAAGGCTTCAACAGTATTGGGAATCACCACTTCACGAATAAAATAATTGTGACTGAAAGTTGCAAACAAAATTTTAACCTGTCTGCCATCAATAGTTGACGGAACATTTACATGTGCTGATTTTCCGGTATAAGTCCGAAGCGCAACGGAACCATCTTTTAAAATGTAGTATTCATAATCACCTGATGTATAAATTTCCTGTTCATCATGGGATTCAAAATAATACAAGAAATCTGATTGAGGTCTGTCTGTCTGGAAATCTTCCAGACCATAAAAATCGGAATAATATACGGAAGGGGAATTCGCCATTACTTTTTCATAAAAGTCTATGGCATAATCGGGCAGTTCTTCAAGAAATTCATCACTTGTTGTAGGTTCAGTTGAGTTAACTGTGGTTGCTTTAGATGTATCCACTGTGGTTGTTTCAACTGATGAAGCAACAGTCGATTCAACAATCATACTATTGGATGACAAAATGTTTTCATCCGCCGTTTTAGCTGTTTCATCATCAATAGTTTTTTCAGAACAAGAACACATACCGAGCAAGCACAAAAAAACAATTAATCCTGAAATAATTCTTTTCATGAAAAACAACTCCTTATTTATACATAATAACCCCTGTTTGCAGGTGCCCAAAGAATTAAAACAAAATTTCTAGAAATTTTTATATCCCAATACCCATCCGATTTTTTACTATTGATACCATTTTTAAATTTTACAGCCATTTCTTCATCTTTAAATACTATTGATGCTAACATAACAAGATTGTTGTGTTTTGGTTTGCCGTTAATTGACAACTCTGTGGACCAGGGTGTGTACATAAAACCCGTTAACCACCAATGTACTTCCGGACCTCTTCCCATAAAGGGATTTAACCTTCCTGTAAATTTATCGGCAACATAAAAAAGTTCAAAAGCCATTTCGAGCCTATCTTCATCTTTTGCACAATCATAAAATTTTGTACTGGTCGTTGAATTATAAATACCAATTTCTGCTCCTACGGAAATACCGTATCTGCCTTTCCACAATTCAATTCTCCAATTTTTTCCTCCATATTTAAATTCACTTACGAGACAATCAATCCATATACCCGCTAATGGTGCCATTCTATCATACAAATCACAATAACCAAGCTTGCGTTGCCATGAATTTTGAACAGTTGACCACGGCGAGGTCAAATATCTGTTTCCGGCTAAATTATAAAAACCCAAAACAGGATGTTCATAATCCAATGTCGGAACATCTCCACTCGGATCAACGAGCATCACTGGATTATTATTACAATACGAATACATATTGGTTCCGATAACACCCGTACCGGTATCAACATAGGTATCGGCATTGAGGAATCTGCCGAGCTGTGGGCTATAGAATCTTGAGCCAAGGTAATACAGGTGATAATCACCGATATTTATATCAAGATAACCACGGTATGTAAACGGCACGGCATTATCAACATATTTTGCGTGAATATCACCGGAATACCAACTGCTTTCAGGGTCTTTTACAACATAATTACCATAAGCATCATAATGATACTCTGCACCGACAAAACCAAAATCAGGCTCAATAATTTCAGTTATGTCACCCTGAAGGTTTCTGTTGAACAGATAGACCATAATTTCATTGCGAATTAAGCCGTATGCTTCGCCCTGTTCGTCGTAAAGAATATACGATTCGTCAACAACATACCCAGTAACTTTTTTATAATTTGTTAGTTTATCGCCGTTCCAGGTGTAGTATTCGCTATATTCGGTTGCTCCGTCAACGGATTTTACAATTTTGCTGAGATATCCGTTTTCGTTATAGGTGAATGAGTAAACTGCACCGTCAGCATCGGTCAGTGTTGCTAACTGTCTTCCTGCAGTCCAAGTCATTGTTGAACCGTTAAAGGATGTCATATTACCCATTGCATCATAAGTTATCGGGTAATTAACAGCGGGTCTTACTCCATAGGGGTCAAAGTTTGTATATGTGGTGACTTTATCTTTCCAATTGGAATCTTCATATGAATATCTGTATGAAACATCTGCAACATCAGTATAAAAATCCTCACCGAAAAACCAACCTGAATAAACATGCTTTGCGGCAATGTTTCCACCGTCATCATAAAAATAGATAAAACACTCATCACGCTTATAATTATATTCACTATATAGCTGACCTGCTTTATCATAAATATATCGATGATAATAGACTTTTTTATCATCCTCAATGCGGTATATTCCTGTAATATTACCTGAATCGTCATATTCATAATATTCAGTTTTTGAGAAGAAATTGTTACCGTTCCAAACATAACTTGCGGAATGACTTGTAATTTCTGTAGATGCGGTTGTTTCTGTGTCAGCATAAGTGAATGTTTGTGTTCCTGTTGCTATATAATCCTCGTGAGGACCTGTACCTTCACAAATTTTATGAACATCCATTGAAATATTTTTGCTTTCAGCACGACCAAACCAGTCTGTTGTTGATGATGTTGTAACATCCATATCATATTCGGTGTATCCGTCAAGATGATCTCTGTTAAGATAGTATTTGCTGAAAGATTTGGATGATATTGTTTTACCCGTCACCTGATTATATTCACTGTCATATGTATATGTAATATCAAATCCGTTGATAGTTTCTGTTTCCGTGCCGTCTTCATTGGTAACAGATGAATAAACAACGGAATTATCAGAAGCATTTTTTATTTCTACACCTGAGTCGGTGTATGTCGTAATAAGCCCCGATTGATTATCGGTAACTTTTGTCAATACACTGTTGCTGTCATATTCGTACACATATGCAAATGTCTGTCCGTTATCATATGAAACTCCTGTAATGTTATCATTTGTATCATATGAATATGTTACACTCTGACCGTTAGCATAATTGATTTTTGTTAAACGGTAATCGTTTGTACTATCATATTCATAACTCTGATAAACATTTTCACCAATTTTTACGCTCGTCTGATTTCCCCATTCGTCATAGGTGAAATTGTAGGAAAAACCGTTGTGGGTAATAGATGTTACTTTGTCATCAGTATAAGTGTACACATTCGACATTGTACCGCTTGTTTTACAGGAATCGTGAAAAATGATATCCAGATGCTGTGACAACCGGGTAAGATTACCCATTGCATCATAGTCGAAAAGGACTTCCATATCACCGCTTGTCATAGACTGCATAAAGCCTGCTTCATCATATATATAATACACTATATTTCCCGATGTGTCAATTGATGATGCGAGATAATTACCGTCTGATGTATAGGTATTCTGCGTTTTCATTGTCCTTACGCCGTCGAAGCTTTCTTCCGACAGAACATTACCGCTTGTGTCTTCAATTGTGTCAGAATATCTCTTGCACTGAATACAAGTGCAGACTTCTTCACTTTCACATTCACATTCGCAAGCCCATTCCGAACAATCTGAACAGGGGCAAGCTGAAACGAAATATGCAGAGCTTTCTTCTTCGGGAATAATAACTGAACTTTCTTCCTCGACAACACCTGTACTGCTTTCTTCCTCAGCAACGGGCTCACCGTAAAGATAATTACCGTCACCGTCAACAATAGTCAGAATTTTGCCCGTATCGTCAAAGGTTTTTATCTGCACTTCATTATTTTTATATGAAAAAGTGCGTGTGTTACCGTTCCAAGCTATGTTTACATAACCGCCCTCGACATAAGCATTGTTTTCACCACGTGCATATTCACTGAGCTTACTTGCATAGCCGTCAGTGTAGGTTATTTCTGCCTTGTAACCGTTGATATTCGTGGCTCTGAGCATATTTCCCGATGAATTGTAGTCATAGTTGACTGATTTTCCGTCAGGGAAGGTAACTGTGGCAAGATTTCCGCTTGTGTAGGTGAAATTCATCTCAAGCGGAGCCGCATTTTCGCCGTCGCCAACAATTATTGCGTTTCCGGCTGAATTGTAGCACTTGATTTTTGTCAGCAGACCGTCTGTGTATGTAAAACGGTACTCATTGCCCACGCCGTCAATGATTTCTGCAATGTCTTCAAGGTTTGTGCCGTCATTATACTGATAATGGATTGTGTTGCTTGTGGAAACTTCAGTATTTACGCAGGAAATCAGTCTGCCGTACTTATCAAATACACGGGTTGCTCCGTCAGTGTGCATTGTGTACTGAGCGAGTGTGGCATCAGCATTTGCAACGGCATCTGTGACCTTGTAAACATAAACATATGAATCATCAAGGTCAGGCATTACCCACTTTGTAGTGCCTTCGGGTAAATCTGTGTCTGTTTCTGCAAGCTCAGTCTGCTCAAAAAGAATCACTGCACCCGTACCCGAAAGATAGGCAAGCTGAGTTTTGTCTTCATACTGCAATTCACACAGCATACTGCTGTAGTTTGTAAGCCAGCCCTTGCCGTATGCGGTAGGTGTATAGCCGACAATCTCTTTAAGGAAACGGTATTCAGATGAATTATAATTCATTGATATGTCAACAGGAAAGATATTACCGTCAATGCCAAGAGCATCAAAGCTCAGTGACGGAGTAAGTGTGTAGTCGTTTATTCTGAGTGTACCTGCTCTGCCAACATCAATGCTGTGATAGTCATAGTAAAAATTGCGTGACTCGTCATAAGTGTCAGCAACAGTGCTGTCTGCATTGCCTGAAATGTTTGTTACAAATGCCGCTAAAGCACTTGTGGGTGAAACTTCAAGAATCATTATAACTGTAAGAAGTAAGGATATGATTTTTGTAACAGTTTTTAATCGCTTTGACATTTTTATCTTCCTTTCTGAAATTTTAATAAATAATTATGTGTTGCTGAATAGAAATTAACAAACCATCGGACTCACCTCTTAGATATCTTCTAATATATATAAGTCAAAATAGATAAAAAAAGTAACATTTATTATGATTTTTATTTAATGTGCACAAAAAAAAGACCGGATATTACAAGAATATCCGGCTAAATTATTTTATTATACGTTCTTCTTTACTCCGACCTGAGTGCTGCGACGGGGTCTTTCTTTGCTGCCATTTTTGCGGGAATCATACCGCCTATTACGGTCAGCACAACGCTGATGGTTGCAAGTCCGAGAGCATAAAGAGGATTGAGCTGTGCAACATTTGAAAGCTCTGTCAGGTGATAAATAATCATATTTATGGGAATTGTCAGAACATAAGCTATCGCAATACCCAATGCACCCGAGCAGACACCTATAATGAATGTCTCAGCATTGAAAACTCGTGTTATATCTTTCTTTCTTGCACCGAGAGCACGGAGAATACCTATCTCTTTTGTTCTCTCAAGAACTGAAATATAGGTGATGATTGCAATCATAATAAGTGAAACAACAAGTGAAATTGCCGCAAAAGCAACAAGCACAAGAGTGATTGCCTTCATAATGCCGTTTGTCATCTCTGTTATTGTGGCTGATGCGTCGGTATAGTAGACCTTATCTCCCTCTGCAGCGCTGTCGTTAAAGGCATCAAGATACTCTATAAGAAGCTCCTTCTCCTCAAAATTTGAGGGATAGAGAAAGATTGCAAAGGGCTCACTGCTGCCGCCGTATCTGAGAAGAAGACTCTGTCTTGCCGCATCATCAACTGCTGACATAGGGTTGGTGGGAGTGAGGTCAATGTCACTTGTGAGAATATCCTTTACCATCTGTGATGACATATTCATATCAATAACTTCCTGAACAAGGTCATCGCTGTATGCAATGCCTGCACCAAGAAGACCTATTGACTGGTCTGCCTTAAGACGGACAACACCAACAATCTTCACCGTGATATTCTTTTCATTGCCGTACATTGCATTATAGTCAGTGTTCTGGATATAAATACCGTACTCTGACTTGGTGTAGAAAACATCATTGCCCACAAGCTGATACTCTGTGCCGACTATATCTGTGAAATCAATCTGTTCCTTTGTGCCGTCAAAGCCGAGGGCCGCCATTGTATCACGGTTTATGGTGTTATCTGTGTTGACAACAAGCACCACTTCGTGCGCATTTGCAGGGTATGTGCCTTCAAGCACATCGTAGTAATATTCAAGATATGTTTCGGCTCCGTCTTCAAGTGTCTCGGGATATGATGAAAGTCCGATACCTGTCATATTGAATCCGCCCATACCGCCCGAAGCAGTCATACTGTCCATCAGAGCACTGATACCTGATGAAAGTGTATGCCAGCTGACATTGCCGTCTGCATTCTTTCTGAGAACATTCATTGAAACTGCTCTTGTGTAGCCGATGCTGCTGCATATTTCAGGGTCAACATTTTCAAGATATTCAATGTATTCATCTGTGAATTTGTTTATATAAATTGTGCTGTCTGCCTTGACCTCCTCAAGAATGACATAATCTGTGTCTACCTGCTCTCTTTCGCCTGAAACGAAGCTTTCCATCTGAGCCTGACTCTCTTTGAGAGCCTCTTCGTCCATAATAGTTACCTGCTGAGAAATAAAAAGCGGAAATTCATTGAGCGCATCTGACTGATATTTATCAATCTGAATCTGCAGACCGTCTGAAAGGCTGAGAATAAGAGCAATGCCGATGATACCGATACTTGAAGCAAATGCAGTGAGCAAGGTTCTGCCTTTTTTTGTCATTATGTTACGGAATGACAGCTTGAGAGCAGTTCTGAAGCTCATACTTGTTCTCTTGAGAGCATATGAGTTGTCAGTCTCAGCATCATCATATGAATTTGTGTCACCGATAACCTTACCGTCCTCAAAGCTGACTATTCTGTCTGCATACTCCTCGGCAAGCTGAGGGTTGTGTGTGACCATAATGACGAGCTTGTCACCTGCAATTTCTTTGATAAGGTCCATTATCTGACGGCTTGTGTGCTTATCGAGAGCACCTGTGGGCTCATCAGCAAGAATGATATCGGGGTCATTTGCCAGTGCACGGGCAATAGCAACTCTCTGCATCTGACCGCCGGACAGCTGATTGGGTTTTTTGTTGATATGGTCCTTAAGACCAACCCTCTCAAGAGCTTCAATTGCCTTCTGTTTCTTTTCACTCTCAGAAACACCCGAAAGTGTCATACCCATTTCAACATTATCAAGAATACTCAGATGTGTTATCAGATTATAGCTCTGAAAAACAAATCCGATACTGTTGTTACGGTAAGCGTCCCAGTCAAGGTCTGAAAAATCCTTTGTAGACCTGCCGTTTATGATAAGATCACCGCTGTCATACTTATCAAGACCACCGATGACATTAAGAAATGTTGTCTTACCCGAGCCACTGGGACCGAGAATGGCTACAAACTCATTTTTACGGAAATTGACGTTCACTTCGTCAAGTGCCTTCTGCGTAAAATCACCTGTTGTGTAGCTTTTTGAAATACCTTTTATCTGAAGCATTAAAAAACTCCTCCCTTGTAATGAGTATGATACTACAACTTAAATTTTAACTCAATATTAACGAAAAAAAGATTTACGAAACTACCTCGCAAATTCTGTTTTACAGTACAAAAACAGCGGAGCCGTAGCTCCGCTGAAAGTTATGTTTACTTTTTTATTACTTGAGAAGTTCAATCTTAGCTGAATGACGAAGGATTGCACGAGCGTCCATAGCTGTGATTCTGCCGTCACCTGTTGTATCAGCTGCTGTGAATGCTTCACCCTCGAGAACATCAAGCTTTGATGCTGCACGAAGAGCAAGACGAGCGTCCATAGCGTTAACTTTGTTGTTACCGTCAACGTCACCCTTTGCACGTGTTGAAACAGGGGGTTCTGTTGTGGGGGGTTCTGTTGTAGGAGGCTCTGTTGTGGGAGGCTCTGTTGTAGGAGGCTCTGTTGTTGTTTCACCTGTAGCAGGAAGAACATCAACCTTGAGGTAATGACCGTTGTTTACACAGTATGTACCCTTATAGCCATCGTGAGTAGCAGTAGCTTCCTTTGTGAATGTAGCTGTCTTTTCGCAATCATGAACGAAGATTGAGAAGAGAACGTTATCAACAAGCTCAAGAACTGCATTGATAAGTCCCTTTGTAAGAGGATTGTTTTCGCTCTTTGTCTTTTCATCGATAATGTCAGCAAATGCAGCAAAGTCACAATCATAGAGAGCAGGAACGATTGTTTCCATTACGCCGTTATAGAAGTCAAATGTGAATGTTTCGTCACCACAGTCTTTAATGAAGCCCATGGGGAAGAGTTCGTTAAAGATAGTATTGAGCTTGTACCAAGCTGTACCGTCCTGAACGCCTCTTTCTGTTGTAAGATGGTCAGCAACAGCGGGAACACCGTCGATGTAGTTAAGTGCCCAGTCAACGATTTCTTCGAAGAAGTCTTCCCATGTCCAGCCCTGAGCCTTGAGAGCATCAACCTGAGCCTGAGTCATACCGAAGTTTGTTGCATCATTGAGCCAGTAGATAGCAACATCCATACCCATTTCACCGAGTACATTGTTCCACTGTGCAAGAGAAATATTTCTTACCTTGCCGTCTGCAAGAACGAGAGCTGAGTAATCCTTATCAAAATCTACGCTGTCTTCTTTAACCATGAACTTGTCGATGCATACATAAGCTGTGAAACCTGCAAGCTGTTCCATAGTCTTAACTTCTGCGGGAAGTTCAATCTGAAGAAGAGTGGGATAGAAGAGACCGACAACTGCTACAACCATATCTTCAAGGCTCTTGCCTGCGATCTTATCTGCTGTGAAGCCGCTGAAATCGAATGAATATGCTGTGCCGTCGATTGAGAATTCAAGCTTGCCGCCGTTGTTAGCTGCAAGAGTCTTGAGAATGTAACCGAATACTGATGTAAGGTTGTGGTTTACATCCTTGTTGCTGTCTTTCTTAAGACCGAGTTCAGCAACAACTTCGGGTTTAAGAACAACTTCTGCGATTGTGCAGACGATGTTGTTAAGGTTTGAGAAGAGGCCTGACTGTGACCATGATGCGAAGTTGAATGTGTCAGCCTTGAATTCATAATCAAAATTGATGATGTTCTTAAGAACTTCAAGCTGAGGATCCATTCCGACAAGGTCATTGATAGCCTTCTTGAGGTCATTGTTAAGAGGTTCAATTGCGAATGAAGCGATAACTGCATCACCGTATTTACCGATGATTTCGCTTAAGCTCATTTTTGCAACTTCTGCAGACTCTGCCTTTGTAGCATCCTTGCCTGACATAAGCTTGAGGAGAGCTGCTGCAAGAAGCTCATCACTTGAGAAATCAACATAAACTGAATCTGCATATGCGGGAGCATCTTCAGCTGTGCCGATAAGGTTGTTATAAAGGAGTTCGTTGATTACAACATCAAGATTACCCATAAGGTTTGCGATTTCAGCATCAATGTCAAGGTTTGCAAGATTCTTGATAGCACTGTTTGCTGAACCGAGTGTGAATGTACCTGCAACTACCTTGCTGATAACATCAATATTGTCTTCAGCTGAGAGGAAATCAAAGAGCTTAAAGATAATATCAAGAGCATCTGTGTTTTCTCTTGAAATAGCTACTGCAGGCTTCTTGCCCTTAGCAGGTGTGTGCTCGAACATTGAAACATCGAGGTTCTTTGCATCGCCGAAATCCTTGATACCGATTGCTGATGCAATTGTTGGAGGATTCTTGAGAACAACGCCGACTTCAACAAGAAGAGCGAAGATACCGTTAACATTATTAAGGTCGATCTTAGTAATGTTAAGATATTTTGCAAGGCTCTTTATATCGATTGTCTGGCCGCCGCCGATATCGATAACAAGCTGTGAGTTGAGGTCTGCGTCTGCGAGCACCTCATCAAGATATGTAAGAAGAGAGTCTGCAAGCTCTTCTGTGCTTGCCTCTGCGACGTCAATACCGTCTTCTGCTGCCTGCTCCTTGAGAGCATCAATAACCTGGAAGCAGATATTGAGAACTGCAGGAGCAAATTCTTCTTTTCTGTCATCAAGAGCTGTGAGAAGGTCTTCAACAAGCACTGCAAGGTTTTCATTTGAAAGAAATGCATCAAGTGATGATGTATCTCTGCCCTTAGCAAAAGCTGTCATAGGGATGCAGGTGATAACCATAACCAGAGCCATGAAAACGCTTAAAATTTTGGTAGTCTTTTTCATAAACTTAACCATGTCCTTTCTTTGTGGCACCTGCCACAGATTTCAGCATATAGCCTGTTTATAGAATAATATAATTCGCTTCAAATGTCAAGTTTGAATAAACTGTAAATCATTTCTTTAACAATTTTTGTTGGATAGCACAAAAATATATAATTTTTTTTGTTGTTTATTACAATTATTTATTTTGCAAAAAGACATATCATTTCGTCAAAATGTAAAATTTGATATTTTTCTTCAAAAAAGCTTAAAATCATATTGAAATTCTTTTTTGCTTGATATATAATTGACCTAAGTTATGTGAGAGGTGTTTTATCCCGTGAACAGTTTACAGAAACGTATTTTAACAGACGGAACAGTTCTTCCCGGAAATATTCTCAAGGTTGACAGCTTCCTCAATCATCAGATAGACACTTCCCTGCTCAGAGATATGGGCAAAGACTTCTATGAGCTTTTTAAAAACAAGAATATCACTAAAATCCTCACCATTGAGGCATCAGGAATTGCCATAGCCTGCTATGCAGCAGACTTTTTCGGTGTACCCGTTGTTTTCGCAAAAAAGGGCAAGCACAAAAATGTCGGCAAAGATGTCTGGACGGCTGAGGTTTTTTCTTATACCAAAGGTACTTCTTATGAAGTGTCGGTTTCCAAGCTATATATAAATGAAAATGACAGAATCCTTGTCATAGACGATTTTCTTGCAAACGGACAGGCTGTCCTCGGTCTGCAGAAAATCATCAATGATGCCGGTGCCGAGCTTTGCGGTGCAGGTATTGCTATTACAAAATGCTTCCAACAGGGCGAAAAGCTCCTTCTTGATGCAGGTATTGACGTAAAGTCACTCGCCGCCATTGAGTCAATGGAAGACTGTGTCATAAAATTCAGAGAGTGACACATTTTTTTTGTATATGTTTTTTTTGACATATAAATTTTATCCGGAACAGGAGACGTCAGAATGAAAAAAATTCTCGCAGTTCTTCTCGCAGCAGCAATGCTCTTTGCTTTTGCTTCCTGTGCGAAGACACCCACAAACGAAGAGACATCTTCAAACGAAGACTCAGCAAGCACTGCTATTCCTGCTGACTTCAAGATCGGTTTCATCTTCCTTCACGATGAAAACTCAACTTACGACAAGAACTTCATTGATGCAGCTAAAGCTGCTCAGGCAGCTCTCGGTCTTTCAGACGATCAGGTTATCATGAAGATAAACATCGATGAAAGCGCTGCTTGTTATGAAGCTGCAGCTGAGCTTGCTGACGAAGGCTGTGACATCGTTTTTGCTGACTCATTCGGTCACGAAGATCATATGATCCGTGCTGCCAAGGAGTTCACAGATGTTCAGTTCTGCCACGCAACAGGCACAAAGGCTCACACAGAAAAGCTCCCCAACTACCACAATGCATTTGCTTCAATCTATGAAGGCAGATTCCTTGCCGGTGTTGCTGCAGGTATGAAGCTCAACGAAATGATCGCTGCAGGCGATATCACAGAAGCTGAAGCAAAAATGGGTTACGTTGGTGCATACCCCTATGCAGAAGTTAAGTCAGGCTACACATCATTCTACCTTGGCGCAAAGCTCATTTGCCCCAGCGTAACAATGGATGTCAAGTACACAAACTCATGGTTTGACGAAGCTCTTGAAAAGGAAGCTGCAAATGCTCTTATTCAGGGCGGTTGCGTACTTATCAGCCAGCACGCAGACTCAATGGGTGCTCCCACAGCTTGCGAAACAGCAGGTGTTCCCAATGTTTCATACAACGGTTCAACAGTTGCTGCTTGTCCCAACACATTCATCGTATCTTCAAAGATCAACTGGCAGCCTTATTTTGAGTACATCATCAACGCTGTAGTCAAGGGCGAAGCTATCGTTGACGATTACTGCGGTTCTATCGCAACAGGTTCTGTTCAGCTCACAGCTGTTAACGAACAGGCTGCAGCAGAAGGCACAGCAGCTAAGATTGAAGAAATCAAGGACAAGCTTGCCAAGGGTGAAATCCACGTATTCGATACTGCAACATTTACAGTAGGCGGCAAGACTCTTGACACTTACCTTGCAGACGTTGACAGTGACGATGCATTCACTCCTGACACAGAAGTTATAGCAGACGGCTACTTCCACGAGTCAGAGAAGAGATCAGCTCCTTACTTCGATCTTCTTATCGACGGTATCACAGAAGTTTAATCTCTTACTTATTTCAATAAACCCAAACCAGATGAGGCGGGGGCAACAAGCTTCCGCCTCGTTGCGGTTTTTCTGATTATGATAAAAATTTATTTTCTGTAAATAACTTTTTATGATAACCGGAAAAATCAGATTTACGGGAGGTATCTCAGGTGAACGGTAATACTGCATTGGAGCTAAAAAACGTAACAAAAAGCTTTGGTAGCGTTATTGCAAACAAAGACGTGAATTTGACTGTAAACAAAGGTGAAATTCTCTCTGTCCTCGGCGAAAACGGAAGCGGAAAAACAACACTTATGAATATGATCGCAGGTATTTATTTCCCTGACAGCGGTCAGATTTTCATTGACGGCAAAGAAGTTGTTATACGCTCCCCTAAAGATGCATTCAGATACAGAATAGGTATGATACATCAACATTTCAAGCTTGTTGATGTTTTCTCGGCCGCAGAAAATATCATTCTCGGTCTTGACGAAAAAGGCTCTTATGACATAAAAAAAGCAACTCAGAGGGTAAAAGAAATCAGCGAAAAATACGGTTTTGAAATAGACCCTGCAAAAAAGATATACAGAATGTCTGTTTCTGAGAAGCAGACTGTTGAAATAATCAAAGTTCTGTACAGAGGCGCTGATATCCTCATTCTTGATGAGCCCACAGCAGTTCTCACACCGCAGGAAACACAGAAGCTTTTTGATGTTTTGAGAAAAATGCGAGATGACGGCAAAGCAATCATTATCATTACACACAAACTTCACGAAGTTCTTTCCCTGTCTGATAAGGTTGCAGTTCTGCGTAAGGGTGAATATATCGGCACTGTAAAAACTTCAGAAACAAATGAAACCGAGCTTACGGAAATGATGGTAGGCAAAAAAATCAGTCTTAACATTGAAAGAAGCGAGCCGAAGAACTCCATTGACAGACTCATTGTCAAAAATGTTAACTGTATGAGCCGTGAAGGTGTAAAACTGCTTGACAATGTATCTTTCACTGCAAAAACAGGTGAAATTCTCGGCATTGCAGGCATTGCGGGGTCAGGTCAGAGAGAGCTTCTTGAAGCGATTGCAGGTCTTCAGAAGATAGATAACGGTGACATTCTCTACGTCAGACGAAAAACAGGAGAAACTGTCAGTCTTCGTGACAAAACACCCCTTCAGATAAGAGATCTGGGCGTAAGGCTATCATTTGTGCCTGAAGACAGATTGGGTATGGGACTTGTCGGCAATATGGATATTGTTGAGAATATGATGCTCAGAAGCTATCGCAAGGGTAAATCAATATTTCTGGAACGAAAAAACCCAAAAAACCTTGCCGAAGACATCATAAAACAGCTTGAAGTGGTCACTCCCGGCGCAAACACACCCGTCAGACGTCTTTCCGGCGGTAATGTACAAAAGGTTCTTGTTGGCAGAGAAATTGCTTCATCACCCTCAGTTCTTATGGCTGCATATCCCGTAAGAGGTCTTGATATCAATTCATCTTATCTCATATACAATCTTCTCAATCAGCAGAAGGAAAACGGCGTTGCCGTAATCTTTGTTGGTGAAGACCTCGACGTACTCATTGAGCTTTGCGACCGTATTCTTGTTATCGGTGCAGGTAAAGTCACAGGAATTGTTGACGGCAGAACGGCAACAAAAGAAGAAATAGGTCTTCTTATGACAAAAACTGACGGAGGTGCTGAAAATGAGTAAACCTGCAGAAAAAAAATCTGAGCCTCTTTTTCACATCGCAAAAAGAGACTCGTTGGTATGGTGGCAGTCGTGGCTTATAAGAGCAATTGCTATAATAGCTGCTATGCTCGTATGCGGAATTGTCATTGTTTTCCTTACAGACCTTAATCCTTTTGAAGTTTACGCTTCAATGTTCAAGGGGGCTTTCGGTTCGTCAAGAAAGATATGGGTAACTGCACAGAACACGGCAATTCTTCTGTGTATTTCTCTTGCAGTTACGCCTGCATTCAAAATGCGTTTCTGGAATATCGGTGCTGAGGGTCAGGTACTTATGGGCTGTCTCGCAACAACCGCCTGTATGATTCTTATAGGTGATAAGCTCCCCACTCCCATTCTGCTCCTTATTATGCTTGTTACAAGTATTCTTGCAGGTGTCATATGGGCAGTTATTCCCGCATTCTTCAAGGCAAACTGGAACACAAATGAAACTCTGTTCACTCTTATGATGAACTATGTTGCAACTCAGCTCGTTTCATTCTTCATCACCATATGGGAAAATCCCAAGGGCTCAGCTACTATCGGTGTTATCAATATGAAAACAGAAGCCGGCTGGCTCCCGTCACTCTTCGGTCAGAAGTATCTGCTGAATATTCTTGTGGTTCTCGTTATTACAATAGGTCTTTATATCTACCTTAAATACAACAAGCACGGCTATGAAATTTCGGTTGTGGGCGAAAGTGAAAACACTGCAAAATACGTAGGTATGAACGTTAAGAAAATCATTATCCGAACAATGGCACTTTCAGGTGCAATCTGCGGTATTGCGGGTCTTCTTATCGTTGCAGGTACCGATCACACAATGAACACAACTTCGGCAGGCGGACAGGGCTTTACGGCAATTATGGTATCGTGGCTCGCAAAATTCAACCCAATCTCAATGATACTTACCGCATTCCTTATCATATTCCTTGAGAGAGGTGCGGGACAGATAGCAATGGAATTCAGACTCAATGAATCCATCGCAGACATTCTCACCGGTATTATCTTATTCTTTATTATCGGTTGTGAGTTCTTCCTTAACTACAGAATAATATTCCGCTCAAAGAAGGAGGTAAAATAATGCTTTCCACAATTGCTATGTTTATTCAGAGAGCCGTTGTTCAGGGCATTCCTCTTCTTTTCGGCTCCACAGGTGAAATCATCACAGAAAAATCGGGAAACCTCAACCTCGGCATCCCCGGCATTATGTATGTGGGCGGTGTTTCGGGAGTTATAGGCGCATTCTTTTATGAAAAATACGCCACAACACCCAATGCTTTCCTCTCAATCGTAATTCCTATTGTAACATCTCTTCTGGGGTCTGTTCTTATGGCACTGATTTACAGCTTCCTCACAGTCACACTCAGAGCAAATCAGAATGTTACAGGTCTTGCACTCACAATTTTCGGCACGGGCGTGGGAAACTTTTTCGGTGGCTCACTTGCAACACTTTTCGGAGAAGGCGGCTCACTTGCCCTGACTCAAACAAGTAATTATTTCAAAACCACTCTTCCGTTTGCCGACAAAACGGGGGCTTTCGGTACGGTCTTTTTCTCATACGGTTTTCTTGCATATGCAGCTATTATTATTGCAATTATCACTGCATTTGTTCTCAAAAAAACAAGAGTGGGACTTCAGCTCAGAGCAGTGGGTGAAAGTCCGGCAACTGCTGATGCGGCAGGCATCAACGTTACTCGCTATAAATACGCAGCTACTTGCATAGGCGGTGCAATTGCAGGACTCGGCGGTCTTTACTTCGTTATGGACTACACCTGCGGAGTGTGGACAAACGGCGGTTTCGGTGACAGAGGCTGGCTTGCTATAGCTCTTGTTATATTTGCACTCTGGAAAGCTGACATAGGCATTCTCGGTTCAATCCTTTTCGGCGGACTTTATGTTGTATACCTCTTTATCCCAAACCTTGACAGAAGCACCCAGGAGCTTTTCAAGATGCTTCCCTATGTTGTAACTATCGTGGTGCTTGTAATAACAAGTATGCGTAAAAAGAGAGAATATCAGCCTCCTCAGGGCCTCGGTCTGCATTATTTCAGAGAAGAAAGATAAAAAATCTCGGGCGACAACAGTACGATGTTACTAAGGACAGAAAAAACTATTGGGAGACACTTTGCAAAGAAGTGCTCCCGATTTTATTTTTCAGTTTCATAAAAAAGAAAAAATCCCCGTTCTGCAACAGGGATAAAGAGAAAAACTATGAAGAAAAAATCAAATGTTAATATACTGTCTTAATGCTGAAAACATATCAATAATTGTTTTGAAAAAATTAAAAATTGCTTCGTACATAATTGCCTCCGTAATATTAAGTTTATTCTCATATTCGCTGAATAAATAATACCACATAAAAACGCAATATATGTTGACTATTTTTGTATTATATATGAACATTGTGTTAATATTGAATCATTTTTCAAATATAAAGACAGTTTGATTAACATTTTTTTATCATTTGGTAATTTAATCACACATTCTGTTCACATTTTATTAATTTTATTACAATAGAATATACAGTAGCGCAAGATCTGTAAGGTGGTCACTGCTTTCACCGGAAATCAAGGCAAGAATTGAGAGAATAAGAACAGAGTCACCATCAGAAAGAATCTGCTGAACAAGTCCTTTTCTTTCTGCTGATACTGTTGTTTCAGTCGGTGCTGTTTCATCCTCCACCACAATGGTTGCCCGTTTTTTCATTTCTCTGACACGGTGTGCGGCATCCTCCTGCATTCTAAGCATATCCTGATATGAATAATCTCTCATTTCACTCCCCCTTACAGCAGATTATTCAGTATTCCGCTTTCACGAAGCAACGGCAAAAGCTGCATAAGACGCAAAATTTTTATTGCTTCATCAGCTCTCTTTTGCCGCTGTTCAGACAATAGAGGCTTCAGGGCTTTTATCAGAGCCGTTCTGTCATCATCTGCAGAGAGCTTTCCTATTGCACCAAGCAGGTCGGCAGGCTGAGGAGAATTCACTTTCTGAGAAGCGTCAGAATCGCTTTTCTGCTCCCCCAGAAAGGTTGATGCCACATCCTTCAGCTTATTTATATCGTCAGGCGTAAGCGATGACAGAATTTCACTTATGTCCATTGCTGTCACCGCCGAGTTTTTTCATAATTTCCTGAACCTTACTGTTACTCATAAGCTTCTGCATAAGATTGCTGTCATTCATCAGTCTGTCAAGTGATGATTTCTGTTCAGGTGACAGATTATTCTTCAGGTTTTCAGCAAGTCTTCTGTTTTCATCAGCATTATTATTCTTTATTTTCTCTATCATTTCATCGATATTTCCGGACATAAATATTCTCCCCACACAAATTATTTCTTTATTCAAATATATTCACAAAGAAAGGTGATTATGATGCGTATAATTGTACTTTCAGACTCTCACAATGACAAGGTGTCACTGCAGATGGCTGTAAAAAATGAGCCCGAAGCAAAGGTTGTAATTTTTCTCGGTGACGGAATAAATGATTTTGATACATCAAAAACCGTTATGGCTGACAAAATCACATATGCCGTCAAGGGCAACTGTGACAGCTATTTTGACAGTGACTACAAAAAAAGACTTATGCCTGAAATTGCAGGTAAAAAGTTCTATATTACCCACGGTGACACCGAACAGGTCAAGTTCGGGCTTGATACACTGAAGCTCTGTGCATATATGTCAAAAGCAGATATAATTCTATACGGACACACTCACAACCCGCATCTGCTGTATGACGAAGGGCTTTATTTCTTCAATCCGGGCTCTGTGCGTGAAAATTCATACGGCGTTATCGATATAACCGACAGCGGAATTATGTGTTTTCATAAAAAGATTGTGCCTTAATATTGACATTCAGACAAAAAAAATGTAATATTTTATTATATTTAAAATAGGAAGTGATACTATGGAAGATTTCAGAAGCACTCCTGCTCTGTATCTTATCGCAGGTGCAGTTATCCTGTTTGTTCTTGCTCAGTCTGTATTTTTCCTTGTTAAAGCATGGAAACACGGCAAAGAGCTCGGTATAGACAAGAAAAAACTGCGCAATTCAGTCACATCAAGTGCTGTATTTACAATCCCCTCAGCTCTTTCTGTTCTTGCAACAGTTATAGCTCTCGCTCCTGCTTTGGGTCTCGTTATTCCCTGGGTACGACTTTCAGTTCTCGGCAATATTACATATGAAACAGTTGCCGCAACAGAAGCAATCAAGGCATTCGGCATCACAACAGGTATTTCTGAGCCCATCACAGATCCCGAAGCTTTTGCAGGCGTTGCATGGGTTATGACACTGGGTATCTGTTTCTCTCTTGTGATTCTCCCCTTTGTTGCAAAGCCCCTTCATAAGAAATTCCTGAACGCAGGTAAAAAGAAAAATGAAGCTGGTGAAGCTGCTGAGGATAAGACAGTTGAGACTGCAGCAGACACAAAAAAGAAGTCAAAGAGAAGCTTTGCAGGTTTTATGGATTATGTAACACCTGCGTTATTCATCGGTCTTATCGGTGCATTTATTTCAAACTCAATACTCGGTGCAGGCGACCCCGATAAATGGGGTGACGGTGCAGGAGTTATTTCTATTATAACTCTTGCAACAGCAATAATTGTTTCTGCTGCACTTGAAATCATTTCAAAAAAGCTGAAGCTCACATGGCTTGAACCTTTTGTTATGCCTATTGGTATGATAGTTGCGATGGTGGCAGCAATCGTTGCATATAACGTTCTTCCTCCCGAAATCGCACTGCTTGAATGGAGGGGTTAATTATGGCTAAGAATAAATCAGCGAAGACATATTATGACAAAGTCCATTCCTGGGGCAGAATTTCAACAGTAACAGCGCTCTGCGTTCTTCTTATGTTCCCTCTGGCAATCTGCCTTTATCTCGGTGTTTTCCCGTCAGCAGCAAAGGTATTTCAGGGCCTTCTGCAGGTTATCCCCCTTTACTGGACAGTTGCGGTTGTTGAAGTTATCTTCTACACTCCTATGCTCGGTGCAGGCGGAACATATCTGTCATTCGTTACAGGCAATATCGTTAATCTGAAGCTGCCTTGCGCAATCAGTGCAATGGAAAGTGCAGATGTTAAGTCAAACTCAGAAGAAGGCGAAGTCATTTCAACAATCGCAATCGCAACATCATCAATTGTAACAACAATTATTCTGGCAATCGGTGTTATCGCTTTTGCGCCCTTCCTTCAGACATTCACTGAGAGCAAGCTTCTTATGCCCGCATTCAAGCAGGTTATCCCGGCACTGTTCGGTGCTCTCGGAGCAGGTTATTTCGTCAAGAACTGGAAGATTTCTTTTGTACCCATTATCGCAATGCTTGTTATCCTCATCATTGCCCCCAAAATCGGCGCCTCGACACTTATCTTCCCCGGCATAATCGTTTCAGTTCTCGCAGCATTCCTTATGTATAAAGTCGGTTTCCTTGATAAGAAGACAAATTGACAACAATTGATGCATTTTATTCACAGAAAATTAACAACTATTCAATTCACATTACATACAAATTTTTGACATTTTGTTGATTTCTGCTTATAAAACTGCTATAATTATATCAGAAATATTTGGAGGTGAATCATAATGTCAGAAAAAGATTATGCAGAAGCTAATGCATTTGTACAGTGGCTCGTAGACCTCATTACAAAGATCAAGGAATTCTTCGCTTCTCTCGGCGTTAACCTTGGTGAATAATTTTTAAACAAACTATAGAAAGGGTGTGCAGAACCGATGTTCAATAACACAGATCTCAATATTGAGAAATATCTCGGTTGGCTTGAAAGAATCATTGACCTTATAATCAAACTCTTCACAGGTGGTTCAAAAGCTGAAACAACAGTTCCCGAAACAACAACAGTTGTTGAAGAAACTACAACATCCGCAATCGTTTAATTGCAGGTAGTTCGGAGACCGTCAAATACCGACGGTCTCATTTTTTACAATCTTATAATGCTTCAAATATTGACATAATTATGTCATAAATATTAAATTAACAATAACATTGCTCAAAAAGACTTGAAGATTGTTTTTGTTTATGCTAGCATAATAATAGAAAAACATATACATAAAAAGGAGGTCGTAATATGGAGCAATTCACTAAAATTATAAACTTCATAATGGAATTGATCGAAATGATCAAACGACTCTTCAACAAGTCTGATAATGCAGATCAGCCTGATGATGATACTCCGGCTGAAGTTCCACAGCTTATCCAGTAATTATTTGTGCATAAGCACTTTATAAAATTATCTGAAGAGAGGTGCAAAAATAATGGAATTAGGCACACAGTCATTTGTTGAAAAAATCGAAACATTCGTTAACGGTCTTATCAAGATCATCAAGGGTTTCCTTGCATTACTTGGTCTTGAATCACTTTCATTCGGCGCATAATTTAGTTAATTTATTCAATACAGTATGGAGGAAAAGCAATATGAATATGCTTGAAGTTGCAGAAGTAATCAGAACTTTCTTCGGCTGGATTCTCAAGATTCTCAACGCTCTTGGTATCACAGCATTCAACGAGCCCCTCAGCAACGCTATGGATAAGCTTCAGTAAAATAAAACTGCAGTCCTGTAAGGGACTGCTTTTTTATTTTTACGAATCAATTGCTGAAAAAAATTACTGCATAAACAGTCTTACGGTAAGGGCTGCAGAAATAAAGCTCACAATATCACCGACAAGCGCACACGGGACAAGTAGCCCGTGTTTTTTTATACCTGCAGTTCCCAGATAAACGGCAATGGCGTAAAATGTTGTTTCCGTTGAGCCTGAAATGACCGAGGCTACCCTGCCGATATAAGAATCTGCGCCATACGTAGCAAGAATATTTTCAAACACTGCAAGAGAGCCGCTGCCAGAAACAGGACTGATAATACATAACGGAATCAACTCCTCAGGTATGCCAAACAAACGAAAAGCAGGCGCAAGCGCACCTGTGACCGTCTCAACAGCCCCTGAACGGGTAAATACAGTCACGGCAAACACCAGTCCCACAAGAACGGGTAACAGATTCTTCGTTGTCTCAAGCCCCTTTGCAGCACCTGATATAAAACAGTCAAACACATTAACCTTTTTCACAAAACCGAAGAGAAGAATCAACACAACAGCAACGGGAATAACATACACACTTATCTTCATTTCTTCAGGCTCCTTGTATACAGCTTAACACATACCAACGCAGTCGTCAGCGAACAGATTGAGCTCAGCCATACGGGAAGTATGATATCCATCGGATCAGCTGCACCTGCAGAGGCTCTGAGAGTCGCTACAGTAGTCGGCAGAATTTTTAATGCAGCTGTATTCATAACAACAAAAGTCATCATATCAGCTGTCACAGACAGTTTATTACTGTTTTTCTGTTGCATTCTTCTTACTGCCTCAATTCCAAGCGGCGTTGCAGCATTTCCAAGCCCGAACAGATTTGCAGTGATATTCATCGAGATTGCTTCAAGGATGTTGTCATCATCTCTGTTCTGAGGAAACAGTTTCTTCAATATGGGCTTAAGAAGCTGTGTGACAAGCCTGCACAAGCCTGATTTCTCGGCAACATTCATTATGCCGCTCCAGAAACAGAGTGCTCCGCAGAGCCTGAAAACAAGCTCAACCGCCGACACGGGTGATGAAAGCACTGCATCTGAGAAAGCTTCTGCTGTACCGCTGAACAAACTCACGACAAAAGAAAACAGAATTAAAAATAACCATAAGTAATTTATCATACTCAATAATATGTTTTTCAATAAACAATTATGATACAATTATACCACTTTTTTCCACTTTATTACAATTTCTTGCAATTTTGGATTGACAAAGACAGTTTTTTGTGATATATTTATTATGCAAGCTGATTCAATTGTAAGCTGAGCAATATTAAAAAGGAGAAAACAGAATATGAAATCAACCGGTATTGTAAGAAGCGTTGACAGTGTTGGAAGATTTGTCATCCCTATGGAACTCAGAAGAACAATGGGTATTATCGACTCAGAGGATTCACTTGAGGTTTTTATTGACGACGACAAAATAATTCTCAGAAAATATTCCCCTTCGTGCATTTTCTGCAAAAGCTGTGACGATATTTTCGAGTTTAACGGTCAGAAAGTCTGCAAGGAATGCGCATCAAAAATTGCAGCATCCGCATCAGAAGAGGAATAATTTTTTCATCTGACGCACAAAGCACGCCAAAAAGGCGTGCTTTTTTCTTTACAGAGAAACGTACTAATATAAAGCAAAAAAAACAGAGCACCCGAAGGTACTCTGTCACTAATTGAGTTAATTATTTGTAAGTAACGTTGTTGATGATCATCTTGTTTGTAAGTGTTGCGTAACCTGAAACAGGAACGATAACGGCCTTAGCGTCAACTTCGATGAAGTAGTTCATAATCTGTGTAAGTGATTCAACCTTACCTGATGCTGTATCGAATACAAGAGTAGCAGTACAATCCTTACCTGTAAGTTCAAACTTGTTCATTGTAACAACGCCTGAGAACTCTGCAACGATTTTGTCAATTTCTTTCTGGTCAAGAGGATTGAACATTGCACCGACAGCACTGTCACAGGATGTTGCACCTTCAGCTGCGGGGAGAGGACTCTTTTCGTCATTAAGAACGATTTCAATTGTTGTCTTTCCGCCGCTCTCAGTCATTGTAGCTGACTTGATCTTGCTTACATCTGTAAGAAGACAACCCCTCTTATTTTTTACAATGGGGATCTGTTCCATATCAACTCTGTTCTGAATCTGAGCTTCATCTTCTGTTGTCATAAGATTCTGAGCAATAGGAAGAACGAGATTACCTACTGTACCGAGATCGTAGTCATCAGCAAGTGTCTGGAACTCTTTCTTATCGTATGTAGCAACGCCACCCTTGAGCTGATCCATAACCTCTGTGTACTTCTTAAGGATTTCTTCCTTTGAAGGACCTGAGGGAGTTGCAGGATCCTGTGTACTGGGATCAGAAGGAGTACTGGGAGTACTGGGATCTGAAGGAGTACTGGGAGTGCTGGGATCTGAAGGAGTACTGGGAGTACTGGGTGTTGAAGGAGTACTGGGAGTACTGGGTGTTGAAGGATTGTTAGGAGTTACAGACTGCTGGTTGTCAACTGCAACATTACCTGCTGTAAGAGTTGAAACCTTAGATGCTGTTACGATGCAGCAGATTGAGCATACGCAGATTGCGAGAACTGTAACAACTGAAACGAGTTTGGAAAGTACGGGAGAATCGTACTCATGGCTTTTTTTCATGTTTGGAGTTACCCCTTTCATGGATTCTTAAAAAATTAACCCAACATAATTTCTTTTTGGCGCACTGAGTCCACGCCGTTATATTAAATTTACAACAAACAGACAAAAAAGTCAAGCATTAAATTTATATTTTAATAAGTTTTTCAAAAAAATATCAAAAAAAGACATAATTATAACAAAATTATTTCTTTTTGAGCTAATTTTTGCCTGAAATCATATCTGCAATGTCTCTGAAAACAGGTGCGCAGTCCGTTGACGAAGAATTGCCGTTCTCTCTGAAAACAACAATTGTGTATTTTTTATTATTGTATTCATAAATACCTGCAAACCATGTATGGACTATCTTTTCGCCGTCTTCATACTGACCTGTTTCTGCCGTTGCAGTCTTACCGTATGCTTTGCCGTTCATAGGCTTTGCAAGCTTTCCGCTGCCCTCTTCAACTGTCAGCTCAAGCATTTCAAGAATATCATTGCAAACACCTTCCGTGAGGACCTTTCTGCTGCTCTCATTTTTATAATATGCTTCAATATCACCGTTTTTGTCAAGAATAAATCTGCACAGATACGGTTCATTATAATAACCTGAATTTGCAAATGCCGAATATACTGCAGCTATCTGAACAGGAGTAGCAAGAAGCTCCCCCTGACCGAAAGAAAGGTTTGCAAGTGCAGCAGAAGAATCAATTGCATTTTCATCGGGCAGATTTCCCGAGGCAGTAACCATATTATCACAGATTTCATCTGCCTTACCGAAGCCCAGCTCCCTTGCAAGAGAAATGACGGCACTACTCCCCACATCAATACCCAATGAAATAAAATAAGCGTTGCACGATACACACATAGCATCACTCATATTTACCATACCGTGTCCTGAACGGTTATGGCAATTGAATTTCACACCCGACACATTTATAAAGCCGTCACAGTTGAAATAAAGGTCTGTATCAACACTGTTTTCAAGTGCAGCGGCCGCAACGACAGGCTTAAAAACAGACCCGACAGGATATGCGCTGACGGCACGGTTGAGAAAAGGTCTGTCATCATCTGCGAGTGATGCAGACATATTATCTCTGTTATATTCAGGTGTGCTTGCCAGTGCAAGAATTTCAGATGTTTCTGCATCAAGCACAACAACAGCTCCCCTATCAAGAGAATTGATTTTCATTGCATTCTCACAAATACGCTGAATATCATAATCAATTGTCAGCACAATACCGCCCTGAGAGGCATAATTATCATCAACAATTTCAGGCTCAATACCGCCGAGACAATTACTGTACGCATCAACGCTGTATCTTACCGAATAACTGCCCGAATGGCTCCTGAGAATTGAATCATACGCCTTTTCCGTTCCGTCAACACCGTTACCCTCATAGTCGGTATAGCCGATTATATGCGTTGCCACATCGGTGTCAGAATAACGCTCATATATCACCTGAGGAATGATATCCTCGCAGTTACCGTTATAATAATCACACACAAAAACAAACGGCCTGCTGTCTGATACCTTTGATTGAATTTTTTCATAATCCTCAGCTGTCAGAACTCTTTCAAGCTCCTTCATAGCTTCATCTGTGGGGGTCACTGTCAGAACAGTGTGCATTTCACGGTTAACAAGAGGTAAAAAATTTCTGTCATATATCATCCCCCTTGTTGCCCCCACTGTCAGAAGTCTAGTATTATTCTGCACATCAGCATTTTCAGCCACATCTGAATTTATAAAGCCGACACGGAAAATCACTGCGGCGGCAAGCAGAACATATGCTGCAAAAACAGCTACAACACGTTTATCCGTAACAATCACCTTTTATATCATTACCGATAAGCAACAAAAAATGCAGCCCCGAGGGACTGCATTTGAATTATAACTATAAATTGTTTCCGTTGCTCTTTCTGACATCAAACCAGAATTCAACACCGTTGTCATGATTTACAACACCGTATTCTTGCTCATGAAGATTCTGTATTGCAGCAACAATGGCAAGACCGAGACCGAATCTGCCCTGAGCACGGGACATTGCCTTATCTGCACGGTAGAAGCTGTTCCATATCTGGTCAATATCCTTTGCGGCAATTGGCATACCTGTGTTGAATATGCTTATTCTGTATCTGTCATCATCTATCTGACGGGCATATACTTTTATTATCTTTTCATTATCAATATGTGAAACGGCATTTGAAAGATAATTATTCACAACCGTTGACAGAATGAATCTGTCACCCTCACAGAAGATATTTCTGTCAATATCATTGACTACTGTTATCCCCTTTTCATTGAGTATCTCACGATTTCGCTCAAACCAGCTGTCGAGAAGGTCGTAAATATCAAACACCTCATAGAGAAGCTTATATTCGCCGGACTCATACTTAATGATGTCAAGAAGCTTCATAACAAGGTCATTCATACGCTCTGTTTCACTTATGATAGTGTCACAGTATTTCACTGCCGTTTCGGGGTCGCTCTCAAGGAAAACCTTAAGCCCCTCGGAATAACCCTGAATAATTGCAATAGGAGTCTTCAGCTCATGTGATACACCTGAGATAAATACCTGCCTGAGTCTGTCAATGGTCTTTTCCTGCTCGATATCATCCTGAAGCTTTTTGTTTTTCTGCTGCAGGTCAAGCAAAGCCGTTTCAAGAGACTCTGACATTTCATTTATACTGTCGGCAAGAACCGATATTTCTGCGACATTGTTAGGCTTGCATTTCTGAGAGAAATCAAGCGAAGACATATTCTTTGTAATCTCACTCATTTCCCCCAAAGGTCTTGTGAGCCTTCTGACAAGCTTGGTAAGCATCATAAGGGCAAGAAGAACAACAGCAACCGTCACGAATGAAATAAATGTAACGGCAATTTTGGCATTTGTGTCAACAGTTGATTTCACACGAAAAATCTTGATTTTTATTCCTGATTCCGTGAGCCATTCTCCCACAAGATACACAGATGTTCTGCCGGAACGGGTATCCTGACACAGGTCAAATGAGTTATTGTTCACTTCACCGAGGTCCTGAACAACTTCAAAATCCTTTTTCTCCGAATCAGGCAGAACTATTGATGAGCTGTTATAAGGCGGAGCTGACATTTCACCTTTGTAAGATGTGGAATAAACAAGATTGTCTTTTGTATCATACAATTCTACGGAAATTGCAAATTCATTTTCGTAGTAGTCCATTTCAGCAAAGAAATCCTTATTACTGTCCGTGCAGGCATCTTCTATCTCATACGAAGCAAAGAAGCTCTCAACAGCAGCATATGCAAGGTAAATAAAGTCAAGCCCTTCATACGTAGCAATAACAATTACTGCAATTATAAGGACAAAAATCACAGATATGCCGCCCGTCAGCACCTGACTGAGCGATTTTTTATCTTTTACTTTCTCTTTCTTTTTCACCGACGCCATAATTACTGAGCCTCTATTTTATAGCCGGTACCATAGATAGTTTTTATGTGCTTTGCGCCCCAGTCACCCAGCTTTGTACGCAGTCTTGCAACATGGGAATCAACGGTTCTCATATCACCGTCAAAATCAAAGCCCCATATATCGTCAAGCAGCTGTTCTCGTGAAAAAACTCTGCCGGGATTTGATATAAGCTTAAAAAGAATGCTGTATTCCTTAAGAGTAAGCATCACCGTTGAGCCGTTGAGCCATACATCATGAGCCTCTGCATCAAGTCTGAGTTCATCAATGGTGAAAGAAGTTTTTGCTGTTTTTACAGCCTCACGCTTAAGAAGAGCTGCAACCCGCTTCATAAGAACAGACGGACTGCAGGGCTTTGTGACATAGTCATCTGCACCTGCTTCAAAACCTGTAAGTTCATCAAATTCCTGACTTCTTGCAGTGAGCATAATCACAGGTACATTTGATGTTTCACGAATCGTTCTGCAGACTTCCCAACCGTCAATTTTGGGCATCATAATATCAAGAATAACAAGCGCAATATCGGGATTTGCTCTGAATACATCAAGCGCCTGTTCACCGTCTACAGCCGAAAGCGGCTCATAGCCTTCACGACGAAGAAAGTCGCAAACCAGATTCATAATAAGTTCTTCATCGTCTGCAACAAGAATTTTTCTCATAGCGCAAAACCTCCGTGATTGTAATTATAATGAAGTACCGATTTTGTCAAAAATACCAGTTCTCTTAACTGCACGGATAAACGGTAATCCTGCAACAACGCACATAACAAGCTGACCGAGGGCGATTTCAACTGCCGAGACAAAAAACAGTTCAGCTGTTCTTCCCTGAAGAGCCCATATCTCAAGACCGATTATGACGGCATTAAAAAGCACGGGAGGTATGACCGAAATCACGGGCAGACCTTTGAAGCATTTCTTTCTGAGTGCATATGAACTCATTGCTGCGAGCAGTGTCGCAAGACTGCCGCATATGATGTCAACAATGCCGAACGGGCTTGAAAGGTTAGCAATTATGCACCCTATCGTAAGCCCCGGTATGGCAGCCGGAGTAAAAACAGGCAGAACGGTGAGTATTTCAGACAGTCTGAACTGAACTGCACCATAAGCGAGTCCCAGAGCGTTTGACACATATGTCAGCGCAACATACAGTGCGGCAATCACTGCCGCCTGAGTGAGAAACAGTGTGGATTTTTTCTTCAAATTTCATTCTTCTTTCCGTAGTTTTATTTTTAGTCAGGATGGTTTCGAACTGACTGCAGCAAAACTGCAATTTAATATTAACAAAAATATTCCTCAAAGTCAAGACAAAATGGGATACATCTTTTAACCTTTTGTTCATTTTTTCGACTTATTGCTTAAAATTTATATTTAAATTTTAGAAAATTTATAGATTTTAGCTAAATACATATTTACAATCCGATAAATCCGTGGTATAATCAGATTGACGGAAGATAAACCCGTTACAGATGACTCAATCATCTGTATCTCAGCGAAAAGGAGATGCAATTATGAACATCACAATTATCGGACGCAAATGCTCACCCAGAGAAGCTTTCAGAGAGAGAGCAGAAAAGAAGCTCAGCAAGGTTGATAAGTTTTTCTCTGCCGAAACAGAGGCAAAAATCACAGCCACTGCAGAAAAATCGTACCAGACTGTTGAAATAACACTCTCTTCAGGCGGTATGGTATTCAGAGCTCAGGAAAAAGCCGACACCATTGACGATGCTCTTGACAGATGCGTTGACAACCTTATACGCAGAATCCGTAAAAACAAGACAAAGCTCGAAAAAAGACTCAAGGATGCTTCATTTGACGCATTTGAAGAATACAGTGAAGTGCCTGAAGAAACAGAATTTGAGCTTGTGAGAACAAAATCTGTTGCCGTAAAGCCTCAGAGTGTTGAAGAAGCAATTCTGCAGATGAATATGCTCGGTCACGAGTTCTATATGTTCACAAACTCAGCAACAGAGCTTATTTCTCTTGTATACAAAAGAAAAGACGGCGGTTACGGGCTTCTTGAGCCGACAGCCGAATAAACCATAATATAACCTGTGCCCTTGCTAAAGCAGGGGCATATAATGCTTTTATAAGTAAAATCAAAAAAAACACACATTCAAGATATTCCGCTGAAGATAAATTCCTTATTTCCGTCACCCTAAAGTTGCACATATTTTATAGTCTTCAATTGTGCACATTGTTACAAAATTAAATTTATGTTGCATTTCAATAATTCTATATGATAGTATATATACAAAATAATAAGGAGGAAAAAAAATGAAATCCTTTTCTAAAAAGCTTATTTCAACTTTTCTCGCAGTGCTTATGACAGCTCTTCTTATTGTCCCCTCTTTCGCTGCAGAACAGGTTGAATACACAATCACAAACCCTTATGAAACCGTTGACTGGGATACTTGGAACACTTATAAAGCTCAGCTTCACACACATACCCTTTACAGCGACGGTGAAATGGATATCACATCAGTAGTTGAAGCATACTACGCACTTGATTATGATATTCTTGCAATCACGGACCACGGTGTTGTAAATCAGGGCTGGGATAAGGTTCCTGAAATGATTGACATCATCGGCTACAATCAGTACATTAAGTTCCTCAAGCCTCTTGACGCAAAGAGATATGCAGAAATTACAGCAGGTGTTGACAGAGACGGCAGAGGAATGTTAGACGTGCCTATGGGCATTGAAATGAATGCTCTCGTTGTCAGAAAAAATCACGTCAACGGCTATTTCTGCGGTTACGGTCAGGGCATTCTCGGCACAGAAGAAGATTATGAATCAGTTGTTGCAGGTACAGAAGCTGCAGGCGGCATTTCAGTTATCAACCACCCCGGTGACTTCTACGGTGCAGCAGGTGATATAACAAAGGCACAGGATCCCGAAAATCTCCGTGACTGGGCAAACATCTATATGAAGTATGAAAGCTGTGTCGGTCTTGAAGTTTTCAACGAAGATGACACAATTTCTAAGCACGACCGTGTAATCTGGGATAACCTTCTTATGTACACAATCCCCCGTGGCAGAAACATCTGGGCTTTCGGTAACGACGACTCACATTGGGAAGACCATATCGGACACACAACAAATATGATGCTTATGCCCGCAAACACTGTTGAAGATCTTCGTACAGCAATGGAGAACGGAACATTGTTCGTCTGCTCAAAGAATGCTGAATATGAAATCGACCCTGAATTCCACGGTGACGGAAACTACGCAACAGTTCACAGAATCACAATTGATGAAGATAATGACATTATTTCTGCTGATATCACATCAGACAGTGATTACACTGTAGAATGGGTTGCAGACGGTGAAGTAATTGCAACAGGCGATTCAATCAATCTTCGTGACTACAGTGATAAAATCGGTTCTTATGTTCGTTTCCAGATAAAGAATGACGGTGGTATCCTTCTTTCTCAGCCCTTCGTCTGTGACGACGGAAATATGGAAGACTGTATGATTTACTATCCCGAAGAAAAATCATTTACCAATCCTATCCTTCAGTTCATTTATGAAATGTATCTCTTCCTCAGAAGAACAATTGTAGGCGCATTCATTTACGACGAATTTTTCCTTTAATATTTAATCTGACAGGGACTGTTTTACAGTTCCTGTTTTTTATATTATTTACAAATTTTATAATAAATATTGCTTTTTAATATACAAGGTGATAATATGTAATCAGATAAAAACAGGAGGTAATTTTATGAAATCCTTTTCAAAAAAGATTATTTCAGCTTTTCTTGCAACGCTTATGACAGTGCTTCTTGTTGTCCCCTCATTTGCTGCAGAACAGGTTGAATACACAGTCACCAATCCCTATGAAACAGTTGACTGGGATACCTGGAACACCTACAAAGCTATGCTTCATACCCACTCACTTTACAGCGACGGTTATCTTGACATAACAGAGGTTGTTGAGGAGTATTACAGACTTGATTATGACATTCTTGCCGTTACGGACCACGGTGTTGTCAATCAGGGTTGGGATACAGTGCCCGATATGATAGATCTTGTCGGCTACAATCAGTATTTCAAAAATCTCAAGCCTCTTGATGCAAAAAGATATGCCGAAATCACATCGGGTGCAGACCGTGACGGCAGAGGTATGCTTGACGTGCCTATGGGCGTTGAAATGAATGCTCTTGTGTTAAGAAAAAATCACGTTAACGGCTTCTTCTGCGAATACGGTCAGGGTGTGCTCGGTAAAGAAGAAGATTACGAAACAGTTATTGCGGGTACAGAAGCTGCAGGCGGTCTTTCTTTCATCAACCATCCCGGAGACTTCTACAATGTGACAGCAGACATTTCAAGAGCCTATGACCCCGAGAATCTTCGTGACTGGGCAAACATCTATATGAAATACAAAAGCTGTGTAGGTATAGAGGTTTTCAATGAGCACGACACAGTCTCAAAGTATGACCGCATTATCTGGGATAATCTTCTTATGTACACCATTCCCCGTGGCAGAAATATCTGGTGCTACGGCAATGATGATGCTCACACTTATGTAGCAATGGGACTAAATGCAAATATGATGGTTATGCCCGAAAACACTGTTGAAGCACTCAGAACAGCAATGGAAAACGGAACATCATTTGCTTGCTCCGTCTACGGCAGATATGAAAACGGTGACGACTTCTTCGGTGACGGCAACTATGCTCACGTAAACAGAATTGATGTTGACGAAGAAAATGATATTATTGCAGTGTCAGTCACTTCAGACACCGATTACACAGTAGAATGGGTTGCAGACGGCAAAGTTATTGCAACAGGTGACTCAATAAGTCTGCGTGATTACAGTGAAGAAATCGGCTCCTATGTACGTTTCCAGATAAAGAATGACGGCGGTATTCTCCTTTCTCAGCCTTTCGTCTGTGACGACGGAAATATGGATGCGTGTATGATTTACTACCCTGAAGAAAAAGAATTTGCCAACCCTGTATTGAGATTCATAAGCGAATTCATTCTCTTCCTCAGAAGAACAATCATCGGCGAGCTTATTTACAAGGAACTGTATTTATAATTATATAAGCAAAAAAATAACCGTCACAACGGAGACACTTCATTAGGAAGTTGTCTCCGTTTTCTATATAAAAATATAACTGAGGCACACTTCCTTACGGAGTGTGCCTCAAGTGATGGTTAATTTTTTATTTAATCACAAAGCTTTTGAGCATTTCAAAAATTCTGAGAATAATTCTTACAACAAGAGCAAATATGTTATTGCCTGCCACTGAGCTTTCTGTTGCAGATGTGAGCTTACCGCTGTAGTTATCTGTGATGCTGAAGCCTTCTGTTTTTGTCTTTGTATTGATATAATTGTCACTTTCAATATAGCTGACAGTGATTGTGCCGTAATCCACTGCAGATGTATCAACAGTTACGGTCATCTTGTCGCCTGGATCAAGCATTACGGGCACTGCAATATCAGACTCACCTGCCACGCCGTCAATAACAATGCTTTCAACAAGCATCATATTCTCTTTTGACACATTTTCAATAACCAGCTGACCTTTTCCGTCTGCAACTTCATAAAGGCTGTTTGTTGATGTAAAATACATATACAGGTCACTGTTGCTGTCGTTACTCTGCATAAACTGAGGGAATCTTGCACTGCTCCAGGCGTCACTGAGATCATCAGTAAAGAACAGAGTTTCAAGAAGCTCAAGTGAATTGGGAGCCCACTCAATCATACCGTGCCAGAGTCCGTCAATAATCCACGTTCTTTCCGGGATATAACCACAGGAAATATCAACAGTTCTGTCGGGTGAAATGCAGTTTTTGCCGTTATCGACTTTCTGGATATAGTCAGAAGCAAAGGGTGTGCCGTCAGATGAACAGTAAGCGCCGCACGAAGTTGAAAGGTCAACGATACCGTCTGAAAGAGCATTGGTTGCAGTTACAAGGTCAATACCTGTATGAGAAATAATTGAAATCTCAATACCGTACTTTTCTGCATTATCAAATGTGCCTGCTACATCCGCCATATATCCTTTTCTGACTTTGTTTGCCTCAGCAACAAGAATCTCGTTGCCGGGGTTTGAGAAGTATTCTGCAATTACTCTGTCATATTCTGAGGGGATAATCATCTCTATGTATGCAGGTGAATCCTTTGCAATGGGGTAAATAAGGTCCTTTGCAGCATAATCTATAACTGTATGAATATCAAAATCTGAAGGAATGAGCGCAAGAACATTTATAATTTCTGAAAGGTCTGTTTCAATATGAAGAATACCTTCAAGAAGGTCAAGAATGTTCTCAAAGTCAAGTCTTATAACTTCATCTGCAGGTGCAAGAAGGTCTGAAACAAAGTTTGAACCTTCAACTATGGGATTGTCAAAAACAAGGTCTTCAACCTGTGCTTTATCGGCGTATTTATACACATACTGAGCAACAGCAACACTACCCTGACTCAGACAGTAAATATCAACTCTGTCATGACCTGTATATTCGAGGACATCCTGAATATATTCATCAAGCAGGTCGGCAATCTTATCACCTGAAAGACGCCAGTCGTACATAAAATTGAACACGTGGTCGTCACCGATACGCTTGCCTATACGCTCCATATCAAGAAAATCGGAGCCTGTATAGGGAACATATTTAAGTGCATCATTTTTCTTGAAGCCCTGAAGACAGGTATCCTCAACGGTTTCGTACACGGGACGAAGATTATAATATGATGTACCGTCAGGATTCATTCTGATGGGCTCAATAAGGTCAACGAGAAGAGCCTTGACAAAATCAAGAGGAGCTTCTGTACTGAAGCTGCCGATGTTGCCTGTAACAGCCTTTGTGATACATGTGGCATCAAAGGGAAAAGCAACCTCCTCTGTGCCGTCATCATTAACTTTAATAAGTGTTGTGGCACCGAAGCCCGAAACCATAACCATAGGTGTGTGTCCGCAGTCGCAGCTGTCTGAAGCAGATGCACTCATAATGACGGCTGAAGAAAACAGAAGAACAACTGTCATAACCAAGCTTATAATTACTTTAAATTTCTTTTTCATATCAACAATCCCCTCAAGATTTATTCTTTCTTCTTTCCATAAGCATCTCAACAATTTTTATATCCTCGGGATATGTTACTTTATAATTGTCTGAATAACCGAAATAACGGTATTCTTTCGTATCGAGAGGAAGCTGATGTGCAGGATGACACAAGGTTGAATTTTCGTCAAAATATTTATAAAGCAGAGGGAATCTGTAGGCATCGGGAGCCTGAATCAGATAAAAATCCTCTCTGTCGGCAATTCTGTCCTTGTATGAGCCGAGAGCATCAGTGATTCTGTAAGCAGTGTTGACAAAATCATAATCATCAAGCAGATTTATGAACTCATCAATAAGCTCGGGGGTAATCATAGGACATGCCGCATTGTTTTCGATTATTCTTTCGCAATCGGGATAGTTTTCTGCTATGTAGTCAAGGGCATTTTTAAATGAGCCGTTACGGCTTGCACCGCCCTCAACTGTTTTTACACCGTAATCTGCGGCAATTCTGCCCTTTTCCATTTCAGCCTTATCGACTATGACAATAAAATCATCAATAGTTTCTGCTTTTCTGAAAGCATCAATGGAATACCATATCATTTCCTTGCCGAAAACAGTGCAGTACTGCTTGGGCTTATCTGCTCCGAAACGGGAGCCGATACCGCCCGCAAGGATTATACCTATATTTTTACCCATAATCTTCTCACCCTATCTGTAAACAACACAATTAGAAGGTTTTTTATCATTGAGCCAGTCGGTAAGACTTGCAACGACCATATTTGTACCCTGAACCTGAACATCATATGATGAACCTGCAATATGAGGTGTTATGATAAGATTCTTTGCATCAAGCAAGGGGCAGTCAGATGCTATAGGCTCAACTGCAGTAACATCAATCGCTGCACCGGCAATTTCATCATTATTAAGAGCAGCAATAAGGTCAGCTTCATCAACAAGCTCCCCTCTTGCGGTGTTTATGAAATAAGCTGTATTCTTCATTTTATTGAATTCTGCCGCCTTGAAAAGATGCTTTGTCTGAGGAGTAACAACACAGTGAAGGCTGACAACATCTGACTCCTTGAGAAGAGTATCAAACTTCACAAGCTCAATATCTTCGGGAACCGACTCGGGGTCAATGTAGGGGTCATAAGCAATGACCTTCATATCAAAAGCCTGAGCCTTCTTTGCCACAAGTCTGCCTGCGTGACCGAAGCCCACAAGACCGAGAGTCATATGATTGACACTCTGACCTCTGAAACGGATAAAGGGTGAATTATTGTCAAGTCCCCATACGGTGTCACGGTATTCATCAGGCTTTGATTTGACATCTGTGGTAATAACTCTGTTATGAATAAGGTTATCGGTAAGCGTAATGTTTCTCGTCAGGTCAAGGATATAAGCCATTGTCATATCAGACACGGCATTTGCGTTTCTGCCGCCGTTATTGCAGACAATAACACCCTTTTCCATAGCCTTGTCAAGGTCGATAACGGTTTTTACACCGCCACGGCAGCATACGATAAATTTAAGATTTTCTGCACAATCAAAAATCTCTTCATCGATTGTGTCATATTCGCACACAAGAATATCAATATCACGCACACGCCTTTTTAGCTCGTCACGGGGCATAACATCGTGGTCAATATTGTAACCTGCGTATTCAAAATCAATTCTGTCGCTGAGAGTTTCAAGTATGGGCTTTATAACCTCAGCAGTTACAAGTGCCTTGAGTTTTTCCATATCAGCATCTCCTTATCAGAGTACATTCAGTTCTTTGAGATAAGAAACAGTTCTTTTTGTTCCCTCAATGTGATTATAAAGTGATTTCCAGCCCAGATTTTCAAGCTTTTTGACATTCAGAACTGCCCTGGTGACCTTTGAATAGCCTGCCTTTGCGAGATCTGTTGATAAATCAAAAACAACCTCTCTGCCGCCAGCTTTAGCTGCTGCAGAAGCAAAGTCACGAAGCATTATTCCGCCTTCTGAATCGGCCACATTATAGACATTTCCCTTCTCACCGTGAGCAAGAGCTTTCAGCATACCGCTGGCACAGTCACCCACATAACCGAAAGAAAATACCTGCGTACCGGGACTTTTGAGAACGATATCCTCATTTCTGACGGCATTTCCTATAAACTGAGTGGGAGCCTTTGTGTCCTCGGGAATGACTGTTGCCCCGTAAATTCTGCCGATGCGGACAGTAACAAAATCAACACCGTATTCGCTCATATATGCGTTGCACATAGCCTCTGAAGCTCTTTTTCCCGAAGGATAACCTGCTCTGACTGTGTTGCAGTCAACATAACCGCTGTAAAGCTCGTCAAATTCCTCTACATCATCACTGCCGGTGCCGTAAGCTTCAACCGAGGAACAGAACATAAATCTTTTTACACCGTATTTTCTGCAGCATTCAAGCAGATTATGCGTTGCAATTATGTTTGTACAGATTGTGTCAACAGGCTTGTTGGCATAGTCAAGAGGTGATGTGTTGCTTGCAGCGTGAATGACATAGTCGGGTTTGCTTTCACAAAAAACCTTTTCACAGAAAGCCATATCATTCACATCGCCGATAACAGAAACAAAATTCTCTTTGTAATCACCGAAACGAAGATACATTCTTTCTTCATTTCTGTCTGCGGCAATGACTTTAATGTCACCATTTGCCATAAGCAGGTCAACGATATAATTACCGATAAGCCCTGCAGCACCTGTTATCATAACAGAGCTGTCTGCAAGTGTATCAAAAACATCAGCAAAGGTATCAAGATACCTGTCAAGTTCTGTTTTGTATTCAGGGGATTTTATATACATAATCATTTCTCCTGCTTTCTGAGAAGTTTTTTTATTTCAACATAAGTTACCGAAACAATCAATGTAACTGCAAAGACAATCAGAGGAAAAACAGGTCTGACGGCAGCTACCATATCTTTTGTAAAATCGAGCTTCCCTATTTTCTCAATAACATTTTTCATAAATATATGAAAAATATAAATATAAAGTGAGTATTCTGCTCCCATCTTTGAAAGAAACGGTACACGGAATTTATCCTCTGCTTTCAGTGCAAGCACAAACAGTGCCGCAACTGCAAAGAAAGTGCCGATATAAAGGCTTTTCTGAGCATGAAGCAGATCGGCGGCAACAGCCTCTGCCGTGGCAACAAGCATAACCACAAGCAGAAAAGCATCTGAAAACTTGCTTGTAAATCTCTTTTCATTCGTTCTTATATAATGACCGAGCATAAAAAACGGGAGTCCAACAAACAGCCAGTTTCTGTAAAGATATGCTTTTGTCATAATTTCAGGTGTATTCTCTGTGAATTCGGGTATCTCACGAAGTATAACACCTGCAAGAAACAGCAACGGAATCAGAAAGTACAGTTTTTTGGTAATATCTGTTTTTTCAAACACAAAAAACATTGCTGTGGCATAAATCAGTGCAGGAAGGAACCACAGCGCTTCCATAACACGGGGATGATTGAATATTAAAAGCTCAGCAAAGGCTGTAATTGAAAATTTATTCAGAAAATAATTTTTCAGTGTACCTGCCATTACATTGCCGAGAATATCCCACGCAAAATATAAAAGGAAGCTGCCTGCAAAAATCACAAGCAGATGCCTGATTTTGCGTTTGTATTTTTCGCAGAGAACTTCTTTATCGGAGTAATAGCTGAAAAAGCCCGAGGTCATAAAGAAGAACGGCACAGCAAAACGGGCAACTGCAATCACGCCTTTGCCGAATTCACCGGGGAACGGCACATGGATACACACAACGAAAAATGCAGCAATAAATTTCAGTGCATTCAGAGTATTATACTGTTTCTTTTTCGGTTCACTCATTTTTCTTATCCTTTTCAAGAAGCTGTCTTAGAGTCTTTTCAAAGTCCTTATCCTGCTCTGCAGTGCGTTTCTTGGGACCCTTCGTTCTTCCGCCTGCCATACGGATTTTCTTTGAAACAAATCTTGTGTAAAGAAGCTTTTCAATATTCTGCGATGTAAAAATCAGCCCGTTCTGATTTATAGGCACTGCCTCTTTCGCAAGGCACATAGCAGCAAGCCCGTAGTCCTGAGTGACGGCTATATCTCCTTTTGATACCATATTGACAAGTCGGAAATCAACACTGTCAGCACCCTTTTCAGCTGTGATTGTCTCTGCACCGTCACGGACAATGAAATGAGCCGTATCACAGATTATTATGCACTTTTTGCCGTATTCCGAGGCAAGCTTCACTGTTATATCCACAACGGGGCAAGCATCGGCATCAATCAGAATTTTCATAAAAATACCTTTTTACCTATATTCCGTTTAAGTATAGCATACTTTTATAAAAAGGTCAATTGACAGGAGCAGAATTTTGATATAAAATAGAAAAAACAATAATTTATCGATGGGACCTCGATGAATTCTGATTTATAAAAAAAGGAGCAAAACTATGGGTACAATAATGGCAATCGGCGGCGGAAGATATGACAACGGTGAAATTCTGCCACTTTTCAAGCATCTTGTTTCACTTTCGGGCAAGCCTGAGCCACGTGTTCTCTATGTCCCCACTGCAGGCTTTGACTACATAATCGGTGACGAGGTTATTTTTGATTCTTTCCGTCAGTACGGTTGTAAGCTTGCAAATCTCTTTCTGACAGACCCCACTCTCACACCTGCAGAAATCGAGAGAAAAATAATGTCTGCAGATATTATTTATGTAGGCGGAGGTAATCTTAAATTCCTTATGGACACCTGGAAAAGAACAGGGGCTGACAAAATTTTCAGAAAAGCTTATGAAAAAGGAATAATTCTCTCAGGCTACAGCTCAGGTGCAATGTGCTGGTGCAAGGAAGGCTGGGATGACTGCGGTGAAAACCACTCATTTATGTTCATTGACTGCCTCGACATCCTCCCTTACTGCTGTGCCCCTCACTATGACAGTGATTACTGGCATATTTTCAAGGATGCAATAAAAACAAGAACAAATCAGGGCCTTGCAATTGATAACGGTGCGGCAATCGTTTTCAAGGATGATGAAATATACACCCTCTGCGGTGACGACGGCGGCAAGGTATTTTACCTTGACAACGACGGAAATGAGACTGAAATTAAAAACTGAATAATAACAAAAAAAGGCTGAACAGTTTAAGTTCAGCCTTGATTTTTATGTTCAGATCTTAACGCTCCAGCCTTCGGGACCTTCAATCTTGCCCCACTGAATGCCTGTGAGTGTATCGTAGAGCTTCTGAGAAACTTCACCGATTTCACCGTTATTGATTGTCATAACCTTGTCGCCCCATTTGAGTTCACCGATGGGAGAAATGACAGCTGCAGTACCGCTGCCGAAAGCTTCAAGAAGTCTGCCTTCGTCATAAGCCTTGGCAAGTTCGTCAATTGAGAGTCTTCTCTCTGAAACGTTCATACCCCATGACTTCATAATTTCAATACATGACATTCTTGTGATACCGCTGAGGATAGCACCCTGGAAGTCAGGTGTGACAACTTCGCCGTCAAGAACAAAGAATACGTTCATTGCGCCTACTTCTTCAATATATTTTCTCTCAACACCGTCAAGCCAGAGAACCTGAGCATAACCGACCTTATCAGCATCATCCTGAGCCTTGAGACCTGCTGCATAGTTGCCGCCTGTCTTAGCCATACCCATACCGCCCTTGACAGCACGGACATAGTTATTCTCAACATAAATCTTAACAGGGTTAAGTCCTTCGGGATAGTATGCACCGACAGGTGAAAGAATGATAACAAAAAGAAGATGCTTTGCTGCATGTACACCGAGATGGGGATCAACTGCAAAAATGAAAGGTCTGATATAAAGTGATGTACCTTCTGCAGAAGGAATCCAGTCCTCGTCAACCTTTACAAGAGCTTTGATTGCTTCAACTGCAAATTCCTCGTCAATCTGAGGAATACACAGACGCTCATTTGAAATATTGAGTCTTGCCATATTTTTGTCAGGTCTGAAAAGTCTGATATCGCCGTTTTCGCAACGGTATGCTTTAAGACCTTCAAAAACCTCCTGACCGTAGTGCAGACACATTGCTGCAGGATCAAGCTCAATGGGCCCGTAAGGTACGATTCTTGCATCGTGCCAGCCCTGCCCCTCGTCATAGTTCATAATAAACATATGGTCAGTATAATAGTTACCGAAGCCGAGCTTGTTTTCATCGGCAGGCTTTACTTTCGGATTTGTTGTTTTCTCAATTCTTATTTCCATGGGAAATACATCCTCTCATAAAAAATTAAATGCTGACACTAATTGTAGTACCGGCATTTAAAAAAGTCAATATTAAATTTTAATTATTTCTTCTTTAAAACGAAGAAAATCACTATGGCAACAAGGACTGCAACAGTTGACACTGATAATGCGATAAGAACAGCCATTGATGAAGTGCTGACTGTGTCCTCAACTGCGACCTGAGGAGCTGTTGTACCTGAAGACGTAACACCAGCACCGACAAGGTTTGCTGCAGTTGTGCTCTCAACCTTATATGTAGTGGGAGTGCTTGTGACAGGCATATTCTGCTCAGGTACACCAACAGCAACGGTAGAACTTTCGGGAGCAGGGTCAGCGACAATAATGTTGGGAGATGTGACTGCAGGCTTTGTTGTGGCAGTGCCTGAGCCGTCAGCAGTACCTGTACCTTTGCCGATAGCATCCTGAATCATTGCAAGGCCGCTTGAAAAAGCATCGCCTGCAAGCCCGAGGAAGCTGTCGATTGAAAGGTTGTCACCGATACCTGTTACAATCTGACCGATATCTGTCTCACTGAGGCTGCCAAGGTCTATTTTTTCAAGACCGTTTTCTTCAAGGAATTTGTCAAAGCTCTCCTGAATTGACACCTGAGAATCAGGGTCAGCAGAATTGAACTGGTCAGAAAAATCCTTGAGCTGCTGCTCAATGCTGTCTTGCCAGGTCTCTGCAAATGCGCTGAAAGACACTGTAAAAATCATTATCAAAGTCATTACTACTGCAGAAATTTTTTTTACAGCAGTTTTTTTCATTTCTCTTCACCCTTAAATTGATAGTCACTTTATTTTACACTATATTTTACTAAATGTCAAATACTTATTGCCGGAATAAGGCATTTTCCATATTTTACACGCAATCAGTTAATTTTAAAGGTGAATATTTGTTATTATATTTCAATTTTTGTTTATTGCTAAGAAATAAATATAAATTTATACTTGACTTAAAAGGAATTTTATGCTATAAAATAGATGTAATTTGACGGCAAAAGATAAGTGAATTTAAGCCGGATTTAAAGTAAATATGTTATAGTGAAAATGAACTTATTAAGATTTCTCCTAACGTTTTTCATAATATACTCCTTCAAAGAAACAGCACCCGAATAAAATCGGGTGCTGTTTCGTTATAAAAACCAAATCAGGGCATACTCTTTACAGAAGGAGGAATGTTCTATGTGCGGAATAATCGGATATACCGGCAAAAATAACGCAATCAGGATAATTACCGACGGACTTAAAAATCTGGAATACAGAGGTTACGATTCAGCAGGTCTTGCAGTTTTTACGCCGGACGGACTCAGGACCGTCAAAACAACAGGCCGTGTCAGCACGCTTGATGAAAAAACTTCAGAATTGCAGAGTAAAGGTATTTTCTGCGGTATCGGCCACACAAGATGGGCTACGCACGGGGCACCAACAGAAAGAAACTGCCACCCTCACACAGCAGGAAAGGTCTGTGTTGTCCACAACGGAATTATAGAGAATTACAAAGAGCTGAAAAACAAAATGACTGACAGAATTTTTTTGTCAGATACCGATACCGAGGTTATTGCCCACATTATAAACAATGAATACAGCCGTACAAAGAATCCTGTCACATCAATAATAAGAGCCGTAAGACATCTTAAAGGCTCATATGCGCTGGGAATAATCTTTGATGACATTGAAAACACCGTTTTCGCTGTCCGCAATGACAGTCCGTTACTGATAGGTCTCGGACAGAATGAAAAATTCATTGCCTCTGACACTGTTGCATTTTCTCACCATACAGGCAGATTTCTTCGGCCCGATGACGGCGATATCGTAAAAATCACAGCAGAAACCACAGATGTTTATGACATAAACGGAAACCGTAAAAATCTGAAAGAGGAGACTGTACAACACACCGAGACTGTATCTGAAAAGAATGAGTTCAGTCATCATATGCTCAGAGAAATTCACGAAGAGCCTGAAAAAATGAAAGCAACCTTTGAATCGATGACTGAGGACGGACTCCCCTGTTTTTCAGGTTCTGTCAGGAATATGCTCAATTCGGCCATAACGGGAATTCGCATTGTTGCTTGCGGTACGGCATTGCATTCGGGGCTTCTGGGCAGATATTTTATCGAAGAGCTGTCAGGCATCCCCGTAAGAACAGAATCTGCAGGAGAATTCCGTTACGCAGCACAGACAGTGTCTGCAACCGATATTGTGATTATCATTTCACAGTCGGGTGAAACAGCAGACTCTCTTGCGGCACTTCGCCTTGTAAAATCAATGGGAATCAGGACTCTTGCAATTGTCAATGCACAGGGCTCATCAATAGCTAATGAAGCAGAAAATGTTATCTGTACGCTTGCAGGCAGAGAAATTGCCGTGGCATCAACAAAAGCATTCAATGTGCAGTGTCAGACGCTTTTACTGCTTGCTGCAGAGCTTGGTATAAAAAAAGGAAAAATCAGCAAAGACAGAGCAAGAGAAATACTCTCATCGCACAGATATTGCTTTGATAAAGCAATTCCGTCCGTTCTCGCTGACAAGTATCAGTTTTCTGCCGTTGCGCAGTATCTGAAAAACTGCAGCAATGCTTTTTTTATCGGCAGAGGCATAGACAGCACTCTCGGCAGTGAAGGCTCACTGAAGCTCAAAGAAATTTCATATATACACTCTGAGGCTTTCCCTGCAAGCGAACTCAAGCACGGCACAATCTCACTTATCGAAGACGGAACGCCTGTAATCGCAACGGCAACAGATGAAAAGCTCTATGATAAAATGAGAAATAATATACTTGAGGTTAAGGCAAGAGGTGCAAAGGTTATCTGCATCTGCCCCGAAACTGCCAAGTCAATTATTGACACTGCGGATTTCGTAATAACCCTGCCTGATACAGAAACCTTTTCCCTGCCGTTCACCGCTGCCTGCGCACTGCAGCTTACGGCTTATTATACCGCACTGGCAATGGGCAGAGATATAGACAAGCCGAGAAATCTAGCAAAATCTGTCACTGTTGAGTGATTTTATCATAAGAATACAGCTATTGAAAATTTCAATATAATATGCTATAATATCAAAAGGTGATTATTATGCATATTCAGGAATCGGGAGAAATGTATCTCGAAACCATTCTTATTCTTTCTAAAAAGAGTGAACATGTCCGTTCTGTAGACATCGGTGAATATATGGGTTATTCAAAACCGAGTGTCAGCAGAGCTGTAGGCCTGCTGAAAAACGGCGGATTCATAAATGTTGACGGCAACGGCTATATCACACTCACTGAGCTTGGCACTTCACACGCAAACAAGATTTTTGAACGCCACAGAATTCTTACTGATGTTCTCATTTCGATAGGCGTATCAGAGCACACAGCATCAGAAGACGCCTGCAAGATAGAGCATATCATCAGTGATGAGACTTTTGAAGCCATCAAAAAATTAGCGTCAAAGTAAAAACTGAAAACGGTACCTGTACTTTTATTGCACAGATACCGTTCTTTTTTATATCCCTTTGCTTTACTGTTTTTCAAGTCTGAATATCATTCTGAGTATGCCCTTTAAAAATGCGGGGCTTTCAATAACAAGAATTTTCATAGGCTCCCCCTCCCTCATTTCCGTATGAGAAATATTCCTGCCGTAACCAGCATACCGGCAGTAAAAACAACGATCCATTCAGAGGGGAAAATACATACGGCAATGATTCCCACTGCAAACATTATGAACGCAATGCCTATATCAGAGCCGCACTTTTTTCTTTTTCTCAAATAAAAACCTCCCCGTAATGAACGTTCATTGCATTATACGGGGAGGTAAGTTTTTATGTGCCTGTACTGAATGATTTCAGTTTTTATTTATCAGTCTTCTGCCCATGCCATTGCACGCTTGACTGCCTTTTTCCAGCCTGCATAAATGGCATCTCTCTCCTCTTTTCTCAGCTGAGGAACAAATTCACGGGAGACTTCTCTTATCTTTTCAATTTCTGCTCTGCTTGCCCAGAAGCCTACAGCAAGACCTGCACAGTAAGCGGCACCGAGAGCTGTTGTTTCAACAACCTTGGGACGGTTGACCGTTGTTTCTATCATATTTGCCTGAATCTGCATCATAATATTGCTTACAGATGCGCCACCGTCAACACGCAACTCAGCGAGCTCAATATCTGAATCAGCCTTCATTGCTTCAAGCAGGTCTGTCATCTGGAAAGCAATACTTTCAAGAACAGCTCTTGCAAAATGCTGCTGGTTTACACCTCTTGTGATACCTACAACAGTACCTCTTGCGTACATATCCCAATAGGGAGCGCCGAGACCTGTGAATGCGGGAACAAAATAGATTCCGTTGGCATCGGGCACACTCTCTGCAAGTCTGTCACATTCTGCAGCAGTTTTTATCATCTTCATTTCATCACGGAGCCACTGAATAACCGAGCCTGCATTGAAAGCTGAGCCCTCAATACAATATTCAACTCTGCCGTCGATACCCCAGGCAATACCCGTAAGAAGATTATTTTCGGATTTAACTCTCTTTCCGCCTGTGTTCATAAGCAGGAAACAGCCTGTGCCGTATGTATTCTTTGCCTGACCGGGACGGAAACAAGCCTGACCGAAAAGGGCTGCCTGTTGGTCACCGATAGCACCGGCAATGGGAATACCTGCTAATGACTCAAGACCCGGGATGCCTGCGGCGACTTCACCGTAAACCTGACTTGATGGTACAACCTCGGGGAGAATCTCCATAGGAATACCCAATCTGTCACAGATGTATTTATCCCAGCAAAGATTGTCAACATCAAAAAGCATTGTACGCCAGGCGTTTGAATAGTCTGTCACGTGGACTTTACCGCCTGTGAGCTTCCATATAAGCCACGTCTCGATTGTGCCGAAAAGAAGATTGCCCTTTTTGAGTACCTTTCTTGCCTTTTCGCAGTTATCAAGAATCCATTTGATTTTTGTGGCTGAAAAATAAGCATCAATGACAAGACCTGTGTGATCCTTTATGTAGGTGCTAAGCTCCTTGTCGTCATTGATATGCTTTGCAAGCTCAGCAGTACGGCGGCATTGCCATACAACAGCATTGTAAACGGGCTCACCTGTTGACTTATCCCAGAGAACAGTGGTTTCACGCTGATTTGTGATACCGATTGCTGCAATTTCCTTTGCCTCAACACCGCCTTCAATGAGAGAGTCGGCAATGGCTCTGTATTCTGTTCTGAGAATTTCCATAGGGTCGTGTTCAACCCAGCCTGCCTTGGGATAAATCTGAGTAAACTCAAACTGAGCCTTGGATTTTATCTGTCCCTCTTTGTCAAAGAGAATTGCTCTTGAGCTTGTTGTACCCTGGTCAAGAGAAAGAATGTATTTTTTATCGGAATTCATAAAATTTCACTCCTAAAGATAAATTCTTTATCTATTTTACACCAAATCTGTATATATGTCAAGGAATTTACTTAACTATCAGCACAAACATATAGTATTTTCCGCTGTCATCGGTTGTAATGCCGAGTGTTACCGTTGTGCGTGACTCACTGTTAAAGAAAACCACATTAGTATTATTCTGCGAAGAGGATATAAATTCATAACCGTTGTTTTCAAGCAGCTCTCTGTAGCCCTCAATTGCATTTTCTCTGTCAACACCGTTCTCATTCAGTGAATCAAATGAATATGCAAAAGAATACGCATTCTTACCGTCGAGTGTATTCTCATCACACTCAGAGGGTGCTGTGCCTGTGAATGCACCGAAATCTGCAACATCTCCGTTTATGCCTGAATAAATGTCAGGTGCCTCGGCACCTGCAGTGACATCAAGAATTGCAAAAACTTCCTTATGCCCCTCAATAAATATTTTCACACTGCCGCTGACATCAGATTCCTTTGCCCACACATATACAACATTCACATTGCCGTATGTTCTGCCGGTTTTGCACACAACGCTCTCATTGTCACTTTCACAGCTGAGATTATATTCATCAGTTGCAGAAACAAGAGCATAAATCAGTGCAGTACCACCCTTTTTAAGTGTCACTGCAGGGTATGATAAGGCAATTTCACCCTCAAATTCACTGTCAGCATTTTTTTCGGCAATTTCTTTGAGAGTTGACGGTGAAGAAATATCTGCCTTTTTAAGCTCTGAAACAGGCAAAGCAAAATTGAGATTCTGCCCCTCAGAATTTGTAAGAGAAACCATACCCACAACATTGCCGTAAACATCAAGCACAGGGCCGCCGCTGTTACCTTCGGCTACGGGAGACGTGAACTGTATGTACTCAACTCCGTTGCCAAGCTCTCTGAGAACACGGCTGTTGCAGGATACATTCCCCTGAGTAAAAGTACCGGTATACCCCTTGGTACTGCCCAGAGCATAAACGGTATCACCCGTTTCAGGCAAAGTGCCTGCAAAAGCTGTGTACGGTGATTTGTAATCAGTTTCAAGTATCGCAATATCTCTTTGTATATCATAACCGAGCACACGTATGATATTGTGTGTTTCGCCGTCTGATGTTTTAATCTTTGCGAAATAAGCTCCGTTTATAACATGATAATTTGTGGCTATTTTATTCTCTGTAACAAATATACCTGTGCCGACGGTAAGTCCTGCACCGCTTTCTTTGTATGTAACAATCTCTGCAGTGAAGCCTTTTGCTTTCTGATAAACTTCATTTGCAGTCAGAATACGTGTGCTGTCACCGTCAGATATGTTAAGCTTTTCATCATTTACGGCACTATCAAGTGATGATGCAATTCTCAGTGCCTTTCTCGCATCGGCTGCAGTTACTCTGCCGTCATTATTCAGGTCGGCAACAGAAGTGTCCTGCAAAAACTCAATTGCCGCAGAATGTCTGAGAATGAGTCTTGCATCAAAAGCCGTGATTCTGCCGTCTTTATTCACATCGCCTGTAAGTGCTGCAGATGAAGTGATGCAAAACATTGATGAAAGAACAACAGTTATAAGCAATGAAAGAATTTTTTTCACAGCAGTCACCTTCTTACAAATTTTCTGATTACAAAACCAAGTTCTGTTTCAAGCTCTGACAGTTCTCTTAATCGCATCGCATCCTGCTCGCTTGTTTTATAATAATAAGGAGTCATTGCAAAAAGACTCATAATGTTATCATTACCTTTTACGACAGATTTTACAGAAACGGTTTCTTCACTGATTTTTCTGAGAAGCTCATACTCAGTATCGTCATCGTTGTTTTCATATGGATTTTCATAAAGCAGACTCTTAAGCCCCCACAGATGGCGTTTGGCAGGCACAACAGAGTAAAGACAGCCGTCTTTTTTCAAAACTCTTGCAAATTCCTTTTCGCTAAACGGTGCACATATCTGCACGGCAATATCAATGCTTTCATCTGCCAGAGGAATTCTTGCAATATTGGCAACAAAAAATGTAACCTCACGGTATTTTTTTGCAGCAAGCTTTATCATCTCTTTTGAGATATCAAAGCCCATAACCTGTGCGCCTGTTTTTCTTCTTAAATAATCTGTATAATACCCTTCACCGCAGGATATATCAAGAACTGTGTCATCAGTGCTTATTCTCTGACTGAGTGTATCTGCAAGAAAATCATAATATCCGTTTTCAAGAAAGCTGCGTCTTGCCTTTGCCATATCACGGTTATCACCTATAAGCTCCCCTGCCTTGTGCTTACCTGACAGCAGGTTTACATAGCCTTCTTTCGCAATGTCAAATGTGTGATTATTACTGCATATATATGATTTTTCAGTCTTTCGCAAGCTGCTGTGACAGACGGGACAAACAAGCATTTTATCATCTCCGAATAAATTTGTTATTTCTGCAAATACTCAGAAAAGAGGTGTATCTGTATGGATTTTTTAAAGGCATTTATTGTAGGCGGACTCATTTGTGTCATAGGTCAGATTCTCATTGACAACACAAAGCTCACACCTGCAAGAATTCTTGTGGGATTTGTTGTTACAGGCGTAATTCTCGGTGCTGTCGGAGTATACAAGCCGCTGATTGAATTTGCAGGCACCGGTGCAACCGTTCCGCTTACGGGATTCGGCGCAACCCTTGTCGAAGGAACAAAAAAAGCTGTTGACAGCGACGGGCTGATAGGTGCCCTCAAAGGGCCTCTGACTGCAAGTGCCGCAGGCATCACAACTGCACTGCTCTCCGGCGTCATTGTTTCATTCATCGCAAGGCCTAAATCCAAGTAACACAATTATACATCATTGAAACGTCTTTTTGAAGTTTTTTTTCAAAAAAGTGTTGACATTAGAAAAAAAAGGATTATACTATAATTAGCACTCACACATAGAGAGTGCTAATTTTTCATTAACAGGGTGATTTAAATGAGAAAAAAGCAATTCAAGGCAGAATCAAAAAAATTGCTTGATATGATGATCAATTCAATTTATACACATAAGGAGATTTTCCTCAGAGAGCTTATCTCAAACGCAAGTGATGCCATAGACAAGCTCTATTTCCGTTCTCTTACAGACAGCTCCGTAGGTCTTGACAAGGGTGATTTCAGAATCACACTGACTCCCGACAAGGCAAACAGAACAATCACAATTGAAGACAACGGCTGCGGTATGACTGCCGAAGAGCTTGAAAACAATCTCGGCACTATAGCAAAAAGCGGCTCACTTGACTTCAAGAAGAATATGGATGACAAGTCAGATGTTGAAATCATCGGTCAGTTCGGTGTAGGCTTCTATTCTGCATTTATGGTCAGCGACAAGGTGACTGTTCTCTCAAAGGCTTTCGGCGCAGAAACAGCAAATCTCTGGACAAGCGAAGGTGCAGAAGGCTACACAATTGAAGCTGCCGATAAAGACAGTGCAGGTACGGTTATCACACTTCACATCAAGGAAGATACAGATGCCGACAGGTATTCAGATTATCTTGAAACATACAAGCTCACATCAATCGTAAAAAAATATTCAGACTACATCCGTTATCCCATCACAATGGATGTTGAGTCAACAAAGCCCGTTGAAGGTAAAGAGGGTGAATACGAAACCTTCACAGAAACAAAGACTCTCAACAGTATGATTCCCCTTTGGAGAAAAAATAAGAGTGAAATCACAGAAGATGAGTACAACAGCTTTTACAGCGATAAATTCTATGATTATGAGAAGCCTGCAAAGGTAATCCACAGCAAGGTTGAAGGTCAGGCAACATATGATGCACTGCTTTTCATCCCCAAGAGAGCTCCCTATGACTATTACACAAAGAATTTTGAAAAAGGACTGCAGCTTTATTCAAACGGCGTTCTTATTATGGACAAATGCCCTGACCTGCTGCCCGACTATTTCAGCTTTGTGAAAGGTCTTGTTGACAGCGCTGACCTGTCACTGAACATTTCCCGTGAAGTTCTTCAGCACGACTATCAGCTCAGACTTATTGCAAAGACAATTGAAAAGAAAATCAAGTCAGAGCTTATCAATATGCTCAAAAAGGACAGAGAAACATACGAGGAGTTTTTCAATGCATTCGGTATGCAGCTGAAATACGGTCTTTATGAAAGCTACGGTGCTCACAAAGAAGTGCTCAAGGATCTTCTTATGTTTATCTCTTCTTATGAGGATAAATACTCAACACTCAATGAGTATGTTGACAGAATGAAAGACGGTCAGGATAAGATTTATTACGCCTGCGGTGAAACAAAGGCAAAAATTGATATGCTGCCTCAGGTTGAAGCAGTCAAAGACAAGGGCTATGAAATACTCTATTTCACAGACAATGTTGATGAATTTGCAATTCAGATGCTTATGCAGTATGAAGACAAGCAGTTTGTGAATGTATGTGCAGACAAGCTTGACCTTGACACCGAAACAGAGAAGGAAGAGCTGAAAAAAGAAAACGAAGATGCAAAGGATATGCTCTCAAAGATGAAGGATGCTCTCGGCGACAGTGTAACAGACGTACGCTTCACAAATGCACTCAAGAATCGTCCTGCCTGCCTCACAAGTGAGGGTATGCTCTCAACTGAGATGGAAAAGGTGCTCAACGCAATGCCCAATGCAAGCGGAATCAAGGCAGAAACAGTGCTTGAAGTCAATTCTTCACATCCCATTGCAGAGAAGCTCAGAAGTCTTGATGATGAAACACTCGCAAAATACGCAAAATTGCTCTATATGCAGGCAAGACTTATCAGCGGACTTTCAATTGATGACCCTGCCGAATTCAGCACTCTTATCAGTGAGCTTATGGTTAAATAAATTTTAAGGAGTTGTAGCAATACAGCTCCTTTTTTTATATTGAAAATCAAGAAAAAATCAGCTATACTGAAAAAGGTGATAATTATGAACAGCACAAATATATGCGTAAATGTGGGAATGGGGTCATCTGTACCCGAATCAGAACAGCTTGAAATAATAAAAAATGCAGGCTTTGACGGAGTTTTCTTTGACTGGGAGAGAAATTGTGACCGTACAGCCGAAATCAGAAAAGCTCTTTCACTGGGGCTTGAATTACAGTCTCTTCACGCTCCGTTTTACGGAATGGATGATATTTTTCACGCTGATGACTCACTCTCTGACAAAATGATAAATGACATTATCGGCACTATTGACTGCGCTGCAGAGCACGGAACAGACCTTGTTATCTGTCACGCAATAATCGGTATGGACAACCACTCCCCCAACGACTTGGGCATTAAAAGGCTTGAAAAGGCTATTGAGCACGCAGAAAAGAAAAAAATCCGTATCGCATTTGAGAATACGGAGGGAATAGAATATCTTGAAAAGATTCTTGATGCCTTTGGAGGGTTACCTCACATCGGCTTCTGCTTTGACTCAGGTCACGAGCTTTGCTACAACAATAAAGAGGATACACTTGCACGCTTCGGCAAATATCTTTTTTCAACACATCTTAACGATAATATGGGACAGACAGGCGACGAAATAACATTCTATGACGACTCACATCTTCTCCCCCTTGACCACGGCATTGTCGACTGGAACGGCATTGCAGAAAGACTGCATAAATGCAATTTTGACGGACCTCTCACTTTTGAGCTTGTGTGCAAAAACCGCCCCGAAAGAACAGTCAGTGACAGATATGAAAAAATGACATTTGAAGAATACATAGCAGAGGCATATCAGAAGGCTGATGAGTTCAGAAAGATTTATAATAAACAGTAATTTGTCGAGGTGCCCTCGACAAATTATTGTAATTGAAAATTTAAAATTGAAAGTTGAAAATGAAGGTGGTTTTCCTTCGGAAAACATTATATAGAGCGTAGCGGAAAAGTGCGAAGCACTTCCGACACTTTCCATTTTCCATTTTCAATTTTCCATTCGAGCTCTGCTCGACAAATTCTGATTTACAAACATAACAACCGCACCGAAAAATCGGTGCGGTTACTTTTATCATAACAAATAAATATGGTCATATGTGTTATCTCAGCTAAAAACTGAGAACATTGGTAATTTTAAGAGTGTATTCACCCGCTTCTAAACTTGTAGCAAAAGAATCTGAATTTTTTATCTTCTCTCCCGGACTTAACTCATCTGTAAAATGACTGCCGCTGTAAACAACATATCCTTCAGCATCATATATTTTATATTCGATTTTTATATACTCATTTTGTCTGCCGAATGTTTTTTCACCGGTGAAATACAAATATAATGTATATTTATCATCATATGAGTGCGCTTTTGCTTCGAAACCTATCTCATCTATTCTGAACAAATCTGCATATGAGTCTATAATAATCGGCGTTTCCGGCATATGGATATATACAGGAGATGTATATTTTAATGCTCTGACGGTTATGCTGTAAGAGTCACCGCAAATTTCGCAAGTAAAGATTCTTTCACCATCATCTTCATATGTCGGTTGTTTTGTGATTACACCTGAATCATAACTATGTCTTGCCGTCTTTTCAATTTCTTCCTGTTTTTTCTCACCACAGACTTCACAGGTATATTCTTTGATTCCCACTTCTGCGCAGGTTGCTGCCTTTATTATTTCTAATTGTGTAAATCTGTGATTAGGAAGAATTGCAGGAGTTTCCTCAGTGTAAATATCACCGCAGATTGAGCACTCAAACTCCTTCAGACCTGTTGCACAGCTCGGCTCTCTTTCGGTTATTTTAATGTAATCGTGTTCAAGAGCCTCAATATCCTCACTATAAGTATGATTACATACTGAACAAGTGTACTCTTTAACACCTACCGCACCACATGTAGGCTCTTTTGTAACAGCAGAAGTGTAATTGTGCCCTGTTGCCTTTGTAACATCCTGATAGCTATGGTCACACACACTACATCTATATTCAATTATCCCATCTTTTTCGCAATCCTGTTTCTGGATTTCAGTTGTTTTGTAATCGTGTGTATGGTCTTCTATCAGTTCGTCGAGCTTTGCACCCATTCTCAGGGCAAGTCTTGCATCTGCAGCATTGACATTTCCGTTCTTGTCAACATCGGCAAGAGGAAGAATCTCTTCAGCAATGCTTTCAAGCTTTGCTGAATGTCTGAGAATTGCTCTCGCATCTGATGCTGTCAGAGTACCGTTTCCGTCAATGTCGCCGAGATATGCGGCAAATACTGTCACATTAAGACACAACAGCATAATGATGACACTGCATGCGATTAAAATTTTTTTCATTCTGAACACCCTTTTTCATTAGTATTTTTTTCGCAGCTACATAGTAAAATAAATTTTTTATCTTTTCAACCCAAAAGGAACGAAACGCCGTTTTAAGGGAACGAAATTCAATTTTAAAGCAATTTTTTACCTTTCTTTATGAATTTATAAGGTATCTGCCGATTATATTTTAGGGCTTGAAGAATAGAAAAAACCGCACCGATTACTCGATGCGGTTTAATTATTTATGTGTCATCATTTGCCACAGGCAACCATCATTTTGTTGATAAAATTTTATTTTATCAACAAACTTTCGCCTGTCATTTCTGCGGGCTGGGCAACACCCATAATATCAAGAAGAGTGGGGCAAAGGTCACAGAGCTTACCGCCATCTTTGAGTGCATAGTCACTGCCAACTGTGATAACGGGAACGGGATTTGTTGAGTGAGGTGTGAATGCTTCGCCTGCATCATCAAGCATCTTGTCAGCGTTGCCGTGGTCAGCTGTGATAATCATCTTACCGTCCATCTTTGCAACTGCATCTGCAAGTCTGCCGACACATTCGTCAACAGCTTCAACAGCAGCAACAGCAGCCTCAAAGATACCTGTATGGCCGACCATATCGCAGTTTGCGTAGTTGATGATGATAACATCATATTTACCGCTGAGAACCTGTTCAACAACAGCGTCTGTTACTTCGTAAGCACTCATTTCGGGCTTGAGGTCGAATGTTGCAACATCAGGTGAGTTGATAAGAATTCTGTCTTCACCGGGGAACTGAGCTTCAACACCGCCGTTGAAGAAGAATGTTACGTGAGCATACTTCTGTGTCTCGGCAATTCTCAGCTGTGTCATATTCATAGATGAAACATATTCACCCATTGTCATTGTGAGGTCTTCGTTGGGAAGAGCAACCGTAACATTAGGCATTGATGCATCGTACTGAGTCATACAAACATATTTTACGGGGAAGAAGCCTTTTCTTCTCTCAAAGCCGTTGAAATCGGGGTCAACGAACATTCTTGTAAGCTGTCTTGCTCTGTCGGGACGGAAATTGAAGCAGATAACTGAGTCATTTTCTTTAATCATACCGTCTTTATCAATAACAACGGGAAGAACGAATTCGTCTGTGATGCCGTTTGCATATGATTCTTCCATAGCCTTTACGGGGCAGTCACACTGATTGCCTTCGCCGTAAACCATAGCAGCATAGGCTTTTTCTTCTCTGTCCCAAGCGAAGTCACGGTCCATTGCATAGTATCTGCCTGAGATTGTTGCAATCTTACCCAGACCGATTTCTGCGAACTTGTCAAGACAATCCTGCATAAAGCCCTTACCTGACTCAACAGAAACGTCTCTGCCGTCTGTGATAGCGTGAACATAAACCTTTTCAACGCCCATTTCCTTAGCCATTTCAACAAGACCGAAAAGGTGCTCAATGTGGCTGTGAACACCGCCGTCTGAAAGAAGACCTACAAGGTGAAGTGCAGATTTCTTTTCGTTGCAGTTATCCATAGCAGCTCTGAGCTCAGCATTCTTTGAAAGCTCGCCGTCCTTGATCATCTTTGAAATCTTGACAAGCATCTGATAAACAACTCTGCCTGCGCCGATATTTGTGTGACCGACCTCTGAGTTACCCATCTGACCGTCGGGCAGACCTACATCAAGACCTGATGCACCGATGAGTGTGTGGGGATTCTCAGCAAAGAGCTTATCAAGACAGGGAGTTTTTGCGAACTCGATTGCATTTCCCTTTGCTCCGGGGTTTGAGCCGAAGCCGTCCATTATACATAAAACATAAGGTTTTTTCATCTGTATATTCCTTTCTAAAGAAATCGGGCAAGGAGTTCCCTGCCCGAAATATTGCTTAATTATTTTGAAGCAGCTTTTACGATGATTGAGAAATCTTCAGCCTTGAGTGATGCACCGCCGATAAGACCGCCGTCAACATCCTCCTGAGCAAGAAGCTCGTCTGCATTCTTTGCGTTCATTGAGCCGCCGTACTGAACAACAAGCTTGTCAGCAGCTGCCTTGCCGTAGAGCTCAGCAACACATTCTCTGATTGCGTGGTTAACTTCGTTAGCCTGCTCAGCAGTTGCAGTCATACCTGTGCCGATAGCCCATACGGGTTCATATGCAATGATAATTCTGTCAAGCTCTTCTTCTGAAACGCCGCCGAGAGCAATCTTTGTCTGCATACGTACAACTTCCATTGTAACGCCCTGCTGTCTCTGCTCAAGGTATTCACCAACGCAAAGAATAACTGTAAGACCTGCATCAAGAGCTGCTCTTGTTCTCTGCTGAACTGTTACATCTGTTTCACCGAAGTACTGTCTTCTCTCTGAGTGACCGATGATTACATAAGGAACACCGATTTCCTTAAGCATCTTAGCTGAAACTTCACCTGTGAAAGCACCGCTTTCTGCCCAGTGACAGTTTTCAACACCGATTTTGATATTTGAGCCTTCTGCTGCTTCCATAGCTGCAAAAACATCAATGTAAGGAACGCAGAGAACAACGTCACAGTCTGCACCTGCAACGAGGGGCTTCATTTCATTGATGAGAGCCTTTGTTTCTGCGGGAGTTTTGTTCATCTTCCAGTTACCTGCGATAACTGCTTTACGGAGTGCTTTATTCATATTTTTACTGTCCTTTCAACCATATACGGACGCCCAATGGGCGTCCCTACGAAAAATCAATTACTTACTTGCGATGCAAGCGATACCGGGAAGGTCTTTACCCTCAAGGAATTCAAGAGAAGCGCCGCCGCCTGTTGAAACGTGAGTCATCTTGTCGTTAAAGCCGAGCTTCTTGACTGCTGCTGCTGAGTCGCCGCCGCCGATGATTGAAACTGCGCCTGCATCTGTTGCTGCTGCAACTGCATTAGCTACTGAAATTGTACCTGAAGCGAAGTTTTCCCACTCTGAAACGCCCATAGGTCCGTTCCAGATAACTGTGCCTGCACCCTGAAGTGCATCTGCAAAGAGCTTTTCTGTCTTGGGACCGATATCAAGACCCATCCAGCCGTCGGGAATATCGTCTGAATCAACAACCTTGTTTTCTGTGTCTGCCTTGTATTCAAGACCAACTCTGTTATCTACGGGGATGAGGAACTTAACGCCCTTTTCCTCTGCAAGCTTCATCATATTCTTGGCAAGGTCAATCTTGTCTTCTTCACAGATTGATGTACCTACTGTATGACCCTGAGCTGCAAAGAATGTGTAAGCCATACCGCCGCCAACGATAAGTGTGTCAACCTTTTCCATAAGGTTTTCGATAACACCGATCTTGTCTGAAACCTTAGCACCGCCGAGGATAGCAACGAAGGGTCTTGCAGGATCTTCAAGAGCCTTACCCATAACGTCAACTTCCTTCTGCATAAGGTAGCCGATAGCTGTATCTTCAACAAAAGCTGCAACGCCTGCTGTTGATGAATGTGCTCTGTGAGCTGAACCGAAAGCATCATTCACAAAGATATCTGCAAGAGCTGCGAACTTCTTGCTGAGTTCTTCGTCATTCTTTGTTTCGCCCTTTTCAAAACGAACGTTTTCAAGAAGCATTGCTTCGCCGTCTTTAAGTTCAGCAGCAAGAGCCTGAGCTGACTCACCAACAACGTCCTTAGCAAGCTTAACTTCGATACCGAGATACTTTGAAAGGCACTCAGCAACGGGAGCCATAGAGAATTCGGGGTTGAATTCACCCTTGGGTCTGCCCAGATGTGAGCAAAGAATAACCTTAGCATTGTTCTGGAGAAGATATTTGATTGTGGGGAGAGAAGCAACAACTCTCTTGTCGCTTGTAATAACGCCGTTTTCCATCTTTACGTTGAAGTCGCAACGTACAAGAACCTTTTTGCCGGCAACCTGAATGTCTTCAATTGTCTTTTTGTTTAAAACGCTCATTTTGAAATCTCCTTTTATATAAAGAATTTTTTAACTTTTTTACACAATAATATTATATTATATTGTGAAAACTTTATCAATCAGCATTTCTGCCAAATCGAAAAATAATACGGAAAAATCTTTGTATATTTATTTGCATTTTTAATATACCCCAAACTACCGCATTATAATAGCAGTATAGCAATTTTTTCCTGCAAATGCAATAAAAAAATGAAAAAACAGCCTGACAGGAGACTGTTTTTCAGATATTTTATGTTGCAGAAGGCTTATACCTTATCCGCTGAACATAAAGCTTATTCCGTTTGCCTCGGGAGTATACCAATAACGGTAAGCGTGCAGCTCAAATATTTTCTTGTTCACGGGAAGCCCCATACCGGTTGAATTGTCTGAGCTGTTGCGGGCTTTGTCAGCTCTTGTGAACACCTGCCACATATCCTCCGAGGGTAAAATGCCGTCAAAGTCGTTATACACTTTAAAAACAAAACCTTTGGCTTCTTTTCGCAACGTGACGGAGACTGTTTTTTGTCCCGTGGTATATTTTATTGCGTTTGAAATGTAATTGTCAACAGCAATTGCAAACAGCTCTCTGTTACAATAAGCAAAAATGTCATTTTCAATATACTCAGTTATCTCAGCACCGTTTGCCTCGGCAAAGGCTTTATATTTGCTGACCTCTTCCCTGACAACAGCACTTATATTGCAGCTTTCTTTTTTCACCTGCGTAAGGTCTGAAATACGGTTGAATGTCAGAAGCGATTTCACAATACCGTTCATCCTCAAAGCCTCATCATAGACGGATTTTATATATTCACCGTTCTTTTCGGGGTTTATTCCGTCAAGAACACATTCACACTGATTCTGAATAACGGCAAGAGGAGTTTTCAGCTCGTGCGCCGCCGCAGATATGAATGCACGTTTTGACTGTTCAAGACTTTTCTGCCTGTCATAAAGATTTGATGCAACACCCAATATGATTGCCGTGACAACTGCAAACATAACAGACATAAACTGCGTAAGAACTATGAACATATCAGATGTGATAACTTCATAAAAAGTGTTGTATTTTGCAAGGAAGAAAAAAGCATAGTCACCATACCGTGATGTCCATTTTATGATGCCTTGCCCCGAGGTGCCTCCACCGCCCTCAAAATCATCAAAATTAAAATTTTTAATCGTTTCATCAAGCTCTGCATTAACTATTTCATAATAAGAATGGTCAATACCGTATTTCTTGATATCATAAAGATAATAGTACATTGCGTGTGATGTTTCATAGATGGTTTCGGTAGCTTCAAGGTCTGTAAAAGTGAATGTACGCACATCATCACGCTGGTCATCAAGAGTGATTGAAACAGGATAATACTTTTCTCCGTCATAGTGGATATCCATACTTATCAGCATCAGACTTCTGTCACCGGCTTTTCTCTGAAAACGGGAAAGCTCCTTTTTCAGCTGAGGTGTCATATATTCTTCAAGTGAAATATAATCAAAGCCGTCTCCCCAGTTATCGTGGCTGACCCACCATACACCGCTTTCACTTCTGAAAATTATATTATTGTCCTTATCAATCATTGCGAAAGCAAAGGCAGGCTTGACAGAGGTTCCGTATACGGGATTATAGCCGTATGTAAGCATTCTGTGCAGCTCCACTGCATCACGGTTTTTGCCTTCAAAGAATTCGTGCAGGTATTCGTCACCCACAGTAGACGACCAGAAACGGTTCATATCCTGTTCAACATCTTCATCAGCACTCCAGTAATTCATAAGTGTTGCACACATATACAGCACAAAAATGCCGACAAGAATCATACACTTCATTTTCCGTTTTGTCATATTCCCTCAACCCTCTCTGAATGAGTAACCGCCGCCGATAACAGTCTTTATGTGTACGGCTTTTTCTCCGAGTGCTTTTCTGAGCTTCTTGATATGGGTATCAACAACTCTTTCGTCACCGTCAAAATCCCAGCCCCATATTTTTGTGAGAATCTGCTCTCTTGTCAGAACTGTGCCGTTGTTCTCCATAAGAAGCTTCAGAAGCAGAAATGTTTTGTTTGACAACTCAATTACAGTGTTATCAATTGTCACCTGACGGGTTCTTTTGTCAAGATTTATACCGGAAAGAGATATGTTATCCTGCAGTGAATTGCCTTTGAACCGTTTAATCATCACATTGCATTTTTCAGTCAGAACCGACATCGGGAAAGGCTTCACGATATAGTCATCACAGCCGTTTCTGAAGCCGTCAAGAATATCCTGCTCTTCACCAAGTGCCGAAAGAAAAAGAATGGGCGTGTCCGTTTTTCTTCTTATGATTTTGCAGGCTTCAAGGCCGTTCATAACGGGCATCATAACATCTAGAATAATCAAATCAAAATCATTGTTTTCTGTCATTCTGACTGCTTCCTCACCGTTTTGTGCAAGGGTAACTGCAAAGCCCTTGGCAGAAAGATAGTCAGAAAAAGTTTCACGGATTTTGGTTTCATCGTCACAGACAAGAATCTTAAACATATCAACCACTCCTTTCACAGATATATTATAACACAGATGTGTACTTTGTGTGTTGAAATTCTGATTTTCTGCATAGAATTTATAAAGGATGGTGTTTATATGAAACGAAAAATCATACCGTACATAATATCAGTTGCGATTTCACTTGGTGTGGGGATAATTTCAGCACTGCTGACGAGAGAAAATATGAATATTTATGAAGAAGTCAGCACGCCGCCGCTGTCACCGCCGTCATTTCTGTTTCCCGTAGTATGGACAGTTCTTTATGTCCTTATGGGAATAAGTGCGGCAATGGTGCTGACAACGGGGACTTCTCCCCTTGCACAGAGAAAAGAAGCATTGACAGTTTACGGACTGAGCCTTATCTTCAACTTTTTCTGGAGTATCATATTCTTTAATATAAGAGCATTTCTTTTTGCTTTTATATGGCTTATTGCTCTGCTTGCACTGATAATTCTGACTATAGTCAGATATTTCAGAATAAATAAAACAGCCGCATATCTGCAGATTCCGTATGCACTGTGGGTAACCTTTGCAGGATACCTGAATTTCGGGATATGGATGTTGAACAGGTAAATAATAATTTACGTGGCTCGATGTCATACAAATTATTGTAAAAAACAACCGTCGGTTTTCCGACGGTTGCCATATATTATTTTGCAGTGGGAACATTTATTTCAAGGTCTGTAAGCGGGAATGAACAGCAGGGATGAATACAACCGAACTTGTAGTCTGCCTGTCGGCGGTATTCAAGGTGTTTGGGCACATAGACCTTACCTGAAAGCAGATGTGAATGACAGAAACCGCACTCACCGCTACGGCATCTTGCAGGAACAGCGAGACCGTTTTTCTCAATAATCTGCATAACAGAATCTGATGAATCACCAAAGATAATATATGTGTTATCCTGAATTGTAACAGTGATTTTTACTTTTTCAGGTACACCTGCGGGATAATCTGCCTGAGTGCCGGGATTATGGAACTCACCGAACATTTCGTGGCGGATAAACTTCTTTTCAAGATTCAGCTTTTCAAGCTCCTTGTCAACAAAAGCATACATCTGCTGAGGTCCGCAAAGGAATACGGAGTAATTTTCATTTTCGGGAGCATATTTCTTTATAAGCTCAGCTGTGATAAAGCCTTTTTCACATCCCTCGGGGATTTCGGCATTTTCATCACTGAGAACGTGAACAACATTGATTTTGTCGCACTTCGCTGCAAGCTCGTCAAGCTCATCACGGAAGAGAATGTTCTCATAATTTCTGCTGCCGTAAAGAAGAGTCATTTCAAAATCTTCATCGCCGTCATTTATTGCATTTGCCATTGAAACAAAGGGTGTGATACCGCTGCCGCCTGCAAGACAGATGACCTTCTTCGCATCTCTCAGAGGCTGATATTCGAAGTTACCTGCAGGTGCAGAAACCTCAACTGATGTACCGACTTCCCAGTTATCAAAAATATAACGGGACATAAGACCGCCTTCAACAAGCTTGATTGTGAGAACATACTTACCCTCAAGTGAATCCTTGGGAGATGATGAAATTGAATATGCTCTTGTGACAGGCATTCCCTCAATATTTTCAAAAACAGTGAGATACTTACCTGCACCGAAGTAAGCGAGAGCCTTTGTGCCTTTTGCCTCATCGGGAACGAGTGTGAAGCTCTTTGTATCATCTGATCTGACAGTGATATCTGCAACCTTAAGATACTGTCTCTTGGGATGCAGAGCTCTTGCAAGAGCTGTTGCATTATCTGAGAATGAAGGCATTTCAGCCGATGCTTTTTTGAATCTTGCCTGACGGTCAGGAATCATTTTTATAAACTTTGAACCTTTGAGATTCTTAAAACTCTTTGCCATTTTATTTGCCCTCCTTTATCTTTTTGATAACAATACCTGCGGCTTTTTCACCTGTGTAATATGCACAGCCGTAGCCGTCGCCTCTTTCCTGTGTTGCACCGCAGAACCAGAAGTTATCAAAGGGCTGGTCTGTAATGTACTGAATTGTTCTGGGAAGCATACTATCCCATTTCTCAAGAAGATAACCGTAAGGAGTGCCCAGAGGTGTGTTGAGATAACGAGCAAATGTGGGAGGCAGAGCAATTTCAATTTCTTCAATGTAGGGCTTGATAGAGATGTTAAGAGCCTTTTCACAGGTTTCAATCATATTCTCTGCAACTTTTGTCTTGAACTTCTTGTAATCCTGAGGTCTGATATCCTTCATAACATCGCCGAATGTCATTGTTGTAAGGAACAGCTGGCTTGTGCCTTCGGGAGTACAATCGGGAATAATTTCATTAAGGCAGTTGATGATGCAGTAACCGCTGAAATAATTCTGTGCTGCTTCAAACTGCTTGTCTGAGTCTGAATCGGGAGCAATGAATATTGAATAGTCCTTGATGCCGAGCTCTTCCTTTGTCTTGTTCATACCAAGGTAAACTGTTGTGAGTGTACATGCAGTCTTTCTTGCGTTGAGCATTTTCAGCTGCTTTTCGGGAACATCTTTCTTATCCATAAGCTCTGTGAAGACTCTGTAAGGATAAGCGTTACAGATAAACTGCTTGCCGTAGACTTCCTTTTCACCGTTGACAACAACACCCACGGGCTTGCCGTCTTTCATAATAATCTTTGTAACCTCTGAATTATACCAGATGTCACCGCCGAAATCACGGATTTTTTTGTCAATTGAAAGACTCATTTCGTGGCTTCTGTACTTGGGGATACCTGTTCCGCTTCTTACATAGCTGTGAAGGCAGCAAAGATAGTAAAGGAAGTCAAACTGTGATGCAGGTGAGCCCATATAGCACCAGTAAGTGTTGAAAATATCCTGTGCTTTCTTGGGCATACCCAGGTCATCGAGAGCTTCTTTCATTGTGTGGGATACCATCGCCATAATATCGGGGATATCCTTAAGGCTGCCGGGAAGCTTTGAGAGGTCTTCAAGACAGTCAAAAGCCTTGAACATATTGATTGACAGCTCAAATGCCTTTTTGCAGCTTTCATAGGAGCCGGGGACAAGCTCATCAAGCTTTCTTGAAAAAGCCTCAAAGCCTGCGGGCATACGTGCATCAACGGTAACAAGCACACCGTCTTCATTGACAAATGTGTCTGTGTCGCCCTCTTTTGCAGGGACAACAAGACGGAATGTTGAGTCGTGTCTGCACCACTCAACGTCTGCATCAATGCGCTTGAACACTTCTTCAATTGTGCCAGCCTCTTTTTCATCGCCGATACCTGCAAGCTCGTGAAGTGAGGGTTCAAACTCAAATCTGCCTCTTACAAATGAAGAAGCTGAGCCGCCGGGGATGTTGTGCCTTTCAAGAAGAAGAACCGAAAGACCTGCTTTAGCACAGTTTGCAGCAGCTGCAAGACCGCCGTTACCTGCGCCGATAACAATTACGTCATAAGTTTTCATTTATTATCCTCCTCAGTCAGAAGTGACTGTTTTTTCTTTTGTCTTTTGCTCATAAGTACCGATGCAAGAATTGCAAAGTAGTACGGAAAATGAATAAAGGAATGTGAACTGATTTGAAAGATACTCTTTTGCACCTGGAATACTGTTTTGCTTCATAAAAACAATACAGACCTCAACCATAGCAAGCTTAAATATGAATGCGGCAATCTGTATCATTCAGACAGAACTGTCGTACTGTCTGCCCTGAGAATTCTCAGCCGTAGCCATAAAATCTCACCTTTTGCATATTATAATAATTATATTACTTCTTATTGTCGTATGTCAACATTTAAACTGATTTTTTTGCAAATAAATTATCATTATTCAACAAAAGAAAAAAAGCCGCAAATTGCGACTTTTTTCTCTATTCAGATTTTTCACCTATTGATTTATAGACAAGAGGTTTTTCGTAGTCCTCATAAGTCTTATCTTCATTTTCAGGATTGTCACAGTCATCCTTGAGCCACATATACCTCTCACCGTCAGAGTCTTCATAAATATAGCAATAATAACTGTCCGTATCATATTCATCTTCACTAACGGGATAATATGCGCTGTAATCCTGAAGTAATACTCTCTGTGCATCATCAGGCAATCCGTCTGCTATCTGCACAAAAACTTCATCAAAGCACTCGACTGTCCTTAAGTTTTTGCTGACAATTACATCAGGTTCAGAGGACACAATAAAAAAGACAACAGCAAACACAACGACAACCGCAAGAAGTGTCTGAATGACGCTTGAAAGACACCCCTTCTTCTTATCAACGGAAGTGTTTTCTGTTTTTTCGTTAATTCTGTGCACTCTTTCAGCAACAGGTAATCTGTAAAGCCGTGCAAGAATCCTTGTCAGAAAAAAACTGCTTGCTAAAACCCTTGCAGCTATGTATTTAGGGATAAAAAATAAAAGATTCGGGAAAAACAAGTCCGTATCAATAAAAAGAAGCACATTTCTGACAAGCTTCAGATACTTCTTTCTGTTCACAAGATGTGCTTTCAGAAATTTGAGCCTGCCTGAATTAACCTCTGCCCTTGCAAAACAGTAAACAATCGGCACCATATCAAATAAATACTCAGCCACATTACCGTCAGCAACACTGTATACTCCCTCATACAGGTCAACAGTTATGCCATCTGTGATATCGGAAAGTACATAATCACAATTTGTATACAATCCCATATCGGGAATTTTTTCAGCAAATTTTTTTGCAAGCCTGAACAGAATTTTTTTTGTGAATTTTTCAGATTTTTCTTCATTTTCAAGCCCTGAGCTCAAATCAACAGGCAGAATTTCAACGGAAAAATTCACTCTTTCACCATTGACGGGAATTTCAGTGCAGTTCTGAGGTTCAAGTTCATAAACAGCGCCGTTGACACGAAGCACCATTTTGTTTTCATCACACCTGTTAAAAAAAGACACAAACATAAATTACACCTGTATTTCTTCAATTATTACTCTGCAGGGAAGTCCGGTTATGCAGACAAAATCAACGCCGATAACAGTATAATTATCCGTTAACAAGCTCTATAGTTTCGCCTGCGTTAAGCTCTGCTTTCAGGCAATTGTCCTCAATAGTATAGTGCTTATTTGCTTTGAGATTTTCTGTTTTATCATTTAATTTAATTCTCAAAGTGCAGTCTTTTTCCGCAGTAACAGAGGCATTTTTAAGACTTGAATTCTCCCAGACAATATCAAATGTCAGATTTCCTCTTGCTCTGACACCCTTGACTGAGCCATTGTGCCAGTCAGACGGCAAAGCAGGTAAAAGTTCAGAGGTTCTCTTATCGGGAGAGCCGAGATGGCTTTGAAGGAGCATTTCTGTGATAGCTGCAACGCCGCCGAAGTTACCGTCAATCTGGAAAGGAGGATGAATGTCAAAAAGATTATTTGCAGTGCACTTTTTCAACAGGAATTTAAGGTGATTATATGCGTTTTCACCATCCTTGAGTCGAGTATAGAAGCAGATTGTCCAGGCTCTTGACCAACCTGTCGAGCCGCCTCCGTTTTCAATACGTCGGGCTATTGTTCTTTTTGCAGCCTCATAGATTTCAGGGTTGCTTTCGTTAATCTGGTCACCGGGGAAAAGTCCGAAAAGGTGAGAAATATGTCTGTGTCCGGGCTCAGTTTCTTCATAGTCCTTAATCCACTCACGGATTGTTCCGTAACGCTCACTTATTTCAATGGGAGGCAGCTTTTCCAAAACTTCTGAAAGAGCTTCTGAGAACTCTTCATCTTTTTCAAGAACCTTGCAGGCGTGGATAGTACGTGTGAAAAGAGCATAAATAATCTGAAAATCTATTGTTGCGCCCTCGGTGAACATACTTTCCTGTTTCTCTCCGTCAGAGTCAATATAATAAAACTCGTTTTCGGGAGAATTTGAAGGCGAAGTAATAAGCTGACCATTGTCATTCTCTGTTAAATAGTCCTGCACAAACTCGCAGGAGCCCTTTAAAATGGGATAAATCTCTTCAAGATACTCTGTGCTTTCAGTGTATTCATAATGCTCCCAAAGATTAAGGCAAAGCCAAGGACCTGCCATAGGAAAAAATCCGCAGTCAACACTGTCGTGCACACCGGTTCTACCGAATGCGTCTGTGGTGTGGTTAATAACCCAGCCTCTTGCACCGAAAAGCTCTTTGGCTGTTTCAGCACCAAAAGAGGACACCATTTTCATAAAGTGGATAAAAGGTGCCAGTGTACCTGAAAGATTTGCACTTTCACCTGGCCAATAATTCATCTGAAGATTTATGTTGGTATGGAAATCACTGCCCCAGGGAGGGTTGAAGTCGTGACACCATATACCCTGAAGATTAGCGGGAAGACGGGCATTTTTACCCGAGCTTTCAATCAGAAGATATCTGCCGAAATTAAAATAAAGGGCAAACAGATCGGGGTCGTATTCATCCCATTTAAGCTCCTTGAGTCTCTGATTTGTGGGAAGCTCACTGATTTCGGTTTTTTCTAATTCAAGCTCAACATTACCGAACCATTTTTTATGGCTCTGAATATGGGCTTCTTTTACCTTTTCATAATCTTCATTTATAAGGTTTTCGATTGTTTCATCTAATTTACTCTTGAAATCAATAGTTTCATCAATATCAAATTTTTCAACATTGTAATTTGTTTCAAAAGCCGCATAAACAATAACATATGTCGCATCAACAACTGTTATTGTGCTGTGGTCTGCAGACAATTCACCGTCTGTTTTTATGCGAAGCTTTGCACCGAATGACATACCTTCACCACCCTCACCATAGTAGTGATGAGTGTTATATGTAACCCTGCCGTTCATAATAATTGTGTCGTGATTCACACAGGAGCTGTAAGCATCCTGCTTTCTTTTAATGCTCACATTACAGGAGAATGGCTTATTATCAGTTTCAACTTTATAGACAAATCCGTCATAGTCTTCACTGACAAAGCTTTCGCTTTTAAAACTTGTTTTACTTTTTGTCCAGAAAATCCGTGTAACAGCTTCACTTAATTCCAATTCCTTGCGATAATCCGAATATGGAGATTTGTCAAGAAAATCAATAAAAACTTCACCGAAGCTTTCATATGAACGCACAACCGGAGGATCTGACAAAAATGTTTCACGGGCAAGCTGAGCAGCTTCTTTCAGCTTTTCTTCCCTGACAAGGCGACGTATTTCTTTGAGTGCTTCGGGAGAAGCGTGATATTTTTCCTGAATCTGTCTGCCGCTCCAGAGAGATTCTTCATTTATTTCAATCTGCTCGCAATCAGGGTTTCCGTATTGCATTGCACCGATTCTGCCGTTACCTGAAGGTAATGCCCACATCCAATCATTTATAAATTCATCGTACCATAGTTTTGTTGACATCTTTTCACAACCTGTAAATAATTTTTGATTTATTATATCATCTGAATGCCGTCGTTTCAAGATTATTATTAAGAAATAGCGCATACAAGAAAAAAACAAACCGTCAGAATGGGCAAGGTTGCTAAGGACAGATAAAATTATTGGGAGACACTTTGTGATGAAGTGCTCCCAATTTTTATATAAAAAGTGACACTTTCGGCTTGAAAGTGTCATAGTGGGTTATATACTCTAAAGGCAATTACGCCAAAGTGAAAATATTTTCTTCGGTGAGTATTAAGTGATATTGCAAATTAAAATTTGCAGTTATATTTTTGATAAATCAAAAGTGATATTGAAGCCTTGCGGCTTCAGTGTTATTTTATTCGCATAAAACTGTCCGAAGGACAATATAACTATGCACGGCATAATATCACTGCGAAGCAATATAACTCGCCGAAAGGCGAATAAAACTACGGAGTGTCCTTACGAACACTCCGCTAACACCGAAGGTTTGTTTTTTGCTCTTTTTCAGAATATTATCTTTAATTACAGCTTTCAATGAGCCTATTTTTACTGACTGAGAGATACATTTTCCTCGTGACGCTCTGCTCGCATTGATTCAAGCTCACGGTACATCTGTTCTTTCTTTGCGCCCTCGATATCGTAAGAAGTCTTGAGGATTATAGCCTTGAGGACATTCGCAAGAGTATAGCCGAAGAGAAGAAAAGCAAGAAGCCAGAGACAGGTGTTCATATATGTGGGCTGAGCCTGCATTGTTGCAACAAGGTCTCGCTCTGATGATGACAGATAACCTACTCTTGCAATCATAAAGGGGATTGCAATGTCCTTTACGGTGTTCAGACCTGTTGTAATCCAACCGGGGACAATGCCCTGAACAGCTTCCATTCTTTCACCGCACTGCCATTCAAGATAGTCGAAATACTCAACATTGAAGTGTGAGTTTGAAAGCTCCTGAATACCTATGCCGATACCGAAAATGAAGTAGAATACATAGAAGAAAACACTGTTCCATCCCTCAAAGAATCTGATGCCCATTTTTGCCTCAGCAAAGCAGATTCCGAAGAGTATACCGGCTACAACAGGTGAATATATACCACAGAATTTGAGAAGCTTTGTGGCTTCATATTTCTTTGAGAGCTTTGTTGTGATGATATTGCCCACAACAGTACCCACAGCAGTGGGAAGTGTAAGAAGAAGATTCTTTGATGAACCGACTGTGATAGCTGCAAGATATGTAGACATTTTTCCGAGCATCGCAAAGGTGTTTACCCACTGTATGCCCTGATATGCACGGTAGTTTTTGTATTTAAAAAGAGAAAACAGTGCCTTTGAAACTCTGACTTTTTCTTTCTTGGGAAGCTCGATTCTTTCCTTACAGAAAAGACCGCACATAAGGTTGCCGAACATTGTGACAGTTGCAGCAACGAGAGCAAGTGTCATATACATTTTGTTCTTGTCATCGCTGAAAAGTCCGTAAACAAATGTTGCAATGTATGCTCCGCCGTAACCGATGTAGTATGACAGCTGCCATATTGTAGCAACAAGCTTCTTTTCCTTATGGTTGGGAGAAATAACCTGAACAATGTTCTGTCCCATATTGTTGAACGCATTGAATATTGTCTGACAGCAGGCAACGCCGTAACGGAAAAGTGTCATCTGCTGAACTGTCCACCCCTCAGGAACATAGAAATAAAAAACAGTAAGAACAAAAATGGGAATAAGACAGATAATATACCACTGACGGTATCTGCCCCAACGGCTCTTCCATTTCTGAACAATAATACCTGCAGCAGCACCTACTATCAAACCTAAAACAGTTGTAATGGTAGTCTGAACGGCAAGAATAGAAGCAATTTCATCTGCACTTACACCGACAGGGCCGAAATAGAGCTCATGCAGGAATGCTGCAGCAAGAGTACCTGTAAGAGTAGTGCCGAACATTCCGCCGATTCTTGCGAGCATAATACAGACATACTCAAATTTTGTGATATGCTTTCCCTCATCATGAAAAAGGGCACCCTGCGGGATTTCTGAAAGTGATGTTGTTTTTTTTCTTATCATTTCATCATCTCCAAGATACTGATTATGTTTAAGTTTAACACTTTTTGCTGTAATTATCAAGTGTTTTAGTGAAATAACACAATAAAAATCAAAATTGGCATTTTTCTTTTTACTATGAATTTTCAATCGGATGCAGAGAGGGTAACATCGTTTTGTGTCCTTTTTGCCATAAACACAAAAAGAAAAGAGCTTCCAAAAAGTGCTTTTTTTGTTTATACGTCTTATTTTAGAACAACAATTCAGCAGTTTGGTATTTATATTCCGACAATTTCTCTGATTTCCCCAGCATCGATATCATTCAGATTGCGATTTTGCGAAACGGAGATATATGCTGCCGCACCTGCTGCTTCGCCGATGCCTACGCAGATAGGCATTACCCTGAAATTTGAATGAGCCATATGTGTACCCGAAATATTTCTTCCGCAAAGCAGAAGGTTTTCTTTGATTTCGGGAAGAAGGCAACGGTAAGGAATCGTGTATCCTTTTTCCTGAGAAAAATGCTTCTGTACTCCCGTTTTGTCCAAGCCGGCACCCGTAATATTATGCACATCAAAATTGAAGTAAGCATCTTTTACAACATAATCATCAAAGACTTTTGCTTCGAGAATATCCTGCTCATTCAGGGTGTATTTACCTTTGAAATGCCTTGTTTCACGGATGCCCATAAGAGATGCAGAGCTGAGGATAAAGCATTTTTCATAGCCGGGCACAAATTCACGCAGATATTTAACTATGTCATCCATCTGTCTGCGGCAAGTAACCGTTGCTTTTGTTAAATCCTCTGCATCCGTGCCGTCAATATCAATTGCATTTGTCATATTGCATGTCACAACACCGGGGAGAGTTGACTCATAAGTGAGAATATGCCCCGCAGGATAAGGTATGTGTTCTTTTGCAAGCGCCTGAAGCTCACCTTGAGGTGTTTCATAGGTTGATTCAAATGAACCTAAAAATACTGCCCGGTCATAGTCAACACCGCCGACCTTGAACATAATGGTTGCAGGCTGCATTTTGTTATCGCTTTCTCTGCCGAGAACAAATTCTGCGCCTGCCCTTGCGGCAACATCACCGTCACCCGTAGCATCAACAGTGATTTTTGCATAAATATCTGTTCTGCCCGATTTGTTGATAACGGTTGCACCGAGAATTTTATCTCCGTCGCAGATTGCATCCTCTGCAAAAGTATAAAGCATAACTTTGCAACCAACCTCACAAAGCATTTCAAGATAAAGTGTTTTCAGCTTTTCGGGGTCTATCAGGTTGGTGATTCTGTTTTTGAATTCACCTTCATTATTTTCGGATGTTCTTTTCAGAATTTCATAATACAAAGGACTTGCGCAACTGCCTGTCCAATGGCTCATAAGACCTGAAGTTGAAATTCCGCCGACATCTCCGCTTTGCTCAACAAGAATTACCTGAGCACCGTTTTTTGCAGCAGTATATGCCGCCGCAAATCCCGAAGGCCCGCTTCCGAGAACAAGAACATCGGTATGTATTTCAAACTTTTCAATCATATTTAACACCCCAACAGATTCTGTTTATCAACCTGATTATATCATAGCTGCAGTACAAATTTCAATCTGTCTGCATACAAAAACTGCCCTCAAAAGAGAGCAGTAAGATTTTCAGTACTATAAATTAAAATTTATTATTATTAAATCTCTCAAATTATAACCCATATTTACGAATGAAATATGATGGCGTACAGCTCCATGCGTGGCAAAGGCTGTTTATCATTCTGTCCTCGTATGGTGAAAAATCAAGGTCATCGGGAATATAGGCTTCCCAGAAGGTATCTGCACCAAGCTCCACCATACCACCCCAGAATTTTTTCAAGTATTGCAACACTTCGTCCTTCATATGGAGTTTTAGCATAGCTTCAATAACATAATGTCGCATATATGGTGTAACAGGTTGCTTGAAATCCTTGTTATCAAGGCAAGAAAGAAGAAGTTTCTTTGCTTCTTCGCCGGTTATCACACCACCCAGAATCATCCAGACCTGAGAATGAACGCTTAGCTGACTATTATCCAAAGCATTTACGAATACATCTTTATTTTCATCATAAAGATGTTTTTCGGAAGCACAACGAACCTCAGAAATGAGGGAAGAATATTTTTCATATTCCCAATCACCTATTGCTTTCAGCAATTCTGTGAATCGGTCAAGAGTATAAAGATATACGCCCTGCAATGCAGTCATACATTCAAGCCCCGGACACCAGTCAATAAAAGCAAACCAACCGTCCTGCTTTGTTGCAATCAGATTTTTATCCAGCGTAGCTCTGAAGCTTTCAAGTTGTGATTTGCAGATTTCCAAAAGGTCATTAACAACATCCGTATCTCCCGTATGCTCGTAGTAATCACATACACTTACAACAAATAAAAGTGCATAGTCCTCAATATGTGTTGCTCCTGAATGGTAGTAAGGAGTTTCATAAACAAAAGACGGCAAGAAACCTGAATTATTACATTCCCCTGCTGCAAAAAGATATAAGCATCTTTTCACAATTTCAGAGTTCTTGAATGTATAATAATTTGCAAGAGCCTCAAGACGAAGGTCACCAATCCAAAGACGGCGGTCACGCTTAGGGCCATCTTCAAAGAAGGTCTGCATACAGTCCTTGAGAGTGTTTGTTGCAACAAGGTCAATTCTATTAAGCAAAGCATCTTCCGTATTCGCAGTTTTCAGCACAGTTACATCGGCACTTGTTGATGCACGGAAGCTGAAATCAAAGAGTCTTATCGGTCGTGTGGTTCTTTCCACTGTTAATTTTATGTATCTGCAAGCGTACCTTCTTGGCATAGTTATTTCCTGCGGAAAATCAAGATTGATGATTTCCTCCTGCAACCATGTTTCTGAAAGCCCGCCGTGATATTCAGAAAAATCATCTTCGATTTCTCTCATATCCTCACCGAATTTAATTTTTAATCGGACGGGAGCATCAACAAATATATTAACTTTATCAAATGAAAAAGAAAAATGACCGACTATATGTTCACCAAGATCAAGCAGAATACTGTCACCGTTTGAACCGGAAAACTCGGTTATATCGGGAGTAATGTTTCTATAATGAAGTTTAGGAAAATTCTCCTGAGCCTTACTTAAAAAATAATCTTTATCTTTCATATTACATACACTTCACTTTATAATTAAGTTTTTTTATTGATAAAATCAAGTTTGTCAAGCTGATTATATCAAAAACCAATAACTAAAACAATAAAAGAAAAACGAATAAAACCGGAGCAGAGCATACAGAAACTTTACTGAATAATACAAAAAGAACTGACAGAAAAATCAGCCCCCTTGTAATTATTAGTTCGACAAATTGGAATTTGTTTAATTATCACTTATTCAACGGAATCGGTAATCATTCTATATGAAGTGTAACAGGGCCATATAACCCGCCTGAGAGGAAATCTTTTGCATATTCAATTTCACCCTCAAAATACTCAGATAATTCTTCTGTTTTCCACTTTTTAAAATAATCAGTATGAACATACCAGTTCGCTGATGTATTTGTCACGACTATTTCAAGTGTATTATTTTCACTGAGCACACCATCAGGTATTTTAAACCTGTATGGTGGTGCTAAACTTACACCGAGAGGATGTCCGTTAAGATATGCTGATGCTGCAAAATGTACATCGTTTAAATTAAGCTCACCTTTTTTCCCTGTTTTATCAACCGGAAGTGCAAAGTTTGTTTCATAAACACCGCTGCCGGAAAAAGCACTGCCGACTGACGAAGACCAGTCACCCAGGTGTGTGGGCACTGCATTTTCTGAATGTTTAATATTATTAAATCCGTTTTCATCACAAACAAGCTCTGTTTCTTTTCTGAATGTAAATTCACCCGAAATATTAAATTTATCTTTGAAACGGTTTTGGGGCTCTGCTTTCAGAACATCGTCTGTTAATAAAACAACAGCAGTTTCGCCTATGGCAAGAGAAATTTTAAAAATACCATTTTCAGTTTCAATGTGTTGCAGTTCACCATTGGTCAAGTCAAGCAAATAACCGTTTGCCGATGGTAATTGAACACAATAATCACCATTTTCGCCTGTTTCTCTGAAGAGAATCAATAAATCTCCGTTATCAAACTTTCTGTGCATAGCACGCAATCCGTCACCGTCTGCTTTTACTGACGGTGTGAGATCTGAAAGGTCGTGTAAAACACAGCCGCCCCGTTTTATAAAATTATCCAATGCAATCCGTGTTTTTTCGGGAATGTATGCATCTGCAGGAATGATTATATGCTTATATTTCGCACTGCCGATGCACATATATCCGTTATCTGAAATTTCAGCATTCTGTATTACATCGTCATCTGCAATATCAAAATCAACCAACATATTTTCAAGAGTTCTTCCGAGAGTATCAAACTCTTTTGCCGTTTTTTCTGCTTTCAAGCCACCCTGAAAATCTGAGACGGGATAATAAAGAGCCGTGTCATATACACGCTCACCAAGTGAGCTTATGTAAGATAATCTTTCCGTATATCGGTTAAAATGGCTGAGATAGCGACAGAATGGTTGTTTTTCTGTGAATACAGGCAACTCCTGAGCAAGAAGCTGACCGCTTCTGCCGAGAGGGAAATTAAACGGATTAAAAATATTTATTCCCCTGACTGCACCGTAGCCTACTGTATAACGCATTATATCGTAAGTAACACTTGCCCCTGCTACACCAAAAATTTCACTCAACGCAAACCTTGTGCCATTCTGTGCTGATGCAGATGAAGCATATCGCGGGAAAAATCCGTTATATGCATTGAAATCATTTTTATCAGTTACTCTGTTTTCAGGATAAACCTGACGCCATATAAAATCAACTCCGGGAATATCAAAACACCTGAGAGCACGCATAAGATTAAAATTGTAACCGCCGTTCATACAGCCGTCAGGACTGTGGTCAACATCAAGATGCCCTGTAAAAGCAATACCTTTTTCATTTGCCCATTTTTTGCAGGGTAAAAGAAAATTTTCACAGAATGCACGGCTGCATAAATCATACCATTGATGCAATATGTGAATATTTTCTTCTGTTGGTGCTTTTTCACCTCTGATTAACGGCAGATGTGTTGATATTGATTCACCATAGAGTTCCTCGTATTTGTCTGTTAACTCTTTATTTGAAGAAGAAAAAGGTGCTTTTGGTTCATCTGTGAACACTGCAGTAACATATTCAGGAAATTTTTCTCCTATTGCAGAAGCATATTTTTCGTGAGTAATTTCTATAAAATACTCGGTTGCTTTTTTGTTGAGCAAATCGGGATAACGGGAGTTTTTAACAGAATATTCAGGATGAACCTGTGTAACCTTACCGCAGGCACTGCCCGATGGCCAACCGCCTTCATCATAAATCCAACAGTTCATTCCGAGTGCTTTACCTTGTTTTATTGCGTAATCACAAAGCTCAAAAAATTCGTCTGTGAGATAACCGGGAGTAAGATTTGTAGGCATACTGTCGGGGCGAAAATCTTTTGGCTCGGGAAGAATATAAAATGCTCTTATTCCGAGATTTAGCATTTCATTCACCTGAGTGTCTATAACTTCTTTTGTGCAAACATCGTTCCACACCCATATATACACAGGTGCACAGGAAACATCCGGAGTAAGAAAACTATTTATATCGAAAATATCATTGTTTTTCATTTTAAACATCCTTAATGTAGCTGCCTTGTTTTTTCAAGCGGTTTACAAAACAGTTAATAGTTATAACCATTACAATATAAAGTAATGCAAGCAAAACCGGATAAACTTTTATTCCGAACACACCGCTTATAAGACTTACCATAGGCGGTGCTAACATAACACCGATATACGCAAAGGCAATTTGTGAGCCCATAATTGATTGTGACACTTCTTTACCGAAATTGTGTGGGGTTAAGTGTATCATATTCGGGTAAATAGAACCATTGCCGAGGCCTATAAGGAATAAGCCAACAACTGCAAAAATACCGTCTAAAGGAAGAAGCATAATAACAATTGCCGGTGCAAGAATTACACAGCCTATAAAAATACGCTTCCAGGTTTTAATTTTATTGGCAAGTAAACCTGAAACAAAACGACCTATTGACATTCCGACATAATATATGGTAAGTGCAAGTGCTCCGTGCTCAATTTCAAAGCCTTTTTCTTCTACTAAATATGTACTTCCCCAGACTCCGCAGGCATACTCAATTGCATTTGTCATAAGCATAATTATCCAGACTTGTCTTACTTCTG
>CALEII010000036.1 GCA_937876205.1 uncultured Clostridia bacterium
TTAGCAAAAGGGGAATATTTCTTGATGATAAAAAAGCTGAAGAAATTTGGGAAGCGGAGGGATTCGCACTTAAAGGAAAATCCAAATCGAAGTGGCTTGCCTACTATATGGGTGCTCGCTCTGCTGTATTTGACGAATGGGTAAGGAAGCAGATGACAGATGTACAGGATGCGGTGGTCATTCATATCGGCTGCGGAATGGATAGCCGTGTTTTGAGAGTAGGAACTATAAATCAAAAGTGGTATGATGTGGATTTTGCTGAAGTTATTGAAGAAAGAAAACGATACTATTCCGAATCTGCCAACTATCGTATGATTGCAGGGGATGTGAGGGATGGCAATTGGCTGACAAGTGTTCCCGAAAAGAAGTGTGCTATTGTTGTTATGGAAGGTGTGAGTATGTACTTGTCCTCCAAAGAAGTACACAAATTAACAGAAAACCTGTGTGTGCATTTTGAGCAGATTGTGTTTTTGATGGACTGCTATACTGTTTTTGCTGCCAAACTGTCCAAGTACAAAAATCCAATAAATGATGTCGGTGTTACTGAGGTTTACGGCATAGATAATCCTGAGTTGTTTCAACACGGTGAGTTTGTTTATGTCAAAGAACACGCAATGACGCCGCAAAAATACATAGATGAGTTGACCGGTATTGAGAAGTATATTTTCGGAAAACTGTATGCAGGAAGTTTTTCCAAAAAGCTGTATCGATTGTTTGAATATAGAAAAGTGTAAAATCCAATTTGTCGAGCTGTTGATGAATTAACGAACTGTGGTTCAGAATTGGGAAGCAAGGCCAAAAATCGACAATCTTCGACAGAAGTTCGTCGATTTTTACTTATTACTTCTTCACTCTTCACTTTTCACTAATCTTTGGGTCGATTTTTGGAAAGTAATAAGTAAGAAGTAATAGTGAAGAAGTTCGGGCGGGACACCCGCACCCGATTGTAAATTTTAATTATGTGTGATATAATCATTTCGACAAACAAGAATTTGTAGGTGAGATAATGATTATTTTAATTACGGGAGCATCGCATACAGGCAAAACGGCGCTTGCTCAAAAATTGCTTGAAAAATATAAATATCCATATCTATCGATAGACCATCTGAAAATGGGCTTAATTCGTAGCGGTAATACAGAGCTTACTCCTATGGATGATAATGAATTGACCGAATATTTATGGCCGATTGTTCGGGAAATGATAAAAACTGCTATTGAGAACAATCAGAACCTAATTGTCGAAGGTTGCTATATTCCTTTTGACTGGTCGAAATATTTTCAACAAGAATATCTCGAAAATATTAGATACTACTGCATTGTAATGAGCGAGAACTATATAAGAAATCATTTTGCTGACATTAAGAAATATGCAAGTGTCATTGAAAATCGTGGAGATGATACAGATTGCACTTTGGAAAGCGTGTTAGCAGATCATGCACAGGTGTTAGAACTCGCTCAAAAGCACAAAGTCAATTATTTGCTTATTGATGATAAATACGAAATTGATATTAATTTATAACGATAAATTTCAATTTGTAGAGCTGTTGATGAGTTAGTGAATTATGGTTCTAAAATAAGACGTACTGACAAAAAATTCCTGTTCGCAAGAACAGGAATTTTTTTATCCATTGCGAAAGCAATGGCATATCATCAACAATGGCAAATATGCCATTGTTATATCTCATCAGTCCGTCAGGACTGCATATCATTACGCTTTAGCGTGTATCAAAAAGCTTTCGCAATGATGATATACAAAACTATGTTTTGATGATATGCAATTCCTGCGGAATTGATGATATACAATGCTTCGCATTGATTCAGTTACCCTTCGGGCAAACGGATTTTCCTTGCCTAAAAAATAAACAAACTTTTTCATAAAATATTTACAACCGCCAATTTTTCTGATATAATGAACCTACAATTCCAGCGGAAAGGGTTGACTGTTTAAATGATGTTTGCGATAATCTATCAGACACAGACAGACAGGGCAAAACTATCCTGTAAATTCCGCACGCAATTTAATATTTGGTAATTAACCGTTCAGGTTCGTATATCTTACGGACTTGGGCGGTTTTTGTGTTTCAAAATCAATCCCCAAAAGGAGACAACACAATGAAAAAACTTTTATCAATAATCCTCTCAATCTTAATGGTTGCGACTATGCTTCCTATGGCGGTTGTGCAGGTAAGTGCGGCTGAAAATCTCGACTATAATATTAAGCTCGAGGTTGTTGATTGGGTTGTTTATGAAACATCAGGCAAGCTCATTGGCGAGTTTAACGCTGTTGAGCATGGTGATGCATTTTACGATGTGTCATTGACCCAAGCTGATGACGGAACATTCACCTGCAGCTATCAAATTGCTCTTGAGCGTAACGATGGCAACACAGCGTGGGATGAAAGCAGTATATCCTTCAGAATTGATTCCTGTGAAGATGAATTTTTGCAGGAGTTTGAAAAGTCATTCTACAGCAACTACAATATTTTTTACAACTTAAAGGTAACAAGAAGCGCCGGTCACAGCTTTTCTGATTGGGCGGATGCAGGTGACGGAACACATACAAGAATTTGCTCGGTTTGCAGTGAAACAGAAACACAAAATCACAGTTTTGAAGGTGGGAACTGTTTAACAGTCGGGAAATGTGTTTGCGGTCTAAGTTCAATTGACAGCAACGTTCATGCGAAACCTGTGAAATATGTTGTCAACAGTGAAAACAACTTTAAGCACGACGAGGTCTATGAATGTTGTGGTGTTATTAAAAGCAATTTAGACCACAAATATGATTCCATGGGTATGTGTAAGGAATGTAAGTATCAGTGTGCACATTCATCTTTCACAGGCAGTATTTGTGACTCCTGTGGATATAATTCTGATTTTGTCGTAATTGACGGCACTCTGGGTGGCAAAACAACAGCAACCAAGGATGATGTAAATGCTTTGGTGGATGAACTCAAAGGTTATGTCGATAGCGGAATCACAACGATTATCGTAACAGGCAGCCAACCTGCTTTGTATAATTTTTATGGGATAGATACTTCTGCTGTATCTGCGGCACTTTACTACTTGGCTGATAACAACCTGGATAGTCCATATTGCGGAACAATTGATTTGATTCTTCCTGATGTTACGGAAATTGTAGATGACGAGTTTAATAATACATTTGCTTTAAACAGTATTACCCTTCCCAAGGTAACTAAATTAGGAAATTTGGCATTCTATGCTGCTCAATGGTTACAAAGAATTACTTTCGGTTCCGTACTTACAGATGTTAATGAGACGGGTGGAGTTGTGTTTGCTGCCGTCGGAAAAAAAGTGGGCGGTTGTGATTTGATTCTCAACTGTGGACAAATGAACGAAAGCAGTGTATCTGCACCAGATCTGAGCACTAACATTTGGAAATTCAGGTATGAAAACGAATTTAAGAGCATCACTCTGACACACAACGGCGGTGAAGCAACCTGCACCACTCAGGCAGTCTGTGAAACCTGCGGTGAAAGCTACGGCGAGGTTGATGCAGATAATCACGATATCGTTATTGACGAAGCAGTAGCTCCCGATTGTGCAAATACAGGTCTTACTGAGGGTGAGCATTGCACAAGATGTGATTATGCGGTTGCACAGGAGGTTGTTCCTGCACTCACTCACAAGGACGAAGACGGTGACTACAAGTGTGACTACAGCTGCGGACACGAATTTGAAAAGCCCGTTGAACCCACAGATGAAACTTGTACAGACTGCGGAAAGGTTCACACAAACTTCTTCTCAGAAATCATCTGCTTCTTTATAAGAATATTTAACTTCATCAAAAATCTTTTTGCATAATAAAACTTACCGCCGGGGATAATCCTCGGCGGTTGCCATTACATAACCATAGTTCAGATTTGGGTAGTACTGCCAAAAAATTAAGGACTTCGAAGGGGGACACTCCGTAAGGAAGTTGTCTCCCTTCGGCTTTTGTAATCAGCCTAAAAGATTGAATTGTAGGTAATATCAATCTATATGGAGGATTACATATGTCAAATATAATTGAAGAATTATTCTACGGAAATCTTGAGCCACAAGAGCTCACCACAGAAATAACACCCAGACTCAAAAAGAAGTTAAATGAGCTTGTAAAGAAAGAGGAAGAACTGGCAGCAAAACTGTCTGACGAAGAAAAAGAGAAGTTTGCAAATTATGTGAGCACATATAATGAGTTCTCAAGTATGAGCATTTGTGACGGATTTGTTTCAGGTTTTAGATTTGGTGCAAAATTTACATACGATACTTTTGTTGTGAATTCAAAAGGAGGTATGTAAAATGAGCGAGAAAATAAAAATAACTTATCGACAGGTTGGCGACTTTAAAATTCCAAACATCATCCTGCCGCCTGAACAAGCAAATATCACTGTAGGTAAATGGGGAATGATGCACAAAAACTACCTTGAACACAACAAACGAGGTATATTTATGCTGATGGTAACTAAATGCACACTTTGGCCTTATCTTGCAGATATTGACCGTCAGGCAAATGAAATGTATGACCTTCTGATTGAACAGATAAAAGAGGCTGAAGGTGTTACAGAACAACTCAAAGAGCAAGACCAACTTGAGTGGGTACAGAGGATGGGTAATATTCAGCAACGAGCAAGAGAAATTGTTTGCAGCGAGCTGATATACAGTTAAATTGAACTTGATATACAAAAGCACGACTTACGGCAATGTAGGTCGTGCTGAACTATTAATGTGAAAAATGCCTTTTATTCGTTAGCTTTTCTAGGATAATACATTTGGTTATTCTAGGAATTCCTATCGAATACAGAGCAAAAACCAAAAAAATCATACAATATGTTGTGGTTACCGGTAATCAAGTTCAGTTTATATGGTGTGATTTTTTAGGTTTATTTGATCTGATTTTAATATAGACTGAAAATAAAAATAGATAAACAAATAATGATGCTATTTTGCGTTTGATTGAAATTCTATTTTTTGATTTTAGATTTAATTTCATCAACAAGAATATGTACGGTAGTACAAGGACACATTTCCGATGGCTTTTTTGTACAATCGGATGCTTGTTCATTAAATTTTTGTTTTGCAAGATTGATAGCTTTCACTTCGTCTCCGTGACGATAAAGCTTATTATATATTGCTTTGTCTGATTTTTGATATTTTTGTCCAGTTATTCTTTTAAATGTATTACTAAAACCAGTACAACATGCAACAGAATCATTATATGTAGGCATAGTGCCAAAGTAAGCACTAAACCATTCTTCGATACACGGATTTGACCACCCTACTTTTATATTAGATTTATGTGCTGCTTCTATAATTGCATCGAAATTTTTAATCTGATCTCTATCGAATATTATCCATGGCTCACTAAATTGTGGATGCAATGCACGTATTCGTAACACTTCTTGAATGAGATTATCTGTATTGGTTTCACTAATTTTTATAACTAGATTCCGTTGTAATTCTTGGGGAATAGAATCTCTTAAACCTGAAAGATAATTGTGTTCCGTTTCCTTAGTATCTGTAACAATGATATAATATCCTAAGTGAGGTGTATAGTTTCTATGGAAACTTTCTCTTTCTTTTCGTGTGCCTTTTCTTGGATTCCTGTCCATTATGATTCCTCCTTAAACAAATCAAATCTGTTTAATGTTGGAATTGCTCCATATTTACCTAAAAGGTAATTTTTTTCGTAATTTTCGTCTTTTCTAATTTTAGTTCCATCTTCATCTTCAAAATCAACAAGTGAATATAGTGAAGAAACTCCATTTAGATCTTTTTCCACAAACCAAATTTCATCTCTTCTTAAAGATTGATTATTTAATTGCCAAGAATCGTGACAAGTAAAAATTAATTGAGCATTATTAGTATTTATACTTGGATCTAAAAAGGCAATTATAAAAGCGCGTACTAGTAATGGGTGTAAACGAGCATTTAATTCATCTACAAATAAAACACTGCCCGCTTTCAAAACATCTTGCAATACAGGATATAACGAGAACATTTTAAGGGTGCCTGAAGATTCTTCTTTTAAGGAAATTGATGCAGTGTCATCTGAATCAATAATTTTATGAATTGATTCAATTCGGACTCTTTTCTTTTGCTCATTATCTGGATTGTCTAATTCCTTTACATCAAATCCAATTATTGAGGTGTCAAATGAAGAAAAATATTTTATTACATTTTCTTGTACTGCCTTATCTGTAATAAATCCTTTTGGTAAAAGTCTAGACCAAAATATATTTTCTTCAGGATTACCAAAGTTTACGGTTTCACATTGTAAAAACCAATTACGAATTAATTTTAATTTTTCAATTTTTAATTTTGCTCCTAAAGAGACAATTAAAGTTTCCTTGTTCAAGGAACTCATAATATTTTCTTGATGCTTTTTAGACAATCCAATTAAATCTATTGTTTCTTTATTTCTATAAAAAATAGTTTTATAATCATTGCGAGATGATTTTGATTTGTAATTTAACCATTCTTCAGTTATACCATCTCGTCCAACTGAAAATCCATAGTTATATACTTTTTCTGGACCATTGTTTGAGTCAGTAAAATATACTTCAAATGAAGATTCATCATTAACAGAGTTTTTATCAAATAAGAAGGGTGTAGGAGGTGCAAATTCAGATTTTCCTGTTTTGTTTTCAGCTTCATCACCATAGTAAAAAGAGCGTATTACATATAAAGCCATATACTTAAATGCTTCAAACACATTAGATTTTCCGCTCGCATTTGCTCCGTATATGGCAGCTACAGGAAGTAGCTTTTCATTAGCTACAGTAACAATATGATCGTTAAATTCCGTTATTTTTGTTGCAGACATATCTAGTATGGCATCATCTCTAAAAGATCTAAAGTTTTTAAAATTGAATTGAACTAACATATTCTTTCTTCCTTTCATACATTTATATATACATTATATGCATTTTTTTAAAAAAATCAACAACTAAATGAGAAAAAATCTCTTTTAGCAGTAGAATATTGGCCTTTAGATGGAATTTTTTTGTTATAATTATTTTTCAGTTTAATCTTTTCTTTTGTCAAATAAAGTGCTATAATAATAAAGCCAAACAAAGCAGAATAAGGAAATTATATTATCAAGGGGATATTATACCCTTTTTTAGTTATCATCCGATATGAGTTCGGTAAAAACGTGACTCCACTCGGATGGTAATAAGGCTTCCTTTTCTGTTTGAGCTTTGTTTGGCGACAATAGGAGTTGCGCTTTTCGTGCGTGGCTTCGGTCACGCATTTTTTATAGGAGGAACATCATGAGTTTTTTAAAATCATTTTTGGGAGCTGCTGCAGCTAACGCGATTAGAGACAAAAAAAAGAAGAAGAAAATTTAAATAAAAAGAATAGTTTGTTTGAAGAAGCTTTTGATATGTCATTAGAATTTGATGATTTTTTAACTAATCTTGAAGTAAATTGTATATATGTTTCTCCACCTGCCTCTGAATTGGCAAAAGAAGGCAGGGCAGCTGTAAATGCAGAAAAGCGTAAAATAGAAAACTACAAAAAGAAAATAACCGAATTCATTAACCTTGGTGGACATGCTTCAAACATTTGGTACATTGAGAAAATCGATGATTATATTGCCAAGCTGAAATACATGATATCCATTGGATATATAGATAAGCAAGATGATTTGCTTCAAACAGATATGGATATGCTGAAGTCCCTATTAGACCGAGACATTAAGGTAAAGAAAATAATGCAGAAAGTTGCATCGGAAGAAGAGGAAAGAAAACAGCGAGAAGCATTTGCAGAATCCATCGGATTTGATGTTGATAAACTTAGCGGCATTGAGTTTGAAAATGTTTGTCAGGTTCTCGTTGAAAAAATGGGATTCACAACTCAGACTACCAAAGCAAGTGGCGATGGTGGTATTGATTTGATCGCTTATAACCATCAGCCACTTTTGTCTGGTAAGTATATAATTCAGTGCAAAAGATATGCGGGTAGCGTTGGTGAATCGATTATCCGAGATCTGTATGGTGTTGTTATGTCAGAAAGAGCCAATAAAGGCATATTGATGACAACAGGTCATTTCACCAAAAGCGCCATTAGTTTTGCTGAAGGTAAACCTATTGAACTGATTGATGGCTCAATGCTAAAAAACTTAATGAGTCAGTATGGTTTTCACTTCAACAGCGGAGATAAGCAAGTGTTTGTTGATGTTGTTGGTGATCAAGATATTATCAAGGCGGCACAAGAAAAGTGGGAATTATGGGATGAGACAGGATACGAAGATGAGTATTACACACTCATTGAATTAAAGAAAACAGCCGATAATACTAATGCTGAAATTGAAGTTGCAGAATATATAAATTGGCTGCTTGAAAAAGTTGATTTTGATGCTTTTGATATTTGTGATCATTCACAACAGGTAGTGTTTTGGGATGAAATCAATACATACATCAAAAAGTTCTTGAAAATTCGTTCCCTTTCCCAAAGCAAACTTCTTTCATATTTGTATCAAATGAAGTTTGTACAGAACAGCATCTTGTTGGAACGGTTTACTGATGCAAAAACTATGTTTATCGAAATGATGAAGGACACAGGTATTCGGTTCGATTTATCTGAAACGATGCGAGAAACACATAACACTGATGAGATATTTGAACATACAGGTGTGTTTAGCTTTTTGTTTGCTACATGGTGTAATATGTATCAAATGGCATTCGTAACCAATGATAGTACCTTACAAGAATATCTAAATGACCATCATTTATTCTATGGTGTCCCAATTATGCAGAATACACGTATAGAAGATAATTTAGAATTGATTCGTTCTGGAAAAAGCGGTCTTAATGAGTTGTACTTTGAAAAACAGCAAAAATTGATTCAAGAAATTGATGAATGGTATGCCTGTGAACCTCTTCAAACAAAAATCTTCTTTAGAATCGAAAATATTGATATTGTCAAATCTTTTTTCGATTATGCGTATCACAACGGCGATACAGAAGATAATTTGATAGAATTCTGCAACTATACAATAGAAGATGGAAAAATGATTATTGATTATTATGCAACCATAGATTTAGATAATGCTTTGAGGGGATACATTCCCTTTACCCAAAGAGATTTACAATAATGAATCCTGTAGCAGTGATATTTTAAGGAATATACAAGTTGTTAGTCTAAACCTATATCAGTAATAAGATAACATAATAAAATGGAGGTTCATGACATTGCCACAGTCTGTTTCCGTCATCAATAGCCGCTTTGCTTCTTCTATTGACAACAAAAACATTCTGTGCTCTGTAGGAATTACGAGGGTGATACCCTCACCATATAACTGTTAAGGTTATCAGAAAAATTTCAAGGAAGGATGTAATAATTTATAAACACTCAGATAAACACTCAGAAGAAAAAACTTTTTCTTATTGGCGGCAGGTTGCGAAGCAAAAGAATATTTTTCAACTTTTTTCAAAACCCAGGAACATTTTTGTGTTCTGTTGTCGTTATATATATATGGAGAGGAAAATTTTTCTGAAAACCGAACCAAGCATTATTGACCGTAAAAAAATTTTTAAAACTCTTCGACAAAATCCGCATTGACAAATTTTTCTTGTTAATGTACAATAGCTCCGTCAACATAAGACATAAAAATGATAGCCCGCTGATGCTACAGGTCTCTGCCCCTTTCAGTGAGCGGAACGGACAGAAGTGAAAACCCTTTTCTCTTTTTTTCTTTTGCTTTGATTTAATTCAAAGCCGTTACATATTTTGGGTTTAAAACAGAATACCGGCGCGGAAAGAAATTTTCTTCCACGCTTGTTTCTGTTGCCCGAAGTATGTAGCGGCTTTTTTGTTTTGCAATTTTTCTTGCGGCGGGTTGTAAATATTTTTAAAACAATTTGATTTTTGGGTGTCCATTTGGCTTCTCCCAGTCCTAATAGGTGAGGAATTGTTTTCGCATCAAAACAAAAAGCTAAAAACATTTGGAAAGGAGTAAGAAAAAATTTAGAACACAAAACAAACTTTATTACAATTACCAGAATACAGAGAATGCGGTTTCAGGTGGCTTCAGTATCAACAAGCACTGAATTTATACGGACACATTTACTTGTTGCGACTACTTTGCTATGGCACGTGTCTTAACAAGCAATGGATATGAGTACTCGCATCCTTGCTTTGTTACTACTTAATGCGGTGGCATCAGTATTAACAAGCAATGGATTTGTACGGTCAAATTCACTTGCTTCTACTTAAATGCCGTGGCATTAGTATCAGCAAGCAATGAATTTGAATATCCAAATTCCGCTTGTTAGGGAGCTACCCCTAAAACCCCGAGAAAAAAATTAAAAAGAAAGGAGACGAAAAGATGAGCGAAGCTATGTATAAGATTAAAGATTTAAGTGAAGACGAATTCATTTTCATCACGGCGTTTATGAGAGAAATTAAAAATTTGATTTCAAAAATTTCTGCGATGACACAAGAGGAACGGTTAGCTTGGTATGAAAAGTTTCAATATCCTCGTCCGATAAATTTTCAAAAGAAAATTGATGGAACAGTTTATTCGGTTAACAGTCACTTCAATCAGAAATCAAATGAACCTTTGGTCAGAAAAATTGAAAGAATAATTTTAAAAGAAGAACAGTAAAAAACTAAAATATCACACTTTAAAGTGTTGAAGTTTAAGAAAAGTTATGCTATACTATAGATGTCCTACAATTCAAATCATAACGGCTGTGGAAAGGAGTATAATGCGTAAACAGTCAGAAAAAATTACCGCCCTTTATTGCCGACTGTCAAGAGATGATGAACAGGAAGGCTTATCGGGCAGCATAAAAAATCAACAGGCTATACTTGAAAAGTATGCCAAAGAAAACGGTTTTAAAAATATAAGAGTGTTCATTGATGACGGATGGTCAGGTGTAACTTTCACAAGACCTGCCTTCACAGAAATTATGGAGCTCGGTGAGCAAGGAAAAATTTCTACGCTCATAGTCAAAGACCATTCCCGTCTTGGAAGAAACAGACTTGTTGTCGGTCAGTTACTTGAAGAAGAGTTTGACCGAATGGGTATCAGGTACATTGCCATAATGGATAATATTGATACGGCAAAGGGTATAAGCGACATTGTACCTATGCAAGATTTGTTTAACGAATGGCACGCAAAGAACACAAGTCAGAAGGTAAGAAATGTTTTCAAGAGCAAAGGAATGTCAGGTGTACCTCTCACAACTAATCCGCCTTTCGGTTATATGAAAAATCCTGAGAACACCAAAGAGTGGATTGTTGACGAACCGGCTTCTAAAGTTGTCAGAAAAATTTTCAATCTCTGCATTGAAGGTTTAGGTCCGTCACAGATTGCAAAGAGGTTAAAGGCTGAACAGATAATGACACCTACGGAATATTGGAGCAGCATTGGTCGTTGTTGTTCTAAACCGCCTGCAAGACAATTTAATTGGAGCCCAAGTACCGTCGTTGATATTCTTATGAAGCAGGAGTATTGCGGAGATACAGTAAACTTCCGCTACATGAGAAAATCTTTCAAGAACAAGAAGCGAGTGGAAAGACCTGAAAACGAATGGATAATTTTTACAGACACGCATCCTGCAATAATTGACAGAGAAACATACAACCTTGTAAAAGAATTGCGTAAACACAAACGCAGATACACCAAAACAGGAATAGTGAGTATGTTCTCAGGTCTTTTATACTGTGGTGATTGCGGTGAGAAACTTTATTACTGTTCAACTAACAATTACAAACGTGAGCAAGCCTTCTTCTGTTGTTCAGCTTACAGAAAAAATTCTGATGTGTGTTCAGTACACTACATCAGAGAAAAGGTTATCAATGAGCTTGTGCTTGAAAGTATGAAAAGAGTTTTGTGGTATGTGCAATGTTACGAGACACAGTTTGCAAAAGAGCAGATGAATATTCTTGACATAAGGCAGCAGAAAGAGTTACTTACCAAACGCAGAGAGCTTGAAAAAGCAAGCAGGCGTGTTAGTGAAATTGACAACATAATTCAAAAGCTTTACGAAGATAACATAATCGGAAAGGTATCTGATGAAAGGTTTGCCACTTTATCCTTATCTTTGGAAAACGAGCAGAGAACTTTAAAAGAAACCATTCCTGAAATGGAAGAGTATATCAGTACTGCATCCGTTAAGAAAGAAAACTTACAGCAATTCATTGAAAAAGCAAAGCGAGTTACAAGACTAAAGGAATTAACTCCTGAAATTGTACATGAGTTTATTGAAAAGATTGTTGTATCAAAGCCAAACTACATTGACGGTGTTAGACATCAAAACATTGATATATACTATAAAGGTGTTGGTATTATCAAATTCTTCTCGCCTGAAGAAATGGAAGCTCTTTATTAAAAGCACATTAACAAAAAACAAGCCAAAGAAAAAACGGCATAGCATAAGCTACACCGTGAAAAATTAATATTTTTACTACAGAAGCCACCTTGGGGTACCAACTTCCTTATGAAGGGTACCCTAAAGAAGTCCTTAATTTTTTATCCAATCCGAAGGATTGGTATGTAATCGCCGTCAGGCGTATGTAATCAGCAAAGCTGTATGTCATCACCTTAGTGTATGTCTTTCTTCGGATTGATTACATACCTTTCTTTGAAAGGATTACATCCACACCTGCGGTGTGATTACATTCCGTCTGTGACGGATTACATACAATGCTTCGCATTGATTTTTTTTGACACCCGCCCCCGATTGTAATTTCAGGTTATATGTGCTATAATCTGTTTTACAAATAAAGATTTGTAAATATAAGCAAAAGTTTGCGTAAAGAACAGGAGGAAAAACAATGCAAGCTATCGTCAAATTTTTCTTTACAATTTTCACAACTGTTTCAATTTTTTGTTCAAATCTGTTGTTTCCTGCAACGGTTTATCCTGAAAGTGAGAATTTTGATTTTTCCTTTCTTGAATACCCGGATGAGGCGATAATCACTCTCGAAGAGGCGGGACTTACTGAGCAGGAGCTTGTAGGCAGAGCCTCGGCTCAACTGCCCGAATACGTACAGTCCGGCGGATATGATGACATAAACGGTATAACGATATCGCCTTATTACACTGCAAAGGTGAGCGGAGAGGAAATCCCCGTTTATGCCTCGGTGGTTTTTATACGTGTTGATGATACAGGCACGCTACATTCATTCTCCGAAATTTATGTTGATTCAAGCAAAGATTTTTCATTCAATATCGAGATAACAGGTGCTGATGTGGCACTTAAAAATGCTGTTGTTCTGCCTGAATCACACGGCGTAAAGGCACAGTGTATAGACAACACCGTAACCGCATCCATCAACAAAACAGGCATCTATACCTTCCTTTTCAACGATGCAAACCAATATTACGGCTACACCCTTACAGTGCGTGAAAAGGTTGATGAAGATAAAGAAATTGCAGAATATATAGAGCAATACGGAGAGGATAATGTCTGGGTTATTGATAAAGGTGTGTATCAATACGACTACGTCAACATTGTTTCACACAATAATCTGGTAATTTATCTCCGTGAAGGTGCTTATGTGACTGCAAACCATCTTTATGATATTGATTGTGCAGAGGACGAAAATAAATATTTTGAACCCACTGCACCGATGGATAATGCTATAGGACTTACAAGGTATCCGTTTATTAATTTTTACAACTGCAACAACATAACCCTTGCAGGCAGGGGTGTAATAGATATGACCCGTCTCGACAGACGAGAGAGAAGAGGTGTTGTTTTTACCAACTGCAATAACGTAAATATCAGTGATGTAAAAATTATAAACTCTCCCGAATGGTCGTTTATCTCCTATTGTTGCACTGATGTCAGCATCGACAATGTAGATATCATCGGCAACCGTGGCAACTGCGACGGCTTTGCAATCTGCAACAGCCACAACGTAACCGTTGATAACTGCTTTGCAAGAGTGGCAGACGACACCTTTGAGGTAAAGGCTCTCGGCGGTACAATGGACAGCAGAAACATCACATTCACAAACTGTATTGCCTGGGGCGGCTATGCAAGATGCTTTGGCATTACGGGTGAAGTCAACAAGAAGATTTCCGATGTGACATTCCGTGACTGTGCTGTAATTTATCGTGACGGTATATGGGATAACGACAGAATCGGTTCGCTTGTTGTTGTAGCAGAGCAGACAGAAGGCAGTATAGACGGAGTTCTTTTTGAAAATATTGAAATATTCCGTGATGAAGGCAGACCGATTCTCGTGAAAATCTATGATGAAGAAGCAGAAAATTTTGAGATTAAAAACGTAGTATTCAGAAATGTTTCTTACACTTCATATATGAAACCGAAAATCGCAGGCACAGACAGCAACACAAACACAGTTCAAGTAGAGCTTGAGGATATAACCGTTTGCGGAAAGAAACAGCCATTCCCGAAAAAAATGTTCAATATCGGTAAGTATTGTGAGGTAACTTCGGATTAGTGTTTGTTTTTAATCAGTTCTTGAACTGAGATTATTTTTTCTTTCTAAATTTGTTTATCATTTAAAAATTTATAATTTTGATAAAAACAAGCTGTAATCATTAAAAATCAAGGACTTCAATAGAAGTCCTTAATTTTTTTATCCAAGCCGACAGGCTTGGTATATCATCACACGAAGTGTGCATTTCTGTCGGCTTGATGATATACAAAGCTTTGTTTTGATGATATGCAATTCCTTGCGGAATTGATGATATACAATGCTTCGCATTGATTTTTTTTGACACCCGCACCCGATTGTAATTATTGCTTATATGTGATATAATCAGTCCGACAAATAAGAATTTGCGGAGATGTATTATGACAAGCTTTCTTTTAATTGTTATTTATATTGCTTTTATAGGGCTCGGAGTTCCCGATTCGCTTATCGGCTCTG
>CALEII010000037.1 GCA_937876205.1 uncultured Clostridia bacterium
TATTTATCCCAGTTCTTTGAAAGCTCTGCTCTGACCTTGATGGGAAGACCGAAGAGGTTGATGAATCCTGCTGAATCAGCCTGATTGTAAACCTGATCCTCATCAAATGTGGCAACTTCTTCACTGTAAAGTGAATAGGGCGAAGTTGTGCCTGCAGGGATGATATTGCCCTTGTAAAGTTTGAGCTTGACATCACCTGTAACTGTCTTCTGTGTTTCGTCAACGAAAGCTGCAAGAGCTTCACGCAGAGGTGTGAACCACTGACCGAAGTAAACAAGCTCTGCATACTTGGCAGCAACAAGCTCCTTGTAGTGCTGTGTATCTCTGTCAAGACAGAGTGTTTCAAGAATTTCGTGGGCTCTGTAAAGGATTGTTCCGCCGGGAGTCTCATAAACGCCTCTTGACTTCATACCTACAAGTCTGTTTTCAACGAGGTCAGCAAGACCTATACCGTTTTCACCGCCAAGCTTGTTAGCTGTTTCAAGAAGCTCGATTGCGCCCATTTCCTTGCCGTCGATAGCTGTGGGAACACCCTGCTCAAAGTGAATTGTAACGTATGTGGGCTTATCGGGAGCTGCTTCGGGAGCTACGCCCATTTCAAGGAAGCCTTCCTTGAGGTACTGAGGCTCATTTGCGGGATCCTCAAGGTCAAGACCTTCGTGTGAAAGGTGCCAGAGGTTCTTATCCTTTGAGTAATTTGTTTCTCTGTTTATCTTAAGAGGAATATTGTGTGCCTCTGCATATTCGATTTCTTCTTCACGGGACTTGATTGACCACTCTCTCCAGGGAGCGATTATAGCAAGCTCGGGAGCAAAAGCCTTGATTGTAAGCTCAAAACGAACCTGGTCATTACCCTTACCTGTACAGCCGTGGCAGATAGCATCTGCGCCTTCTTTTTTAGCAATCTCAACGATTTCCTTAGCGATGATGGGACGGGCAAAGGATGTGCCGAGAAGATAATCCTTTTCATAAACTGCACCGGCCTTGAGTGTGGGCCAGATGTAGTCTGTAATGAACTTTTCTTTAAGGTCAAGAACATAGAGCTTTGAAGCACCTGTCTTGATAGCCTTTTCTTCAAGACCGTCAAGCTCTGTACCCTGTCCTACGTCACCTGAAACTGCAATAACTTCACAGTTGTTGTAGTTTTCCTTAAGCCAGGGAATAATGATTGATGTGTCAAGACCGCCTGAGTAGGCGAGAACAACTTTTTTGATATCTTTTTTATCCATTGTAAAAACCTCTTTTGTTTTTTTCTGTGATATATTATAATACCCTGCGACATATTTTGCAATACCTAAAAAGATAAATAATTGCATAAATTTATGTATAAATATTGTATAAAACAGCAAATTATACGGTATAAATGAATATTTATGCGTTTTTAAGGTAGAACAATTCCCGTCTGAATTGCTCGGACGGGAAAACTTTTTGTTATTCAGCTGAAACAGTTTCTGCAACAGTGCCGTTCTTTACAGCTTCAAAGTCCTCTTCAATTTCCTTTGAGGGTTTCTTTGTAAGAAGTGAAACAACAACAATAAGTATCGCTGAGAAGATGAATGCGGGAAGAAGTTCATATATATTCCATGCGCCGCCGAGAGGTCTGATGACGAGCTTCCAGAAGAATACCATAGCTGCACCGCCGACCATACCTGCAATTGCACCGGCTCTTGTTGTTCTCTTCCAGAACAGTGAGAAGAGCATAATGGGACCGAATGTTGCGCCGAAGCCTGCCCATGCGAATGAAACGATTGTGAAGATTACACTGTTTTCATCAAGAGCAATTATAACACCGATGATTGCAATAACAAGAAGAGTGATTCTTGTAACAAGCATAACCTGCTTGTCTGTTGCATTCTTCTTTGCAACACCCTGGAAGATGTTCTTTGCAAAAGCAGAAGCAGCAATAAGAAGGTATGAGTCAGAAGAACTGATTGTTGCTGCAAGGATACCTGCCATAATGAAGCCTGCAAAGATGGGGCCGATGCCTGTTGAGAAGAATGAGGTTGTCATTGTGATGAAAATGTTTTCTGCGCCTGAAGATGTAATATGAGCTGTGGGATAAAGCTGTCTGCCGACAAGACCGATGAAAACTGCAACTGCAAGAGAAATAACTACCCATACCATTGCAATTCTTCTTGACATCTTGAGCTCGCCCTCCTTACGGATAGCCATAAATCTCAGAAGAACCTGAGGCATACCGAAGTAGCCGAGACCCCATGCCATACAAGAAGCGATTGAAAGGAAACCGTATTCTGCAGCTTCACCGAAAACGGGTTGACCTGCCTGAATAATCTGCTCACCTGCTTCATTGAGCGTGGGTGTTGCAAGACCGAAGAAATCAAGGAATCCGGGGATAGCCTTTGCATTTTCAATAACGGCAGCAGGACCGCCTGCCTTTATTGTTGCCATAATAACAATGATTGTAAGAGCGACAATCATAACAATTGCCTGCATAAAGTCTGATGCACTTTCTGCAAGGAAACCGCCAAGGATTGTGTAAACGAGAACAAAGACAGCACCGACAATCATCATTACCTTATAATCAAGACCGAAAAGTGTTGAGAACAGCTTACCGCATGTTACAAAACAGCTTGCAGCGTAAACTGTAAAGAAGATAAGAATGAAAAGAGCAGCAATTGTCATAATGACCTTATTCTTTTCACGGAAACGGTTTGAGAAAAATTCGGGAAGAGTGATTGAATTGTTTGCTCTGATACTGTAACGGCGAAGTCTCTTTGAAACGATAAGCCAGTTGAAGTATGTACCTACCGCAAGACCGATTGCTGTCCATGCGGCATCTGCAAGACCGCACCAGTATGCGACACCGGGAAGTCCCATAAGAAGCCAACCGCTCATATCGGAAGCCTGCGCTGACATAGCTGTTACCCAGCTGTTCAGTCCACGGCCTGCAAGAAAGTATTCGTTCATATTTTTGCTCTTATTGGAGAAATAGAAGCCGATGGCGAGCATTATTATAAGATAACCCACGAATGCCACAAGCACCATCGGGTCGGCATTTTGAAAAAATCCCATTATAACCCTATCCTTTCATAATATAATATTCTAACATTATACCTTATTTTGTCACAAAATGTATGAACTTATAGTAAATAATAACACAAACCAACGGGCGGAAATAGATTCCGCCCCTACAATTTTAATTTATTGAAATCTCTTGTTCAAAAGTATAAATAGTAGTTATGATACATGATGTTAGTCTAGAGGGATTTAAGTCATTCTGCAATGAAGACATCAAATTGTCCCCTTTAACATTACTCACAGGATTGAACAGCTCGGGAAAAAGCTCTGTCATTCAAGCTATAAGGATTTTGAGAAACTATAGCCAGGGAATGTATAATCCATTGCTTATTGGGCATGGTGGCAAATCAGAACTTCAAAATAGTTTTGTTAAAACTCCTTTTACTATAAAATCAAGTTATTGTTCTGGAGTTGATGAAAAGTCTATACAATATGATTCCGGTGCAAATGCCCTAGCTCCACAAGAAAATGATTTTCCTAAATTATTGTATATTTCAGCTGATCGTTTTGGACCGAGATTGTCTATTCCGATTACACAAGATGAACATTTAGGAGAGCGGGGAGAAAATGTTTTAAAGTGCATAGAAAAGTATCGAGATGAGATATTACCAGCTTTCTTGAGGCATATTAATTCTCAAGGTGAAACATTAGGTTTTAATTTAAAAGCATGGTTAACATCGATCTCTCCGGGTGTAAAGTTTGAACATCATATTCAGAATCATACGGATTCTTCATATGCATTATTTAATGATCATAGAGCGATTAATGTCGGCTTTGGCCTAAGTTATACCTTACCAGTGATAGCAGCTTTATTGTTGGGTCCGATAACTCAACAAGTTGTTTTAATAGAAAATCCTGAAGCTCATCTGCATCCTAAAGGACAGGCAGAATTGGCTCGACTAATATGTCTGTCTGTTATGGCAGGAAGTCAAGTGATAGTAGAAACACATAGTGATCATTTATTTGATGGTGTTCGTGTCTTTGCAAAGGAGAATAATGGTTTTGCAAAGAATGTAGCAATACATTGGTTTGAACTTGACGGTAATAATAATACAATTATTGAAAGTCCAAAATTGGATGATAACGGTCGTATTAATAAGTGGCCAATAGGTATGTTTGACCAGTTTGAAATAAATATGGAAAAACTGTTGTAATGATTACATTTTGTTTTAATGAAACATTACCCTCTGATTATGAAGGTAACTTGCAGGAAGTATTTGATAAGACACTCACACAGTTTAGCCGGTTGCAGAGATTTAGCGAATTGAAAATAGAAAGAGGAATAATAACTTCTAAAGGATCGTCTGAAATTCAAATATGTGGAACGACTTTAGACTCATTAGTAAAAGGCTGTGCGAGTGTTGAGTTAAAACGGTATGCATTAAGCCTTTTTACAAAGTATCCGATAGGAACTTTTTATGAGCTTGAAGATATTTTCGATGAAGAAACTCTGGCATTGACTTATATGTTTGATGATAAAGATGCTACAGATTTAGCTATAGCATCTTTAATGTCTTGGCCTTTGTATTCTTTACCTTTATCTGATTCATTGAAACAAGATTTGTTGACGATTGAGGTGTCGGATTCAAATGATATGACCATAGCAAATTTCTTTGGTGAGAATCATATCTCAATCATCAAATGGATAATAGAAAGAGAGAAATTATGTTACCAATTGGTGTACAAACAAAAAATATAATTGAGGATATAAATCCTATAGAGGGATTTTATTTGCTAA
>CALEII010000038.1 GCA_937876205.1 uncultured Clostridia bacterium
TGCAACAATTACGGAACTGCCGGAACTACTGACGTAATAATCAAAGTTCCTGTAGAAAAAACAAAAAAGAAAAAAGCAAAAAAGGCTGAATAAAATGAGTAATGAATTTGAATATGAAGAAAAACAACATGACGATAGAAGTTTTGAGGGTGCTTTTTCAAGAATTTTAAAGGCTCTCAAAAAAGATTTGAGAGTTCAATTTGCAGCAAAAATTATTAAAGTTAATAATCAGGATAGTGTAAATATTGAATATTATTCAAATGGTGTAGCCGATATTCTACAAAATGTTCCTGTAAGACATTTGAAATCGCCAACAGGCTTTTTTATTCTAAAATTAAAAGTTGGCGATAGAGGAGTTGTAAGATTTTTTGATGATGATATTGATTTGTATAGATCATCAGGAGTTATTGCAGAAAGTTCTGAAGCAAAAGTTCATGACATCAACGATAATATTTTTGAAATTGGTTTTTATCCGGATAATGAAAATTATATTTATCCTGATGGCGATTTAGTCATTGGAACAAAAGCCGGTGCTTTAATTAGTTTGACAGAAAAAGCAATTAATATTTCAGGTGGGGATATCAACATAACTGGTTCAAATGTTAATATTGGCAATAATACAACTATTGATGGTAAAAAATTTTTAGAGCATGTTCATTCAAACGGAAATCAAGGTGCAAACACAGGTGGTGTGGTATAATTAAATTATATCAATTGAAATGAGTGATGTTATGAATTATAAAGAGCATTTAACTTGGATACTCGATAAAAGAAATCATAGATTCGGAGACGATAAATATCAAGAAAATATAGATTTCGTTCACTCTCTCGGCAAAAAGTGTGATTGTGTCGGATGGAGTGAGCTCGATATGGATGAGCCTGACGCAGATACAGTGCTTGATAAAATAGAAACTTTCTGCAAAGAACAGGGTTGGCGTGCACGTGGTTGGTATGAGAGAACATACACAGACATCAAAAGTGAATGGTATGAGATAAAAATAGAAAATTTCAAAGAAAACACAAATCTTGATAAGGTCGCAGTTAAGACACAAAATGATAAAGAAATATATCTTGATGTTATAAGCGCATTTCACGAAATTAATATTGCTCCGAAAGGCTTCCGTTATGTTTGTGTACCCGACCGTTTCAGAAAAGCCTGCGTTGAAAACGGAATTGCTGATATTGATTTCTGCTGGGTGCAGGATAAGGGCAGATATGAAGCTGAACAGTATTTTTATCTCTTTCCACATAAAAAGATTCCTCGTATTGCATATGACAGATATATAGATAAAAAGCAAAAGGCAAAAATTCAGTCTCTCGGCGGATACTTACCGAAAATAGCTTCGATTTTTTATGATTTGCAGCGTATCGGACTTCAGGACTGCTATCTTAAAGAGGATATGCCTTCAGGTGGTATAGCTTATGTTTACTGTTCTTCTACATATGATTTTTGCGGAAGATATACAGTACTAATACATAAGGACACTGCAGAAATGCTCATAAAAGAAAAAGCTCTTTCGTGGGCAAACCTCACTCCTGCTTGTATCGTAGATAAGTGTCCCAACGGATATGAGCTTGACGAAACAGACGAGGCTCCGAGACCGTTAATGGAGTATATGGAAAAGATTTTTAAAGAATATGAAAAGTTGAAAGCAAAGGGCAGACCAGAATACATTGTAAAAGAAAAAGAAGCTCTTGAATTTTTACGAAAAACAAAAACTGAGCGCAAAGAGGATTTTAACAAAAGAATTACCAAAAAGATTGCTGAATCAATAATAGACCCTCTATACAGTAGCATACTGCCTTACTATTTAGTCAGTGATGGTGGTCTGCTTTCTGATGAATACACTTTTTTGTCTTATGCCGATTCATTAAAGACAACTACTGAATTTTTCGAAGGCTTGGAAAAAGAAGAATTACTTGAAGAAAAGCCTGAAGGTATAGTTATTGCAACCTGTGCAGACGGAGATTTTGTGTTACTGGCTAAAGACGAAAAGATAATTCGTTTCAGCCATGAAGCTCCCGAAGCTATAAGTGAGTGGCAAAATATTGCTAAATTTTTTGTCGAAGCAATCAATGATGCTGAATAACTTACAGTTAGTTATAAACTGCTCTCTATTGTGAGGGCAGTTTTCTTCGACCCTCGGAGAGCGCACTACACCACACAAGGGGCCCCCGAAAAGTCATAGACTTTTTGGGGAGAGGAGGAACAGTGAAGTGAATGAGTTTTCGCAGTTATGCGGAAACGAGTGATACGAAACTTGTGACGACGAGGTGGTGAGTAAGTGCGCCCTTAAGGGAAATATATAAGCTTTTAGTTCAGCTTTTCGAGTAAATACCCCTCAATATCAGTAAGGTTCATCGTCTTGATTTCAGGTAAAAGCTTCTCCAAAATCGCACCTTCTACAATAAGTCTGTGATTTCGCTCTGTGCGTTCCTTTTTACGGTTGCGGTTTTCAGCTTGTTCAAGTCTGTGCTTGGCTTGTATCAGCTTTTTCTCGTTATCAGTCATAAATATCACCTCCAATCTGTTGGCATCGTAATCGGTGCCTTTTTTTATTGCATTTTTGTCTGTGGCTCCGAAATCCGAGTGTTTTGGCACCGTTAAAACATATCAAGAAACGCCAATGCCTCTGCATCATTTTTCAGCTTCTGCTCCTCTGTAAGCTCCATATCAATACCCGCCGAAGAAGGAGCAGTTACGGCAACTGAAATACCGCACAGCTCCTCTTTCAGAATCTCACGGAATTTTTCAAGCAGTTCATCATCTGCCGTCTGTTTTTCTTCATAAGCAATAGCCGATTTAATCGCATCAATGATAAATTGATTTCTTGATTTATACTTTTCTTTATCAAGGCTGTTCAGATAATCAATGATTGCCGTGTGTTCCGTGTCGCTTAAATTAAAGCGGACATTTATGCGATACTCACTCATATCCTGCCACTTTTCATCATAGTTTCAGCAAGGTACTCATAGCCCTTTGCCGCCGCACAGATGTCATCAACGAACTGAATACGGTCTGCATTGAACTTATAGAAATTCTTTACAAGACAACCGCCACCGCCGGTGATATACAGCATCATAGTATTTTCATCGTACCCGTGGTCACGGAGTCTGTGGAAGATTTCACCTACATACTTCACAACCTCTGCCTTGATAATCTTCATATCCGACTGAACAATGTTTGCAGTACCCTTGCACAGTACCTCGTCAATAATATGCTCATTGATTTCCCTCTGTGTTTTTCTGAGGAAAGCTTCACGGATATCAACAGTACAGAAGTGAGTACCGAACTTTTCCGTGTACATTCTTTCTGATTGCGGTCTGCCGTTAATTACATAGAGAACATTCATAGTGCCGTTACCAATATCTGCAACAAGGTTTACACCATCCATTTTTGTTGCAAACTGTGAAACTGCCGCATATCCCTGCGGATAGATGCTTGCGCCTGCTATTCTGATTTTGTACTCAGTATGCTGCCAAGTGAAAGTTACTTCCTCATTCTTGGTGAGATATGCTTTGAAGCTCTCTTTCTGACCTGCAGTCCAAGTAAGAGGCAGTCCAGCCGCAATATGAACTGTGGCCTCCGTTAAGTTCTCAGCACTTAACTCCTTTGCAATAGCCACAAGGGTGAGGGCGTAATAGTCCTCGTCTTTGATTTTGTCGGAAAGAAACTCCTTGTGTCCTTCACCGATAAGATAGAACTTACCACCGTAAACAAGCATATCCTTTGTGAAAAGTGGCTCTGAATCGTAAGCCGTAATGCCTGTTCTGAAACAGTGGTTTGTAGTTTTGATGTTGCCATAACCATGGTCAACACCAATGATTTTGATTTCATTAAAAGTTTTCATTAGTTTTTTACCTCCATTAGATTAAAATTTTGTTTGATAATAGATTTGGGCATAAAAAATCACCCTCTGCGGGTGCGGTGGAATAATGGGTCTGTCGCGAATGTTGAAGATAAACACTCCTTTCATAATGATATTTTTATATGTAAAGTTGGTAGTGGGTTAAAATCGCCCACTACTAGAATTACCTGATGCGAAGATTCCAATGGGCACTTATTGCCCATTGGAAAAAGCAAAGGAAATTATAAATTGCTAAAGGGTCACAAAGACCCTTTTACCAAAAATGTGACGCAGTATTCGTATACCGGAAATTAGGTTTTAGGTATAAAAAAACACCTGCTACTTTTTAAATTAACAAGTGTATGTAAACGGATTGATATTTGTGGTGCTGTTGTGATATAATGTTTCATAACAAACGCAAAGGTGGTTAACGGATATGATGAAATATTTGATAGATAGTGCCGAAAAAGTCAATATAAATAACAACGACTATTATTTAAGATTTCGTTCTCAAAATTCTTCAAATCCCGTTGTTCTGTTTTTGCACGGCGGTTGTGGTGCTGCAGACAGACCATTCATAATGAAATGGAATTCTGAATTAGCCGAGTATGCTACCATTGTTGCTTGGGACCAACGAGGTGCAGGTTTAGCATATAGCAGAAAAATGGCAAAGACCGAGGTCCTTACCAAAGATTTGTATATTGATGATTTACATAATGTTGTTCAATACCTTAAAAAGAGATTTAACAAAGAAAAGATAATTCTTGTCGGTCACTCATTCGGCTCACAGCTTGGTGTTTGGTATATTCAAAAGTTTCCTGAAAATATTGAGTGTTATGTTGGTATTGGACAAGTCGTTGATGCAGTAAGAAATGAAGCAATATCTTTTGATTTCACTTTAAATGAAGCGAAAAAGCGTAATGATAAAAAAGCAATAAAGGTCTTACAGAAAATCGGTCCGCCTGTTAACGGATTTTATAAAGACGATAAAATGCTTTTACAGAGAAACTATCTCAACAAAATGGGCGGCATCTTATACGGGAAATACGGAAACAGTGTTATAAATACCTTGCCTAAAATTCCGTGTATGTTTAAAGAGTATTCTCTTTTTACTATGCTTAAATATGTTATTGCAAATGAATGGTGTCTGTCACAGCCTTTGGGACACGAAAAAGTAGATTTCCTAAATGAGGTTAAAGAGCTTTCCGTGCCCGTATATCTGTTTATGGGTAAATATGACTATAACACAGTAAGTGAGTTAGCAAGAGAGTGGCTTGAAAATCTTGAAGCTCCGCATAAGGAATTCTTTGAATTTGAAAAATCAGGTCATACCCCACAGTGGGAAGAATCTGAAAAGTTTAATGAGCTGTTTGTAAAACAGGTTTTGAAAGTTAACTGATAATAATCTTAAATGGAATATACATAGAATCATAACATTAGCTATGTCTAATCAACGGGATTTAGGAGGACCAATATGATTGATGTAAATGTATCTATTTCGGGCGTTATAATGTGTTGCGATGAAAGCCTTTGTGAAATAGTGTTGGGTAGAGGGTATTCTATCGAAAAATGTGACCTTGATACACTATCTTTCAAAGATAAGATTACTGATGGCAGAGGTTTATTAGATACGGACTATTTTGGTTCTCGAATCATTGAAGATGAGAAAGTATCTTTTATATGTATAAAAAAGGAAGAGGTAATACAGATAGAAGGACCAAGTTTTAGCACAAATAAACGCATAATAACTGACCAAGATTGCATGTGTGAGGATGAACTAACACAATACATGGATAAGGAAATGGAATACTTAAATGAACGAATCAACCTTTTAAGACTTTTTAAGTCTGGCAATGTTGGATTTAGAGATGTTTTCTTCCAATATTCATTTACTGTAATGAATTTTATAAATAATACAATTAATCATTGCAGTCATAATCAAACACGAAATACCATTGCGAACAATCTGTTTTTATTAAACGAGTCAGAAATTGTTTTATGTAATAAGTGGTTAAATGATTATTGTAATGAACCATATAAGTTGTTGAAAAATAGTGTTGATGAGTTTTCTTGGGGATTAGAACAGGTAGATGTTCCAACAGGATTTGAACAGTATACAACCGCTTTGGAAATGACTCTTTTGCCACAAAACCAGCCTGGAAAAAAGCAGATGTTGGCTAATAGAATTAGTGCATTATTAGGAAGTACACCAACGGACATTCAACAGTTTCATCAAAAAGTACTGGATTTTTATAGGTTCCGTTCCGAATCACTACATGAGGGTAACGGTTCCAATATTACAGCTTTAGAATTACAGGAACTTGAAAATATAACAAGAGAAGTTTTGAAAAAATGTCTTGTGCGTTGTAAAGTTGAGCACGATTCAAATACTAATATTACATGGAATGAAATTAAAAACAAGATTATGAATGACTTGATCGCTCAAGTTGATTCGTTAAAAAATTTAGGAGTATTGCCAACATAATGTTAGTGTCAAAGTTTTGTCAATAATAACTGCCCAAAAGAAGTGTGGGGGATATTGAAATATCTATTTTCTGAACTAAATACACTTACTGCTCTCTCCGTGAGGGCAGTTTTTCTTTGCCGTTTTGCCTCCCTCTACTATACTTAATACGGAAAAAGTGCAATTTCTAACGGAATACCGCAACAACCATAAAATGATAAACGCAACAATCCCATAAAGCCTCATATATAAGCCTATATAAGCGTTTTACCTTTTTAATAAATATCTTTTGCAACAAAAATTATCGCAAAAATAATAGGTTTATATTTTTATTGATATTTTCTGTTAAATCAAGAAAAATATATTGACAATAGAACATTTGTTCTTATATAATATATACGATTCATTTTTCTATAGGCGGTGAAACAATGTTTTTCAGTGCAGATTACAGAGACGGTATTATTACGATTGATAAGAAGCATTATGCAGGCTTTTATGCTATGAGCTTGCTTAATCAGTATTACAAAAATGACAATGCCGCCCGTATTGCAGTTTTTCGTGAATATCTGTGGCATGTCAGAGAAACTCTTGCTCTCGGTTATTTAAATGATACTGACTTTGTTAAAGCCGGGGAAGAAATACAGATGATGCTGAAAACTCTGCCTAACATCAAGCCTTTCAACACCTGTGACATTGGTGCAGAAAAAGAGAAAATATCTTGTCTTTTCACAAAATCAAATGCAGATTTGATTACTGAATATTTCCACCGAAAAGCAAAGGTGCAGAGCATCGATACAGCTCAGGCTGTGTTAGATATTTTACCGCCCGAATATGATAAAGTCTTTTTTACTATGGCAGAAGACTTACTGAAAGCAGTAAATGAAACCATAAACTTTTATGATAAGCTACCCGAAGATATGGAGAAGGCACATAGAAATCTATTAAAGTTTGTTTTCCGTCTTGATGAGGCAGAACGCTTTGACGAAGCACATCTGTTGCCAATTGCTATGGATATATTTAGTAAAACAGATTGCAATGTCAGAACAGAATATGTTGCTGTTACAAAGAAAAAGGAAGCGGCAGTTGCAAAAAGGCTGACCTTTGAAGATTATTATTCCTTTATCATTACGGATTTCTTTGAGGGCTTACATTACGGACACTACCCCAAACAATGCGGTATATGTAACAGATATTTCCTTATGACCTCTGCCCGAAAACAGAAATACTGTAACGGCTTTGCTCCGTATATGCTACGAGGCAAGAGAACAACCTGCCGTAAGTATGCGGCATCAATCAAACGCAAGGAACGTGAGCAGGATAATCCCGTTGTTGCCATATATGAAAAAAGAGCCTCTGCAATCCGAACAGAGAAAAGCAGAGGCACTATAACGGCAGAGTTTGCCAAGATGGCTACATTCATAGCGAAAAACAATATGTTGCGTGCACAGGAAAATCACGAATATTTTACCACGCAGTACACAAAGGATATGACACGCAAAAAGCTGTATTATGACACAGCAAGGATGTTGAAATGAAAGGACGGTGAGTGCCGTGAAGGATTGGGAAAACGAACTGTGTATTTACAAGCTGAAGCCGGCACCGCCGAAGATGCATTTACAGGAATATATTGAGCTTTACTTAAAAGAAAAGGACTATAAATATCTTTCTTGGTTTCTGCACTATTACGAGCCGACACTCAATAACGCAGTAATAGGCTTTGTGCAGGATTATGCAATGCCCGGTCACTTTGCAGATTTAAAATCTGCTTGCGTATTTGCAATTCTCAAAGCCCTGCAGAATTATGATGTTTCAAAACATAAGACCTTTGAAAACTACTACAATGAATTTTATGTCAAACGGGCAGTACACGAATATGTGCGGACTATGAGAACGGGCTATACCATACCCACAGAGGATGAAGATGCACGGCTTCGCAAAATTATGGCACTATACCGAGAAAACAATTATAGAAATGATGATGAAACTATCGGCAGAATTGCCGCAGAGCTTAATCTGAAGCCGAAAAAGGTTGTTGAGATAATCTCCGCCGGTCTTCGCAATATGAATTATACCGAGTTTTACAAAAATCTTTCCGACGACGAAAGCGAAGAAAAAGAGGAAGAATATATCGCTGATTCATCATCCGAGCTGTTGACTATGATGCTTAATGCTATGCGGAAAGAAGCTGTTTATGAGGTTTTTGATAAGCTCTATTATGACGAGCAGTATATGGTTGCGAATAGATTAGGTTTTTGTATGGATTGCTTTTCTGATTACTATGTGGATAATACCGTCACCGACAAAGACGGAAATCATAAAAAGGTTAAATTCAAGAAAATGACATACCTCGACCTTGCAAATACCTTTGGAAAATCCTCGCCTGATACAGCATATCAGACCGTCCACCGAGCATATGCAAAGATGCGTGAGTGGCTGAAAGACACGGAGTATTTTAAAGATGAATAAAAAGAAAATCCCCGTTGAGGCAGGTGTACTGCGACAACGGGGAATGAAAGTTAAGCAATAAACTGTTATTATTTTTCTTCTTCATATTGACCTTCAGGTATAGGTTTAAATAATAAGGGAAGTGGGGGTATATCACTTGTTCTTTCCAAACACATCAATTTCCACTGTAAAAGATACTTTTTATCATATTCTGCATCAAATAAATTCATCAAACTAGTTCCATATTCGATAGGATTTTCAGGTGTCAAGTTTAATATAAAACCAAAAGGATATGTACCTAAATCACAACATATTGTAGCTTCCGGTCCTCTATCTGATAGGCTGCAAAGTGTTGACGGACCGACCATCAATTGCCCCGCATTTGCAGATGTTAAATATATTCTTAAATCAAATAGTGATTTATCTATGTTGTTACTTTCTTTGTTTAACAACAACTTGTCAAAACCTAATCTTTTAACCTCTGTATATGGAAGTAAACTGCAAAACATCGTTATAACTTGTTTAACAAAAGATAATGCAGGAAAATTTTTGGTACTAAAGGCAAAAATATCTCCATGTGTCAATGGGCTCTTTTTATGTGAACTATAAGCAACTTCCTTTGAAATATCATTATAAACTGTGGCGTACCATGTACCGGTATTGCTATTACAACTTTTACATAATGAATATTTTCCCATTCCTTGTTGCTGATTCTTATAATATGACTTCTCGCCTTTATATCTTTTAATAACTTCTTCGCCAGTATACACCTTAGCTCGATTGTTATTAAGTGCATTTTCGGGTGGAATGTGTTCAAAAGTTAATTTTCTGTATTTCCCACATATATGACATTGCCCGTAATGGTTAATATTTTCAAACTTTTTATCCGATACTTCTGTAAAAATTCTCGGTGTAGAAATCTGACTTTCTAATCCGACTTTATCCCAAGTAGACGTCCAAATAAGATATGGCTCAAGTGGTAAACAATCTTTTACTTTGATGTGTGCACCGTCACGAACAAGCAAACCGTCTTTTGCCATTTTTTCAGCGTCAAAATAAAGCCGTGCACCTGTTTTATATTCTGCATCAATATCCATTACAATTTTGCCTGATTGTTTTGAGTTTACAACGATTTCACCACTAACGCCGCCACCGAACATTATGTAATCACTAAAATGAACAGGGTCACCGAGTTGTTTGCCAATCGGATCTTTTTCAGAGATATTAAGTCTATTCCAACTTTTGAGCATTCCGTCTTTCTGTATTTGATGCCAATTTTCCATTGATGTACTATGTACTAAAATTGGTGTTTCATAGTCACGTAGGACTGTTTCGTTGTAACTGTGTCCGTAATAATAGCTTTGAACATCATTATATTCGTTTTCTGTAATAGCAATAATGCCGTTTAGTTTGTTTGTATTACAATATTCAATAAAATCTCCGACAGCCATTCTCCAATCATCTTGAAGCTGTTTGTTGATTTTTATAGTATAAGCACAACCATTATTCGCACCAACAATCATAGGTGTATAAATATCAGAGGTGAGAATCAGTGCTAACCATAATGAATCATATTCACAATTAGTTATTGGATTAATATTGTTTTCTATAAATTCTTCGACTCTATAAATCATATTTTATACACCTCCCATTGAACTTAATGCAATTATAACACAAAGAATTACACTTTTCCACCAATAAAAGAAAGTCACCCTAGTTAAGAGTGACTTTGCTTCGTATAGATACTATCATTCAAGAATTGAAAGCAGTTCTTTAAATTCATCAGATCTTTTAAACTTATCTGATAACGGATATTTTTCAGTCAAAAGCTCTTTTACCTGCATTTTTGCAATATACGTAGTACCTAATGTATGTTTATCAAATTCCTTGCCTTTAAACATAACTGAATGCATAGTTGTTATTCTGTCCATATTGTCAAATTTGATTGCTAACTCACACATTTTTCTGAAGTTTTCCAATGCATTAACAGTATCGCCAAGTTTGAAATATCTTACGCCTAAATGTCCGTAATTATACATTACTGTTCGCCACATTTTGCCGTAATGACCGTCGTCATATACAAAATTCAAAAAGTCGAGTTCTGATTTGAATGCCGAAACGACCCATTCATCAGAGAAGTTTCTGTCATAGAAAAAGCCATTATAATAAAAATAATGAGAATAAACTGTGTTGAGCAGTAAGAATTGTTCTTCAAGAGTGTTCATTATTATCTCATCGCCATTCGGATAGTTTTCAGGATAATAAAAGCAGAACATTTCCTGTCCGTCTCTCATTCTCGGCATCTCTTTGATGATTTTTTCACAATCCTCAAATGTTATACCGCTTCCTTCTTTTTCTGAAAGCCCTTTATAAAGTTCGGCAATATGCCTTTTGGCAGAAATGCGTATTTTGTCATTGTTACAGTTTTGTTTGATGTTTTCGTATATTGCAATTATTTTTGCGACATTTTCAGGTGTGTTTTCTTTGAAATGAACAAGGGAAGTCATATATCTTAAAAGAATACGAAAATCATTAGGGAACTTTTCTTTAAGCTTATTTATTATTTTCAGTTTCATTTTTTCATCTGTAAGATTATCATAAGCTTCAAGTTCTTTGATTATTTCAGCCTCGTCTTCTGCTCTGTTAACACCAAGCAACTCATCAACACTTACCTTGAAAAAACCTGCAATTTCAGGAAGAATTGTAATGTCGGGATAACTTTCTCCACGTTCCCAATTGCTGACACTTTGAGAAGTGACACCTAAAAACTCTGAAAGAGTTTCTTGCGTAAGCCCTTTTTCTAGTCTTAATCTTTTGATGTTTTCACTTAAATAAATAGTCATACTCTTATCACCTCTGATTATATTTGTTGACCGGTCTGTATATATAATAACGCATCAAACCATAAAAAAACAATAAATCATCCTTTGTATGTCGCTCAAGAGTTGCTTGGAAAAATCAATTACAAGCATAGAAGGTGTACCCAAAGATACACCTTCTACCGTTATTTATATATTAGTTCGTTACAAACAATCTCTCTTACTCTTGCGTCAATGCTTTGCATACGGCATACCCATTCCAACTGATTTTTCTCTTTTAGTTGCTCGGTTACACCCTCTGCCTTTTTCATCTGCTCTATGAGAGTCTCAAACATATCTCGTGCCTGAGTTTCTACTTCTGTACAGTGCTGATAAAGCTTGCCTTGCATAAGCAGCGAGCTAAAAAGCACTTTCTCATGCTTTTCAAGATAAGTTTTGTGCATCATACCCCATTTACCAAGCGTAACACTTGCTTCTTCGGGCGGCAGTTTGAGATTCGGGATTAAATAGTCACCAACACGGCGATAACTGATAGAATTTTTGTTTGACATAAAAAAGCCTCCTTTAATTTTGTAACTTCATTGTACAAATTAAGGGAGGCTTTGTCGAATGTGTGGATTGTAAAATGGTGTGAATAAAGCAGAAAAACAAGCATTTTTGTCGATATTCTATGCATTTTTGCTTAAAGGGTTGTTTTATGATTAAAAATAAATAGTATTATATATTAGAATTGTAACCTTTTTATGTATTACAATATGAAATAGCTAATAGAAATAAAGGTGTTTTTGTTATAAAAAGGGACTCTAATTTAGTTTTATAAAGACCACTGTTTCCTTAAAATTAAGAATTGAATATATTAATAAATTACAATTTTTGTTTTTATAGTCACACTATTTATACAATATTTGAACAGTAAGTTACACAAATTTATAAGAGGTGAAAAGATGAACGAATATATCGAAAATAAAAAATGGATTTCTTGTGGTGTTAATTTGGACGAAGATTTACATTTTTCCACAACTTATCTAAGAATGTCGTTAACCACCAACATTGGACATATATTTAAAGGTTATTCCTCTTTTGTTGCGATTTATGAAAACTTCAATGAGGAGTATTACCTTGAAGAATCCGAATGTATAAGTGTTTCAAAAGAACTGATTGAGAAAATTAAAGTTGATCCTTATTGGTTTGAAGAAATATTACACAACATAGTCTTAAAGACTAATCTATTAAAGACTGTTTTCGATGAAAATATAATTAGCAAAAACTATTTGTCAAGGCAAGATAATAAGAATTTAAAAGCACTGTACCAATCGCAATTAAATGCTTCCTTGGACTTGTATCAATATGCTAGGGTTCCCGAGGTCTTAGATAGGGGGGTAAACTATTTTACAAACTATTTAATTGGTTATCTGAAAAAACAATTAAATAAGGATGATGTTTATGATGAGTTTTTAATGCTTACATCGACTAAAGAACGTAGTATTTTCCAAACTGCCGATGATGAATTAATTGAAATTATAAACTGTATTCCTAGTGAAATATTAAAGAGTTCTTCTTTACGTAATTTGAGATTAAGATTGCCTAATATAGCAAAAGAAAAGATTGATACATATTTAAAAAAATGGAAGTATTTAGAATATCATGGATATGGAGCAAAAAAATTACTAAATGCTGACGATATATTAAAGCGAATATTAAATTATAGAGATTTCCCTGAGACTGAACCCACTCAATTATATATCGAACAGAAAGAAAAAATAATTAGACAAGCAAATATCTCAAGTGAAATGCTAATTTTGTTTAACTTTTATCCCAAAATAGCAATAACAAAATTATATAGAAAGTATTTTCAAATACGAAATTTTTATTATTTAGATTTGATTATTGAAGAAATAGCGAAAAGAATAAACGAAAATGAAGCTTTTGTTCGATGTATGTTACCTGAGGAGATTTTGAGTTATTTAGACGAAGGCAAAATAAAAAAATTAAACATTGAGGCACGTGTTGACAAATGTGTATATGCTAGTTTTCATAATAAAGAATATATTGAAACAGAAAAAAACGTGATTAGTTCTATAAAAAAAATGTTATGTGACACGCAATACGAAAATCAACACAAAATTATTGGATATCCCGTATCCAAAGGATATATAATTGGCAATTCTACTATTATAAACAGAAAAGAAGATGCTGTATATTTTAATAAAGGAGATATTATAATAAGTGATTCTGCGGATCCGGATATATTTGATATTATAAAAAGTGCAGGTGCAGTGTTAACCGAACAAGGGGGGGCCACAAGTCATGTTGCTTTATATTGCAGGGAATTGGGTATCCCCGCGATTGTCGGGGTCAAGGGAATTACGAACATAACGCCCGGCACTATTTTGGAAGTAGATGCATATAACGGAAAAGTTAACATATTATACCACAAAAGCAACAACGATTTAAAATCTATAGGTCCAAAAGCAACAAACTTGTTTCTGTTAAGAGAGAATAATTTTATTGTTCCAAATTTTTCAATATTGAATTTTCTTGATATAAAAGAATGTGTCGACAATGATAAAGCGGATGAGCTATTTTTTAAAATTATTTCATGTGGCTTATTATTTGATGACACAAAAAAATATATATTCCGAAGCAGTGCAGTGGATGAAGATACACTTCAAAGTTCTAATGTTGGAAAATTTACATCTATTGCTAATATATCAAAAAAAAATCTAACTAACGGTGCGAAGGAATTTGTTAATGAAAATTCAAAAAAGAATTACAGAGGCAGTATAATCGTTCAAGAAATGTTACCATTTGAATATTGTGGAGTTGCAGTAACCGGTGATAACAAACTAAACAGTAATAATTATGTTACTATAGAAATATGTGAAGGAGAGCAAAACAAAATTACTGAGGGTGTTGGAACAATTGCAAGAATAGTATACGATAAAATTAGAGATGAAATCAAAGAGATAGTTAACAGAGATTTGATTTCAGGTTTAGAACCGATTAAATTGATTAATCAATTTTTAAGAATTGAAAAAATATGGGGACAACCTATGGATATAGAATGGGGGGTGTTTAATGATACATTATACATTTTGCAGGCTAGACCAATAGTCAAAAATGGTTTAGGGTAAAAATTTTCTGTTGTAAATGATATATTTAAACTTAGGAGAAATAAAATGACACTATTAATAATTCGACATGGTCAAGATTTACCCAATCATAGAGGTGGGTGGAGTTATAGTGGATTAACTAATGAAGGGAAACAACAATCACATAAACTGGGAATCTACTTAAAAAAACAAAAAATTTCATGCATAGTTTCAAGTGATTTACCTCGCTCTAAAGAAACGGCAGATATTATTAATCAATACTTGGGCATACCAATTGAATATTTATCTGAATGGAGAGAAATTAATAGTGGCTTGCTTTCTGGAATGTCAAAAAAAGAAAGCGATGAGAAATATCCAGGTTTTTATATAGAGAAAATCGACATAGATAAACATTTTCCAAATGGCGAGAGTCCAAGGGAGTTTTATGAAAGAATTATAAGTGCTCTTACTAATTTACAACAAAGATTCAAGCATAATGAAACTGTGGCGCTAGTAACCCACGGTGGTGTTATTATGGCATTGCTGCATTATTTCGAAGGGCTAGACTGGATTAATGATAGACAATACCTAAAAGTTGAGAAATGTAGTGTAAGCACAGCTATTTTTGAATATGACGAATGGAAACTTATAAAAAAAGATGATAATAGTTATAATAGGAGATCCTTATGAAAAACATCATACAAATATATAAAGCTTATGGAATACCCGAAAATTTACAGTGGCATATGTTGCGAGTAACCGCTTGTAGCAAAAAGATAATTGATAACTGGATAGGTCCTGATATAGAGAAAAACTCCTTGTACAGAGTGCTACTTTTGCATGATATGGGAAATATTGTAAAAATACCCAAAGAAGAATTCGCTGATCTTGCTTTTCAGTCTACGAGAAAAAAATATTTTGATATGTATGGTAAAGATGATCATGCAGTGTCCTTAGCAATTGGAGAAGAATTAGGACTACTTAAACACGAATTAAAACTAATGAGTGACAAAATCTTTGTAAATAATGAGAATATATTTTTATGTGATTCATTTGAAACAAAAATAGGTGCATATTGTGATCAAAGGGTTGCGCCTAATGGGGTTATGCCTTTATTAGCACGATTAATTGAAGCAAAAGAGCGATATAAAGACAAGCCTGGTAGCAGTATGAATAATCCGCGGACAGATGCATTGATACAATATGCAATTAACATAGAAGAACAAGTTATGCAAAATTGTATTATTCAGCCGAACGATATTACCGATACTAGTATTAAAGAAAATATACAGTTTTTTATGGATTATAATATATGAAAAAGTCAATTAAAAGGTATTTAAAAATTTATTTGTACATTTACATATTTACCACTATTGTTGTTTTTTTTATAAAAAACATTTTTAGTTTTGGTCAAGATGGCATATTGTTACAGGATAGTATAACAGTGCAAAATGTTATTGATGCATGTTTTTTTGCAGTAGGGCCTTCGATTTTTGAAATTAATATATTTAACAGATATATTTGGAAATTTGGTATTGTTCGAAAAATCTTTTCTATTAATATACCTTATATTTCTGGCAGATGGGAAGGTACTTTATTATCAACTTATACACAGCATAATAAAAAGCATAAAATAGTTATAGAAATTAGCCAAACACTTACTAAAACAACTGTTTGGTATTATGACGAAAATGCGATTACTCACAGTATAATTGCTGATACGGTGTTGGATGAGGAAGGTGGACCACCTAAGGTGTTGTGTGTGTACGATAATAATCCTATCGTAAACAAACATTCTGGCCTACAAAGACATATTGGTGTTATGGAATTATATGTACTTTCAGAAGAAAACAAAATAAAAGGAATTTACTTTAATAATCCCGTTCAAAAAAACACCTACGGTGAGATTGATGTGAATTTTATCTCAAGGAAAAGATTAAAAATATTTAAGCCAAATATAAAAAAATAAGGATTGGTTGTGTGGATTACTCAAAAATATATAAGGCTGTTTCGCCATCAGTGGTCAATGTAGTACAACTAAACGCTAATAGTATTTTTTGTTCCACTGCAAGTGGAGTTTTAATTGAGGATGGTTCAAAAATTCTTACATGTTTTCATTGCGTTGATGCAAATTCAAGAAATGGAATCCTTATGGACAAATCCAAAGGATTAGTCCAATTGGCTACTATTATTTTTTCTAATAAAGATAACGACATTGCTGTACTAGATGCTGGAAAACCCATTGGCCTCCCTGCAACTCTTGTTAGTTCAGCAAACTTAGAAATTGGTAATGAGATTTTTACAATAGGTTTTCCCTACTCAATTGAAAGCGAAAAAACATTAACAACAGGTAATATTGCCGCATTTGAAAGCGGACTAATAAAAATAGATACTTCTGTAAATAATGGTAATTCAGGAGGTCCACTATTTAACAAAAATGGTGAAGTAGTTGGTATTGTAAATGCTAAATTAGGATCTTTGTCTAAATTTTTAGACAATATTGAAAAAGCAAAACCGCAGGCATTTATGCAAATCGGTGGAATTGATCCTGTTCAAACTATTCAACAAATGTTGCGAGAAATGAAACAGAATCTAAATTTAGGAATTGGTTATGCTATTCCGTCTGACACTATATCACACCTTTCTCCATTGGTGAAATCTCTTATAACAACACAATAAATAAACTAAAAAAAGAGAGAAACCTGAAATCAATCAAGTTTCTCTCAATTTTTTTGTCTTAACCGTGCCAAATAGGTGTTTTTAAATTACTTCCTTATCACTCATTGGCATTACCCCGCGAATATTTTTTTTGCATCATTATAGCCTTTGTTGTAATACGGTGTGAGCTTTCTGCTGTCTGTCGTAATCATATTCAGTCCTTTGTCATTGTCGGGTGATATAAGCACAGCTTTGCCTTCTTCTATATACTTATCAAGCATATCAAGCTGACTGTTGTATATAATAGGTCTGTTTTTCATAAGCTCAAGCACTTTAGGTGTGTCGGCAAGAAACGGCTTCATCAGTGATGAAAATTCCCTCTTTTTCCGCAGTGCAGGACGGGGGATGATTACATACACCTTGTCGCAGCCGAGCTCAATTGCTTTTTCTACGGGGATAGGTGCCGCAACTCCGCCGTCTACATATCTTCTGCCGTTGTGCTCAAAGGGTTTGCAGGCAACAGGCATTGCACATGAAGCCTTTATTGCCCACAGGTCGTCCTTGATTATATTTTCCCTGTCAAGATATTCGGCTTTACCTGTGTCTGCATTTGTGACAACAGTCAGAAAACCGGATTGAGTTTTTTTATATTCATCAAAGTCCAGAGGGCATTCGCCGTCTGAATCCGAGAGTGTGGAATATATATAGTCAAGATTGAAATATGAGCCGTTTTTTCTCATATTGTCAAAGCTCATATATTCTTTGCGTGATGAGAACTCAGCGTAAAAACGGTAAGTTCTGCCACGCTGTTTTGCAAGGTATGACACAAGATTTGCGCTGCCTGCTGAAACACCTATACACAGGTCAAAGGTTATGTCATTATCAATAAAATAGTCAAGCACGCCCGCACCGTAGATATCACGCATACCTCCGCCGACATCAATAATACCTGTCAAAGTCAATTCACCTCTGCAGCATATGAATTTTCAATGTTATATGTATCCTCTGCAATAAACAGTGAAGAGAATTTCTCACTGGTGGCAAATGAGAAGCAATCATTCTCACTTATTATAATATGGTTTGCAAGTCTTGCGTGAATGGAATACAGAAGACGTGCGATTTCTGATGTGACTTCAATATCTGCCCTTGACGGTGCACACACTCCGCCGGGGTGATTGTGGGCTAATATAACCTGAGTTGCGTTGCAGAGAATAACCTCGTGAACAATCTTTCTGGTGTCAACCTGCGTGAAATCAGATGCACCTTCACTGATTGTGACAGTTCTCAGGATTTTGCCGGCATTGTTAAGGCACAGCATAATGAGTGCTTCTGTCTTTCTTGTGTTGAAATAAGGTCTGAGATATTTTACGCAGTCGTCAATGTCTGAGATGTATTTCATTTCGGCAGTTTTGTTTTTCAGGTATACATTCATAAGCTCAGGTATCATTTTGATGAGAACTGCTGTGTTTTCACCAATGCCTTTTGTCTGAATAAGTGCATCATAGGGAGCATCCAGAACTGCATTGAGTGAGCCGAAACGGTCTATCAGTCTGTGCGCAAGCTCATTTGTGTCCTGCCTCGGGGTGGAGTAGAACAGCAGCATTTCAAGAATATTATGCTCAGGAAAGCTGTCAAAACTGCCGTCCTTCAGGAATTTTTCTCTGACTCTCTGTCTGTGTCCTTCGTGGGGATTTTTTTCTTTCACTGCCATTACCACACCTCCTTATATATAAAAAGCAGTTACCGTGAAAGTAACTGCCTTAAGCTTATTGTGAAAAATCAACGCATCCGATTGCTTTTCTGTAGTTTTCAAGGCTTGTAACGAAGACATTTTTGCCGTAACAGAACAGAGTCTCATTATCGTCATCATCGCACAGAACAGCAAATGTCTTACCTATGACATCTGCATCAACATCTTTGAGATTTATATTCATATAATAGAATGAAAACGCAGTTGATGCCAGAAGATTGTTGTAAAGCTCGGGAGAATCCTCTGTGAGTGTGTCATAAAGGTTTGATATTGCCGTTGTGGACAGAATGGGGTCGTGAAGGAAAGTATTGAGTGCGTATTCTGCCGTAAAAACAGAAAGAATAATTGCCTGATCTTTGATTCTTCTGTCAATATCAGATAAACCGCAGCATTTAGCCATATTCCACAGCTCTTCTTTTTCTGCCGCCTCGTGGAATGAATCTGCAATTATCTTGCCGAGTCTGTTTGCCTTCTGCAGGTTGCCTGAAATTACCTGACGCTTCATTTCGTCTGCAAGAACAACCGGCTCAGCCTGACTTGCAGGCTTTATAGGCGAAAAAATCTTGATATCATAATCTTCGTTGTGCATTTATATACTCCCGTCATTTATGCCTGTCAGCCGTTAGAAACTGTTTTTTCTCTTTCGGCTTCAAGCTGTGCTTCTAATTTTTTCTGTTGTCTTTTTATTTTTGTTTTATAATTGAGAAGCTCCGTCAGCTGCTGCTTGGGTGTTGAGTAGTCACCTATTGACCATACTCCGTGGTTATACATACCGTGGAAGTCACTGCCGCCCGTCATAAGGAGCTTGTTCTTTTTTGCTATTGCAATAAGTCTTTCTTCTGTTTCTTTTGTTGCTGTGGGGTGCCAGACCTCGACGCCGTTAAGCCCTGCTGCGATAAGATCATCAAGAATGTCAAAATTATCGTAAAGTGCAGGGTGGGCGAGAACTGAGATTCCGCCTGCCTCTCTGATTTCGTTTATTACCTCAAACACGTCTGCAAAGCTGGGCTGAACGTAAATATTGCCTGATTCACTGCAGAAAAGCTCATTGTAAAGGTCACCGTAAATTGACATTGTGTAGCCACACTGCATAAGTGCGTGCATAATGTGCTGCTTGAAGAGGTTTGTTGAGCCCTGTGCACATCTCATAATAAGCTCTTGCGAAACGGGGAAGCGTTTTGCAGTTTTGAGAAGCATAAACTGGCTTGCTCTTTTTCTTGAAGCAGAATTCTTGTGGCAAAGTCCCTCAATTCTGTCAGGGCTGTCAAAAAGATATGCAAGAATATGCACATTTTTGCCGTGTTTTGAATCGTATGCAGAAAGCTCAACGCCCGGTATGACCCTGACACCGTTTCTTTCACCTATTATCTTTGCTCTGACTGTGCCTGCAAGGCAGTCGTGGTCAGTGATTGCGATGGTTTCAACGCCTTTCTTCGCAGCAAGAGCAATGAGTTCTTCCAATCCTAAAGTTCCGTCAGACAGCTTGGTGTGACAGTGTAAATCGCCGATCAAAAAAGTATCCTCCCAAAGAAAGTTGCATAAAAATGCAAAAACTCTCTCAATATAACTTACCTATATTCTACTACCTTTTTTTTGAATTTTCAAGAGTTTACAATCAAAAAAAATAAAATATTTGATTTAGTTATTGTATAAAAAATGTATTTATGCTAAAATCACATTATATTGTTTAAGGAGAGATAAAAATGCTTAAAAATGTTCCTTCAATTATTTCACCGGAGCTTCTGAAGATTCTTCACGAAATGGGTCACAGCGATGAAATTGTTATCGGCGACGGTAATTTCCCTGCTGCATCAAATGCAAAGAGACTTGTCCGTGCAGACGGTCACGGTGTTCCTGAGCTTCTTGATGCTGTTCTTCAGCTTTTCCCGCTTGATACTTATGTTGAAGCACCCGTTATGCTTATGCAGGTAACACCCGGTGACGATGTTGACCCTGTTATCTGGAAAGAATACAGAAAAATCGTTGATAAGCATCAGGATGATGTCAAGTTTGAAGAGATTGAAAGATTTGCGTTCTATGAGAGAGCAAGAAATGCTTATGCAATCGTTGCTACAGGTGAAAGTGCACTTTATGCAAATGTAATACTCAAAAAAGGCGTAGTCAAGCAATAATTTATCGCTGTGCGATAAATTATTGTAATTGAAAATTTAAAATTGAAAGTTGAAAATGAAGGTGGTTTTCCTTCGGAAAACATTATATAGAGCGTAGCGGAAAAGTGCGAAGCACTTCCGACACTTTCCATTTTCCATTTTCAATTTTCCATTCGAGCTCTGCTCGACAAATTCTGATTTGAAAGGATTTTTTTATGTCAAAGAGAACTGACTATATTTCATGGGATGAGTATTTTATGGGGATTGCCGTTCTTTCAGCTAAACGAAGCAAGGACCCCAATACGCAGGTAGGAGCCTGCATTGTGAATTCAAATAACAAAATAATGTCTGTCGGCTATAACGGGTTTCCCGTGGGCTGTGATGATGACATTTTTCCCTGGGAGCGTACAGGCGATGAGCTTGAGACAAAATACGCCTATGTGTGCCACGCAGAGCTGAATGCAATCCTCAATAACAGAGGTGCAAATCTTGAGGACTGCCGTATATATGTTACTCTTTTTCCCTGCAACGAGTGTGCAAAGGCTATTATTCAGTCAGGCATTAAAGAGGTTGTGTATATTTCAGATAAATATGCGATGACAAAGGGCACAATAGCATCAAAAAAGATGTTTGATGCCTCAGGGATAAAGCTTCGTTGCCTTAAGCCTGCAACAGATGAAATTGTTTTATCATTAAGATTAGAGGATATGTAAAATGGAAAAACCAATCAGAGGCTCGGCACAGCTGCCTGACCATATTATGGTAAGCATCAACGGTGATGCTTGTACACAGATGGCTGTTACCTGGCGAACAAGCACAGACATAGATAATGGTTATGTGCTTTACAGAACAGCAGAGGGCGAAGCTGTTCGCTGCGATGCAACAAAAGATCTTTTTGTCAGTGATATAGATGAAAGCCATATTTTCTCGGCTCTTCTTACGGGGCTTAATCCCGACACTGAATATTATTACACATGCGGTGACGATACATACAGAAGTGAAGAATATTCCTTCCGGACTTCTCCCGAAAATCTGACAAAATTCAAATTTATCTGTGTATCTGACCAGCAGAAGGGTGAACCTTTTGACTGCCCCGATTATTCTTACTTTCATAACTTTGTTGAAAAGGTGCTCAAGGAGAATCCCGATGTGAGATTTATTCTTACCGGCGGTGATAACACAGACTGCGGTCAGCACGAGGTTCAGTGGAACGGTGCATTCAGCGGTCTTAAGGGAATTTGTGAATCAACACCCGTTATGATGACTCTCGGCAATCACGATAACCGTGGTTTTAAGGATTACAGAAACGGTATCGGCAGATATTATTCCGAGCCTGCCGAATTCTTCGGCAAGCAGTTCAAGGGCGCATACCCCTATAACGGTCCTGAAGACTGGAAGACTGAAAACTATATGTTTGAATACGGTAATGTCCGTTTCTGTGTCCTTGGCGTGAACGGTCCCGAGGATGTGAACGACTGGGTGCTTGAAACTCTTAAGGATTGCGACAAGACCTGGAAAATCGGCTCATATCATTTCCCCATCTGTTATTCGGGCACTGATTGTCAGAATTATGACGCATATCCCGTTATGACCGAGGCTTTTGAGTCATTTGATCTTGTGTTCTCAGGTCACGAGCATAATTTCTCAAGAAGCTTCCCCCTGAAGCAAGAAAATCTTTATGACAGACCTTCTCAGGGTACAATACACTATATGCTCGGCAACAGCGGTGCAAACCCTCCCGGCTCAAGAACAGTTTCAAAGGTATGGCACGCAGCCTTCTATCCTCAGGAGGTTCATCAGGGAATGGTTGCAATCGTTGAGGTTGACGGCAACAAGATGACTCTTACCTCAGTGCTTGAGGACGGCAGAATTGCTGACAGATGCACAATTGATAAGGATAAGGATGAAATCACTCCTTATGCAATAGCTCCCGAATTCAGGTGCACAAGAATGATGTTCAAGGGTATGGAGCTGGGACTTATGAATTCTCACACTCCCTGTATGAATAAGGACGGCATATGGTATGCACCTCTTGCCACGCTTGTGAATTTTGTGGGCGGTTATGTCTTAAAAGAAAAAGGCAAAATGACACTTTCCGTTTACGGCCATACAGCCACATTCTTTGAGGACAGCGACATTGCAGAGGCTGACGGTAAGGAATTCAGACTGCCTGCAAAGGTTGTCAGAGGAGCAAGAGAACAGCTTTATGTTCCCTGTGACGGTTGCCACGCATTTGAAATGCGCTGGGCGTATGCAGACAGAAATAACTTTATTTCTTTTGAGCACGAAAGTGAAGATAAGCCTGTGACTGTTCAGCCGTAATTCATCGAAGGCAAAAAATGTGACATTTTTTTGATAAATCAGACTGAATATTTAATAAATTGTTCACACGGCTATATACAAAAAAATAACTTTATCTGCTATAATCGTGCAAGATGGTTGTGAAAGACTTAATAAATCTTAATTTTCAAGGTTTTTTTAAGCTTTTGCGGTTATCTTGCGTTTTGATTATATATTTGTGTTGTAAATTATACCATTTTGTTGGAGGATAAATATGAGCAGAAAACCTACAAAAGTATCAAATTTCGGTATTCAGCGTAAGATTGTTGCAAATATGACTGTTGAAGGCTGGCGTGGTGCACCGCATTGCAGCTACACTTTTGAGCCCGATCTGACAGAATTCTATAAGAAATATTCAGCTTTTGCCGAAGAATTGAAAAAGGAAGGCAAGCGTGTAACATTCAATATGGTAATGATGAAGGCTATTTGTGAAGCTCTTAAATTTGCACCTGAGATGAATGCACATATCGAATTCAACCGTCAGCTTGTCAGAGGTGAGATAACAACCTACGACCAGATTGACGTATCAATGCCCTGTATTCTTCCCGACGGCAGAATGATGACAATCACAATGACCGATATGGGTAACCGTTCACTCGGCAATATGACAGAATATATGTCAGAAATGATGAAGAAAATGGAAAAGACAGACTTCAACGAAGCTATGTTCCAGGTTTCAATGAATGATACCATTGAAAAGCTCACAAAGGGTAGAGTTATCAAAGTCGGTCAGCGTCTTTTCGGTTCATTTGCAAGCAAGAAGCACAGAATCAAGAGACTTTCAGGCTCTGCTAAGAAGGCATATGATGCTATTCCCGATTCAGAGAAGATTACAGCAAAGGACCTCAAGCAGGGTACAATCACAATTTCAAACACAGGCTCTATCTCAAGAGCTCACGACGGCTCTGTATCTATGCTTATCATCATTCCTCCTCAGGTTTGTGCTATCTGCATCAACGCAATGACAAAGAAGCCCGTTGTTGTCACAAACGCTCAGGGTGAAGATGAAATCAAGATTAAGACAACAGTGCCTCTGACAATCTGTTTTGACCACAGAGTTCTTGACTTCGGTGAGGTTAAGCCCTTCCTTGATGCGTTCCAGAATATTGTTGATAATCCCGAAACAATTCTGAAGTATTGATTTTTTTTCAATAGTTTTTTAAGCTTTGCAGGTAAACTTATAGTCACAGACTTGAAGTTGCTGCAGAGCTTTTTCTTTATTATCTGAAGGCAATCGGTACTGTAAAAAAATTGCTGTTTTCTTTTTTATAACATAAATTTTCCTTTCACAAACACAAAAAAGCGGTCATACGGCCGCTTTTTGTGTTGTTTATGTTACAGTTGTGTTCGATTTGTGTTAATTTTATTTTTCTTATTGACAATAAATACAGGCTTATGCTACAATTTTGGTGTTATTTGTTGAATAAAATACTGTAACGAGGGTGATTTTATGGATTGGAAAGAAATCTACAACAGTAAATTGTGTACCCCCGAAGAAGCTATTAAGCTTATAAAAGACGGTGACAGAGTTGTCACTGCGTTTGGTTGCTGCGAGCCCATTGGTATTGAAAGGGTGCTTGTTGAAAACTACAGAAATTATCACGATGTTCAGGTCACAAGTATGCTGCTTATCGGAGAGACTCCCTGGGTGCGTGAAGAGGTAAAGGGGCATTTTACTTTTAACTCATTCTTTGCGTCAGGCTCAAGCCGTAAAGCTATTGCAGACGGTATAGCAGATTTCACAACCTGTTATTTTTATGAAATACCGATGGTGCTGCGTGAAGTAATAAAGCCCCGTGTGACAATGATGTCAGTCAGCCCTCCGGATGAAAACGGATATGTTTCTCTTGGCACAAATGTTGACTACATAGAGAGTACTCTCGAATACTGCGAGGTAAAAATTGCTCAGGTGAATAAGTATGTTCCCAAAACTCACGGCGAAGCCATAAAGCACGTTTCTGAATTTGACTGCTTCGTAGAAATTGATGAGCCTCTGCCTGAGGTGCCCTCTGTTGCCATATCAGAGGTTGAGAGGGCAATCGGTAAAAACTGCGCCTCTCTTATCAATGACGGCGACTGTATCCAGCTTGGCATCGGTGGTATTCCCAACGCAATATGTGCAGAGCTTCACGATAAGAAGGACCTTGGTCTTCATTCGGAAATGGTCGGTGACGGCGTCGTTGACCTTATCAGAAGCGGCGTTATCAATAATTCAAAAAAGAATATTCACCACGGCAAGAGCGTGCTGGGCTTTGTTTTCGGCACGACAAAGCTGTTTGACTTTATGAATCATAATCCGGCGATTGAGATGCACCCTATTGAATATGTCAATAATCCTTCTGTCATTGCACAGAATGACAATATGGTTTCTGTCAACTCCTGTCTGCAGGTTGACCTGCAGGGGCAGGTTGTGTCTGACACTATAGGACTTACCCAGTTTTCAGGTGTAGGAGGACAGGTTGACTTTGTCAGAGGAGCAACAATGAGTAAGGGCGGCAGATCAATTATCGCAATGCCCTCAACGGCAAAGGGCGGTACTGTTTCAAGAATCGTGCCCGTTATTACCGAGTATTCAGCCGTTACAACAACAAGAAACGATGTCAATTACATCGTAACTGAGTTCGGCATAGCTCAGCTCAAGGGTAAAACAATGAAAGAAAGAGCAAGGGCGCTCATTCAGATTGCGCACCCGAATTTCAGAGATGCTCTGTGCAACGATTTCTTTGAAAGATTCAAGGAGTCCGCTTTTTAATAAACTTTTTTTCAAGCATAATTTACATATTATGCTTGATTTTTCTTTTATAATAGTATAAAATACTTGTGTAAATTTTTTTATGGAGGCTCTAATGATGAAAAAATCAATGTTTAAAGTAGTAAGCATCGTGCTTTGCTTTGCTCTTCTTTTTTGCGGTGCAGTCAGCACAAGTGCAGCAGATGATGTAGCAATTTCAAGAGTTTCATGTGTTGTATACGGTGACGGTGCAACAGGCAGAGGCTTTACTTGGTACACACCTGCAGAAACTGATTGTTCAATTGAACTTTATGCATACGGCATAAAAGTTGCTGATGCAACAGTGAAATATGAATGTGCAGAGTGGGAAGGCAATTATATGCACAAGGCATATGTAACAGGTCTTACAGCAGGCACACTGTATACATATACAATCAAAGCCGGTAACGATTCAGTTAACGGTGTGTTCACAACAGATAACGGTGACGACATAGTTAATTTTATCGTTGGCGGAGATGTTCAGGCAAGCAGCCTTGAAGATTTTGTTGTAGGTCAGAAGGTTGTTAAAAAGGCTTACGAAGTTTTCCCTGCTGCTGAATTCTATGTAACACTCGGTGACTATACAAATGACAGCACAAACGAAGAATGGGATTTGTATGCACAGGCTTTTGACGGTGTTAACACTCTCACAACACATGTTCCCGTAACAGGTAATCATGACAGTAACGCAGGCTGGTTCAATGCAATGTTTGCTCTTGACACAACAGAAAGTGTTCAGACAAACAACGGCGTAAACTATTCATTTGACTACGGTAATGTTCATATTGCTGTTGTTAACACAAACGATATGATTGCTATTTCAAATGCTCAGCTTACATGGCTCAGAAATGATATGAACTCAACAGATGCAGACTGGAAGGTAATTTTTATGCATAAGTCACCTTACTCACTCGGTAAGGATATCAAGTGGCCCGATGCATGTTATCTTCAGGAATCACTTGCAGCTGTTTGTGACGAAACAAATGTTGACCTTGTTATGTCAGGTCACGACCATATGTATGTAAGAACAAAGCCCCTCAATGATAATAAGGTGGTTGACCAGGAAGACGGTACAACTTATATTCTTGCAGGTGCTAAGGGTGCAAAGAGATATGAATTCCGTAAGTTCATTCTTGATAACTATTTCTCACAGGAAATTCTTGACGTAGCTATTTCTCAGGCAAATGGTGAATACTTTGCAAACGGCAACCTTGACAATCTTGATGAAACAAATAAGGGTGGTATCTTCAACACAGTCTCAGTTGTAGGCGGAGCTCTTATGCTTAAGTCCTATGTTGTAAATGATGAAACACTGGATATCAAGCAGATTGACGAGCTTACAATTGTTAAGGCAACAGGTGAGAATACAGCTACCTTCACAGGTGAAAACATCATCAAGAGTGATGTGACAGACACAATTTCAAGCTTTATGAACCTTGCAAAATATGCTCTGGGCACATGGCTTCCTATGTTCCTGAGAACTCTTCCCGATCTTCTTGCAGAGTATGCAGCAACAGGCACATTCTAAAAAATTACTGAAAGGAGCTGTTAACGCAGCTCCTGTTTTTTTATCAGAAAGAAACAATAGTTTTTTCGAGGTGTCCTCGACAAATCCTGATTTATCAAAAAAAGGTGATATTATGTCAAAGGTTATTCTTTTTCAGGGTGATTCAATTACAGACGGAAACCGTCTGAAAGACAACGAGTGGGATCTTAATCATCAGATGGGGCATAGCTATGCTTACATCGTTAACAGCAGTCTCGGTGCAAGATATCCCGAAAAAAATCTGAAATTCGTCAACAAAGGCATTTCAGGAAATAAAATAAGTGATCTTGCGTCAAGATGGCGTGAAGACATACTCAGAATAAAACCTGATATTCTCAGTATCCTTGTCGGTATAAATGATTGTGAACAGATAAGCTTGGGTGGCTGCGGCTCTGATCCGGTAATGTTTGAGAGAATTTACCGTACGCTGCTTGATGATGTTAAGGCCGATAATCCCGATATAAAACTTGTTCTTATAGAACCGTTTTTTCTTCCTGTCGGTGAAAGAAAAGCAAAGGCAGAAAAGTATTCCGCTCTTCTTGAAGGCTATCAGATTGCAACAATGCGTGTTGCGGATGATTATGGAGCAATATTTGTTCCGCTTCAGGAGACTTTCAATAAACTTGCTGAAAAATATTGTCCCGAGTATTGGATTTGGGACGGTGTTCATCCCACAGTCTGCGGTCATCAGATAATTGCAGAAGAATGGATGAAAAAGTGTAAGGGATTGATATAAACAGTAATTTGACGGGCTGATTTATCACATAAAACTGAAACAAAAAATGACGGGCAGGCAACTGTCCGTCATTGTGTTATTGATTTGTAGAAATCAAGTGTATTGAATTTTCGTCTGAGTACGGACATAAGATATTTTTCTGTCGCATATTCAAGACGGAGGAGTGATTGAGCAGAAATGCTCAGTGAAAACAGCTTGTCAAATTCAGAGAACACAATGTGTCGCATTGCTGATATCACTTCAAGAGGATAGCTGTGTGTGCCCGTACCCTTGCACGCATCGCAATACAGCTCACCGGTAAGCTCGTTGAAGTACATATTCTCTGTTTCGTATTCACCGCAGTCTGCACACCCTATAAGTGACGGCATATAGCCTGTTATTGATGCGAGTCTGAGCTCAAACAATGCTTTCAGAAGCTTTTCGTTTTTCTTGTCATTTGCAAGAAAATACAGTGAATTCAGAAGCAGCCTGAGGTATTCATTTGCCTGTACTTCAACGGGTGCCGTTTCAATAATCAGTTCGTTGAAATACTGTGCGAGGGCAAGCTTTGATATATCGTTCTGTAAGCCGAAAAAGGTTTCATTAAGGTCACATTCCTCAACCTTTGTTGACTTCACACCCTCATAGAATGTGAATCTGCCGTAGCAGAAAAGATTTGTTGACATATGAAGCTTGTTTTTCGGTCTGTCTGCAGCTTTTGCAAATGCTTTTACAATACCCTTGTCTCTGGTGAGAAGAGTCAGCAGCCTGTCTGATTCACCTGTTTTTGTGATTTTCAGAACAATTGCATCGGTTGTGAATGTCATTGTGTATCAAGTCCGAAATTGTGAATGAGTCCTTCACGGTTACGCCAGTCTTCCTTGACCTTTACCCAGCATTTGAGGTTGACTTTACAGCCGAGGAATTTTTCGAGCTCAATTCTGGCTCTTGTGGAAACCTTCTTGAGCATTGCGCCGTTTTTGCCGATTATAATACCTTTGTGTGACTCTCTCTCGCAGTAGATTGTAGCTTCAATGTCTATAATTTCGGCATCTTCACGCTCTCTGAAGCGCTCAATGGCAACTGCTGTGCCGTGGGGGATTTCTTTGTCAATAAGACGCAGGAGCTTTTCTCTTATCATTTCAGATGCAATAACCTTTTCGGGCTGGTCTGTAAGAGTATCATCGGGGAAGAAGTGCTCAGATTCAAAGGCAAGAGCCATAAGCTCATCAAGAAGCTCGTCCATTCCGTTGCCGTCAACAGCTGAAACCGGTACGATTGCTTCAAAATTATACATCTGAGAGAACATCATAATTCTTTCCATAAGCTCTCTCTTGTCAGGGATTGTGTCAATCTTGTTGATTGCAAGCACTGCAGGGATTTTTTCTTTTATAAATCTGTTGATGAGCTCTTCCTCTGCAGGTCTTATATCGCCTTTGGGCTCAACAACAAGCAGACAGGCATCAACATCACCTATGCTGTTTTCTACAGCCTTGACCATATTCTGACCGAGCTTTGTTTTCGGCTTGTGATAACCGGGAGTGTCTGTGAAAACAAGCTGTGTGTTGTCTTTTGTGAGAACACCCATAATTCTTGTTCTTGTGGTCTGCGGCTTGGGAGAAACAATTGCAATTTTCTGACCGAGAAGACGGTTGAGTATTGTTGATTTACCTGCATTGGGACAGCCGACAATGGCAATGAATGCTGTTTTGGAAGTATTCAATATTTTTACTCCTTTATTCTGTATAGCTGTTGCTTCTGGGAAGACCTATCTGAGTGAGAACATACTCTTCCTTTTCTCTCATTCTTACTGCTTCAAGACCGCCGTTAACGTGGTCATAGCCTAAAAGGTGGAGCATTGAATGAACTGTAAGGAATGCCATTTCTCGCTGGAATGTGTGTCCGTATTCCTTTGACTGTGCGAGAGCTGTTTCAACAGAAATAATTATGTCGCCGAGCATTTTTGCACCTGTGTCGTTGTTGATGTCGTACTCACCGTTTTCACCGAGAGGGAATGAGAGAACATCTGTGGAGGCGTCAATATTTCTGTGCATTTTGTTGATGCTATGTATCTCTTCGTTGTCTACGAAGCTGACGCTGATTTCAGCAGAGCCTTCGAATTTTTCGTTGCGGAGAACTGCATTGCAGCAGCGGCGCACGAGCATTCTTGTGCCGGTGGGAATTTTTACTGTTTTCTGTCTGTCATCAATGATGACCTTGATTTTGTCTTTCATTTTCTTTTTCGTGCCTCCTCATTTTTTTCGTAAGCTTTAATTATATCCATAACAAGTCTGTGTCTTACAACGTCCTTTTCGCTGAAGCGCACAGTCTGTATGTCATCTACATTTTTAAGGATTTTTGTTGCCTCAATAAGACCTGATTTTTTGCCGTCGGGCAGGTCAATCTGAGTTATGTCACCTGTTACGACAATTTTGGAGTTAACACCGAGTCTTGTCAGGAACATTTTCATCTGTTCAGGTGTTGTATTCTGAGCTTCGTCAAGGATTATGAAGCTGTCATCAAGTGTTCTGCCTCTCATATAGGCAAGGGGAGCCACTTCGATATTGCCCTTTTCCTGGTATTTCTGAAAGCTTTCTGCGCCGAGCATATCAAAAAGTGCATCATAAAGAGGTCTGAGATAAGGGTCAACCTTCTGCTGTAAATCACCGGGGAGAAAACCGAGCTTCTCACCTGCTTCAACAGCGGGACGGGTGAGAATAATTCTTGTTATCTCTTTTGCTCTGAAAGCGTTGACTGCCATTGCAACTGCAAGGTAGGTTTTACCTGTGCCTGCAGGGCCGACACCGAATACGATTGTGTTTTTCTTTATTGCTTCAATGTAATTTTTCTGACCGAGAGTTTTCGGCTTGACGGGTCTGCCCTTGGTTGTTATGCAGATGCAGTCACCCGAAATCTCGCTGAGTCTGTCTTCGTTACCGTCTTTGACAAGAGAAATGACATAGTTTACATTCTGTGAATTGAGCTGCTCACCCTTGTTGATAAGTGTAAGCAGACCGCCGATTGCTCTCACGGCAGCTGAAACATCTTCTATATCACCTGAAACTTTAAGGTCAGAGCCTCTGTTGAGAATTGAGACTGAAAAATCCTTCTCTAGCTGTCTGATATTCTCATCAAAACTGCCGAAAAGGCTTACTGCATTCTCCATTCTGTCTATACTGACGGTTTGTTCGTACATTTTTACACCCTGATTACTATATATAATATAGTATTATACAACTGTGACAATTTTATCACAATGTCAGATTTTTATCAATGTTTTATAGAAAATTTATTAAAAATTGTATATTTATTACAAACTTATTCCTCTGATATTTCAAAAAATTTCTCAATTCCTGTTTTTTCGTGGTTTATAATATCAGCTTTTGCGATAATGCAGTTATCCTCAGATGTGACAGAAACTGTTTTCTTTTCTGTTTCGGCATCTGTCATAATTTCCATTTCCTGTTTCATCAGCCCGTGGCACGCAAGGAGCTTCATTTCTGTGTATGTTAGCGTGATTTTCTGCGTCTGCGTGATATTGTGGATTTCTCTGGTAATTATGACGGGCAATTTTCTGCCTCTGAATGAAAGTGACTGTGAGTATGATGCGACGCACTCTGTGCTGTCACCCGACAGTCTAATGTCAAAACCGAAAATACTCAGTGTGAAGACTTTTTTGCTTTTTTCTGTTTTTTTTACTGTTATGGACTTTGTAACGGGCGATTGCAGCAATCTGTTTGTTCTGACAATTGCCGTCCCTCTTGCGTGCACAAAGCTGAAGGTGCCGTTCTGTCTGGGGGTAACACCGCTTATGAGAAGGTCACCTTTCTTTACGGCTGTGCCGATTTTCACTTCAGGTTGACCGCTGAGAGTCTGAATTTCAACTATTTCTCCGTCAACATCTGAAAGAATATTGCAAGGGGAGTCTTTATCAATAATATCAGTTTTTGCGAGCCTTTCGGTAAGCTCAACCGAGGCATTTGTGCCGTAAATATTCACAGCAAACCAGCTTATGTCGTCTGACTGTGTTTTTATATCATTTCTGACACGGTATACATCAATATTACTTTTTGCAGCACCTGCATAAACGCCGTGTTCGGCGCACAGGTCAAGAATCTGCTCCGGCGTGAAATTCCTGTTGCCCTTTACATCAATTGTCCATATAAAATTGCTCAGTATCAGCACAAGCAGAACTCCTGCCGCAGTGCCTGCAACAAGACCTTTGCGTCTGAGATAAGGCGCAGCAATGAATGGGAGTCCGTTTTTTTCTGTTATTCTGATTTTCATTCCCGAGCGTCTTATGCAGGGCCTGATTTTTTTGAAGCAACGGCTGTATGTTTTTGCTGTGAGTCCGTTTTCCGTTGTTCTTGTGTCCCACAGAGTAATTCCGTTGAGTGAACACAGATTGATGAATCTTTCGGGGAAGCCACCCGTACAGGTGAAGCTGACATATCCCGAAAGAAATCTGATAAGCTTTAAAAAAAACATCCGTATTCACCCTCCTGAAGAAAAATCTGCGCTCATAACAGTGCCCGTGATGGTAAGAAAACCGTCAAAAAAAGACTGTATTTCAAGGTCTGCGCCCCTGAAACTGACAGTCTGTCTGCCGAGATTGAGTGTGATGCAGTCTGTGCTGTATTCAATAACGCCGAGACACCCCTCAAGAACAACATCTGCCATACCTCTGAACTCAATTTTATACTCATTGGCGGCTGAGCTTTCACCAATGTGCATTTCTTCGGTGAACTTCTTTATGGGCTGAGTCGCTTTTGACCTTATTTTTTTCATACATCGCACCCCCGATTGAAATATATGATTTACCAGCCATAAATAGCACAAAATGGGCATATGATGGAGTAAACAATAATTTATCGCTGTGCGATAAATTATTGTAATTGAAAATTTAAAATTGAAAGTTGAAAATGAAGGTGGTTTTCCTTCGGAAAACATTATATAGAGCGTAGCGGAAAAGTGCGAAGCACTTCCGACACTTTCCATTTTCCATTTTCCATTCGAGCTCTGCTCGACAAATTCTTGTTTGTATTGTATGAAAAAACTATATTATAGATTCTCTGACAATTTAATATTTTTGTTTGTTGTATTTATGGGTGTTATGCTGATAATGCTGCGTGACTCCGTGGCAGACGGTATAAAAAATGCACTCACGCTGTCAGGTGAAGTGCTTATACCGTCCTTATTGCCGTTTATGATTCTGTCATCATTTGCAGTGGAAATTTCAGCTGACAGAGTGCTCAGCCCTGTGACAGAGCCGTTTATGAGGCGTGTTTTCCGTCTTCCGGGAAAGAGCTTTGCTGTTCTGCTTTTCGGTTTTGTGGGCGGATATCCGGTGGGGATGAGCCTTGCAACAAAGCTGTATGAAAAGGGAATGCTTAATGAAAGTGATGTCAGGCATATTTCATCATTCTGTGTCAATGCAGGCCCTGCTTTTACGGTTATGATTGCCGGCGGTGCCGTCGCAGGGTCACGGAAAGCAGGCTTTGTGATGCTTGTTTCTACGGTGATTTCATCACTTCTTACAGGCATTGCGTACTCTTTTTTTAAGGAACAACCTGTAAAGGAAGCCGTATCCGTCACCGAAAAAGCAGATTTCTCAACGGCACTTGTGAATGCGGTAAGAGGCTCTCAGGGCAGTATTCTGTCAGTCTGCTCATGGGTGATGGCTTTTTCCGTTGTTTTGTCTGTGGCAGAGTGTTACATAACAGATGAAAATATATATCTTCTGTTTTCTGCATTTGCGGAGGTGACAAACGGCGTTAGAAGTGCAATGAAAGCAGCAGGTGTCTGCGGTATGGCTGCGGCAATTTCTTTCGGCGGATTGTCTGTAATGTGCCAACTGATGCCGATGATAAAAAAATGCGGAATCAAGGCAAAATTCTACCTTACATTCCGCATTGTGAATTCATTATTATCTTATTGTATAACAAAGCTGATACTGTGCTTTGTGACAGTTGATGTGCAGGTCTTTTCACAGGATATTGCATTGTCAGGCAATAATGCTCCTGCATCTGCCGCTTTGCTGATTATGGGGGCAGTGTTTATTTATGATTTGCAGAAAAACGGGCAGTATCAGTCATCGTTTTCAAGCAGGTAACCCATTTTGTCTATACGCAGCAATTTTTCAAGATGCTTCTGCATATCATCCACGGTGTAGTTGTTGTCTGTATGTATCCACCAGTGCATAAGCTGAATGAAGCCGCCTGTGAGAAAGCTTGAAATGATTTCTGCCGGCACCTGATATTTTTCTCCGTATTTTTCTGATGCCACAAGAAATCTTATGAGAGCATCCTGAACAATATTTTTTACTGACTCATAGAACTGACTGTTAGTTCCCATTGATGCAAATTTTATCATCTGCTTATTTTCTTCTATAAAAGAAAGCAGCGTTCTTATTACAGCTTTATAGAGAGTCGGTTTGTCTGAAAAATCAGAGTCTTTCATACTTGTGAAATAAAATTCACAAAGCTTTTCTTTTGTGACATATTCTATAAATTCATCTTTATCTTTAAAGTGCTTATAGAATGTGGCTCTGTGCACCATTGCTTTTTCACAGATGTCAACAACGGATATATCGTCATAATGTGTGGTTTCAAGAAGCTCGAACAGCGCATCTGAAAGAAGCTTATGTGTGCGTCTTATGCGAAGGTCCTTTTTTTTCAATGATTCATAGTCATATGGCATTCTTTACACCTCCTGAGTGCTTGTTAATATTGTATACTATTTGTAGACAAATGTCAAATAATTTATTTTTTTATATAAGTTACGACTGTTGTATAATGCTGTCTTGGAAAAAAATAAGAAAATTTAAAAAAAGTACTTGATTTTTCCGTAAAAATGGTTACAATATACATTAGCACTCAAGATTTGAGAGTGCTAAATCTAAATTGTTAATATTGTTTCAGGAGGAATATACAATGACACTCAAACCTTTGGGCGACAAGGTTGTAGTTAAATTTGTCGCAGCAGAAGAGAAGACACAGAGCGGTATCATCCTTTCATCAGCAGCGCAGGAGAAGCCTCAGATTGCAGAGATAGTTGCAGTAGGTCCCGGCGGAGTTGTTGACGGTAAGGAAATTGTTATGGAAGTTAAAGTCGGCGAAAAGGTTATACTTAACAAATATGCAGGCACAGAAGTCAAGCTCGGCAACGAAGAATACACAGTCTGCCGTCAGAATGACATTCTTGCAGTAGTAGAATAATCAGAAAAGGAGTAATACGAATGGCTAAACAGGTTATTTACGGCGAGAACGCAAGAAAAGCTCTCCTCGCAGGTATTGATAAGCTCAGCAATACTGTTAAAATCACACTCGGCCCCAAGGGCAGAAACGTAGTTCTTGATAAGAAGTACGGTGCACCCCTCATCACAAATGACGGTGTTACAATCGCAAAGGAAATCGAGCTTGAAGATCCCTTTGAGAATATGGGTGCTCAGCTTGTAAAGGAAGTTGCAACAAAGACAAACGATGTTGCAGGTGACGGCACAACAACAGCTACACTTCTTGCACAGGCTCTCGTTACAGAGGGTATGAAGAACGTTGCAGCCGGTGCAAATCCTATGGTTGTCAAGAAGGGTATCCAGAAGGCTGTTGCAGCAGCAGTTGAGGCTGTAAAGGCTAACTCAAAGCCCGTTGCTACAAGCGATGATATCGCAAGAATCGCAACAATTTCATCAGCAGACGAAACAGTAGGTAAGCTTATTGCAGAAGCTATGGAAAAGGTATCTGCTGACGGTGTTATCACAGTTGAAGAATCAAAGACAAGTGAAACATCATGTGACGTTGTTGAGGGTATGCAGTTCGACAGAGGCTATATCTCACCTTATATGGTAACAGACACAGACAAGATGGAAGCTGTTATTGACGATGCTTTCATTCTTATTACAGATAAGAAGATTTCAAACATTCAGGAAATTCTTCCTCTTCTTGAACAGCTCGTTCAGGCAGGTAAGAAGCTCGTTATCGTTGCAGAAGATGTTGAAGGCGAAGCTCTTTCAACAATCCTTGTCAACAAGCTCCGTGGTACATTCACCTGTATCGCTGTCAAGGCTCCCGGTTTCGGTGACAGAAGAAAGGAAATGCTCAAGGATATTGCTATCCTTACAGGCGGTGAGGTTATCACTTCAGACCTCGGTCTTGAGCTCAAGGATACTCAGCTTACACAGCTCGGCCGTGCAAAGCAGGTCAAGATCACAAAGGAAAACACAATCATTGTTGACGGTGCAGGTGATGTAGCAGAAATCAAGGGCAGAATCGGTCAGATCAAGTCTCAGATTGCTGAAACAACATCAGATTTCGACCGTGAAAAGCTTCAGGAAAGACTTGCAAAGCTTTCAGGCGGTGTTGCAGTTATCCACGTCGGTGCTGCTACTGAAATCGAAATGAAGGAGCAGAAACTCAGAATTGAAGATGCTCTTGCAGCTACAAAGGCAGCTGTTGAGGAAGGCTACGTTGCAGGCGGCGGTATCGCACTTCTCAATGCAGCTCCCGCAGTAAAGGCTCTTCTTGATGAAACATCAGGCGACGAAAAGACAGGTGTTGCTATCGTTCTCAAGGGGCTTGAAGCTCCCATCAGACAGATTGCTGCTAACGCAGGTCTTGAAGGCTCAGTTATCATTGACGGTATTCTTCGTTCAGGCAAGACAGGTTACGGCTTCAACTTCGCAACAGAGGATTACACAGATATGGCTGAAGCAGGTATTCTTGACCCCACAAAGGTAACAAGAAGCGCACTTCAGAACGCATCATCAGTCGCAGCAATGGTTCTTACAACAGAATCACTCGTTGCCGATAAGCCCGACCCCGCAGCAGATGCAGCACAGGCAGCAGCTATGGCGGCAGCAGCTCAGGGCGGCGGAATGTATTAATTAAATAAATATAAAGCATAAATTTAACGCAGACACTCCGGTGCCTGCGTTTTTTTGCGGACCGATGTCGGGCTGGTCCCTACGAAGATTGTTTTTCCTGAGACGGACGCCCGATTGGCATCCTGCGCAAGATCGGCTGGTTTTTTGTCAATATAAAATAATTTGAGTTATTAAGCATTTTTTTGCATTTTATTCATAATTTTGTAAAAAGTGCTTCAAAAAATATTGACAATTTAAAAATATGAGGTATAATTAAATTAAGATCAAAATAAAAGTTTTTTTGTCTTGAATCTATTTTGTAAAGGAGTATTATTATGTCAGGTGCAGATTTTGCAAGTTCTTTATTAAACTTTTTCAGTAAGTTTATTAAATTTTTTAATTCCATTCTTAAGAAATTAGGCATAAATCTTCAAGAGCCTCTTGTATCTATAGCCGGAGATATTGATTAGTTGAATTTATAAGAAGTGAGTAGGAATTATATTTAAGTACTAAATGTGCAGCCGTATCAACTGATGCGGCTTTTTTCTTTTTTCAGAATAATTGTTTTTTGCAACAAATCAGAATTTATCGAATTGGTTTGTTCAATCATCTCGATAAATTATTGTTTATCATAGAAAATTTTGCAAAGGTGTGTTATAATATCAACATCAGATTTTAAGGAGTAAAAAAATGAAACGTTTATTTGGCATTTTTATTATTATTTTATTGATAAGTCTGTTTTGTGTCAGTGTTTGTGCGAAGACCGTTCTGCTCGGTGATGTTGATTTGAACGGTACTGTTACCGCATCAGATGCGAGAACAGTTCTGAGAGTGTCTGCACAGCTTGAAGAGCCTGAAGAAAGCATTCTTCCCGTTGAAGATGCAGACAAAGACGGCAGAATCACTTCTTCCGATGCAAGAAAAATTCTGCGTATTGCATCAAAGCTTGATGAAAATGAGAATATTGAGCTTTCAGACACGGTTTATGTAAATAAATTTATGCCTGAAAACGATAATCTTGAGCTTTATGTTGCAGGCTGTGAAGTGAAAAAGCAGGACGGCTTTGTTTTCAGTTACAACGGTGAAATTTTTGTTCACGACGGCGGTCATAAAACAACGGGTGAAGATTCGGTATATACATATCTTATGAAGCTTCGTTCATCTCTTTTGCCCGACGGTGTGTCTGAAAATGATGAAAATTACAAACTGAGAATCACGGTCATTCTTTCGCATTTTCACACAGACCATATGAACACCTATATTCACGATATCATTCCGTCACCTTTCATCGAAATCAGCAAGGTATATCTTACAGAGCAGTCTGTTTTTGAGAAAACTGAGCTTTATAACATCTGTGACCCGAATTACTATTCTGACGGTGTTGTTGAAACAAAGGGGAGACTCAGATTTCTGAGCCTGCTTGAGGAGTATTCACCCGAAACGCAACTTATATATGTGCCATTCGGTGAAACAATGCAGATAAAATCAAAAGACGGTAAGGTTGTTTTTGACCTTTTTGCGCCCTCTGAGGACTGGGGTACGCCTGAAAGAGCTCAGCATCTGATTGATATTTATTATGATTCAGGCAAATCTCAATACACTGCGGCAGATTTCCCGAAGGCTGTTGTAAACTCAAACTCAATGTGGCTGAAGGTCACATACGGTGACAGAACAATGCTGTTTACGGCAGATGTAATGAAAAGAGCTAAAAATGCTTATTCACCCGATTCACCGAATTATGCAGATGAGCCCTTTGATGTGATGTTGTCGTATTATGCCGAAAAATGCGGTGAAGATGTGTTTGACACCGATATTGTAAAATTTCCGCATCACGGTCAGGTCAGGGCTGAGGCTTCAAAGGGTGTTTTTGAAGTGTTTACTCCTGAGCTCGTTATATGCACTGCAATGAATTTCAGAGAGACAACCGTTCAGAAGGCTCAAAAATTCTGGGATAACTACAATGGTGCATATTGTCTGTCTGACGGCAACGGAATGTATATTTCAACTGACGGTAAATCCGTTACCGTAAAAAAAGACAACGGCAGTAAAGAGATTTTTGATATTGAGGGAAAAAGAACTGTTGTTACGGGTGAAATACTTGTAAAATGAAGAAATTTCTGTTAAAATAAAACTACAAACACACGCAGGAGGTAGTTTTATGGCTAAACCAAACAAGCCTGCCATCAACTGGCAGACTTCTTTCTCTGAACGGAATTCTTACCTTGTATATTTCACAGGGCAGAATATCTTTTATTTCCTCGTTGCAAGTTATCTTACAACCTATCTTATGATGACAGGTATCGATATGGCAAAAGCAGGTGTTGTTGTGCTTGCCGTAAAGATATGGGACGCAGTCAACGATGCCCTTTTCGGAGCTATCTTTGACAAGATTAAATTTAAGAACGGTCAGAAGTGTCTGCCCTGGGTAAGAATTTCAACACTTCTTATCCCTGCTGCTTCAATCATCCTTTTTGCAATTCCTACGGCAGCAAGCGAAACAGTAAAGCTTCTCTGGTTTGCTCTTGCATATATCTTCTGGGACACTGCATACACAATCTGCGATGTGCCCATTTACACAATGGTTACAACCATAACATCTAATCTTGATGAAAGAAACTCACTTATGTCAAGACGACAGATTTTCAGCGGTATCGGTATTGCTCTGATTACAGGCATCTTCACCATTCTTCCCAGTGAAAAAGTGGGTCTCAGCTACACGTGGACAGTTGTTATCGCCTCAATTATCGGCGCAATTGTTATGATTCCCATAGGCATAAAAGGCAAAGAAAGAAATTATGTCAGAAGTGAGAGTGAGGAGAATTTCTCAATTGTTGAGATGTTCAGATATCTTGTCAAAAATAAATACCTTCTCATTTTCTACGGCGGATATATTCTTGCAAACTCATTCCTTACAAACAATACTCTGGGTATAGTTGCTTCATATTATCTGTTCGGTGATTCACTTTTCAGCCTTGTTATCGGTGCAATCACAACGCCTATGCAGCTTGTTGCGGCATTGCTTGTTCCCGCTATTATCAGAAAATATGATAAGTTCAAGGTTTATTTCTGGAGCAATGTCGGTATTATTATTTCCAGTGCCCTTATATTCATCTGCGGCTACGGAAATATCTGGGTATTTATAGTTCTCAATGTTATAAGAACACTTCCTGCATCAATTGTAGGTATTATGAACTTTATGTTCACACCCGACTGCGCAGAGTACGGCAAATTCAAGACAGGAACCGATGCAAAGGGTATCACTTTTGCAATACAGACCTTCTCAGCAAAGATTACAGCTGCAATTTCATCATCACTTGGTATGATTATTCTCGGCTGGTTCGGCTGGAAAGAGGTTACTGCAGCAAGCTTTGAAGAGCTTGCCGCAAGCGGAATTACACAGACTCCCGAAGCAATCAAGGGACTGTGGCTTACATATGCACTCGTTCCCGTTATCGGCTATGTGCTTTCAATGGCATTCTATGTGTTCTATAAGCTCAATGACAAGGATGTTGAGATTATGGCAAAAGCAAACAGCGGAGAAATTACAAAAGAAGAGGCGGAAGCACAGCTTTCAAGAGAATACTAAATAAAAGAACGGCTCAGTGAGAGCCGTTTTTTTTGATATTTGTGCAAATCAGAACTTGTCGAGCAGAGCTCGAATGGAAAATTGAAAATGGAAAATGGAAAGTGTCGGAAGTGCTTCGCACTTTTCCGCTACGCTCTATATAATGTTTTCCGAAGGAAAACCACCTTCATTTTCAACTTTCAATTTTAAATTTTCAATTACAATAATTTGTCGAGGGCACCTCGACAAATTACTGTTTGCCTTTTATCATTCTTCCACCGTAATGGTTACGGGGATGCTTGTTAAATACTTCTGAGTGAGGTTTGTTTTTACGCCTGTTGTGTAATTGATATCAATTGAAACTTCATATTCCGTTCTGCCCTCTTCATAGGGTACGGTGAATGCGATTTCCCACTCAAGAGGGAAGACCTTTCCGTCTTTTGCGGGGAGCATAACATTCTCAGGCAGCAGTGCATCGCCGTTGTTTTTGCCGGCAGTGTACATCACATAACCGAAGTCGGCACCGCTGAGGGTGATGCTGTTGAGCTTGCCGTAAAAGTCAGGCTCTGTTTTTTCTATTGAAACGGTGGCTCTGCACTCAAGCATACCGTTTTTGTCAGCCTGACGGAAGGTGAACTGAGTTGCAGAAACAGTGTAATTGATTCTGTTTAGTGTGTTGCTGACCTTTTCACCTGATGCCGATGAGTATTTATAGCCTGTAACGGCGGCACCCGTAATCATCATTATTCCCGCAATAATCAGGCACAGCCCGATTGTGAGCAATTTTTTTCTTTTCATAATATCATCTCCGTTTTTTTAACCGTCAGAAAGCTCATTTACGGCTTTTTTGTAGTCATCGTATGTCATAAATGTGTTTATAAGCTTTAAAAGCTGACTGTTTGACATCTTAGAAGGCAATGAGAGGCTTTTTAAGAGCTTTTGTTTTCTTTCTCTTGAATTATCACTGCCCGTCAGACCGTCCTCAAAAAGGTCTGTTACGGTCACCTGACGGCATTGTGTGTTTTCTGATTCAGTGTGAAATACACCTGCCTTGCTGAGTGCCTGAGTGATGACATCTTCACTGAGCCCCTCAACACCGAGCTTGCCTTCCTTTGAGGGCTCGGTTTTGCGTTTTTCTTTACCGAATATATCGGGGATATATACATTTATCACTTCGCCGTCGGAAGAAATATTTCTTATAAAATTTCTTATTCTGAAGCCTGCCGAATCGCTGTCTGTCATAACGATTATACCTTTAGTTTTTGCAAGCTGTCTTATAAAGGCTCTTTTTTCTTTGTCTGAAAAAATTCTGAAGCCGTCTGTTTCGATTATGACTGCATCAATAAAGCCCGAGAGCCTGATTTTGTCGTATTTTCCTTCAACAATTACGGGTTTGTCAAGCTTAATCATCCTCTGCCACCTGCTATGTACAGAAGCCTTGCCACAAGCTCTTCAAGCACAACCTTGCTGTCAACGGAAAAGGACTTGATTCTGATATCTGCATCAGATACTGCACTGACAAGCTCTTTAATCTGAGTCAGAGACAGAGTGCGTGCACTTGTGAGTGCTTTGTCAAGACGGAATGATTTGCCCTTGTAGGATGCAAAGGCGTTGACAATGTCACGGTTATTCAGACCATTTTCACGGGCAACACGTGCACGATAAATGTCAACATAGCCGAAAGCAAGTGTACCGATTATCAGCGTTGCTTCGGTTTTGTTTTTTATCAGCTCATTGAGTATTTCAAACGCTCTGTCATTTTTGCCCGAATTGATGGCTGTTGTCAGGTCAAAAACTGAGGCTTCAACTGATTTTGTTGAGATTGTGTCAATCATTTCACGGGTGATTTCTTTGCCCTGAGAAAATGCGCACAGCTTGTCAAATTCATTCAGAAGTACTTTCATTTCATTGCCCACAACAGATATGAAATACTCTGCCATATCCTTTGTGATTACAGTGTTTCTCTTTGATGCTGAGCGTACCAGCAGATCTGCAACCTGACTGTCACTTCTTTTTGACAGACAGAACACCACACCGTTTTTGTCAAAGCTTTCTATGACTGTTTTCCACTTCTGATTCTGCTTTACGTCAACCTCTGTGTTGGCAAGCAGAAAGATTGCAATTGTTGACTCAGGCAGGGTGGGGAAGTATTCATAATAGAGCTTCATTTCATCTGCAGAAAGTTTTGTGAACGGAAAATCCTTTATAAAAATGCAGACCTTTTCGCTCATCATCGGTATTGACTCGGCTGCTTCGTAGAATGACTGAAAATCTATTGTTTCACTGTCAAAATAATAGTAGTCAAAGCTCATTCCCGAAGTATCTGCAACTGAGGAAGCAAGATTGTTCGCATAGAATGAGGCAAGATAACTCTCATCGCCATAGACAAGGTAAAGCGAAGAAAAACTGCCTGTTTTTATGTGTTTTTTTATTGATACTTCATCGTTTATCTGCATAAATTCTTGCTCCTGAAAAAGATGTGTGTGAATACATTATATCTGAAAATTGCTGCGTTGAATAAACTGTGTTATCCTGATAGCAGCGTGCTGAATCTGTTGATACTATCGTTGTCTCAAAGCTGAGTTCCCCGTCAGGGAGATTCTGTCTTGTCACAAGCAGATTGCCTTCTTGCCAGCTCTGAGGTACAGCAGAAAAGTCCGACACGGGGTTAAAAATGAATGTGCAGGTGAAATTGTCTGTTTCCAGCCTTGCACCGTGAAAATCATCATTATCAATATACACCAAATTTGTCTTTTCGTCAATGTTTATATTTGCAAAAGATGTGCGCACTGAGGAAAGAGGCAACAGTTCCTCGGATTCTTTTTCAAAAGGACCGTCTGCGGCAATGATACTGCCGAAACTGTTGCTTTCAAGCAGTGTTTTCAGATATCGGGATTCTGTCCGGGTTGCTCTCGGCACAAGCAGAAGGCCGAAATTGCCTGCTGACACGCTTCTGAGAGTATAATTGAAAATATGCTCAGAGTATCTGTTGCCGCCGCAGCCTATGATAATTCTGTTACCGTTGATATTGCAAACAGCTGCAGAACCGTTGCCGACAGAGGGCACACAGATGCTTACAGACTTTTTTTCTGCGGCAAAAACAGAAACGGAAACAGCAACAAAGCAGATAATGAGTGCAAATGCCGTCATACGAAGGGGCTTTTTTCTGTCGTGAAATATACACACGAGAATTACCGATAAAACAAGCAGGCAGAAGAGAAATAGCTGCATTGTGTCTGTTCTTGTATTCACTATGCAATAACGGAACTGACTGAGCTTTTCAGCCACGGACAGAACATATTTCATAATCAGACTGCAGAGTGTGAACGGAACTGATGAAACAGCAGGGCAGAAAGATGTTGCGATGCCCAGACTGCTCAGCGGAAGAATAAATTGTGAAACGGGAAGACACAGAAGGTTTGTCACGGGTGCAATAAATGAGTAAAAGCCGAAATTTACGGCACAGACGGGACAGGTGAATATCGTTGCGATAAACGAAAGCGCAGATGTTGTGTAAACCGTGTGGCATATGCTGAAAAGTGCTTTAGGCTTTATTATCTTTCTGAGCTTCATAAAAGGCTCTGAGACGGGAGCTGCAAAGCTTATAATGCCCAGCGTTGCAAGAAATGACAGCTGCAGTGAGAGGCTTGATGCACTGAACGGTGACACCGTAAGAATCACGGAAAGCGCAATGAACAGTGAGTTCAGTGAGTCTGATTTATGCTTTATAACCTTGCCGATGATGAAAATAATCATCATAATTCCCGAGCGCACAACAGAGGGCGTGAAGCCTGTCAGTGCCATAAAGAAAATGATAAAAAGCAGGGCAAATGTGTTGCCTGCAATTCTCAGTCTGCCTTTCAGCCGTTCTGAAAAGAAGAAAATCATCCCTGTCCAGAGTGAAAGATGAAGACCTGAAACTGCAAACAGATGCGATATGCCCGAATAGCTGAAAATCAGCTGAGTTTCTTGTTGTAAATTTGTTTTGTCACCCGTGAGCATCGCATTTACAGCTCCGGCATATTCTGCAGCAAGATTTGCTGTGAGTGTTGATGAAATGAAACTCCTGAACGAATTGAGCAGATATCTTACGGAGTGCTTTTCACTGCCTGTTACACTGAGAAGTGTGTCACATTCTGCCGAGAGAAAAATACAGTCCTCATCAGGGAAACAAAACATAGTAACATCAGAATCTGCCGCTATACCGTCTGCAGATAAAACAACTATATCGTCAATCACAGCTGTTTTCAACGCATCGCCCGAAACACTGATTTTGTGATGTGTTTTCTCATTGTTGCCCGTCTGCAGGTTGTCAAGAGTTACATAACATTTGTCATATCGTGTGTATGTGTCAATGACTCTGCCGGAGATGATGACCGGCTTGTTATCGGCAAGAGAAACAGCCGGCAGATAGTCATAATAAATTCTGAATGTGTATGAGCACACAGAGAGTGTAAGTGCCAGAAAAATAAGAAAAATCGGTCTCAGACATTTAAATCTGACACCGATAATCATAAATATACCTGCCAACGCCGTGACAAACAACGACAGAAAAGGTAAAAACTCAACGGCAACGCCTGTCAGAAGATAAACCGAAAAGAACATAACGGTTCCGATTATCACAAACGGCCTTGCCATTGAATTCATTCCTTTCTGTTAATAATAATTTGGCACCGTCAGGTGTTCCGAAACTTTTGCCGTAGACAAAAATATCACATTTGCGAAGCAAATATATCACAACAATGATTTATCGTTATGCGATAAGTTATTGTTTATCCCGGAGGCCATGTGAAGTCTCTGCCTGAGAGCAGATGGAAGTGAAGATGCTTCACTGTCTGACCTGCACTGTCGCCGCAGTTTGTGACAACTCTGAAGCCCTCTGAGAGTCCCTTTTCTTCTGCAATCTTTGCGGCAACCTCAAAAATGTGAGCCACAAGATGACTGTTGTCTGCATTGATGTCTGCTGCAGAAGTGATGTGTTCCTTGGGGATAATGAGTATATGCACCGGAGAAGCGGGAGCTATATCGTTGAATGCATATACCATATCATCTTCGTATACTTTTGATGAGGGGATTTCACCCCTGATTATTTTACAAAAAAGACAATCATTCATTTTTGTCACCTCTTATTTAAGGAAAGAAGATGCGATTTCTGCCGACTTTTCAACGGCTTCTGATACTTTTGTGATATCCTTGCCGCCTGCCATAGCGCTGTCGGGCTTGCCGCCACCTGAACCGCCTGCAATCTTTGCAATTTCTCTTACGATATTGCCTGCGTGAGCACCCTTTGCGATAGCGCCCTTGCCGCACATACAACCGAATGAGACAGTACCTTTTTCTTTAACAACCGAAGCTGCAATCATAATGATATTGTCGCCGAAATCCTTTGCAGAGTCGAGCATTGCTCTTACCTTTTCTGCACCGCCTTCACCGATATCGGCAGAGATAATCTTGATGCCGTTCATTTCAACAGCATTGTCAAGCAGTGATGCTGACTGAGCCTTTGCCATTTCTGCCTTGAGAGCTTCGATTTCCTTTTCTTTAGCCTTGAGTTCGGCTGCAACTGCTGCAGTCTTTGAAGCAAGCTGAGAAGCGTTACCGAGCTTGAGCGCATCTGCTGCAGAGTAGATAATTTCATTCTTTTCGTCAATATATTTAAGAACATTCTTGCCTGTAACAGCCTGAATTCTTCTTACACCTGCTGCAACTGAAGATTCTGAAACAATCTTGAAAAGACCGAGCTTGCCTGTGTTATCAGCGTGTGTACCGCCGCAAAGCTCTGTTGAGAAGTCGCCTGCCTTGACAACTCTTACAACATCGCCGTATTTTTCTCCGAAGAGAGCCATTGCCCCCATAGCCTTTGCTTCGTCAATGGGCATTTCACGGTTCATAACTTCATTTGCTTCAAGAATAACATCGTTAACGAGGTCTTCAACCTTTTTAAGCTCTTCGCTTGTCATACCTGTGAAGTGTGTGAAGTCGAAACGGACTTCGTTAGCGTCAACGAGCTGACCTGCCTGCTCAACGTGAGTACCGAGCACCTCTCTGAGAGCAGCCTGAAGAAGATGAGCTGCAGTATGATTTCTCATAATTGCTTTTCTTGCTTCTTCGTTATAAACGGAAACAGCCTTGTCGCCGACCTTTACGCTGTCACCTGAAAGTGTACCGTGATGAAGCCAGATGCCGTCGGGATCCTTTGTTGTGTTTGTGACTTCAAAAGTGCTCTCGCCGATTGTGATAACACCTGTGTCACCCACCTGACCGCCGCTTTCTGCATAGAAAGAAGTCTTGTCAAGCACGATAACAGCGTCGTCACCGTCATTGATGAAATCTTTTCTCTCACCGTCTGCAACGAGTGCAAGAACTGTTGCTTCTGTATTGTTTTCTGTATAACCTGTGAACTCAGTCTTTGCAACATCCTTGAATGAAACGCCGTTGTTTCTCCAGTCTGTGTCAGCAGCATTTCTCTTGGCACTCTTTGCCTTGAGTCTTGCTTCTTCAACAAGTGCTCTGAACTTTTCTTCGTCAACAGTCATATTTTTTTCTTCCGCAATTTCCTTTGTGAGGTCAATGGGGAAGCCGTATGTGTCCTGAAGCTTGAATGCATCTTCGCCTGAAATCATACCGTCCTTAGCATTCTCCATCATTTCGTTAAGGAGAACAAGACCTGAGTCTATTGTTTTATAGAAGCTTTCTTCTTCCATTGCAATAACCTTTTTGATGTAGTCCTGCTTTTCAACAAGATTGGGGTATGCTGATGCATTTTCTGCAATAACTGTATCACAGACTTCAGCAAGGAAAGGTCTGTCGATACCTATAAGTCTGCCGTGTCTTGCTGCACGGCGGAGAAGACGTCTGAGAACATAGCCTCTGCCGCTGTTTGAGGGAAGAACGCCGTCACCTACCATAAAGGTTGTGCTTCTGATGTGGTCTGTGATAACACGAAGTGAAATATCCTTCTTTGCATCATCGTGATAGTTGATGCCTGCAATAGAGATGATGTGCTTCATAATGTTCTGCACAGTGTCAACCTCGAAAAGGTTCTCAACATCCTGCATAACACAGGCAAGTCTTTCAAGGCCCATACCTGTGTCGATGTTGGGATTTGCAAGACGTGTATAGTTGTTTTTGCCGTCATTTTCAAACTGAGTGAAAACAAGATTCCATACTTCAATGAATCTGTCACATTCGCAGCCTACCTTACAGTCAGGGCTGCCGCAGCCCTTATCGGGGCCTCTGTCAAAGTAGATTTCCGAGCAAGGACCGCAGGGCCCTGCGCCGTGCTCCCAGAAGTTGTCCTCTTTACCGAAACGGACCATATGTGAGGGGTCAACGCCAACTTCCTTTGTCCAGATGTCAAATGCTTCGTCGTCTTCAAGATAAACGCTGACATAAAGAAGCTCTTCGGGGATTTCAAGAACCTTTGTGAAGAATTCCCAAGCCCATGCGGTAGCTTCGTGCTTGAAGTAATCACCGAATGAGAAGTTGCCGAGCATCTCAAAATATGTGCCGTGACGAGCTGTTTTGCCGACGTTCTCGATATCTGGTGTACGAATACACTTCTGGCAGGTTGTAACTCTTTTTCTGGGGGGAGTTACTTCGCCTGTGAAATACTTTTTCATAGGTGTCATACCTGCATTGATAAGCAGAATACTCTTGTCACCCTGAGGAACAAGTGAGAAACTGGGGAGTCTCAGATGATCCTTTGATTCAAAAAATGCCAAATACTTTTCTCTTAATTCGTTAAGACCTGTCCATTTCATTGGAATCAACCTCCTGAAAATTAAAAAAATGCCCTATGACAAATCAGGGTGAGAGAACTCCCACGGTACCACCTGAATTGTGCATAACGCACCACTCGATTCTGTTTAACGCACAGCATACGGACCGTTCATCACAGTCTTGCTCCGAGCCGGCACATCATCATTCCGTTACAGCCTCACACCCAACGGCTGCTCTCTGAAAACTTTCTGATGAATTCTGCTCTTCACAGCAATTCTATATTAACGCTGATATTATATTATTTTTTTTCTTTTATGTCAAGAGATAAATAAAAAAATGTCGAGGGGGTTAGCGTGATACTCTTAACGGAGTATCGCGCAACTCTATTCGCCTGACGGCGAGTTATATTGCTTCGCAGTGATATTATGCTACGCATAGTGATATTGTCCTTCGGACAGTTTATGGCGAATAGAATATCACGAAACCGATAGGTTTCATATCACTTTCGCAAAGCGAAAATATCACGCTGACTTTAGTCAGCATATCACTTATCAGACAAAAAGAAAGAAAGACTCGTTATGATACGAATCTTCTCTTTTCTGTTGCTAATGGGTTTGGGCTACTGCCCAAGTGCATTTGTACTTACAAATGCGATGCTGGTTCTTAGCTGAATTTAAAAGAATTCTATTTTCTCCGATAAGAACAACGCACTTTCCTCGACATTTTTTTGTTATCCGATGCAATTTCTGCACGGTGTATAGCCGTTTTTCTTTGCTTGTGCAAGAGACAGTGCGAAGATTTCATCATCACCGTAAAGGAGCACTGCACATTCAAGGTCGTGATATTCATTTGTGCTCTTTGTTATAACAACTGCGTCGTCATCATTGGGCTGTACCTTTGTGGTTGTGACAGGGTAGGGCGTGGTAGTGATGACAGGCTTTCTTGTTGTTGTTTCGGGCTGTGTTGCCTGAGTCTGAGAGACTGTTTCTGAAGGTTTTTCGGTTGTTGTGACAGGAGCTGTAGTGCTTTTTTCAGGTGATTCCTCTGTTGTGACGATTATCTCAACATTGATGGGAAGTGTTGTCTCCTGTGTTGTTGTTTCTGTGACGGAGTCTTGCTGTTCCTGCGTTGTTGCTTCGTTCACATTGTCGTTTGCAGGCTCAGAGGGGATTATTTCAGTCTCTGATTTGCTTTCGGGCTCTGATTCTTCTTCAAAAACATCAAGCTTTGCCGCAACTCTGAGAATAAGTCTTGCATCCATTGCGTTGAGCTTACCGTCTTCGTTCACATCGGCAGCTCTGAACTGTTCGGCAGAAGGCACATCTATTTTTGCCGCAAATCGCAGTGCAGCACGGGCATCAGATGCTGTGATTCTCTTATCTCTGATGACATCACCCTTCATAAAATCGGGATTGACCTTATCGGAATATCCGATGGCATCCTGCTTGATCTGCTTTTTGTCAGCAACGTAAAGCAGATCCTTTTTTTCTTTTCTAAAAAGGTTAGCTATATTTCTTGCGAAATTTTTTCTTTTAGCGATATTTGCTTTTTTGCACCCGATGTATACAGGTGCAAGGGTAATGTTTTCAAGGACTGTTTTGTTATTGAAAAGATTGAATTGCTGAAATACCATACCGATCTTTTCGCGGTGGAGATTGATATCCACGCTCATGTCGGCAATATCAACGCCCTCAAAAATTATTTTTCCGCCATCGGGGTCTTCCATACAGTTGAGACAACGCAGAAACGTACTTTTTCCGCTTCCCGAAGGGCCGATAACAACGACTTTTTCGCCATCGTGAATAGTTTCGCTTATGCCATTGAGAACAACGTTATCTCCATAAACCTTTTTAAGATCAACGATTTCTATCACTTTTTGCCAGTCTCCTTTCCATCGCGCGAATTCCTGCCGTTATGAGAAGAACCATGGCGATATAGATAAGTGCCATAACAAGGTAGGGCACCATATATTCGTAGTTTCCGTCGCCAATACGCTGGAAGGCATATTTAAGGTCTGCAACTGCAACGAAGCTGGCAACAGACGTATCTTTGACAAGTGCTATAAATTCGTTGCCGAGTGAGGGTAGGATACCCTTCATAGCTTGGGGAACGACGATTTTGGCCATTGATACACGGAAATTGAGGCCGAGCGCGCGTGCCGCTTCGAGCTGTCCGCCGTCTACGGCGAGAATGCCGCCGCGCATGATCTCAGCCACGTAAGCACCGCTATTCATACCGAAAATGATAACGCATACCCAAAGGCCGGATACTCCGGCACCTCAAAAGTGTCCTCGGTGTACAGCATGAGCATGTTCATGCCCAGGCAGGCCAGCTGATCAATATAGCGCTTGACGGCTTCTACCTTCATCACCGCATTGCGGGACATATCGGCCATCACGCCGCAGGATTCAAAAT
>CALEII010000039.1 GCA_937876205.1 uncultured Clostridia bacterium
TCGTGATACCAGCCGCCCCACATATCAAACCACCATATTCCCGAGCCCTTTGTCAGCTGATGTGCAAATGCTTTACGCAGTGCAGAAACTGAAAGTTCTTTTGTTTCGGGTCCGCTCCACACGGTTTTATTACCATCGGCATCTGTGAGAAGCAGAATGTTTTCCGGATATCTGCCGGGGCGTGAATCCTGCATTCTCTTTGTCAGATGAGTTCTTATGTCACACTCGACAAAATACAGCTTGCCGTGATTTTTTACGGTTCCGACAGGAAGCATATCACCCCAGTCAAGGCCGAGTTTTCTGTTGTCGTCGTAGCAACAGGGTGAAGAAAAGAAATCAATATACGGTGAATCAATAATGTGCCTGAGTCCGTGAAGTCCGAGAAGAGGGTCATTCACAAAGGCATTATAGCCATAGAACACCCCTGCGACCTGTTCATTGTTAATATAATCTTTCAGCACCTTGCAGAAATACCGGACAGCATTTGCTGCCATTTCGCAACAGAATTCACCGTAACGGCTGACAGTTTCATCATAACCTGCTCTGAACAAGTCATTCTTTGTAAATTCGGGTACATCGCAGATGCTATATTTCTCTTTTATCCACTCACGGAATATGCTGACACTTTTTTTTGAGAATGACCCTGCCATATCGTGATGCATCCATTCCTGAGTTGTGCCGCCGCAAAGCTGATAGCCTGCAACCGAAGCAGAATAATCTGCCTTGCGGATGTGAGAAACAAGTTCTTTCAGTAGCTCAGCGCCGTCATTGAGGAACTTTTCAGAACAAAGGGATTCTCTCATACCTGAGGGTGTTTCAACACATTCAGACACATTTTTCAATATCCATTTCCGTGGCATTGCGATGTTGATTCTCGGAAAAATCAGAGCATCGGGGCATTCGGCAATTATTTTTCTGACAATGGTGTCAAATTCATCGTAATCAGGATTTTCATTTTCAAAAACACCTGTAAGAAAGGGCGAAAAACCCGAAACATTATTTATAGGCAGGTCAGTAAACGAAATGTTTACAAAAAACATCCTGTAGCCTGCTTTTATAAAATCGGAAAACTCACCGCATTCTTCAAAATATGTAGTGTATGCAAGTGGTGAATGAAGCACACCGTCAATGTTTATATAAGGGGTTCCGTTTTTTAATTCAATCTGTGATCTCATATTTTCACCCATACTTTTTCATAAATTTTTCAACCTGCTGTATCGTTTTCAGAACAACGGTTTTGTTCTTATATTTTTCTGCTATTTCGTCATAATATTGCCGTCTTTCTTTGTTTCTGCAGCCGAACAATGTAAACTTCACAAACCACCAATTCATGTCGTTTTTATAACCGTCTTTTCTGCGTGATGAAGTCCGTTTCAGTGCACGGGCAAAGCAAGTTAGTCGTGGAAGCTGTAACAAAATAATTATATCTGCATCTTCAAGTCGTTTGTCAATCATCAGATATGTATAATATCCGTCAATTATCCAGTTTTCCTTTTGCATAAATTCTGAAACCTTCGGCAGCACAACGGAATCGTCAACAGGCTTCCATTCCTTGTCCCATTTCAGCTCATCAAGATGCAGAACGGGAATATTATTCTTTTCAGAAAGATAATCTGACAGATATGTTTTTCCGCTTCCTGCATAACCTAAAACTGCAATTTTCATTTCTATATCCTTTTCATCAGTTTGAGATATTCTCCCTGTTCATCTGCACCGTCAAAAAGCACCTCAGTAAAGCCGAATTTTCTGTACAAATGCAAAGCATTGACATTATCCTTATCAACACCGATTGTCATTTCAGAAAAGCCCATTTCTTTTGCTTTTCTTATAAGAAATTCAAGAATTTCACTTCCGATACCACGGTTTCTGTAATCCTTTCTGACAATCATTCTTGAAACATATACTCTTTTTCCGGGAATGGTGTAATCGGGGTCATCAGTTCTTAATACCAAAGCACCCTCACCGATAAATTCATCATTGATTTTATAAATATAAACAAGACGATTCCCGTTTTTTATCTCTTCAAGCCATTTGCCGGCAAGAGGTTGTGTCTTCATGTTCCATATATTTGAACATTTATTGTAGTCTTCGAGAGCAAGAGGCTCGATACCTGTTTTTGCAAACTTTGTAAACGTTCTGTTCAAAGCCCTATATTTCATATTTGCGATTTCTTTCAGGGAATGTGTCTTCATAAGATGCTCAACAAACCGACAGCCGAGAAAATATCCCACATCCGAATGTCCGTTATATGAACACCAATCACCGAAAAAGTCCTGCACACTTATCTTTTTATCAAGACGGCGAAGATACTCTCTCTTTATTTGGTTCTCATTTTTATAGCACCAATCAAGCCACCCGTCTTTATCCTGATGATAAAACTCATCATCACCGCAAAGGATATGCTCGCAAACCATTGCAACACCCTCACAGTAAAGCTGTGCAATGCCTTTTCGGCGTTTTGTGTATTCGGGAATATGCAGATTGCCGTTGAGTTTATGCCACAGATGACCGATTTCGTGCAATATCAGAGCACGCATATTCGTTTCATCGCCCCAGCTGAGTTCGATAATTTTTTCTATTCCTAATAAAACTGTATTTTTACCGTCAAGCGTAGTTGCCCAGCCTGCACCGTTGCAAAGACCGAGATACAACACTATGTTGATATCAGGCTCATTGTCAAACAGGTTGACAAATTATCATTCAGCGTATCAATAACGAACTTAAAATTTCTGCTGACAAAATCGATTTTTTCATTGTTCAAAGCATTTTCAAGAACAGGCAAAATATCATTATTGAAATCATAACTTTTTGCATCATTTTCACATTTTGAGGGAAGCTCATGTGATATTTCTCCTGCATATTTCCGCCATAGTTCAATATCAAAACCGTTTGCAAAAACTGATTTGATTTTATCACAGGTATTTATGATTTTCATATTATCATTTCCTTGCCAACTGCAAATCTAATGTATCGTAAATAGTAATTTCACCGCCGTGACGATTAATTGCATCTTCAATTTTTGAAAAGAACTCTGTTCTGACTTTTTCTTCAATAGCGATATGGTCTGAATATGTACCAAGAAGTGCTATATATTCTTTTGCAGCAAATGTGCGTGTGCGATAAAACAATTTATATTGAATATCCGTAAAGCCATATTTCGCAGCGATTAGTGCTCTGTTTTCAGCCTGTTCTTCAGAATATTCAACTAACGGTTCCTGTCTCTTATTGTGATATTCATAATAGTAATCCGCATAAATTCTGTCCATTTCAGCTGATAGTTCAGGCTTTCCTTTATCACGATAAGGATGATTTGCGAATCGAGCGAATACTCCGCCGTTTTTCAGTATATTATAAACCTTTTTATAGCCGATTTCTTCGGGTATCCAATGAAAGGCAGAAGCAGAATAAATTAAGTCATATTCACCACCCAAACCAACATCTTCAAACTTTCCTGATACTGTTGAAAAGTTAGGGTAATCCTTAAATTTCTCACTGCAAATTTTGCAGAAATTCTCACCATAATCAACCGCTGTAAGGTTACAACCTGTTTTTAGTATGGGTAATGTGGCTTGACCGCCTCCGATACCTATTTCAGCAACACGACTCCGATTATTTATCGGAATATATTCAAAAATAGCCTGATACAGTTCATCAACATATCCGGGACGAAGTTTTTCATAAGTATCTGCAACTGTATCAAAAGTCCAATTCAAACTGTTTATTATCATAATCTCATTTTCCTCTAAATAAATAACTTCTCCATTATTACGCTTCCGCCGTAATCTTCTATTACTTCAAATCCGTTTTTTACATACATTCCATATGATACTGGGGTATGTTTGAAACAATTCAGGACCATTTTCCCGAAGCCTTTTTCTTTGGCATCCTCCTGAAGCTTTACAAAAGCACTTTTTCCGTAGCCTTTTCCACGAAGCTCTTCTTTTATAACATTCTCCGTAACAAATGCTGCATTTTCTTCAAAAGGACTTTTCTGATATCCGATAACTCCGATTTTTTCACCGTCTTCGTTTATAATTACATACAGATAGTTGTCAGCGGAATCTGCACCGTCAGGAAAAATATCGTTGAATTCCCTTTTTGCAGCTTTTCGGGCTTTAAATCTTAATTTTTCATCACCGGCTTTTATCAGATGGTCTGCATAGTTCTTTACAGACCACTTTGCATAAACAGAAAATTCTTCAGCATTCATATTTCCGAAAGTTATCGGCTTTAATTCCTTGTTCATAATTTTTCATCTCCGGTATTATAAATATTTCTGCATATAAACCAAGTTCTGATATGTACCGTCTTTGAGTTTGAAGAATTTCGGTTCTACTGATACAACTTGAAACCCGAATTTCTGATAAAGTGCTTTAGCACGGCTATTTCCCTCGATAAATTCAAGGTCAACAATTTCTGTACCGTTATGTTTTTCTGCTGCTTTTATCAATTCTTTAAACATTGCTGAACCAATACCAATATTCCAATACTTTTTCTGAAGGGCGATACCCACTGTTGCTCTATGGGAAGTCTTGCTGCCGGTTTTAAAAGTGATGTCACAGTTGCCTGCAATTGCACCATCAACATAACAAGCAATAAACAATGTGTTCTGACTTTCACGTACATTTAGAATAAATTTCTCTTCACTTTCTACAGTAACATTCTCCCAATCTTCAATTGTGCGAGAAAGAAACTCAGTTTCACCGCTGGAAGTTTTAATACTGTTAAGTAACATTTCGGCATCTTCAATTTCAGGGGTTTTTAATATAGCTTCCATGCCATTTTTCAATATAATTCTCTTTTCTTCAAATATCATTCTGATTCTTCCTTTCTTATTATGTTTTTATATCCGGGCAACACATAATAATCTATTTCATTATCTGCTTTATATATAAAACCTGTAATTCTTCCTTGGTAATACAATGCTTTGAAGCTGATATCCTTGTTTCTTCTTGCATTCCAAGCCATATTTTTAATGTCCTTTCTGTGCGGTTTTCGTTTTGCTTCCTTACAATACTCTTTCCACACACAGTAAACCTCTTTTATCTGTGGCCTGTTATAGGGATTTATGCTGATAAAATCTGTAGGCTTTACAAGCTCTGAAATCGCCTTATCAATTTCCGCAGTATTCTGATTCTGTGTCAAATGCTTACAGTAAACTAAATAATGTCCCCAGCCCTGATGAAAGCCTGTGTCACTGTATCCCATTGATTTCCAGAATGGGATTCCGTGTACAGGGTCAGGGAAAAGCATAACTGTTTCAGCTCCGTTATTTTTGAATATGTTTTCTATGTACCCATTCAGTATTCTGCCGTAGCCTTTTCTTCTGTGCTTCGGTGAAATATAAAAATCATTGACTGAACCATATTTATACGGAATGTCAAAGAAGTCTTGTGAGGATGTTGAAATTGATGTAAAACCGATTATTTCTTTACCTGACTGTATAACTAAAAAATAATCTGAATTACTATCTGATGCCCTTGAAATGATATCGTAAAAAAGCTTAAAAAATACCTTCTTGCTACCGGGTGTTTCGCCGTGATTTCTTAAAGTCTTTATTTTATAGTTTACATAGAGTTTTCTGAGTTTTCTGAACTGATCAATGTTTTCTGCAGTAATACTTGTGAATGTAATGTCTTTTTTCATTGCTGTCCTCTTTCTTGTGAAAAATTAAGGCATCTCCGAAACCGAAGATGCCTTGTTGATTCAGAAAGATATGTATCACATCAATCACAAACGGACAAAACGGCATTTCGATTTTGTAAGATAATAGTCATTGTCATTTTGTCCACCTGCCTTTCAGTAATTTTCTAAATTATAACATTATCAATATTTATTGTCAATAATTATTTGGCAATAAAGCTCTCGGCTAAAGCCCATATAACTGCAATAAATATAGTCGGAAGCATATTTGCAACCTTAATCATTTTGCCCCATACAAGATTTACGCCGACACAGAAAATCAGCATTGAGCCTGTAAGTGAGAGGTAGGAGAGTGCTGTTTCGGTAAGTACGGGCTCAATGAAAGTTGCGAGAATTGTGACAGAGCCCTGAAAGATTGCAATGGGAATTGCTGAGAAAATACAACCCTTGCCCATTGCCGCAGTCATAACCATAATTATAATAAGGTCGAGAACGGACTTAGCCGCAAGGATGGAGTAATCACCGTTTATGCCGTCCTGAACTGCGCCTACAACTGCCATTGCACCGATACAGACAGTCAGTGAAGCAGTGACAAAACCGTCAACAAAGCCTGTATCCTTGTCACTTTTTGTCTTGCGTTTGAGCCATTCGCCGAAACGCTCAAGATGATGCTCAATATTAAGAAGCTCACCGATAATTGAGCCGATGATAACACAGCCTATCATCATCATTGTTCCGCCGCTTTCAAGCTTTCCCTCGGGTGTAACGGTGAACATTTCCTGCAATGCTCCTGCGATGCCTATGAATATAACGCACACACCGTTTGCTTTCATTATTGTGTCCTGTAAACGGTCGGGAATTTTCTTGCCGAAAAGCATTCCGCCCAACCCGCCTAAAATTATTGCGGCAGTATTTATAATTGTTCCTAAGCCTATCATTTCTTACACCTTGCCAATGAATTTATAATGCATAATATAACACTAAATGTTTTAAACTGCAAGTGGAAATTAAAAAACACGGACAAATGCCCGTGTTCCTTACGTGTTATTCTTTTACATAAACACTTTCTGTGATTTCACTTTTTTCTTCAGAAATTAAGCTGAGATCCTTGTTTATTATATAAATTTTTTCCTTTGATATGTAAACAAAATCATCATTGCCGAAGCCGTTGTCATATTCGCAATAGTATTCAAATTCTTTATCTTCGGATGTTTTTAATTCTGCATACTCATATGTAAAAGTTCCGCTGTCTGTTGAATTGTATTTGATCAAAGCGTCGGGCGCATAGCATAATTTTCCATCTTTTATGCAAATGTTGATAGTTATACCGTCATTATTAGAAAAAAGTTCTTCGGAATAGATGATTTTTCCTGTTCCGTCAGTTGTGATAATTGATTGTGTTTTATATTTTTCTGTATAAGGAATAAACTTTTCAAGATATGTCAGTTTTTCACTTACGCCGGGGTAATCTGACGGTAATTTGCTGTATTGACTATATGCCTCAGCTATAGAAATTGATTCCATTTTTTCTGCGAGACCGAATTTTGCTTCAAGCAATTTTTCTTCACTGTCTTTGTAGTTGCCGAGAACCTCAAAATCTGCAATCGCCCCCTCATAATTGCCGTTATTTAATGAAGCAACAGCAGTATTGTATCCTGTGTTTATTAACAGTAATATACCTCCGGCTATAATCAGAATAATAGTCAGCAATATTATTCCTAAAGTAATAAGTACTTTTTTCTTGCGACGCTTCTTTGACTCTGTTTTTTGAACAACTTTTTCACCTTTTAACAAATTCAGAGTATTGTCAATATCTGATAATGCAAATTTTTCATCCTCTGAAAACTCTGCGTCAGCCGTTCTGTTTGCATTGAGAATTGCAGAATACTCTGCAATTTTTTTGTCCGCAATTTCAGGACTTGTTGCTTTGTAATTGTGAAGTTCTGTTATTGTGTTATTCAAAAGTGATTTTTCTTTTAAATGTGCTGTCCAAAATATGTTGTTTTGGGTTTCTTGAATAAAATTACTGAATAAGCAGTTGTCAGTAATGTTTAACAAGCAGTCATCAGGCTTTGATATTGGAATGTATTTTTCGGAGCTTACCCATATTGTATTGTCAAAAATAACCGTGATACCGGTTATCTCAAAAGAACGCACAGTTTTATCTGTCAGGATAATTGGAGAGTTTGAACCGAATGTGTCTTTGAAATTAACGGAAATATCAAGATACTGATGTTCAATGTTTTCTAAAACAATGTTTTTTTCAACATCAAAGAAATTAAATCTTACTTTTAAAGCTTTGATAGGTTTATCGGATATGTTTTCGTATTTTATCTGTGCAAGAATTCTGTTTATTTCGTTGTCTTTTGATATTACTCCGGCACGTACAATGACAGGGCTGTTCTGTGAAAACAGATTTTCAGGCATTTTCCATAAGGAACTGTATCTTTCCATTTTTTACACCTCTTAAAGCTCGGGAAGTTCGTCTGTATCAAAAATCTGGTTGGAATCACTGCTTGCTTTTGCCGTGGTAGCCGTGCTGTCTACAAGCTCGCCGAAACCGTAAAGGAATATGCTGAGTGTATAAGCGACAAAGGGTGCTGCAGGAATGAGTAAAAGACTCAATCCGTCTGTTCCGTCAATCATAACAATTGCCGAAATTATGCCGGCAATTGTTTCGACAATGAAAGATGCAACTGCATATCTTTTTAGTGTTTTGCCGATGTTTTTGAATAAAAATCTTTCCAGTTTTTTCATAAGTATTACCTCATTTCTTTATTTATCAACACAAAAGTATTGACATATACTGATTCAGACAAATTTTATAGTAAAGGAATAAATTTAATTTCGCAATAGAAAAGGAACGAAATGCTGTTTTCAGGGAACGAAATTAAAAAAAGTGCAATTTCAGAAATATCTTGTCAATAATATTGTAGTCATAATTATGACTATTGTCAATACTTAAAATAGTAAGTACCATTATAAATGGTGATAGAATGATAAGGTACGATCCGTTATGGAATACGCTTAAGGACAGGGGTATAAGCACTTATGCCCTTATTAATACCTATGGAATAAGCAGTGCAACGATTGACCGTATCAGAAAAGGACAGGGTATCACCACGCAGAAAATCAACGACCTTTGCTCAATTCTCAGTTGCAGAGTTGAAGATGTTATAGTCTTTGTTGAAGATTGAGGAAAATTTTAAAATACCTATTGACAAACGAGAAAAGATGTTATATAATAACCGAGCAAAAACAAAGTAGACACATTATGTGCTCACCTTGCAGACTTCATTCTCGTAAGGTCAATACCGTTCCTGAATTATAAATTCGGGTGTTATTGTATGAGTGCAGGTGTTTTTACGTCTGCGCTTTGTTTATTATTTTTGGAGGTGTTTGAACATCGGTACTAAAGATACTAAGGACGTGCAGCTGAATGAGGATATCCGTGACAAGGAAATCCGTGTTGTAACTGATGACGGTGAACAGCTCGGCATTATGTCAGCTTCGGATGCACTCAAGATTGCAGCTCAGAAAAACCTTGACCTCGTTAAGATTGCTCCCATGGCTAAGCCCCCCGTATGCAAGATTATGGACTATGGCAAGTACAGATTCGAGCAGCAGAAGAGAGAAAAGGAAGCTAAGAAGAATCAGCATCAGATCGATATCAAGGAAGTTCAGCTTTCACTCAATATCGACACGCATGACCTTGAAACAAAGGCCAAGAACGCAAACAAGTTCCTGAAGCAGGGCAACAAAGTCAAGGTTGCAATCCGTTTCAGAGGAAGAGAAATGGCTCATCCCGAAAGAGGACTTGAAATTATGGCCAGATTTGCCGAAATGTGCATTGAGAACGGTAATATCGAGAAGCCCGCTAAACTTGACGGCAGAACGATGCTTATGTTCCTTGCAGCAAAACCGACCAAATAAACTAAAATCGTATTAAAAAACAGGAGGAAATTACTATGCCCAAAATTAAAACAAACAGCGGTGCTAAGAAGCGCTTTAAGCTTTCCAAGACCGGTAAAGTTATCCGTGCTCACGCTTATAAGTCACACATCCTCAACAAGAAGACAACAAAGAGAAAAAGAAATCTTCGTCAGACAACTGTTGCTGATAAGACAAACGTAAAGCAGATCAAGAAGCTTATTCCCTACAAATAATTTTTAATTCAGGAGGACACGAAAAATGGCACGTATTAAAGGCGCTACAATGACTCGTAAGAGAAGAAATAAAGTATTAAAGCTTGCTAAGGGTTATTATGGCTCAAAGTCAAGACTTTTCAAGACTGCTAAGCAGGCAGTTATGAAGTCCGGTAACTATGCTTATGTCGGCAGAAAGCAGAAGAAGAGAAACTTCCGCCGTCTGTGGATCACAAGAATTTCAGCAGCTTGCAAGCTCAACGGTATGAACTATTCAACATTTATGAACGGTCTCAACAAGGCAGGTATCACTCTCAACAGAAAGATGCTTTCAGAGATTGCTATTGCTGATCCCGCAGCTTTCACAGCTCTTACAGAGCAGGCTAAGGCAGCACTTAAATAAGCTTGAATTATATATGGGAATGCCGAGTGCATTCCCATTTTTCCGTTTTTTAAAGAGAGAAATCAAGGTGTGAATTATGCTTAAAATAACAAGCAGAAACAATGAAAAAATCAAATTTGCAGCAAAACTCTGCTCAGATGCTTCAGAAAGAAGAAAACAGGGAATGTTTTTTCTTGAGGGGCTTCGTCTGTGCTGCGATGCGGCAGAAAACGGCATTGCAGTGTATCAGTTTTTTGTGACTGAGTCAGCAATGCAGCGTTATTCTGCAGAAATAGGCGTTATTCTTGACCTGGCAGAAGAGATTTTCATCATTACAGATGAAATTGCGTCTAAAATTTCTGACACAAAAAACACTCAGGGTGTATTTTGTGTGTGCAAAACACTTGACAAATTCTCTAATATAGATAAAATAAACTATAATGGTATATATATTGCCATGGAGAATATCCAGACACCTGATAATCTCGGCGCCGCTGCAAGAACTGCTGAGGCTCTGGGGCTTGACGGTATGATAGTCTGTGGCGGATGCGATATTTATAACCCAAAGGCACTAAGGGCGTCTATGGGCTCATTGTTGCGTCTTGATGTTTTTTCTGTTCCCGATATGCCGTCATTTCTTGATAAGTGCAATGCAAACGGGATGAATACCTATGCCGCAGTGCCTGACAGTGAGGCTTTGCCCGTGACAGAAATGGATAAGTCAAAGGGAATTGTCTGTGTTGTGGGTAATGAGGGTAACGGTCTTACAGAGAAAACTATCTCATCCTGTGGCAGAGCAATTACCATTCCTATGAAGGGCAGAGCAGAATCGCTCAATGCTGCAGCAGCAGCCTGTATGATTATGTGGGAGATGGTCAGATGAGTTGCCCCGTTGAATACTGGATATGGTTGCAACGTACCCTCGGTTCAGGCAGAGATGTTGATGAACTGATATCATTCTTCCGCAGTCCGGAAAAAATATATGAGGCAGGCAGACAGGACATTGTTGAGTCAGGGCTTGTCAATAAGAAAACTGCAGATGCACTTGCAAAATACAGTCCGTCTGAGTCGTATAATGTTATAAGACAGTGCGAAGCCAACGGCTGGCATATAATAGCCTATGACGATGAGCGTTATCCTCAAAGGCTGAAAAAGATAAAGAACACTCCTGTTGTTCTGTATGTGTGCGGCGATACGGAAATTCTCAGAAGTGAGTTTATGGTGGGTATTGTCGGCACAAGAGATGCGTCAGAAAACGGCATAAATGCTGCTTGCAATATTGCAGATGCTCTTGCAAAGGTCGGTGCGGTTGTGGTAAGCGGCGGTGCACTCGGAATTGATAAGGCGGCACATATTGCTGCAATGGATGCAGGCGGAAAGACTATTGCATTTCTCGGCAGCGGTCTGGGAAGCAATTATCTTGCCGAAAACAGAAAGATGCGTGAACGTATAGCTCAGAACGGTGCTCTTGTAAGTGAATTTCTGCCGTTTACAGATCCGAGCAGATTTACATTCCCCGTCAGAAACAGACTAATTTCAGGCATAAGCAACGGTGTTGTGGTTGTTGAAGCAGGTGAGAAAAGCGGCTCAATAATCACTGCTGATTATGCCCGTAAACAGGGTAAAGACCTGTTTGCAGTGCCGGGTGAGATTTATAACAGAAATCACGCCGGTACAAATATGCTTATAAGCACGGGTGCTGTCCCCGTGTTCGGTGTCAGTGACATCATTAACTATTACAACGATGTCATCCGTCAGATAAATTCAGGTATTCTTCCTGAGTATAAAGAAATCACATACGCACCGAAAAAAGAAAACAGAACAGAAGAAAGGCAGCTGACCTGGCAGGAGACACAGAAAAACGTCTGTCCGGCAGTCAGCGGTAAGGAAAAGGATTCCGGTAAGATTGCAGAAAAAGCTCAGCTTCCGGAATATGCAACCGAAAATGCAGCAAAACTATATGGGATAATGACAACTGAAGCAAAGACTGCTGATGAATATGTTTTTGCAACAGGTCTTACGGTTGCAGAGGTGCTTTCGGCATTGACAGAGCTGGAGATTTATTCTCTTGTGTCAATGCAAAGCGGAAAAAGATACGGATTGAAAAACAATTAAAAATTTATATATAGGATTGATGGTATGTCAAAGTTAGTTATCGTTGAGTCACCGACCAAGGCCGGCACAATAAAAAAATATCTCGGCAAAGGCTATGAGGTAAAGGCATCAATGGGTCACGTAAGAGACCTTTATGCTTCAAAGCTCAGTGTTGATGTTGCCCATGACTTTGCCCCCAAATATGTTACAATCAAGGGAAAGGAGAAGCTCGTCAAGGAACTTACGGCACTTGCCGAAAAGAGTGACGAAGTGTACCTCGCAACTGACCCGGACCGTGAAGGTGAAGCCATATCATGGCATCTTGCAACAATTCTCGGTCTTGACCTTGATAAAACAAAAAGAGTAAAGTTCAATGAAATCAATAAGACAAGTGTTCAGAACGGTATGGCAAATCCGTCAAAAATAGATATGGACCTTGTCAATGCACAGCAGGCAAGAAGAATTCTTGACAGACTTGTGGGCTACAGACTCAGTCCCTTTATTTCACAGAAAATCAGACGTGGTCTTTCTGCAGGCCGTGTACAGAGTGTTGCTGTACGTCTTATTGTTGACAGGGAAGAGGAAATCAACGCCTTTGTTCCCGAAGAATACTGGACAATTACAGCAAAGCTCAATCCTCCGCACTCAAGAAAGGTGTTCAAGGCAGCCTTTGTGGGCGATGAAAACGGAAAGGTTAAAATAGAGAACAAAGAGCAGTCAGATTCATATGTAAGCCGTCTTGACGGTGCGGTCTACACTGTTGACAGTGTGAAAAAAGGCGTAAGAAAGAAACAGCCTATGCCGCCGTTCATCACATCCACCCTTCAGCAGGATGCTTCTCACAGACTCGGCTTTACATCAAAGCGTACAATGAAAATTGCACAGGAGCTTTATGAAGGTATTGATGTTCCCGGTTACGGCTCAATAGGTCTTATCACATATATGAGAACTGACTCACTTCGTATTTCAGAGGAGTCAAGAGCTGCAGGTAATGAATATATCAGAAACACATTCGGTGAAAAATATCTTCCCGAAAAGCCCAGATATTTCAAAACAAAGGGCAGAAGTCAGGACGGTCACGAGGCTATAAGACCTACAGTGCCCGAGCTCACTCCCGATAAGGCAAAGGGTGCACTTACATCAGAGCAGTATAAGCTCTACGACCTTATCTGGAAGCGTTTTATGGCAAGCCTTATGGCAAATTGCCTTCAGGATACCGTAAAGGTTGAGATAAAAGCAGAAAGACCCGGTGAAGATGGCTGGTGTCTCTTTACAACAAGCGGTTATTCCGTTAAGTTTGACGGCTTTACCGTTCTTTATCAGACCGTTACCGAAGAAGAGGAAGAAAATGAAAGCAATATGCCTGAGCTGCATAAGGGTGACATTCTCAAGTTCAGAGAGCTGGTTCCCGAACAGCATTTTACTCAGCCTCCCGCACGCTATACAGAGGCATCACTTATAAAAATGCTTGAAGAAACAGGTGTCGGCAGACCCAGTACCTATGCAACAATTATTTCAACAATCACTTCAAAGGATTATGTTGTAAGAGAGCGTAAACAGCTCAAACCCACTGAGCTCGGTGTTGCAACAACAAAGCTTCTTAAAGAGCAATTCCCCAAGATTGTAAACACAAAGTTTACTGCAGGTATGGAGCTAAATCTTGACGATGTTGAAGCAGGTCAGCTTGATTATATTGCAATGCTTCACGAATTTTATGATGAATTCGAAGCAACACTTGCAAAAGCTAAAGATGCAATGCAGGGTGTCAAAATTCAGCTTGAAGAAGACAAGACAGATATTCCCTGCGAAAAGTGCGGCAGGAATATGATTATAAAGGTCGGCAGATTCGGCAAATTCCTTGCCTGTCCCGGTTATCCTGATTGCAAGACAACAAAGCCTTATGTTGAGCAGACTCAGGGTAAATGCCCCGTCTGCGGCGGTGAGGTTATAGGTAAGAAGTCAAAAAGAGGTTACACTTTCTACGGTTGCGGCAATTATCCCGATTGTAATTTTATGACCTGGGATGTTCCTACCTCTGATGCCTGCCCTGAGTGCGGCAAGACTCTTTTCAAGGCAAGAGGCGGCGTTATAAAATGCCACGCAGAGGGCTGCGGATACGAGCAGAAAGTGTCCAGAAGCAAGAAAAATACGGAGAATGATGATGAGTAAGGCGGCAGTAATCGGCGGCGGCTTTGCAGGTGTTGAGTGTGCAAATCAGCTTGCAAAAAGAGGCATTGAAGTTGATCTCTTTGAGATGAAGCCCGTGAGATTTTCACCTGCGCACAAGTCAGATAAGCTTTGTGAGCTTGTCTGTTCAAATTCCTTTAAGGCTATCAGAACTGAGTCTGCCGCAGGTCTTCTTAAAGCAGAGATGAAAATGCTCGGCAGTGTCTGTGTTGAGTGTGCAGAAAAATCTGCAGTGCCTGCCGGCGGTGCACTTGCCGTTGACAGAGATGTTTTTGCATCACTTGTCACTGAAGCTACTGAAAATAATGAGCTGATCAATGTTATAAGACAGGAGATAACAGAAATCCCCGAGGGATACGATGCGGTTGTTATTGCTGCAGGTCCTCTTGTTTCAGACGCTCTTGCCGAGAGCATAAAAAAGCTTACAGGCAATTCATTCCTAAGCTTTTTTGATGCTGCGGCTCCCGTGGTTGAAGCAGACAGTATTGATATGGACAGTGCTTTCTGTCAGTCAAGATACGACAGAGGCGGCGAGGACGATTATGTAAACTGTCCTATGAACAAAGAAGAATATGAGGCTTTTTATGAGGCCCTTGTGAATGCAGAAATTGCAGAGCTTCACGAGTTTGATAAAAAGCATGTATATGAAGGCTGTATGCCCATTGAGATAATGGCAAAAAGAGGCGCAGACACAATACGTTTCGGTCCTCTCAAGCCGGTAGGTCTCCGTGACCCGAAGACAGGTCACAGACCCTGGGCAGTTCTGCAGCTGAGAAAAGAAAACAGAGAAGGCTCAATGTATAACCTTGTGGGCTTTCAGACAAATCTGAAATTCCCTGAGCAGAAACGTGTTTTCTCAATGATTCCTGCATTGAAAGATGCTGAATTTGTAAGATACGGTGTTATGCACAGAAATACATTTCTCGATTCGCCGAGACTTCTTAACGGTGATTTTTCAATGAAGCAGCATCCCGTAATATTTTTTGCCGGTCAGATTACCGGTGTTGAAGGGTATATGGAATCGGCTGCCTCGGGAATTATGGCAGGTATAAATGCCGCAAGAAGAATTCAGGGGAAAGATACAATTATTCTTCCTCAGGAAAATATGATAGGTGCTTTATCACGCTACATAAGTGATGAATTCGTGACAAATTTCCAGCCGATGGGAGCATCTTTCGGTTTGTTGCCTTCGCTCCCTGAAAAAATAAGAGACAAAAAAGAGCGTTACTCGGCTCTGGCAAAAAGAAGCATTGAAATGCTACAAAAGACAGTGATTGATTGAAGATGATAAAATGAATGTATTTGAAAATATTATCGGATATGAATTCAGCAATAAAAAGCTTTTGCAGACTGCATTGACTCATTCATCTTATGCAAATGAGATAAGCGGCAGGCATGAGCACAATGAGCGACTTGAATTTCTCGGTGACTCTGTGCTCGGTATGATAACTGCAGAGTATTTTTTTAAGAATCATCCCGAAATGCCTGAAGGTAAGCTCACAAAAATAAGAGCAGCAATGGTCTGTGAAAAGTCACTTTACCGTTTTGCTCAGAGTATAAAGCTCGGTGAGTTTATGTATATGGGCAAGGGTGAAGTGAATACTGGAGGCAGAAACAGACCTTCAATTCTCGCAGATGCCTTTGAGTCACTTATTGCCGCAATTTATCTTGATGCAGGCTTTGAGGAGGCAAAGAGATTTGTTCTCGGCTTCATAACAAATGCAGAGATTGAAGAGCCGTCAATATCCGATTATAAGACAGCTTTGCAGGAGATTGTTCAGAGAAGCCCCGGTGAACTGCTTGAATATTTTATGGCAGGTGAGTCAGGGCCGGACCATTGCAAGACATTTATTGTTGAGGTTAAGCTTAACAGTAATGTCATAGGCACCGGTGAGGGCAGAAGCAAGAAGCAGGCTGAGCAGATGGCTGCAAAAGAAGCCCTCCGTCTTATGGGCGTGAAGGTATGAAGCATATAAATGTTGCACTCTTTGTTCCCCATGAAGGCTGTCCGCATATGTGCTCCTTCTGTAATCAGAAAACTATATCGGGCAGTGCAGAGAAGCTGACAAAAGAGGATATTGATAATGCCGTCAGTATTGCCGTGTTAAAGGAATACGACAGAGAAAACAGTGAAATTGCTTTTTTCGGCGGCAGCTTTACCGCAATAGATGAAGACTATATGACATATCTTCTTGAATGTGCATATCCTTATGTGAAGAACGGTATGTTCAGGGGCATAAGATGCTCCACGCGTCCTGATGCCATAAATGAAAAAGTTCTCGGTATTCTGAAAAGGTACGGCGTCACAGCAATTGAGCTTGGTGCTCAGAGTATGGATGACGGAGTGCTTGCAATGAATGACAGAGGTCATACGGCAGAAGATGTTGTAAAAGCCTCTGAAATGATAAAACAACACGGTTTTGAACTGGGACTGCAGATGATGACGGGACTTTACGGTGATACGGATGAAAAAACAGTCGCTACCGCAGAAAAAATCATTGCACTCAGACCTGAAACCGTCAGAATATACCCGACAGTCGTGCTCGAAAAAACAAGGCTTGAGCTGCTGTACAGAAACGGCGAATACACTCCTCAGAGTGTTGAAAATGCCGCTGAAATCTGCAGTGAGCTTCTCAGTATGTTTGACGCATCGGGAATCAGAGTTATAAGACTGGGTCTTCATTCAGGCGGAAATGTGGACGAAGGCTATGTGGCAGGAGCTTATCATCCTGCATTCAGAGAGATATGTGAAAGCAGAATCTATCTGAAAAAATGTCAGAAACAGATAAAAGAAAAAAACTGCAGGGGCAGTGTTAAAATATTTGTGAATCCGTCAGAAATATCAAAAATGACGGGGCAGAAGAGAAGTAATATACTTTTTCTTGAGCAGCAGGGAATTCACGCAAAGGTTTTTCCTGATGAGTCTTTGGGCAGGTATGAGCTTCTTATAGAAGAAATTGAGGAATAATATGTATTTAAAATCACTTGAAATGCAGGGCTTCAAGTCCTTCCCTGAAAAGACCAGGCTTGAATTCGGCAAGGGTATGACTGCCGTTGTCGGACCGAACGGCTCAGGTAAAAGTAATATTGCTGATGCCGTCAAGTGGGTACTCGGTGAGCAGTCCACAAAGTCGCTCAGAGGCTCAAAGATGGAAGACGTTGTTTTCAGCGGAACAAAAGACCGCAGAGCACAGGGCTTTGCTGAGGTAACTCTGCGCCTTGACAACACATCAAGACAGCTTGATAAGGACTGTGATGAGGTTGCTGTTACACGCCGTTTTTACCGTTCGGGAGAAAGTGAATATAAGATAAACGGTGAAACAGTCAGACTTCGTGACATTCACGAGCTGTTTATGGATACGGGGCTTGGCAGAGACGGTTATTCAATGGTCAGTCAGGGTAAGATTGAGGATATGGTTTCTGCAAAATCAGAAGACAGACGAGAGATGTTTGAAGAGGCTGCAGGTATTTCCCATTACCGTTACCGCAGAGCAGATGCTCTCAAAAGACTGTCCCAGGCTGAAGAGAATCTGCTTCGTCTGAGAGATATTCTTACTTCTCTTGAGGAGCGTGTCGGCCCCCTTGAAAAGCAGAGCGAGAAGGCTCAGAAATTCCTTGTTCTTGCAGGGGAGAGAAAGACTCTTGAAATCGGTCTCTGGCTTGATATTCTTGCAAAATCAGCTGACCTTATAAGAGAGCAGAGCAATAAATACACTGTAACTCAGATGCAGTATTCTGCTGCTGAGAAAGAGCTTGAAAAGATTATTGCTTCTTCAGAGGAAACTGCAGAGGAAATCAGAAATATAAACATAAAAATAGATGAGCTTCAGAGAAATGTGCGTGCTTTTCAGGATGAATCAGCTTCAGTTGAGTCGCTCATTGCCGTCAATAAGAATTCAATTGAGCACAATAATGCTACGGTTGACCGTATTGAGCGTGAAAAACAGCAGGAGAATCTTTCTTCGGCGCAGATTGATGAACAGATTGCAGCCGCAAAGCACTCCATTGAAGAAACACAAAAGAGTATAGAAAAGAAAAATGATGAAATCAAAGCTTTTTCACTTGAGCTTGATTCACTCAGAGAAAAAGATGTAAGTGTATCTGATGAGTATGTTAAGATTTCCGATTCGCTTGCTGCTCTTTCTGCAAAGCTCAGCGATGAAAATATAAAATCAACATCAGCATCCTCATCACTTGAGGAGATTATAAACAGGCAGTCCTCCGTTGATGAAGAAATTGAGAACAAAAAGGCTGAAATTGTGGCAGTGAAGGCCGAAGTCACAGAGTGTGAAACTCAGGTTGAGCTTCACAGAGAGAAGATTTTCTCTTTCACAAATTCAGTTTCAGGCTATATGATAAGAGTCAAGTCAAAGGCACAGAAGCTTGAACAGCATAAATTCACCGTTGACAAGGCAAATCTTGATATTGAGCAGAAAAGAAACCGTATCCGTATTCTTGAGGATATGGAGAAGAATATGGAAGGCTATCAGGGCAGTGTAAAGTCTGTTATGAAGTCGGCATCACACGGTACTCTCAAGGGAATTCACGGTCCTCTTTCACAGCTCATTTCCGTTCCCGATACATACTCCCTTGCTGTCGAAACAGCTCTTGGCAATGCAATCCAGCATATTGTCACAGAGAATGAAGATAATGCAAAGAAGGCTATGTATTACCTGAAGAATGAGAATCTCGGCAGAGCCACATTCCTGCCTATGAGCACAATCAGGGGCAGAGACATTGTCGAAGATGACCTCACAGACTGCGCAGGTTATCTGTGTACTGCATCAGATATCGTATCCTGTGACAGCAAATACAGAGAAATCGTAAATTCTCTTCTCGGTAAAACAGTAATTACAGATGATATTGATTCTGCCATAAGCATAGGCAAAAAATATAAGCATCATTTCAAAATCGTTACTCTTGACGGTCAGGTTATCAATGCCGGCGGCTCTATGACAGGCGGCTCCAAGATAAACCATTCAGGCTTCCTGTCCCGTGCTAATGAGATTGACAGACTCAGAAACGAAGTTGCCGAGGATGAGAAATCACTCGCCGAGATGCAGACAGAACTTAAGAAGATAAAAGAAGATTACAATGCAGACAATGCGGCTCTTGAAGGCGTCAGAGGCGACCTTATCCGTGAGCAGGAAGAGAAGCTGAAGGCTGAGGCTTCGTTGTCTGTGGCTCAGAGCAGACTTTCAGCTCTTGAAAATGCACTGAAAACTCTTTCAGACGAGACTCTTTCAGCTGCTGAAAGAATAAAGCATTTTGAGAAAGTCAGATCAGATGCGCTTATTGCAGCTGCGGCAATTGAAAAGGAGATTTCTTCTCTGCGTGAGAAGGCAGACACTCTCAGTGGTGACAGACACTCTCTTAATGAGCGCCGTGACAGCATAAATGAGAAGATTTCGGCAGTGAATCTTGAAATAGTCGCTTTTATGAGGGATATTGAGAATTTCAATTCTCATATAAAAGACCTCGAAGAGCGCAAGGACGGTCAGGCAGACAGAATCGGCAGACTTGACCTTGAAATTGCCGAAGCAAAGGCAAAAAATGAAAAATTAAGTGAAAAAATTCAGGAGCTTACATCAGCATCTGACGGACTGAGAAAACAGACTGATGACGCAAAGAATGAGATTTCATCATTTATTTTAAAGCGTGACTACTGCGAAAAACAGTCAGGCGAATTACGTCAGCAGGAAAGAGATAAGACAGAAGAGAAAGAAAAGCTTTCTCAGGAGCTTGTCAGACTTGAAGAAAAGAAAAATGCTCTTGTCAGAGAGCAGGAAGAGACTGAGACAAAGCTCTATGAAGAGTATAAGCTCACAAGGCGTGAGGCAGAGGCACTTGATATTAAGCTTGAGTCACTGACAGAGGCAAGAAAACGACTTGCTGAAATCAAGGGTAAAATCAAGGCTCTGGGCAGTGTCAATGTAGCCGCAATTGATGAATATAAAGAGGTTTCAGAGAGATATGAATTTATGAAAGCACAGCTTGAGGACGTTGAAAAGTCCAAGGCAGAGCTTAATAAGCTTATCTACTCCCTTACAGACAAAATGGCGGTTCAGTTCCGTGAAAGATTTGACATAATCAATTCAAACTTCACAGCCACATTCCGTGAGCTTTTCGGAGGCGGTAATGCAGAGTTGGTGCTTGAAGATGAAAATGATATTCTTGAATGCGGAATAGAAATCAAGGCACAGCCTCCCGGCAAAAATGTCAAGACTCTTTCACTTCTTTCGGGCGGTGAAAAGGGACTTTGTGCTATTGCACTTCTGTTTTCAATCCTCAAGGTTACACCTTCACCCTTCTGTATTTTTGACGAGGTTGAGGCTGCCCTTGACGATGTAAACGTATTGAGATATGCCCGTTATCTCAGAAATATGACGGACAATACACAGTTTATACTTATCACTCACAGACGAGGCACAATGGAAGAGGCAGATATGCTTTACGGTGTCACAATGCAGGAGCGTGGTGTTTCAAAGCTTCTTCAGCTCAAGACTGCACAGATGGCTCACGACCTCGGCTTAGAATAAGGAGAAAATACTATGGCAGGTTTATTTAAAAAATTCAGTTTCGGACTGAAAAAATCAAGAGACAAGATGGCAAACGCCATTGATGAAATGCTCGACTCATTTGACACATTTGAAGATGATTTGTTTGTGGAGCTTGAGGAAATACTTGTTATGAGTGATGTCGGTGTTCAGACTGCTGTTGAAATCACCGAGGAGCTTCGTGACAGAGTAAAGAAAGAAAAGCTCAAGTCAACAAAGCAGGTCAAGGATGAGATTAAATCAATTGTCGCAGACAAGCTCTACGGCGGTGAGGATATGGGGCTTATCACTCAGCCTTCAATCATTCTTGTTATCGGTGTTAACGGTGTCGGTAAGACAACAACAATCGGTAAGATGGCTGCAATGTATAAGGAGCAGGGCAAGAAGGTTATTCTCGGAGCTGCCGATACCTTCAGAGCTGCAGCCATTGACCAGCTCGATGTCTGGGCAGAGCGTGCAGGCGTTGAAATAATCAAGCATAAAGAGGGTGCAGACCCTGCTGCTGTTATTTTCGATACGATTCAGGCAGGCAAGGCAAGAATGGCAGATATTCTTATCTGTGACACTGCAGGCAGACTCCACAACAAAAAGAATCTTATGGACGAGCTCGGCAAGATTTACAGAGTCATTGACCGTGAGCTTCCTTATTCTGACCGTGAGGTGCTTCTTGTGCTTGATGCCACAACAGGTCAGAACGCCGTAAATCAGGCAAGAGAGTTTATGAATGTTGCCGAGATTACCGGTATTGTTCTCACAAAGCTTGACGGTACTGCAAGAGGCGGTGTAGTTCTTGCAATCAAGAATGAGCTTAAGATTCCCGTCAAGTTTATAGGCGTCGGCGAGGGTATAGATGACCTTCAGCCGTTTAATCCGAAAATGTTTGCGGAAAGTCTCTTCAATGAGCTTCCCGAAAGCTATAAAGAAAAGGAAAATGAGGTGTTACCTGTATATGAACAACCGCTTGAAGCAGTCGAACTCACAGACACAAGTGAAGCAGAAGAAGCCGTTAAAGAAATTTTTGAAAACCTCATGGAAAATAGCGAAAGCGACGGATACGATGATGTATCAGACGGGGCTGACGGATATGAAGGTTCTCCCCAGGGAGAATGTTCCGAAGGAGATAGCTCAGCAGTTCTCTCAGGCAGCGAAGAGTGTCAGCAGGGACAGACGCAGCCTGAAGCCGACGAAGAAATCGAAGAAGTTACCGAAAGTGTCGTTACGACCGATAGTGGAGAAGACTCCGACTTTGATTCACTCTACGGTGAAATCGATAAATTCTATCTCTAATCTTATAGGTAAAGGCGATATAATATGAAATTTCTTATAGCTACTCACAATATAAAAAAACGTGATGAATTAAGCCGCATACTGAAGCCTCTTGGCATTGATGCCGTTATTGCTTCCGATATCGGTATGGAAATAACCGATGCTGAGGAAACAGGCACAACTTTCGCTGAGAATGCAAGAATCAAAGCAGAAAGCGGTTGCCGTGAAACCGGTCTCCCTTGTATTGCCGATGATTCGGGACTCTGTATCGATGCACTTGACGGCAGACCCGGTGTTTACTCTGCAAGATATGCAGGCGGTCACGATACACCTTATTCACACAAAATGGCAGTCCTTCTTGATGAATTGAAAGACGTACCGAGAGAAAAAAGAACTGCACGGTTCGTAAGCTCAGTCTGTTGCATTTTCCCTGACGGCAGAGAGCTTACAGTTGAAGGCAAATGTGAAGGCTGGATAGGCTTTGCTCCCGAGGGTGACGGCGGCTTCGGTTTTGACCCCGTTTTCTTTGTAGGGGAGAAGAGCTTTGCAACATTCACACCCGAGGAAAAGGATGCAGTCAGCCACAGAGGTAATTCACTCAGACTTTTAGCAGAAAAATTACCCGAATTTCTGAAAGGATAATATAATTATGACAGGTAAAGAAAGAGCCGCATGGCGTGCAAAAGCAAATTCCCTTGAACCTCTTTTTCAGCTTGGCAAGGGCGGAATATCAGATGCTTTTATTGAACAGGTCAACGGCGCACTTAATACAAGAGAGCTTATAAAATTTAAGGTGTTGCTTGAAACATCACCCATTACTCCCCGTGAAGCTGCAGATGAAGTTGCTGCAAAAACAGGTGCAGATGTTATTCAGGTTATCGGTGGTGTAATCGTGCTTTACAGACACAATCCTAAGCTTCACGAAGACGAAAAGAAGAAAAAGCCCAAGGTTAAAGTAAAACCCAGAAAATACAAAGGCTTTGAAAACGAAAAGCCCAAGGCACCCAGCAAGAAGGCAGTCAAGATGGCTGCACAGCGCAAGGCTCACGCTGCAAGAAAAGCTGCAAAATGAAAATAGGTGTTTACGGCGGCAGCTTCAATCCTCCGCATAACGGACATCTGTATCTTGCCGAAGAAATCAGCAGACGTCTTGAGCTTGATAAACTGATTATAATTCCGTCAAACATTTCCCCTCAGAAGGATAATAACGGAAATATTGACCCTGTGCACAGAATCAATATGTGCAGTGATGTCTTTTCTGCAGATATTTTTGAGGTTTCTGACTGTGAAATTGCAAGAGGCGGCAAAAGCTACACTTTTGATACGCTTTCTTACCTTAAAGAATTATATCCCGACGGTGAATTTTATCTCTTTATGGGTTCAGATATGCTTCTTTCATTTCACACGTGGTACAGATTTGCAGATATACTCAGTCTGTGTACACTGTGTGCAATTTCCCGTGAAGATGAAAAAAATGCTTCTGAGCTTAGAGCTTATGCTGATACAGCACTTAAAGACGGCAGAGTGCTTGTTTTTGATATTACTCCGGTTGAGGTCAGCTCCTCACAGATAAGGGATAATCTCAGAAACGGCAAAAGCTGTAAAGGTTTAATAAGTGAAAAAACAGAAAAATATATAAAGGAAAACAAACTGTATGGACAGTAAGCATCAATCATATATTGACCTGATAAAATCAAAGCTTTCCCCGTTCCGTTTCAATCATTCCATTGAGGTTGCAAAGTCTGCAGTATATCTTGCGGAAAAATACGGCGGAGACAGTGAAAAAATGTATGTTGCAGGGCTTCTTCACGATGTTCTCAAGGAAGCTGACAGGGAAGAAACATTTTATTTTGTTGATAAATATACAATTCCCCTTACGGTGCTTGAAGAAGCTACGCCAAAGCTGTGGCACGCCATTGTCGGAGCTGAATTTATCAGGAATGAACTGAATATTGATGATGAAGAAATCATCAATGCTGTGAGATATCATACCACAGGCAGAAAAAATATGACTCTGTGTGATAAAATTCTGTTTATCGCAGATTTTATTTCAGCCGACAGAGATTATAACGGTGCTGATGAAATGCGAGAAAGAGCAGAAATCAGCCTTGAATGTGCAATGGATATGGGATTGTCTTTCACCATAACAGACCTTGTGGAAAACGGCAAGGCTGTTCACCCCGACACAGTTGATGCTTATAATGATATTAAATTAAAGGAGCAATATAATGGATAATACAGAGCTTGTAGCAAGAGCTGTAAAAGCGCTTGATGAAAAAAAAGCTGAAGAAATCAAAGTAATTAAGATTTCGGAATTGACAGTTATGGCTGATTATTTTATAATAGCAAACGGTACTTCAAATACACACGTGCGTGCACTTGCTGAGGAAGTGGAGTATGCACTTTCACAGGCAGGCGAGCAGGCAAGAAGTATTGAAGGCAGAGCAACAGGCTGGATTCTTCTTGATTACAGCAGTGTTATGATTCATATTTTCACTCCTCATGACAGAGATTATTACAACCTTGAGAGACTCTGGCAGGACGGAGAAGAGATTGATATTTCAGATTTTATAAGTGAATAATTTCTCAAAGGAGATTTTTATAATGAACTATGATTTTAAATCTGCCGAAGCTAAATGGCAGAAAAGATGGGAAGAATCAGGTGTTTTTAACGCATCTGATGACTATTCTAAGCCCAAATTCTACGGTCTTGTAGAATTTCCTTATCCCAGCGGAGCAGGTATGCACGTAGGCCATATCAAGGCTTACAGCGGTCTTGAGGTTATTTCAAGAAAAAGACGACTTCAGGGCTACAATGTGCTTTTCCCCATCGGCTTTGATGCTTACGGTCTGCCCACAGAAAACTATGCTATCAAGACAGGTATCCATCCCCGTCAGGTAACAGATACAAACATTGAAAAGTTCACTTCTCAGCTCAAGAAGGTCGGCTTCTCATTTGACTGGACAAAAGTTATCGACACAACAGAAGAGGGCTACTACAAGTGGACTCAGTGGATTTTCCTCAAGATGTTTGAAAAGGGCCTTGCTTTCCGTGATAAGACTCTTGTCAACTACTGTCCCTCATGTAAGGTTGTTCTTTCAAACGAAGACTCTCAGGGCGGTAAGTGTGATATCTGCCACAGCGATGTTGTGCAGAAGTCAAAGGATGTATGGTATCTGCGTATAACTGAATATGCAGACAAGCTTCTTGAAGGTCTGGAGGATGTTGATTATCTTCCCAATATCAAGCTTCAGCAGGTTAACTGGATAGGTAAGTCAAGAGGTGCTTTTGTCAATTTCTCAATCAAGAATATTGATGAACAGCTTAAGATTTACACAACACGTCCCGATACACTTTTCGGCGTAACATTTATGGTTATTGCTCCCGAGCATCCCATTATTGACAAGTATGCTGACAAAATCGGCAATATGGATGCTATCAGAGCATACCGTGAGGAATGCAGCAAAAAGACAGAGTTTGAAAGAACCCAGCTTGTAAAGGATAAGACAGGCGTCTGCATCGACGGTATCACAGCAATCAACCCCGTTAACGGCAAGGAAATCCCTGTTTACATATCAGACTATGTAATGATGGGTTACGGTACAGGTGCTATTATGGCTGTTCCTGCACACGACAGCCGTGACTACGATTTCGCAAAGAAATTCGGTATTGATATAATTGAAGTCATCAAGGGCGGTGACATTTCAGTTGAAGCTTATGCAGGCGACGGTGAAATGGTCAACTCCGATTTTCTTAACGGCTTTACAAACAAGAAAGACTCAATCGCAAAGATGATCGATGTGCTTCAGGAGAAGGGTATCGGCGAAGGCGGTGTTCAGTACAAGATGAAGGACTGGGCATTTAACCGTCAGAGATACTGGGGTGAACCCATTCCCATCGTACACTGCGATAAGTGCGGTATGGTTGCCGTTCCTTACGAAGAGCTTCCTCTCCGTCTTCCCGAAGTTCAGAACTTTGAACCCGGTTCAGACGGCGAAAGCCCTCTTGCAAAGATTGAGAGCTTCGTAAACTGCACTTGTCCCAAGTGCGGCGGTAAAGCCAAGAGAGAAACCGATACAATGCCTCAGTGGGCAGGCTCATCCTGGTACTTCCTCAGATATATCGACCCCAAGAACGAAAACGTTTTTGCTGACAGCGAAAAGCTTAAATACTGGATGCCCGTTGATTGGTATAACGGCGGTATGGAGCACGTTACAAGACATCTTATCTATTCAAGATTCTGGTATAAATTCCTCTATGACCTCGGTGAAGTTCCCTATGCAGAGCCTTATGCAAAGAGAACTGCTCAGGGACTTATCCTCGGACCCGACGGCGTAAAGATGAGTAAGTCAAGAGGTAATGTTATTGACCCCAATGAAGTTGTTGACTCAATGGGTGCCGATGTTCTTCGTACCTACGTACTCTTTATGGGTGACTATGAACAGGCTGCTCCCTGGAGTGAAGACAGTGTCAAGGGCTGTAAGCGATTTGTTGACAGAATCTGGAACCTTCTTGAAATCGTTAAAGACGGCGACGAATATTCTGCTGAACTTATGAGCTCAATGCATAAGACGGTAAAGAAGGTGTCTGAGGATATTGAGGCAATGAAGTTCAATACAGCTATTGCCGCTCTTATGACACTCCTCAACCAGATTTATTCAAAGGGTGAAATCAACAAGGCTGAGCTTAAAACACTTCTTCTTCTTGTCAATCCCTTTGCTCCTCACGTTACAGAAGAAATGTGGGAAAAGATGAGCTTCGGCGGTACTGTTACAGACCAGTCATGGCCCGAATATGATGAAGCAAAGTGCGTTGATGCAACTGTTGAAATTGCTGTTCAGGTAAACGGAAAAATAAAGGCAAGAATCAATGTTGCAACCGACATTTCCAATGAAGATGCTATTGCAGCTGCAAAGGAAGTTGATGCTGTCAAGGAAATCATTGACGGTAAGCAGGTTGTGAAAGAGCTTTATGTAAAGGGTAAGCTTGTCAATATTGTAGTTAAAATGTAATAATAATTTCGGGTAGTCTGAGGGCTGCCCGAAATTTTGCATATCATAATAACGGTGATTATATGAAAATTCTTGTTATTTTTACAGGCGGAACAATCGGCAGTGCTGTTTCAGACGGCTGGATTTCTCCCTCTGACGATATGAAATATCTTCTTCTGAGAAAATACAGTGAAAAAACAGGTGATTCAATTCAGTTTGACACATTGAATCCCTATACTGTGCTCAGTGAGAATTTGTCGGCAGAGCATCTCAATAAGCTTATAAAATGCGTAAGAGATAACATTGACGGCTGTGACGGTGTAATTGTCACCCACGGCACAGATACATTGCAGTATTCTGCTGCAGCTGTGAGCTATGCAATGGGTACTGACTGTGCACCGGTTTTGTTTGTGTTAAGTAATTATCCTCTTGAAGATGAAAGAGCTAACGGTCTTGATAATTTTATTGCCGCCGTTGAGTTTATAAAGGCAAAAGCAGGCAGGGGAGTTTATGTAAGCTATAAAAACGGAAATCAGCCTGTTCAGATTCACTATGCAACAAGACTTCTCAGCCACAATGAGTGCTTTGATGAGGTGTACAGCGCAGACCGTCAGCCATATGCAGTTTTTGACGGCAAAATACTGCTTAATGACGGTTTTAATCCGCCTGATACCGTAGCTGCTGTTGAGGAGCCTTATTTCTGCGATTGCTCCTCAGTTCTTACCGTTGTTGCGATGCCGGGTGATTCTTTCAGTTATGATTTATCTTCTGTAAAAGCAGTAATACTGCGTCCTTATCATTCGGGTACACTCAATACTGCATCAGTTTCCTTCGTCAGCTTCTGCAGACAGGCAGCAGACCTTGACATTCCCGTTTTTCTTGTCAATGCACCCGAGGGTATAACATATGATTCATCAAAGGTGTATGATAAGCTCGGAATCATCGCTCTTGAGGGCAGTGTATTTCCTGCAGTTTATGTAAAAATATGGCTTGCTGTTTCGCAAAATAAGGATATTTGTGGATTTGTGTGTAATAATTAAAAGCTGTTGTTGTAAAAATGTGTAAAAAATTTAATTAACTTTTTTAACGATTGTTATTTATGCTGAAAAATGTTAACACTTTTTTAAATTTTGTCTATTTGTTGATTTTTTCTTAAATATATTATATAATAAGTTGGTTTTAAATTTGGTGTATTATTTTGATTTTTGGAGATAGTGCAATGAAACATTATACTAAGCCTGAAATTGTTTTTGACAACTTTGAACTTGCCGAAAATATTGCTATGTGTGAATTGATAGAAACTGGAAGTGCAAGATATGCCTGCCCGGTTACTGACCCTGAAAGTGGTTGGACTATTTTCACGCAAACTAATTGCATTCAGACACCTGAAGAAATCGGCGGTCAGATCTGCTACGAGGTACCCTTTGAGGACTACAACGTTTTCGTATCATAAAACAGACTCGCTCCGTTTACGGGGCTTTTTGTGTTTTTTATGAGGGGATTATTATGAAAAAGAAAATTAGTATTATTGCTTGTCTGTTATTGATAATTTCGCTCGCAATGTGCTTTTCTTCGTGTAAAAATAATTCTGATGTGACAGGTGAGCCTGATAATGAAAACAAGCCTTCATATCTGGCTCAGGAGCAGGGCATCTGTGTTACGGACATCTGCCGTATGTCACCTGCCAATGAGGGTGAGTCACTTTCACACAGTGATGATGTTGCAGGAATTATTGTTTATAATGATTCTGAAAAGACCTTGCAGTACGCTGAGATTACAGCATCGTTTTCAGACAACACGGTGCATTCCTACAAGATTTCAACACTCCCGCCGGGTGCATCCTGTTTTGTTTCTGAAGAAAGCAACGCTCCTTACCGTGAAATCACAACAGGATTCTTCGGCTTTGAGATAAAGAATGTTGCTTTTTTTGCCGAAGAGCCTTCGGTTTACGAAGATAAGCTTCAGTTCAGCGGTGCCGACGGAATACTCAATATAAAGAATATTTCTGATGCTGATATAGCAGAAGATATAATTGTATATTATAAAGATTATAAGGATTCACAGCTTGCAAGCGGAATCACATACAGGGTTACTGTTTCAGGTGGGCTTGCAGCAGGTGAGATAAAGCAGGTCAGAGCCTCACATTATACTCAGAATGAGAGCATTGTTATGTTTGCACAGTTTGTGCCTGAGGAGGTATCCTGATGGCAGAGCTTGAACCGAAGATATCAACATATCTTCACAACAAAGGGGCAAGGCTCGGCATTCCTGTTTCAGGCAGCTTTGAGCTGACAAGAAAGTGCAATTTTAATTGCAAAATGTGCTATGTGCACTGTACCGATACATCAAAAGATGAAGAATTAACCACTGAGGAATGGCTGAAAATCGCAGATGATGCTAAAAAAGAAGGCTTGCTGTTTTTGCTGCTTACAGGCGGTGAGCCTCTTCTCAGACCTGATTTTTCACAGCTTTACACAGCTTTTGCAAAAATGGGCTTTATGCTGTCAATCAATACAAACGGCAGTATGTTCACTGAGGAGATATTCAGCCTGTTTGAGTCTTATCCTCCTTCAAGAGTGAACATTTCTCTTTACGGCGGCAGTGATGACACCTATAAAAGCCTTTGCGAAAATAAAAAATTCGATGTTGTTGTAGGCAATATCAGACGGCTTAAGAAAATGCACATTCCCGTGCGTCTCAACTGTGTTTTTAACCGTTATAATGTTGCCGACACTGAAAAAATTTATCAGATTGCCAATGAGCTTGAGGTTATAGTCAAGCCCACATCATATATGTATCCGTCACTTCGTGCAAAGGGTGAAACGGGCGGAAATGAAGCCCGATTGACTGCAGAGGATGCGGCAAAAAACACACTTTTGTGCCGCAAACTGACTTTCAGTGAGGCGCAGCTCAGAGAAAAGGCTAAGGAAATGATGTCCTTGTATCCCCCTGAGTGCGATCCCGATGCTGAGGGCGAGGGAATGCGGTGCAGAGCAGGCAGAAGCAGCTTCTGGGTTACCTATGACGGCAGAATGATGCCCTGCGGAATGATGACAGAGCCCACAGTTTCACTTAAAACTATGAGTTTCAGTGATGCGTGGCAGCTTATACGTACAGAAACGGCAAAAATCAGGCTTCCAAAAGAATGTCAGTCCTGCAGTCACAAATCTGTGTGCAATGTGTGTGCGGCAATGTGCTATACGGAGACAGGCTCATTCAGCAGAAAACCTGAATACATATGTTCAATGGTGAAAGCCATTGCAAAAGAATTTGTTGACCAATTCGGAGAGGACGGCGGATATAATGAAAATAAATAAAGAATTTGTCCACCGTGAAATCGCCGGTGACCACGTGCTTGTCCCGATAGGGAAGACAAGTGCAGAGTACAACGGGCTTTTTCCTCTTACTGAAACGGCGGCAAGAATATGGGAGCTGCTTCCTGAAGCAGACAATGAGGAATACATTGTAAACAAACTTCTCGAAGAATATGAGATTGACCGTGAAACTGTTGAAGCAGATGTCAGGGAATTTCTTAACAGACTTCGTGAATTCAGAATAATTGACTAATGGAGATGAAAATGTCAATGAAAAAGAATGTTTTTAAAAGAAGCTTATCAATGGTAATGGCAGTGCTTATGGTACTGTCTTGCTGGGTATGGGCTGACCCCTCACAGTCGCTTATTGCTGAGGCTGCAAACGATACGCTGAAAAATCGTTATCTGTTTGCATACTTCACGGGCACAAGCAAAGACGGTCAGACCATTCATCTTGCTGTATCTGAAGACGGCTATAACTACACAGCGCTTCGTAATAACGAGCCTGTTATTATTCCGTCAAAGGGTGTAGGTAATGTCCGTGACCCTTACATATGGTACAATGAGCAGGATAATTATTACTATATTCTTGCAACCGACCTTGACTTTACAGACGGCGGCGGAACTTACAGTAATAACTCACAGTCATTTATTATATGGCGTTCAAAGGACCTTGTTAACTGGTACGATGAAACATTTATCGATGTCAGCAAAATGGCACATCTTATCGGTGATACAAGAAACATGTCTGCAGTATGGGCTCCTCAGGTTCTCTGGGACGGCAGTGCATATGTTGTTTACTTCACACTTGCTTGTAATGCAACAAGCTGGTTTGATATCGTTTACCTCAAAACAACAGACCTTATGAACCCCGATGCATATTACGAGTTTGACTATATCCTCGGTAACGGAACAGGTAACGGTACAGATAACGGCTATGGCGTTATTGATGCTGATATTATTCACAACCCTAAAGACGGTAAGTATTATCTGTTCTATAAGACAGAGTGTAACGCTAATGAGCTCGGCACAACAAATAAAGGTACTTCACTCAAGACTATTCATTATTATGTAGGTGACACCCCCACAGGTCCCTTTACAAACCCCGGCGACACAAAGTGGCCAAACTGCGGTTTCTCAATTTTCCCCAACTATAATGTTTCTCTTGAAGGCTGTAACTCATTCTGGGATAACGACGGTAACCTTATTATGTATGCCGATGAATTCGAACATACAAATGCAGCCGGTGAAGCAGAGGCTTATTTCCATATTGCAAAGTCAAACGGAACTGACTTCACTTCATGGTCATATCCTGATGTTTCTCAGCACAACATCAACTCTCTTTCACCCCGTCACGGCTCTGTTGTTAAAATCACAGAGGCTGAATATAACAGACTTCTCAATAACTCATATAACATTACTTCATCTTCATATTCTGACACAGAGGTTCTTGAAGACCATCTTGTTGCAAAGTACTTTACAACAGCTGATGTCAAGTGGAATGCTGTTGTCGGTCAGCCTAACCTTGATTCAGCAACAGGTATCACAATGGTTGATGACCCCTCAATCGGTTACTATGCAGAGTTTGACTCTACAAGCGGCGGCTGGGCAGAGGTAGATTTTGACTCACTGTTCAGAAAAACAAACGGTCTGAATTACGAAGATGGTTTCACAATCACCTTCAGTGCTATGCTTCAGAACAATGAAAGCGTGAATAATGAGAATAATGACCGTATTTATGAAATTGCCGATGTCTTCGGCTCAAGAACAGGTACTGAGCATTATACTCATTTCTCACCCGGTGGTGGCGGTAACGGTTCTTACCTCGGCAACTACAACGGTCCCGTTGACAGCGGTAATGACTGGCTTAATGATATAAACCGTGCAAACCGAGATGATAAGTGTTTCCATGAATATATTATCAGCTATGCTACAGGTAACGTAATGGTTTATGTTGACGGTGAGCTTGTTATTTCAAGAAACCGTTTCACAGGCGTAAAGCTTGATGACTCGTGGTATAAGGCTCTCGGCTCAAATGCCACAATGCGTATCGGTAAGTCAGGCTGGGATGCTGACCCTCTCTTCAAGGGCAGAATTCAGAACCTTTGCATCTATGACTGCTCCATGTCATATTACGATGCACAGTCAATGAATGATGACTACAAAGAGCAGAACGGTTGGGTAGATGCTGCAACATATACCGGCATAACATCAGTTGTTCCCACGTTCCAGAATACAGATGCTGCCCGTATGCAGTCACTTCCCAATGCAAATACACATTTCAGCAATATTCTTTACACTGAAACTGTTAAAAACTACGACGGCAATAATATGAGTGCAGACTCAGCTGTTTACCATTATAACGGAAATGACTTCTTTTTTGCTCTTTATTACCCTGAAACAACTGTTTTGCTGCTTGACGGTATCAATGAAGCTATAATGCCCGTTTCTTTCGGTGCCTATTGTCAAAATTCGCGAGAAGAAAAAGGCTTTTTACAGGTTTATCCTACAACAGGTCCAGGAAGTACTGCAGATAACGGTGCTTTTGAAATATCACAGAACTGGGGCGGTTGGTACAATAACGGTGACTACTATGAGTGTATAGTAAGCCATGCAGACGGATATATCGGTAGAAATTCAACAACATCTAGCTGGTCACATATCACGAGTAAAAAGAATTATGACTGTCATTGGGGTGCACCTCTGAAGGTCAACGGAGATAAAATTGATTTCGGCGACAGCTACTATAAGAAATTTAATCTCACATGGCAGGTAAATGGTGGTACTGATGGTACATATGCAGCTGACCACAGTGCAAATATGACTTCTGATAACGATATCTATGTTATCGACTTCAGACCCATACTTGAACTCCGTGAAGCAATCACAGAAGACGCATACAACGAAGTAATGCTCAATGACCAGCTTTGCCCCGAGCTTAAGCAGAAGTATGCATCTGCAGTTTATACAATCAGAACACTTGACCCCAACAACTTCGGTTTTGCTGCTTCTCCTATAACAGCAACAAAGGCTTGCGGTAAGGCTATCGGCGAAGCAATCGGCACATACAAAGGTGTTATGGCTGAAATCGCAAGAGAAAAAGCATCAGGTAATTACGGACATCAGCCTTCACAGTTTGAAGCACGTGAGGCAAAATGTGATGTTGCAGGTCTTACAGCAGGTTCATACTGCGTAATCTGTGGTGAGGTTCTTGAAGAACAGGAAGTTATCGCTCCTCTTGCTCACACATTCAATGATATAACCGTAAACGGTATTCAGTACAAAGAATGCTCAGTCTGCGGTGTCAGAATTGAATATCAGGCAAGTGAAGTAAGATATGAAAATCTTTTCTCACTTAGGGCATGGAAAAACTCAGACAGTTCTCTTCCTGCTTTTGCAGGCGGTAATGTTTCCGCTAACCTTGTTAACGGTACGATTACAGTTAATAATACCACATCAGGTGAGTTCTATACCTCAGGCTCATTTGACGGTCAGAATCTTGTAAATTACCGTAATTTCAATAACTATTGCATACCTGTTCGTGGTAATAATACTTATTATGTAGAGGCAACATCAACAGCCAATGCTTCAAATGCCGGTGAAATATTTGTTTTCCAATATGACATCAACGGTTTAATGTTCTCTTCTATACCTGTTGTTATGGGATTCAGTAATAATGGGGAAACAGTTGCAAGGCAATTTACTGTAGATGCAAATGCTGCTTATATTGAACTTCGTTTTGATGCAAATGTTGCTGGTGGTTCAATAACATATTCTCAGATCGGTGTTTATACAAAAGATTCTTATGATAAGTTTGCTGTTGATACCGCCAATGCCCGTCTTGGCTTCTATCCCGGTGACAGCGAGAATCTTTGCTATCCCAACCCCGGTGACGGCTACACATTTGACGGTTGGTATACAAAGAGCGGTATGAAGGTAGACAATGTTTACCAGCTTAATAATCCCACAACTGTTGTTTATGGTAAGTGGATTCCGGCAGGCTACAATGTTGTTTATGACAGTATTTTCTCATTCTCATCCTGGGCAAAATCATCCTGTAACCAGCTGTGGTATGGTGACAGCAAAGATGCAAACGGAAATGTCACAAGACTTGTAAGTGCTGAAGGTATTATAGCTGATGCTGAAAACGGTACAATTACAATCACAAATGACGAAGATACAACCTATTTCGCAAGAACAAACTATTGGGTTGATTCAGAAAATGTTCATAAAATGGAACTTGATCAGAATACCGAGTATATTCTCGAATATACTGTAACAAGTGAAGACGGCGGTAAACCCAATGTATGTTTGTATCTTACAGGCGGTTCTGCTCAGTATCCTGAAACAGGTGCAGCAACAAGATGGAGCACAGGTACACATTATTTCAGATTCGATTCTGGTAATAATACAACACTTACACTTCGTTTTGATAATGTTCAGCACGGTTCAACCGTAACATTCTCAGACATCGCTGTTTATAAGGCAGATTTTGAAGAAGCTGCAAGAACAATTGAAAACCGTGAGTATATGCGTTATTATCCCACAAAAATGGGTATCGGTGATGTTTTTGAATATACACCCGTACGCCCCGGTTTTACATTCAGCACATGGAAGGCTGACACAAACGGAGATAATGTCGGCGACTTTGAAATGAAAGGCTTCGACGATACATTCCTTGTTGAGCAGAACTGGCATCTGTTCTCAGAATGGACAGAAAACACCTACAAAATCGCTTATGATGCAAACGGCGGTTCAGGTTCGGTTGCAACACAGACAACAAAGTATACAGCTGATACACCGCTTGCTTCATCAGGCTTTACAAAGACAGGTTACACACTCGCAGGCTGGTCAACAGTTGCAAATGCAACATCAGCTATGTATCAGCCTGGTCAGACAGTCAACAGACTTAACGACGACCCCGACGGCACAACAACTCTTTATGCTGTATGGACAGCAAATAAATATAATGTAACATTCGATAACCTTATTGACTTCAAGGCTTGGAACAAGGTTGCAGGAAACGGTGTTGTAGATTACATTACCGATACAGGTTTTGTTATCCGTTCAAATGACGGAAAGTCGGAGGCAACATCAACATCACCCGTTTTCCCTGTAGAAGCAGGAAAATCATATAAGGTTGATGTGGATGTCACAGGTACAAACTGGGATGTTTATATCTTCTTCTATGCACAGGGCGTAACATCAGGTACAGGTCTCGAATTTAGTGACAGTCATAACAGATATTCATCAAACGGCAGCGGTAATTCATCCCGTATATTTACAGCACCTGCAGGGGCAGTGCAAGCTGTAATCCGTCTTGATTCTAATGGTTCAAAGCAGTCTGACGGTTCTTATCTTTCAAATACCGTAGGCTTTGATAACATCCGTGTTTATGAAGATAACGGTATTTCAGTTTCTCCCGTTAATAAGTACGTGTCATACGATTCAGCTCTCGGCACTCTTCCCACACCTACAAGAAGCGGTTATGACTTTGCAGGCTGGTTTGATGCAAACGGAAAGCAGTATACAGCATCATCTGCTATGGATGTAGCATCAACACTTTTCCTTAATTCAAAGTGGACAATCAACAGCACAGCTCTTATGTCAGACGCTTATGTCCTTGACTTCGGTATGAAGGCTGTATTTACTCCTCTTGAAAATGACACAATTCTCAAGAATGACGGTACTCCTTACAGCATCTCAGGTGTAAGTACAGACGGCAAGACAGCAGGTTCATCTGTAAAGGGCTCATACGGTACATTTACAGTAAACGGTACTGCCGTTGAATATGTTCCCACTGCAGTTATGAACGGCAAGGAGATTGCATATTACCATGTTACAGTCGGTGATAAGGTGCTTGTCGGTTCAATTACAGTATTCCCCGCAACAGTTGTTTACTACGAAGATGATTTTGCTTCCGCAGTGACATATACTGACGGTGTTGCAACAAGTGGAAACACAGGTAAGTGGTCAACAGACGGTACCTCAACACTCGGCAGTGCAACAATAAATCTCGCAGACACTGTTTACGGTTATAATTCAACTTATGCCGGCAGCTCAGCAGAATACTCAATGGGTGCAGCACATATTGTTTCAGTAAGCAAGTACAACAATCCTCAGGGCAGATATAACGGCGTTGCTGACGGTGAAGCATCATGGCCTGTTGCAGAGTTCACATTTGCAGGTACAGGCTTCGATCTTGTCAGCCTTATCAGCAAGGATACAGGCGCAATTGAAGTCAAGGTTCTTGATGCAGACGGCAAGAAGGTTTATGACTGGATTGTTGACACATATTACGGCTATTCCTACACGGACGGTGCTTGGGTTGTAAATGCAAATGCAGATACATCAATCTATCAGATTCCGGTTATCGGCAGAACTGACCTCACATACGGCACATATACAGTTCAGGTTATTCCTACATATACTTCACGTCTTGACCATCAGAAGGACGGAGCATATGACTTCTATCTTGATGCAATCCGTGTGTATAATCCTATGGTCAATGACGGTGATGCCGCTTCTGTTTATGCCGGTGACGGTGAGTATGTAATAACTCATCAGTCAATAAGAGACATTCTTGTCAATGCCGGAGACCTTGATGCTGCCGATGATGCATCAACAGGTGTTGTTTATATCAATCCCGGTGTGACAGAGGGTACATTTGAACAGTATTCAAAGGTAGGTCCCAAGAATGAGGTTTACCTTGCAAACGATCAGTCAGTTGCATTCAAAATGACTGTTGAAGGCTTCATTCCCACATCTGTTCAGGTCAGCGCTCACGCTGTTGACGGTACAGCTTCAATGAGATTTGTATCAGATAACGATTATTCAGATGTAACAAGCATCTCCCATAAGACAACACTTTATTATGAGATGCCTTTCACCGGTTCTGATTACTGGACTGATAACGGTGACGGAACTTTCACAACTACATATCCCATTATTATTACAAACAACGGTGACGGACTTCTCTCACTTTGCAACATCAAGGTTGCAACGGACGGCACAATGGCAGCGCCTGTAATGTTTATGATGAATTCAGATGATCTTGCAGTTGCAGCAGCATCAGCAGAAACAGCTTCAGCACTTTCTGCAGATGACGGTGCATTGTTCGTACCCGATGATATGGAATCAGGCACAGATACAGATGTTGCAGCAGTGGGTGAGGATGTTGTAGTTACAGTTTCCACATCAAAAGAAGTTCACGCACTCACAGTAAACGGTGAAAATGCAGTTCTTGTTTCAGAAAATGATGACGGAACAAAGACCTGGAGCTATACATACACTGCAGACAGCAGAGGAGAGCAGACATTCACTCTCGTTGCTTACAATGCAGACGGCTTTGCTTCAGAAGAAACAACAGTTACTGTTGAAGTTCAGTCAAGAATTGAAATTTTCTTCACAAAGCTTACTCATTTCTTCAGTATGATTATTGAGTTCCTCAGCAATCTTACTGCATAAAATCAAACAATACTTAAATTCCCGTGCATCAGATGATACACGGGATTTTTTGTTTAAAATGTCAGTTGCATATTATTATATAGTATGGTATTATTATAATGATTATATATTGCTTTTTAACTACAAAAACCTGAACGGAGTGATCCTATGAAAAAAAGCATAAAGAAAATTATATCACTGTTGCTTGTCACAGTGATGATAACCGGAGTTGTACCGAATTTCGGTATGTTTACTGCATCAGCAAAGTATAATAATGAATATTACTATACAAACGGTCAGACGTTTCTTTCTACAGATATGGCTGTTTCATTGCCTAATAAGAAATGGTATGGTACAGTTTCAGGTTCTGCTGAAGACAAGCTGGATAATAACGGGTATACAAGATTTAGCAAAGACTTGAATGATGGGGCAGGCGGCGAGTATATCTATTTGGGATATAAAACGACAACTGATACATCAAAAGCCATCAGAGGATTAGGTTGCTATAACGGTTCAAATCCTCCCACCTCATACAGTGTTTCCATGAACGGTACTTATTGTACTTATTATCCGGTAAAAGGTTTTCACCTGAATAGTGACAGTCTGTCAGATGTGCCGGTGGATTTAAACTCCGGTGCCGGAGGTGACTATGTTTATCTGTATTATACAACAGACCCGAATGCAGGACCGCCACTTACTGCAATTGACTATGAAGTAGGCTCTACAACTAATGACAGTGGAAGTTCATGCCAGACCCCTGTTAATTGGTTGAACACTAACGGTGAAAAAGGCGTTGAAGGTGAGATTGCAGATTTTAATGCCGGTGCCGGTGGTGATTATATTTATTTCTTTGTTCATTCTAGTGTTGATACAAAGGTTGATACAACAGCTCTGCGTACCGCTATCAGCAACGGCAACAGTTATATCTCAAATTCTTCAAAATATGTGTCTGTTTCTGCTTTACAGACGGCAGTAAACAGCGGAAATACAATTATAGCTGATTATGATGCTGACGGCCTTTCCTGTAATTATGACCAGACAGCAATAAACAATGCAACAACTGCAATAAACAGTGCTATAAACGCTTTACAGACACGTGTTACGTTGAATGCTAACGGCGGAACAATCGGAACAACATCTGTAAATGTAACAGTCGGCACAAAAACAACCTTTTCATTTGATACTTCATCATATGTCCCCACAAGAACAGGTTACACATTTATGGGCTGGTCAACTTCATCATCTGCAGCAACGGGAACCACAGGCTCATTAACACTCGGACTTATGCCTACTATTTACGCAGTCTGGCAGGCTAACACATATAATGTTACATTCGATAACCTTGTTGACTTCAAGGCATGGAATAAAGTAGCAGGTAACGGTACAGTTTCAGATGTTACAGACACAGGCTTCACAATAACATCTGATGCTGATGCAGGTGAAGCAACATCATCATCACCGTTTTTTGCTGTAGAGCCCGGTAAATCATATAAAATTGATATTGATTTTGAGGGCGACGGATGGGATGTTTACATCTTCTTCTGTGATGCAGACGGAAATTGGATTGATTTTGCTGACGGCGCATCAAACAGATATTCTTCAAACAGCTCTACCGGTATAGATAAGGACAATGCCGTTTTTACTGCGCCGAACAAATCAGAAGTGGTTAAGGCTCAGATTCGTGTTGATGCAAACGGCGCAGGCAATACTGTAAGATTTGATAATATACGTGTCTATGAGGTGAATGATGTATCAGTTTCACCTGTAAACAAGTATGTAACTTATGACAGCACTTACGGTATACTGCCGACTCCCACAAAGCCACACTATGATTTTGTCGGTTGGTACAGACAGGATGGCACAAAGCTTGAAGCAACTGAAAAAGTTGACATTCTTGAAACTCTTTATGTCTATTCTGTATGGACACCTCACGTATACAATATAATGCTTGATGAAAACGGCGGCAGTGAGGTTGCAGATACTACATATACCATAGAGGCAGGCACTGTTCCCTCAGCTCCCGTAAAAACAGGGTTCACATTCAGTCATTGGGAGGTTGCATCAACCACAGGTAACTGGTCAGGAGTATATAATCCGGGTGCAAGTGCTGTGGGTATGTATGGTGATGTCACCCTTAAAGCAATATGGACAGTCAATAAATACACTGTTACCTGGGTAAATGAAGCAGGTGTGTCAATTCACACACAATCAGTTGAATACGGTGCAGCCATTCCGACGGATGTAATTGATGTTCCCGCAAAACAGGGCTACACCGGTGAATGGAATTATTCGGGATACACAACAATGCCCGCAACAAACATTACTGTCAAGCCTGCTTATACGATAACATCAGAAGCACTCGTTCCTGATGTTTATGTGCTTGATTTTGGTCTGAATGCAGAGCTTTGTCCTCTTGATAATGACGAAATACTTGCAAATGATGGTGGTTCTTACACAATTTCTGCTGTAAGCATAACAGAAAACGGTCCGTTCTCTGATTCTGTTGTGGGTAACTGTGGCAGATTTTCACTCAGTGGCAATGATATTATATATACCCCCTATTCATTTTTATCCGATTCAGGTGAGACTATATACTATCAGGTGGAATATGAGCGTTCAGGTGAAAAATTGTACCTTGTAAGCTCTGTCAGAATTATCCCTGCAACAGTTGTATATTATGAGGATGATTATGCTTCTGCAATTACATATGCAGACGGTACATCAGCAGACGGCTCAACAGGTAAGTGGGCAACAGTAGGTAACTCCTCAACAGACTCAGCAACACAGTCTGTGGCTGATGATGTATACGGCTATGACAGTATCTATGCAGAAAGCACAGAGAACTATTCAATGGGTTCTGCTCATATTGTTTCGGTAAGTAAGTACAATAACCCCAATTCAAAGTACTCAGGTTCAGAAGGCAATTCCTGGCCTGTGGCACAGTTCACCTTTGCAGGTACAGGCTTCGACCTTGTCAGCCTTATCAGTAAGGAAACAGGTGCAATTGAGGTCAGAGTGTTCAGTGGAACCGACACATCAGGAAAAGCTGTGTATAATTGGATTGTAGACACTTACTACGGTTACACATATACAGATGGTGAATGGGTAGTGTCTGAAAACGCTCAGACTGCACTGTATCAGATTCCCGTAATCGGCAGAAATGACCTTGCATACGGCACATATACAGTACAGATTATTCCCACATACACAACCCGTCTTGACCACCAGAAAGACGGTGTATACGACTTCTATCTTGATGCAATACGTGTATATGAACCTATGGGGCCTGATTCCGAGGCTTCGTCTGCTTATGCAGGTGAAGGTGAGTATGTTATTTTACATCAGTCAATCAGAGATACACTTATTGACGCAAAAGACCTTGATGCAAACGGTGACTCAACCGGTATTGTATATATCAATCCCGGTGTGACAGAGGGTACATTTGAACAGTATTCAAAGGCAGGTCCCAAGAATGAGGTGTACCTTGCAGCAGGTCAGTCCGTAGCCTTCAATATGACAGTAGAAGGTGTTATTCCTTCCTCTGTTCAGGTGAGCGTTCATTCATTGGATGGTGCTGCTTCGATGCGTTTTGCTTCAGGTGATGATTATTCTGATGTAACATCCATTACTCATAAAACAACTCTTTATTATGAAATACCCTTTATGAGCTCTGATTGCTGGACTGATAACGGCAACGGCACTTATACAACAAAGCATCCTCTTGTTATTACAAACAACGGTGACGGACTCCTTTCACTGTGTAATATCAAGGTTACAACAGACGGTGCAACGGCAGCACCTGTGATGTTTGCAATGAATTCAGATACATTTGCAGTTGCCGCAGCATCAGCAGAAACTGCTTCAGTCCTTTCTGCAGACGACGGTGCATTGTTCGTACCCGATGATGTTGATGCAGGCACAGATACAGACATTGCGGCAGTGGGTGAGGATGTTGTAGTTACAGTATCTACATCAATAGAAGTTCACGCACTCACAGTAAACGGTGAAAATGCAGTTCTTGTTTCAGAAAATGATGACGGAACAAAGACCTGGAGCTATACATACACTGCAGACAGCAGAGGAGAGCAGACATTCACTCTTGTTGCTTACAATGCAGACGGTTTTGCTTCAGAAGAAACAACAGTTACTGTTGAAGTTCAGTCAAGAATTGAAATATTCTTCAATAAACTTTCACATATCTTCAGTTTGATTGTTGAATTCATTGACAAGCTGTTCTGAAACTGCTAAAATTATATCGGCACTCTTCAAAAGAGGGTGCCGATGTTTCTTATTTCAGGTGATTTTATGTCAGATATAAAAACAAAAATAGTTGATTTTGCCGGTAAGGTGTATTCAAAATTCGGCAGTGTAGCTCAGGAGAAATCTGAGCGTGAAGCAGCTGAAAAAACATATACCTCCGATATGCAGAATGCTCTGCGCCGTGTTGCGGCAGAGGGTGCCGTTCTTCTTGAAAATAACGGGGTTCTTCCGCTGAAAAAAGGTACACGGGTTTCACTTTTCGGCAGAGTGCAGTATAATTGGTTTTATACAGGCTACGGCTCAGGCGGTGATGTTAATCGTCCTTATGCGGTAAATCTGATTGAAGGCGTCAGAAACTGTGAAAACCTTGTTCTGAATGAAGAACTTGCCGTAAAATATGAAAAATGGTGTAGCGAAAACATCATAAATGACTCCATTTGGGGTATGTGGCCTCGTTTTTATCCCGAAATGCCGGTTGATGACATTACAGTCAGTTCGGCAAGAAATAATTCTGACTGTGCCGTGTTTGTTATAGGCAGGTCAGCCGGTGAAGACAGAGAAAATGTGCCCGAAAAGGGAAGTTATTATATAACAGATGAAGAAAAAAACCTTCTTGATACTGTCACTGCACATTTTGAAAGTGTTGTTGTTCTTCTTAATATCGGCAGTATAATTGATATGTCGTGGCTCAGACGGTATGATGGGAAAATCAGTGCCGTAATGATTGTCTGGCAGGGCGGTATGGAAAGCGGAAACGCAGCTGCTGACCTGCTTTGCGGAAAAGTAAATCCCTCAGGAAGACTTACTTCAACTGTGGCAGACTCCTTCAGCTCATATCCGTCATCAAATCATTTCGGCGGTAAGGACTATAATTATTATTGGGAAGATATCTATGTTGGCTACCGTTATTTTGAGTCCTTCAATAAAGATGCCGTGCTTTATCCTTTCGGTTACGGATTGAGCTATACATCTTTTGATATCTGCTGTAAAGCTGTAAATTCTTCTGAATCAGGCTTTAAGTTTGATATATCAGTGAAAAACACAGGCAGTCTGTCGGGCAGATGCTGTTATCAGCTTTATCTTGAAAAGCCCGTGGGCAGACTCGGTAATCCGTCACGGGGTCTTGTTGCATTCGGTAAATCATCAGCTCTTGAAGGTGGGCAGACTGCAGCTTCTGAGGCTTATGTGTCACTTTATCAGCTCGCATCCTACGATGAATCGGGTAAAACAGGCAACAGAAGTGCATATGTTATTGAAGAAGGTGAGTATAACTTCTATCTGGGAAGTGATGTGCGCTCAGCAGAAAGAGTTTTTTCATATTATCAGTCAGAGACTGTTGTATATGAACAGCTGAGCGAATGTATTGCCCCTGAAAAGGCTTTTGGCGTTATGACAGCAAAAGCTGTTGACGGACAGCTGAAAGCTGTCACACAGCCTTGTAACGGCAGAAAAACAGAACTTAAAACAAAAATCCTTGATAATATTCCGGAAGCAATTGAATATAGCGGTGACAAAGGCTATAAATTGACTGATGTCAGAGACGGAAAAGTCTCAATGGATGATTTTGTAGCACAGCTTGATAACACAGAGCTTGAAGCTCTCACAAGAGGTGACTATACAATGGGCAGTGAACTCGGCGCTCCCGGTAATGCGGCTGTTTTCTGCGGTGTGTTGAAATCTCTCAGAGATAAAGGAATTCCACCTGTTACAACTTCTGACGGTCCGTCAGGTATCAGACTCAGAGCCTCCTGTTCGCTGATTCCCATAGGTACACTTCTTGCGTCGACATTTGATACGGAAGTCGTAAAAGAAGTTTACACGCTTGTTGCTGAAGAAATGAAAGCAAAAGGCAGTGATGTGCTTCTTGCTCCGGGTATGAATATTATGAGAAACCCTCTTTGCGGCAGAAACTTTGAATATTACTCTGAAGACCCGTATCTTACAGGTAAAATCGGCGCTGCCGCTGTTCTCGGTATACAGTCTCAGGGTGGCTCTGCATGCCCAAAGCATTTTGCCTGCAATAATCAGGAGTATAAGAGAACAACAAATGATTCACGGGTTTCCGAGAGAGCACTCCGTGAGATTTATCTCAAGGGCTTTGAAATCTGCATAAAAGAAGCTGAACCTCGCAATATAATGACTTCTTATAACAAAATCAACGGAGTATGGAGCTATTATAACTATGACCTGTGCACATCAGTTCTTCGAGGCGAATGGGGCTATCAGGGTTGTGTTATGACCGACTGGTGGACAAGAAGGGGAAAAAGTCCCGATTTCAGAGATGTGAAAGATCAGGCATATCGTGTCCGTGCGCAGGTTGATGTGCTGATGCCGGGTGGCGGCAGAAGCGGTAAAAGAAAACCGGACGGTACACTTCTGCATAAGCTTGACAAGGGTGGCATTACAAGGGCTGAAATTCAGCGCAGTGTAAAAAATGTGCTTACATTTGCAATGAATTCCACAGCACTTGATAAGTAAGAAATTCTTGTGTGGTAAAAGAAACAGGACTGCTGAAGCAGCCCTGTTTTTTTATAATCCGTATTCCTTTACCATAAAGTTATATATTCTTTCACAGGTTTTACCGTCCGTGAAATCGTTGAATCTTTCTTTTGCCTTTGTCCGTTCTTCCTTATATGTGTCGTTATCCGTAGCAACATCTTTTATGAATTGCTTCAGGTCGTCAAGGCTATAGATGTAAGGACACTTGTAGTTTGCTTTGAAATCGTCAAAGAACATTGGCCATTTTGCTCTGAAATCATCAAGATCTTCAACAGCAAGGGCAATGGGTCTGTCAATCATCAGGTAATCATAATAAACAGACGAATAGTCGGTGATAAGTGCATCAGTACCTGTGAGAAAATCATAAATCTGAGTGTCACCTAGATATTTGTTGTCTGCAATAATGATATTGCTCATTTCGTCAAGCTTCATAACACTGACATCCTGCGACGGGTGCGGTCTTAAATAGAGAATTGTATTGTTTTCCTTTAAAAACTCATTTATTTCAGCCATCTGTTCATTGGATTTGATGACCGGCAAACCTAAAGGAAAGTTGTTTTCAATTCTCAGACTGCCTGCTCTTGTGTGCTGACGGTATGTGGGCATCCAGATGATATATGTCTTATCTCTGTTCTTTCGGATTCCTGCGTGCTCTGCCATAACATCAGTTCTGCAGTAGCCGTAGTTACGCATATTTTCGTCTTTGTCACCTATGTCATAGAAATGCTCGTTGAAGTTATATGTTGTTATCATATTCATATCAACTTCGCCCTTAATCAGGTCATATTCCTTGACAATTTTCATAGGCATTCCGTGGCCGAGAAATACTCTTTTCTGTTTATTACTTCTTTTATAAACATAGTCGTTGCAGTCAACGATAAATTTCGCAAATACCGAATAATATACAAGCTCCAGCTTCTGTTTCAGTGTTACAGCATTTTTGACGATACATTTGATTTTTGCACCGCAAAGCTCTGCTCTGACATCCTCTGCAGTTCTTACTCTCCATATAAGCTTATATTTTTTTGCAACATCCGTGTTTTCAACAAGATATTTGAAAAACCAATATGTGTTATCAGCAAATGACGGTATGGATTCAAATATAATTATGTTTCTTCTCGGAAGAAATGCAGTGGTTTTTGAGAGAATCTGCATCAGTTTTTCGCCCAAATTCATTTTTGTCACCTTACCTTGCAATTTTGTTTCTGATTTTACACAGAGTATTTACACCCAAGAAAGAAATAACACAGGCAAGCCTTGTTCTCATTTCTGCATCGGGGTCTGTTATGACAGACATTCTGTATTTTTTTATATTCTCTTCGATATGCTTTATTCTGTCGCTCTGATTTGCCATACCGTGAAGCTTCATAAGTGCCATCATATTTTTTTCAACAATATAATACTTGGCTGCTTTTATGTTCTCGGGACATTTTTCCGTTACAAGCTTCATCATTTCATCACCTGTGATGACAAGGTCATAAAGCTTGTCAGGATTTACGGTGTGCATAACACTTTCATCGTGCTGCATATAGTAATACATCGGTGCATTTACCATTGCAATTTTATCTGCCTGCAATAAATAATCTGCGCCTGCGAGCATATCTTCACCTATTGAAAAAGCAGGGAAGCACACAGAAATGTCTTTTCTGAAAAGCTTGCCGTAGCAGGCGGGTGCATAAATTCTGCCGTAAAGCATTTCTTTGAGAGCATCTTTGCCTGAGTTTTTAAAAATATGTTCAGATGAGTACTGTGTGTTTCTTGTCTGCTTTGTTCTGCCGTCACTCCAGGCATAGACATAGCTGCACATTGAAATTTCTGCACCTGTTTTTGTGTGTACATCGAGCATACATCTGATGTAATCGGGATGTACGTGGTCATCACCGTCAATAAAACAGAAGAAATCACCGGCTGCATTTTCAATTCCCGTATTTCTTGCCTTTGCAACACCTGCATTCTGCTTGTGAATAACCTTTACACGGCTGTCTTTTTGCGCATATTCATCGCATATAGCAGGACTTGCGTCCTTAGCTCCGTCGTCAATGAGCAGAATTTCTATGTTTTTATATGACTGTGAAATGATTGATTCAACGCATTTGCGAAGATGCTTTTCAACATTGTATACCGGTATTATAACCGAAATTAACGGCTCCATTATTATGCTCCCTTAGGTTTTTTGATTTTGAGGAATTCAAGCACTGTATTAAAGAGGTAATTGAAGGTTTCAACCTTGAATATAACGGAAATCAGCAGATAAACCGCACCACCTGTAATAAGCTGAACAATAAGCATCGGCAGTGTTGAAAGAGGTAACAGCAGTCCTTCAATATAGACAATCACTGCCATTACGGATGAAATAAGAATGCCGGGGGCAATATCTTTAAGCAGTTCTTTGTAGCTGTAGTTTATGAGCTTTTTGTTCGGTGCAGTGTTTACAATAACTGCAATAAGAGTGTTGAGAAGAAGACTGTAGGCAATTGCTTCAACGCTGTGGAACATAACGGCGGCAAGAATTACTGTATATGAGAACTTCTTTATTATTTCAAGCTTCATAAATATGTCACTTCTGCCGACAGCATTTATTGCCTGAAGATTTGCTGTCTGAATGGGCTCAAAACAGAAAGAGAGGCAATAAATCTGAAGAAACGGTACGCAGGGCAGCCATTTTTCAGTGAGTAGCAGTGTTACAACGGGCTCAGCCACAACTGCAAGACCAAACATAAGCGGACACATTATATATGAGCTTGTTTTTATTGCTCTTCGTGTTATGTTCTTAACATCCTGAGGGTTATTCTGTGCATCTGAAATTGCAGGGAAAAGCACATTTGAAATTGTAGTGTTTATATTTGTTACAATGATGTTCGGTATCTGTTTACCTCTGTCAAAGTAAGCAAGATCATCACTTGTGTAGAATTTTCCTATAACCAAAGAACGAAGCTCGTTATAAAGTTCGGCTATAAGTCCTGCCACAAGAATTTTCCAGCCGTAGCTGAACAGAGTCTTCAGTCTTGACCACGAGAATTTAAGCTCGGGTTTCCAATGTATTGTAAATGCAAGAATAACAGTGCTGATGAATGTGTTTGTCAGGTACTGACCTACCAATGCCCAGACTCCGTAGTCTGCATATGCCATCCATATTCCGACAACTGCTGAGATTACGGTACCGACAATTGTGGAAAAGAAGAATTTTCTGAAAATCATTTTTTTTGCCACATATGCCTGCTGAACATTATTGATTGCAGTCAGCGGTATTCTCAGACCGAGCACTCTGAGTACGGGGGAAAGCAGCTCATATTGTTCACCGAAAAACAGTGCAATGAACGGTGCCGTAAAAAACAGAAGTGCATACAACGCAATTGAGAATGCAAGCTGAAAGTACAGAACTGTCGAAAAATCCAGATTGTCGGCATCTTTTTTCTGTATAAGAGAGCTGCCGAAGCCGTTTGTGACAATGCAGTTTGCAAAGGTTATAAAAATTGTAACAAGTGTTATAAGTCCGTAATCCTCGGGCATAAGCATTCTTGCAAGAATGACAGATACCACAAAGGTGACAACCTGTGCGGCAATGCGTTCTGCAAATTTCCATACAAGGCCTGACAAGACTTTATTTTTTTTGTTATCCATACATAATCTCCATTATTTTAAATTACATTATATTATATCCTATACTATAATTAAAGTCAATTAAAAAATAAAACGGCTCAGAGAGCAGAAGTATCTCTGAGCCGTGAATTTCAGAAGTCGGTATTCTCTTCCTGAATGTATGAAAGTGCCTCTTCAGTATACATTGAGGTTATAAAATCATCCATAAAGAAATTGTCATAAAGCACATCATAATAACCTGAGGAATAATAGCTGGCGCCCTGACAGACAACTGTCACATCCACATATTCACTGGTAATAATCTCATCTTTTTCATCGTAAAAATCAATGCCGAAAGAAACAATGCTGATTGTTTGTATATCTGAATAGGGGATATAATTCACAGATGACAAGGACAGAGGGCGTATGAGTGAGTCAAACATATTTATATATGAATGAATGTCTGTGTATTCGGCTTCTGTTACAGACTGGGTGTACACGATATAGTATTCGTATTCGTCAGGCAAGCTGTCAAAAAGCTTGTTTTCTGCGGTGAAGCTGTTATATGTTTCCTGTGCACGGGTATAGCCGTCTTCATCACCTGTAAGGTCTGCAAAAAAACAATCCCAGTCAATGGTTGTATAGTAATTGAAATCATCGTAATACGGCATTTCTGCGGCATCGAGGATGTTATATACATATGAATACGCAACATCTTCAATAGATGTATATTCAACGGAAAATTCATCATTATCTGAAAAGCTGTTCATTGTGCTTGAAAACTCTTCATAAACTACAGATATTGCAATACAAAGAAAGATAATTGCAAATAAAGCAATAATGCCGTTTCTTGCCATCTTCTTTGTCTGATTTGCTCTGTAATCCGTATAACGCTTTGTCTGCGGCGTATTCTGTGATTCATGCTGTACAGACGGTGATACAGGTGTGTTAACAGGTTGTGTGGCAAAAACTGTTGTGTTGTTTATTGTGTATCTTATATCATTTACCAAAGCACCGCACTCGGGGCAGTATTTGACATTATCGGGTATTTTTTCTCTGCAATCTTTACAACGCATTGCAACCACTCCTTTATTGTATGATAATACATTTAGATTTATTTGTCAATCAGTCATACTTTTGAATAAAAATGCTTATAAACAATTTACAAACGCAGAAAAATGTGATATTATGAATAAAAATAATAGGGGAGAGATAAAATTGGCAATTGATGAAAATGTAAATGTTGTCGAAGAAACAGTTGTAACTGAAAATACTTCTGATAACACAGCAAAAAAAGAAAAAAAGAAAAAAGCAAAAACCTACGGCAGAAAATCATCTGAGAGCACAACCATTGCGCTGCTTGTCGCAATTCTTGCTGTCGGACTGTGTCTTCTCGGCGTTTCAATAGCAGGAATGATTGGCGTTGCTGATGATTTTAACAATAAAATAGAGATTGAGACAACAACGCAGGCAACGGCAGACAATAATGTTCAGCAGAATAATCCTGTTGTCAATACTCCTGTGGCAGACGATACAACCACTGCTGCAGATAATACGGCTACAGAGAATACAACTGCAGCTGAGCAGAATAACAACAATTCTTCACAGAATTCTGCACCTGCATCTGATGCAGAGTGGCTTGACTTTTTCAACAATTCAGTCAATAAGCTCAAGTCAGAGGCTCCTGCGATGACCAAGTCAAAGCAGACAAAGACTGCTGATATCAAGCTTTCAAATCCTCTCGGTGATGCTTACATCGGCGTTGCAAAGGACAAGTATCTTTCAGACGAAGTTGTTGAAACACCCATTGCAAAGGGCGATAAGGCAGCAGCTCAGGCAAATATTTCACCCGACGGTGCAGCTTATGTTTCAATGCTGACAATGTCAGATATCAAATCAATCACACACTCAACAGATTCAAGCGGAAATTATGTAATAAACATCGCAATGAATGATGTGTCAAACCCCGATAAACAGAGTTCTTTCGGCAAGGTCTTCCAGTTTATGCTTGTTGATGATGTTATGAATACATATGCGCCGAATATGGGTGCAACCGTTGACAGAAGCAATGTTGAGCTCAAATACAGCGGTTGCTCGGCAACTGCAACAATTACACCCGACGGTAAGGTTGTGTCTTATGAGACTACCGTTAATGCCAATATGATTCTTCGTGATGCAAAAGTCAAGGTTATCAACACAGACCTTGATGCAACACTTTACAGTGTCACAAAATATTACAACATTGCCTGGTAATCTGTTATAAAATTTCTGTGCGTGTTCTGTGAAATTTTTTCATGGAATACGCACTTTTTTATTGACTTGAAGCTTCCGGCGTTATATAATATTGTTTGATGTCGTACAGTTTGACATTCAACAATAAAAGGAGTGACACTGTTGAACCATAAACCTACTGTAGGAATGCAGCTGCATTCTCTCTCCAATATGAACAGACGATATATTGATAACAACAGCCATAAGCAGATGTTTGAAAGCATAACAGGCACAAACGGCTGGATAATCGGATATCTTGACCACAACCGTGACAGAGATATTTTTCAGAAGGATCTTGAAGAGGCATTCGGAATAACACGCTCCACCGTATCAAAGGTTGTCAATCTTATGGTGCAGAAAGGGCTTGTTGACCGTTCACCCGTTGAATATGATGCAAGGCTTAAAAAGCTGACACTGACAGAAAAATCACTTGAGCTGATAAGCTATATGGAGGAAGACCGCCGCAAGCATGAGCAAGTTCTTATGCAGGGCTTTTCCGATGAAGAAAAACAGCAGCTTTCGGAATATATTCTGAGAATGAAAAATAATATGAAAACGGCATTGAGTGAACTTGGAATTGAAGACTGTTGCCCTATGCCGAAGGGAGGAAGAAGATAAAATGATAAAAAGACTTGCAAAATGTGTGCGAGAATATAAGTGGCCTGCTATATTGACACCTGTTTTTGTTATCGGTGAGGTTATTATGGAGGTTGTAATACCTCGTCTTATGGCATCTCTTATTGACTTCGGTATTGAACTGAGTGATATGCAGTATGTTCTTAAAATGGGCGTTGCTTTGCTTATCAGCGCTGTGATTTCTATGCTTTTCGGCGGTGTTGCCGGCAGAACATGTGCTGTCGCCAGTGCAGGGTTTGCAAAGAATCTTCGTCACGATATGTTTTACAGCGTTCAGAATTATGCATTCTCAAACATTGACAAATTCTCAACATCAAGCATTGTTACAAGACTTACAACCGATGTAAATAATGTTCAGCAGTCGTTTATGATGATTATCAGAATGGCTGTCAGAAGCCCTATGATGTTTACATTCAGCTTTATTTTTGCCTTCGACATAAATGCAAAGCTTGCATGTGTTTTTCTGTGTGTTGTTCCGTTTCTTGTTCTGGGTATGTTTCTTATTATCAGAAAAGCACATCCTCTTTTCAAGAGAGTTTTCAAGACATATGATAAGCTCAACAGCATCGTTGAAGAGAACGTCAGAGGAATCCGTGTTGTTAAATCATTCAACAGACAAGGCTTTGAAACAGATAAGTTTCAGAACATTTCAGGCAGCATTTACAACGATTTTGTAAAAGCAGAAAAGACAATTGCATTCAATACCCCCCTTATGCAGATTAGTGTTTATGCGTGCACAATCCTCATTTCTTGGTTCGGTGCAAAGCTCATTGTCAACACAGGTGCAACAGAGCTTTCAACAGGCGAGCTGATGAGTCTTTTTACATACACGGCTCAGCTTCTCAACAGCTTAATGTTCATTTCAATGATTTTTGTTATGATGACAATGTCAAAAGCGAGTGCCGAACGAATTGTAGAAGTGCTTGATGAAAAAAGTGATATCACAGAAAAAGAAAATGCAGAAACAACTGTAAAAGACGGCTCAGTTGTTTTTGAAAATGTTGATTTCTCATACTCAAAGAATGCAGATAAGCTCTGTCTTGACAATATAAATATTGAAATAAAATCAGGCGAGACAGTGGGAATAATCGGTGGTACGGGCTCTTCAAAATCAACCTTTGTTCAGCTGATTCCTCGTCTTTACGATGTTAAAAACGGCAGTGTAAAGGTCGGCGGAACAGATGTCCGTGACTACAGTATTGAGGCACTGCGAAATGAAGTTGCAATGGTGCTTCAGAAAAACGTTCTTTTCTCAGGCACAATCAGAGAAAACCTGCGCTGGGGCAAGGAAGACGCAACCGATGACGAAATTATAAATGCCTGCAAGCTTGCCTGTGCAGATGAATTTATTGAAAAATTCCCTGACGGATATGATACATATATTGAGCAGGGCGGTGCCAATGTATCGGGCGGTCAGAAGCAGAGACTGTGTATTGCCCGTGCAATTCTTAAAAAGCCTAAAATACTTATTCTTGACGACTCCACAAGTGCCGTTGATACTGC
>CALEII010000040.1 GCA_937876205.1 uncultured Clostridia bacterium
CCATCGTAATTATAACCGACTTTAATTTGACAGATAAAATCTTCATATAATCACCCCGTAAATATATATGTATTGGGCAATGTTATATGAAAATTTTATAAAAACAAGGATAACGGCGAGCCGCTACCCTTGGAGATTTGATTATGCTGTCAATCATGTAACAGTCACTGGTTGTTTACAACAGAAGTTGCTGAATAACTAAAAAACAGAGATTATTTATTTGTAGTAATTCTGGGCCTTTTTAAACAATTCTGTTCTGTTTGTTATTTCAAGTTTTCTGAAAATATTTGCTGTGTGTTTTTTAATTGTGCTTTCGGTAACAAAAAGCTCCTGTGCAATAATTTGTCGTTTTTCGTTTGCAAGAATATACTTCAGAACTTCCTTTTCTCTTTCTGAGAGTGTTTCAAGCAGTTTCCAGTTTTTTAAAATACATTCTATCTGTGTTTGCGTGAAGAATCTTATGCTTTCCTCGTGTTTTTCTTCAACAGTTTCAACAACAACGGTTGTGTTTTCAAGCTGTACGGTGTCAAGCAGTCCGTAATCCTGTAACACACCGTAAAGGAAGAGAATGAGTCCCTCTGTGACAATATAAGACACAGATAAAAACTCGAATGATGTGTGTATCATATTTTCAATAAGCCATATTGCAATGTTGCCGATAACAACAATAGCAAGAAAAACGGAATGCTTGTTGCTCTTTACCGTTTTTTTGATAGATGCACCTATTATCACCCCGACCATAGATGCGAAATAGCCGAGGAGATACACTTTGTAAAACGGGTGAAGAGGTCCGTATTCTTTGATAAGAGTCGGAACCGAATTGATTATTTCAAAAGTGACTTCTTTATAATAAATCGGCAGAAAACCTCCGCTGATTGTCACGGCAAGCATTGTTGTATTTACGGCAATGAGCACCCATGGCAAAAATTTAGGATATTTGAAACCTGACAGATTCATTATCATCATCAGCAGGAAAAACGGCAGAAAAACACTTCCGACGTAAGATATCCTGTTTGCAAAAAGAGCAAATTCAAGATTCTGTGCCATTGACATAAGGAAATAACCCAGGTCACAGACTGCAACTGAAATGAACAACAGAAGAAGCCATATTTCTCTTTTTCGGTCAACATAACAGTAAACGGCAATCATAACAAGAGAAACGGCAAAAATTATTCCGTATAAGGCTGTCATACTGCACCGCCTTCCAGAGTGGAGTCAAGCTCAAAACCATTGCGCAAGCAAAAGGAATAGAATTTGCCTGCCATTACAATCTGAGGTGTTCTGTTTTCTCTTTCCCAACGGCTTACTGTAGCATAAGAAATACCGCATTGCTCAGCAAGCTCAGTCTGACTGATTCCGAGCACCATTCTTACATATTTCACCTGTTCGGAAAAAGGATATTGTTTTATTTTTAAAGATAAATAATTCATTTTATAATCCTTGGTATTATTTTAGATATATCATAATATAGCATAATTTGAATCTTATGTCAAACATTCTTCGTTTGTGAATTTTTAACAATTCGGCGCAGTTTTTTTTGACATGGTAGCCTTAAAGGTGGACTTGTTTTTTGCAAAGTACCCTCAAAGGCTACTCTTTTTTATGTATTTATTATTATAAAATGGAATCACAAAGGAGGTTTTGCCTATGCTGAATTCTGTCACAAGAAAATTTACAGACAAATCAACAATCAAACAGTTTAAATTTGTTTTTTACTGTGACTGTTGTGAAAAACCTGTGTCATCTGCCACATATGATTTTCTTACAGGTTTCAAGGACAAGGTTTTTCTCACAGGCGATGAAAGAGAAGCCAGAGCTATCATCTATGCAAGTGATCATAAAAAAGCTTATGAAAGAGCAAATATTGAGGCCCGTTTTGAGCTTAACAAATGTGACATTTGTGGCGATATGGTCTGTGACGATTGTACTGTTTACGATGCAGATTTAAACGGTAAAATCTGTTGTAAAAATTGTTACGGAAAAATCAAAAAAGGAGAATGAATATGAAAAAAATTATTGCTTTACTTATTTCAGTTATTATGCTTCTCGGCGTAATGCCTCTTAATGCGTTTGCCGCAACAGAGCTTTCAATAGTACACATAGGTGATATTGCTTCACCTGTTGCAGGTCAGACACCTGATTATGTTGCCACATACGGCAGCGGTTACAATTTCACCACAGAGTTTGATAGCGGTGATGCACATTACGGTATTATATGGATTGATACGACTGACGGTGACAAAAATATGACATCTGAAGACGTTTTTGTTGCAGGTCATATTTACAGGGTTGCCGTTATCGTGGCTGCACAACCCGGATACAGCTTCAGTAAATATGATAACTATACTTCATCAGTTGCCAGTCGTATCAATGGAAAAACAGCCAATGTTTATGTTATATCAGGATACAATGCAGGCGAGTATATCGGTATTACCTATACTTTTGAAGCCTGTGCGTACAACATTGTCACAAGTGTTGCTGTTACAGAACTAAATATCCCCGCATCGGGCGAAAAATTTGATTTCACAGCAACCTCGGTAGATAAGGGGTATATTGTAAACTCAATTTCATGGAAAGATGTTACGGCAAATAAGAATATGAACGAGAATGATGTTGCTGTTGCAGGTCATAAATATGAGGTTGAAATCTGGCTACGTGTCAATGACGGCTACAAGCTTAAGGTTGACGGTGACGGCTGTCCCGATGTGTCGGCTAAAATCGGCGCATATAATGCGACGGTAATTACAGCTGTTTCTGATGTTGCCGTTGGTATCACTGATAATTATATTGTTCCCGATGATATCACAACAGTTACTGTTTCAGGTATTGATGCTCCCGTTACAGGTGCAACAGCTGATACAGAGGCAACCTGTGGCTCAGGTTATCAGATAACAAAAATAGTCTGGGTAGACACAACAGGTGAATATAAAGATTATATTTATGACGTTGAAACATTTGAACCGGAAAGAAAATATACCGTTCAGGTCACTCTTGGAACAATCGGCAACTACAGATTTGTCATGGACGGACCCTATAATGATGTCAGCGGAACACTTAACGGAAAAACAGCAAAAGTTTACGGTTCAAATTCATCAACGGAAGTTACAATCGGTTATGAATTCCCTGCAACTGAAAAACCTGCACCGACAATAATTTCTTCAGTTTATGTAAACGGAATTGATGCTCCTGAATTTGGAAAGACACCCGATACAGAGGGTACCTGTGGTGAAGGTTATAAAATAACAGAAATTATCTGGGTTGATACAACAGGTGAATACAAAGACCACATTGTAGGAATAACAGAATTTGAAGCTGAAAGAGAATACACCGTTCAGATAACACTTAAAGTCAAAGACGGCTATGAATTCTCATCAGACGGATATTATAACGATGTGACAGGCGAAATCAATATGGAGCCTGCAATCGAGTACGGCACTGATTCGGTTACTGAGCTTTCAATCGGTTATGAATTTCCTGCAGTTGAAGCTCCTGCACCCACAATTATTGACAAAGTTTATGTAAACGGTATTGATACTCCTGAATTCGGCAAGACTCCCGATACAGAGGGTACATGCGGTGAAGGTTATGAAATAACAGAAATCAAGTGGGTTGATACAACAGGTGAATACAAAGACCACATTGTAGGAATAACAGAATTTG
>CALEII010000041.1 GCA_937876205.1 uncultured Clostridia bacterium
GTTACATCAAAAATACTTGCTATTGTCTGATAGATTTTAATAATGAAATCAATAATCTTCTGCCAGATTGACAAGAATGAGCCGAACATTGCATCTGTTTCGGTGTCACCCACTTCACCGTAGGGACCTTTTGCAACTGCAGTGAAATCATGGTCGGGCATTACAACATAGATACTCGGTCTTGTCTGAGGGTCTCCGTCAATAGATTCACCGTTTACGGGTGTGAATTCTTTGCCGTTTTCATCTGTAAAAGTCCATGAACCGAAATCCTCAGATTTAAGTTCTGTTTCATTCTGCCAATTAAAATTGACCATGGACTTATATCTTTCTGTGATTGTAAAGGTCTTATCGCCGACTATTATTGTTGCTGTATGATAAGGACGGATATCCATAGTGAATTTCTGTGATACACTGTCCATAGGATAAACAGGATTATTTACCGTTGCAGTATCGTTTTCACTGGGTTTGTATTCAAATCTGTATGTGTAGTCGCCGCTTGCGGGTGCTGTCCACTGTCCCTCAGCATAGAATCTGCCGTTTTCATCTGGAGCAACTGAAACTACAACCTCTTCATTAACAATAAGGTCTACTGTACCTTTAAGACGGTTATTTGTAAAGTCCACCTTGTAGTTTCTGATACCGTCAGGCTCTTCAAGGAATGTGCTGAAAAACTTGGGTGCTGAAAGTGAATCTCTATACCAAGGATTTGTATAGTCATGAATATAGTTCATTATTCTGATGGGAACTGTTATTATCTGTTCATTGTAGAATCTGTTTTCAGACTTAATTTTGACTTCTACCATAGTTACAGAACCGTAGTCTGCAGTTGACGGGTCAAAAACATCTTTACTCCAACTTATTGAATCAATTCCAATGTTTTCGGGAATTGTCTTTAGTGTTGAATATTTTAAGTCACCGTAATATTCATTAAGTGCGGTTTTTGTGTCGCCGTACATAAGTACAATTTCAGAATCCTCTGTTAAAGTAAAATCGCCCTTATCGACGTAAACGCTGTCACTTCCACCGAATTCGTATGCAGAATATGCAGGATCATCAGGAACAAACTTTATGCAACAAAACTTTCCTTCTTTTCCGTATGAGTATACATTTGATACACCTATGGTATCGTTTTCCGCCCTAGTTTCATAAGTAACACCACGATACAATTCATATGAGCCGGTGATTTCTTCTCCCGTTACTTTATCTGTAGCCTTGCCGGGAATAAGTGTTAATGAACCCCATGTAAGCTTAGGTGAATATTTGAATGTCTGACCTGCTTCGGCAAACTTAGGAAGAGCATCAATGTAATATGCTTCAGGCTGCTTACAGCCTACAAGCATCTGTGTGGTAACAGTAGTATGACCTACTGCTGTCCATGTGACGTTAAGCATGGTATCTCTCCATATGAGTGTTTCATTGGTTATGCCTGTCATATCAATTGCCCATGTTCCGTTTGCAGTAACATCATTACCTTCAGAATCAACAACCTTACCTGTATCAGGTTTGATTCTTGCTGTGTTAAGCTTTGCACCGGGGTCAAGGTTAAAGTATACAACAGGAGCTTCGGAAAGCTGAGTATGAATAAGTGTTACCGTTACATAAACGTTAGTCTTGGGAACATCGTAGCCGGACAACTTCCACTGAACCTGCTGTTCACCGCTTTCTTCAGGTTTTACCGTACCGCTTACAAAAGACCATTTACCCTGAGCTGTAATATCGTTACCGTCTGCATCGACTACCTTACCGCCTGAAAGTGTAAGCGTATTAAGCCTGTTTCCCATTGGAAGAGAACCGTCTACAGTGGGTGCTTCAACAATAATTGCATCAAGACCTTTTACAGCAAGAGTGGGCCAGCCCTCAACAGGTGATGTGGCTGTTGAACTCCACGTAGCTCTTTTATAATTTGTTGTGTCTGTGGGGTGGAAATAAAGCGTTACTCGGATATCACCTGCAGAAAGAACTGATGTTGAGGGGGCTCCGGTTGCAGATGATGACCAACTGAAAAAGCCGTCAACGGGTGTACCCTGATATTCAATTTTACCCCCGACTATTGAGATATCTGCTCTTGTTGCACCGTTCGGCACAACAAGATTTGAACTTGGTTCTCCGCCTTTATATGAAAGCTTAGGTGCTTCAACAAGTGTTGCGTTTGCTTTTGACATAGCTACTGCTGCCGAAGCAAACAGTGGCATAAAAGATACCAGCATTAGGGCTGCCAGAAGGACAGCCAATGATTTTTTAAGTTTACGCATAGTTTTTCTCCTTTACTGCATTTTTCCGACGATATGTCGGTTTTTTGTTAATTTCTTCATTTTCATAATCGGTTTTACTTCAGTTTATGATGTTCAAACCATCGGACTCACCTCTTTTTCGGCATTTAGCATATATTTACAATAACACACACAATATATTTTGTCAAGTATATATTTACAGTAAATGTATTTACATTCAATATTATTTGTGATAAAATAGGCTCATAACAAATTATTTTGCCTAAACGGGATTACATTTATTTACTTTTCAAACAAAATATGCTATAATTTGCCCATATTAAAGCGAATCGGCTTATGGGGTGATGTTTTGAGTCAGAACCAGGAAAATTTTAAAAGAGGCTGTGCCGAGCTGTTAGCTTTGCATCTTCTCAGCAAGGAAGACCTTTACGGTTATCAGATAACTCAGCTTATGGAAGAAAAAAGCGGCGGCAGATTCACAATGCTTGAAGGTACTCTGTATCTTATATTGTATAAGCTTGTTGATATAGGCTATCTCTCAACATATTCGACTCTTGTTGGAAAAAGAAGAACAAGAAAGTATTATCATCTTGAAGACACAGGCAGAGAATATCTTGAACAGATGAAAAAAGAATATGATGAAATCTCAAAAGGTATATCATTGATACTTGACAGAGAAGAGCAGAACATTTGATTTATAATGTTATAAATTTTATAAAAGGATAAAGTAAAATGTGTGCAAATGAAAAGCTTGTGAAAAACTACATAAAACAAATTAAAAAGAACCTGATTTGTTCTGACGGACAGAAAAAACAGGTTCTTAAGGACATCGAAAATTCAGTCAGAGATTATCTGCAGACGAATAAAAATGCATCTGAACATGAGATTTATTCTCATTTCGGCACTCCGGAAGATGTAGTCTCAGCATATATGACAGAAATTGATTTAAAAGAAATCAAAAGAAAAGTAGTTTTTCGCAAAGTGATAATATTCGTATCTGTGATTGTGATTGCATTTCTTATCGCTTTATGCATTCGAGGTTTTCTCGAAACTTATCCGTTCAAAGATCCTGTAATCTATATATCACCTGCAATAGAAGGCACGACAGAATATATCACCGATGAGGTGTTGTTATGATTGATAAAAAAGAACTGAATAAATATCTCAAAGAAGTCAGACAGCATCTTATATGTACAAAAAAAGAAAAACAACAAATTATACGTACTGTCAGGGATGCTGTTATCACCTTTGCGAACGAAAATAACATACATGATATTGACGGAATATATATGAATTTCGGCACACCTAAAATTGTTGCAAAACAATATCACTCCCCTGCTGATTATGAAACAACAAAAAGAAAACTGTTTATACGTCGGGCATTGATTACAGGTTTTTCTCTTATTATGATTCTTTTTGCAGTCTACATTTCAGTTCTTCTTTATGATCATATCACAGACGGTGATACTGTGATTTATATTACACCTGCAGTTGAAATAACAAGTGATGAATTTGAAACATTTCAGGAGAAAAGCAATCATGAACAACCTTGATAATGAAATCAAAAAATACCTGAATGATGTAAAAAAGAACCTCATCTGCTCCTTTAATATAAAAAAACAAATTCTTTCTTCTGTCAGAAGCTCTGTTTATGACTATGCGGAAGAAAAAAATATTCAGGACATAAAAGGTATTTACTCTCATTTCGGCACGCCTCTGGAAATTGCACAGGTTTATCTGCCTGAACCCGACATAAGAATTATAAAAATTAATGTTATCCTGAAACGGTTGATTCTTACTGTGATGATAGGCTTCATATTATGGCTTGTGTTTTTCTTGACAGAAATGCTTATAATTAATTATCAATCAAGAGGAGATTATACAGAATTACAGGTTGTTCAACGAATTGAATATTCAACAGAAGACTGTTCATTATAATCAGGAATGCGGTGAAAACCTATGTCATCAATTGAAAAAGATATAAAACAATACATAAAAGCTATAAAAAGGAATCTTTTTTGTGACAGAAAAAGCAAACAGCAGATTATTTCAGACATTGAGAATTCTATCTATGATTTTGCCGAAAACAAAGGTATTTCTGACATTAAAGAAATATACGACCGTTTCGGCACCCCTTATGAGGTTGCAAAACAATACATTTCACAGGAATATACAAAAACGGTAAAAAGAACAACTGATAAACGCAAAATTATTATCGTTGCTGTTATTTGCACTGTCCTACTTTCTGTTATTTCTGCACTTCTCATATATTATAATTTCTTTTGGTATGACAACTCAAAAAACATTATAATAAAAGATGAAATATATGTTGAAAACCCCTCAAAATATATTGAAGAGCAAAGAAGTCTTTATATTGAAGAATACAATAAAAAGAGAAATAACCGATAAAGGGCGATGATAACCATGTCTGACATAAACAAGAGCATCCAAGAGTACATAAATAATGTAAGCAAAAGCCTCATCTGCAACAGAAAGCTTAAAAAAACCATAATCAATGATTTCAGAAACTCAGTTCTTGATTACAAGGAAGAGAATAATATAACAGACATAAAAAAAATATATGAACATTTCGGAACACCGAACGAAATAGTTCAGATTTACATGTCCGACCCCGACATACAAACAATAAAAAGACATATAAATATAAAGCGGATTATTCTTGCAGTGTTGATTTGTATTCTTGCGTTTCTTGCTTTTTTTCTGACTGCACTTATAATAAGCGATTATTACGACGGATACGCATATTCAGTATCACAGATTATAATCGGCATTGAATACTCCACAGAAGACTTTTCAGTTAATTAAGAATGCGGTGAAAAATATGACAGATATAAACAAAGCGGTTTCTGATTACATAAAAAGTGTAAATAAAAACCTTATATGCAAAAGAAAGCTGAAAAAATCAATAATTAACGACTTCAGAAACTCCGTTCTCGATTACCAAGAAGAAAAAAATATAACCGATATTAATGATATTTATGCACATTTCGGAACAGCAGAAGAAGTAGCAAAAAATTATCTGTCTGATGCAGATCCGAAAGAAATTAAAAAATCAACCTCTGCAAAAAAAATTATTCTGATTGCTATACTCACGGCATGTATTCTTTATGTTGCCGGTGTTACTATTGCATATATAAATATTCAGCAATCCGAAATCAATCGAGTTGTTTTTGAAAGCTGGTCTGACCCTGATATTCCCGAAGAGATTCTGGCTCATTATTATAATTCAAAATAAATTATTCAATTGCAATACTATTTACTAATGTGTATTATCAACAAAACAGGACAACAAAAGCAGAGGATTGCTCCCCTGCTTTTTTTCATACATTCACAAATATCTCATATAAATTACTGCGGTGTTTATATGGAGATTTTATCTGTTAAATTGAAATCAGTCATTATTACGATAATTCCATTCAGAAAAGAACCGCCGAGGATTTCTCCCCGGCGGTCAGTATTATTTAAAATGATTATTCAAACAAACTTGTTAAGAAGCTGATAATACGATTGAAGAAATCTATGAGCATACTGATTATATACCGGAAGAAGTTGATGGGAGATTCACCCTCGCCGCCGTCATTTCCTTCGTCATCGGGCTCTTCTTCATCGGGGATTTCTTCATAAACAAGTTCTTCACCGCATATGTCACAGATATCGTTCCAATCATCATCGGTATGTATATCGGAAAGTTCTTTTTCCTCGTGTCCCCAGATATATACGTCGCAATCAGGGCAGTAAAGACCTTCTGTGTAACCGTGTTCCATACAATCTGATTCGGTTTCTGCAACAAGTTCAAGATAATGCTCACTGCCGTCGTCTGCGGTGTGAGTTGCAAGGCTTAATTCAATATTAAATACGACATCTGCAACAAGGTTTTTTACTTCAAAATAGTATGTTTCGCCTGCTTCAAAGTTGTAAATCAGCCTAAAATCTAAGCTTTCCTCGTTATCGTCATTGGACTTTAACCATTCACCGTTTGCGTCATAAAGATCACATAAAGCATCACCTGACACATCAGGCTCGGTGAAGGATTCTATGTAATATACTCCGCTTTCTTCGGGAACAAATCTGTACCAGCCGGCTTCATTGTTGAATGCGGCGGTGTCGTGTTCAAGCTTATCTCCGTCTGCTATATCTGCACCGAGAAAAACTTCTCCGCAGAGGCAGAATCCGAGGAAATCTGTTTTCGTGTGGTCACAGACCTTTCCGCAGACAGTACAGGTGCCGTCTTCATATGTATGACCGCACACAAGTGTTACATCATACTCTGCTTCCTGATAATATGCCGCTACTGCAAAATAATAGGTTTCACCTGCAGTAAAATCATATTCCATGCAGAAATTCAGGCCGTGACAATCATCATTACTGTCAAGATACGCCATATCGGAATCATAAAGTTCGCAAATAGGGTCAATATCCTCATCTGCATCGGATTCAAGAATATATCTTCCGTCTTTTTCAGGAACGAATTTAATGTAAGCAAGCTCGCCTGAATCGTAATTCGGAGCAGATACAGTTATCGTTTCGCCGTATTGGATTTCATAATCATACTCAGTATTATCGGGGTCATCAGCAATTATAGTGATTCTTCCGTCACCGTTCGGATTGCCGTATTGCTCTGCAGTAATATTACCGCCGAGATGCTCAGTAAAATATTTAATAAGCATTTCGGAATCGCAAGGCAATCCTTCTTGCTGAACAACGGTTGCATCTTCAAGCATTGTCAGACCGTCACCGCCCTTGGTGAGCACATACTGACTGCCTGCAAGGGTATACGTTTTTTCAAGGTCGATGGGTTCATCGCCGACATAAACATTCTGAACTCTGCGCTCTTTGGTTTCATCCATTTCAATGAAATTATCAAGTTGGTCTGTAACAACAGGAGTTTCTCTGTAAGTATGAATTTCAAATGTTATACCCGAAACCTGGAAGAATCCGCCGATAAGAACAGGGCATCTGCGAGCACCGTGTTCAAGCACATCAACAAGCTGCTGACCTGTTACTTCAATAACGCACATATCGTTATTGTACGCATTGACATTCATAAGAGTTTTTCTTGAAACTCCGCCGATTTCAACCTCGGCACGGATTCCGCCGCCGTTGGCTATTGCAACATCCGCACCTGTCACAGCACGGTAAGCATCGGCAACAAAGTCACCTGCATTGGTTTCACGGTTCCTTACAATTCTGTTTCCGTTATCATCATAAATAATAAGCTTTGCTTCGGAAGTTCCTATTTCTTCAAAAAGATACGCAATATCGTCGTTGTAGCCATCAACCTTTGCTTTAACGGTATTATAAGCCGTTTTTGCATCAGCCGACATTGTTTCAACATCAACATCATCGGGATTTACAAGTTCAAAGCTTACATTATCACCGCTGATTGTAAGAACGCCGAAGTTTGCAAACTTTTCACCTGTTGAGGTAATAAAAACATCTTCGTTATTCTTGTTTTTATAGGTTGCACTTATGGTTGTTTCGTGTGAATGAGCATCAATCAGATAATCAATCCCCGATGTGTTTGCAATAACATCAGTTGACTTCCAGCCTTCGATTGAGCCGATAATGCCGAGATGTCCTACGGCAATAACGATATCTGCTCCCTCAGCTATTGCACTGTCAACGCTTTTCTGAACATTCCCGTATAATTCCTCATTTGTCATTCCTCCGGGAAACTGTGGGAAACCGTAAATGAAATTACCATATTCATCCTTGAAATATTCAGGGGATGATGAGGTTATCGTCTCGGGAGTGGAAATACCCACAAAAGCAATCTGCATATCTTCGCTGATATCTTCAATGTAATAGGGCTCAAAAACAGGTTCGAGTAAACTCAAATCACAGAAATTGGAGCTTATGTATTTATAGTCTGCCTCATTTTGTGCAAGGTTGAGGAAAACATCCATTCCATAGTCAAATTCATGATTGCCGGGCGCTGCATAGTCATATCCGACTTCATTCATAATGTCAACAATGGCTTCACCTTCTGTGAGAGCACCGATGACCTCGCCCTGAATAGCGTCACCGGCATCAACGGTTATAACGGTATTACCCTGCGAAATAAGCTCTGCTCTGTAAGCCGCAAGTGCAGGATAGTCATCAATGGCACAATGCACATCATTTGTATAAAGAATAACTATGTTGCCCTCTTCTGCCGCAAAGACAAGGGGTACGCTTGTCACAATCATAAGAATTGTGAGGATGATTGATAAGGTTTTCTTTAATGTTGTTTTCATTCAGTTTACCTCCAGTTCAATAGGTTCATTTTTATTTACAAGCTTTTTTATGCCTTCAATAACAACACAAATTCCGAGAATGATTATCAGAGTCGCAAAAATAAGCTGAAGAACATCTCCGAAAATATCTGCAGATGTTGCGGTTATCAGAGCAGATGCTTTCTTGAAAATTGTCATTCCCAGTGCGGTAAAAGTTACAGCAAGCATAACTCCGAGAGGAATATACATAAACCAGCGAACCTTTTTGCTTCTTTTGAGAAATACTGCACATGCAAGGAATGCAAATACAGACAAAAGCTGATTTGATGCACCGAAAAGTGCCCAGATATTTTTGTAGCCGACAAGTGTCAGACCGTAAGCAAGCACAAGAGTTATAACGGTTGCAAAATATTTGTTGGTGAGAATTTTTCTGAATGTTCCCATGTTTTCATCTGTTATGGAGTCATCAAGGAAAAGTTCCTGGAATGAAAGTCTTCCGACTCTTGCAACGGAGTCAAGGGATGTCAGCGCAAATGCTGAAATTGAAAGAGTGATAAGAGTATAAACTATATCCGAGGGAAGTCCGAGTGTTGTGAGAAAGTTTGAAACTGCACCTGCAAAAATCTGTGCAGGAGTTTCCCACCCCTTAGCTGCTGCCTCACCTGTTGCAAAGGATGCAACGGCAATAAGTGCTATAACAGCAAGCATACTTTCAAGCAGCATTGCACCGAATGAAACAGGCAGCATATCTTTTTCGTTTTTTATCTGCTTTGATGCCGTACCTGAAGAAACAAGAGAATGGAAACCGGAAACAGCACCGCAGGCGATTGTTACGAAGAGAATGGGGAAAAGATAGTTGCCGTCAACCTCAAATCCCGTGAATGCAGGCAGATTTATCTCAGGATTGGCAACGAAGACACCCACAACTGCTGCAACAATCATCGCAACAAGCAGATAGCTGTTAAGATAATCTCTCGGTTGAAGAAGAATCCAGACCGGTGCAATTGATGCAACCATAATATATACAAACACAAGAATATGCCATACATCAAGCGAAAGGAATAGAGGGAAATTAAGTCCGATAACAATTGATGCAATAAGCATAACAATCGCAATTGCAGTATTAACAGCCATCGGAAGCTTGGAATACCTGAGCACAATTCCGAGAATAACCGCAAAGACGATAAACATTACAGAAGTAGTTGCAACGGCACCGTTAGCAATAATGTTTGAACCTCTGATACCTTCCGTTACGGAGAATCCCATAAAAGTGCCTGCAACTATATCAGCAAAAGCAGCAACAACAAGAATACAGAACAGCCAGCAGAAAAGAAGAAACATCTTTTTGCCCGTTTTACCGATATATTTTTCAATTATGTAGCCGACGCTTCTACCCTTGTTCCTGACAGAGGCATACATTGCCGCAAAGTCCTGCACAGCACCGAAAAATACACCGCCGAAGAGTACCCACAAAAGCACGGGCACCCAACCGAAAATTGCAGCCTGAATAGGTCCGTTAATAGGTCCAGCACCTGCAATGGATGCAAACTGATGACCGAAAACTACGCTTTTCGGAGCAGGCTCATAGTCAACACCGTCACGTTGTTCGTAAGCGGGAGTTTTTCTTTTGGGGTCAATACCCCATTTTTTAGCTATCCATCTGCCGTATAAAAGGTATGCACCAATCAATACGGCAAGAGCGATAATCATAATTGTTACACCGTTCATTCTTGCCTCCGGATTAATCGTATTTTTACTTTATTATATAACATCAGGGTTCTACAATATTGAAATCAGCAGGTTCAGACATATGGAACTGATTCAGATTATCCATAAAAAAGTGAAGACGCTCTGAATTACCCTCAATCTTTGAAGCCTGTGACAATGCTTCGGTATTATTCTGAAGAATAAGCAATAGTGCATTTTTAGGACAGGTTACATTAATGTCGCAATCCGTCGGTTTTGTGTTTTCATAAACAAGTACAACACCGTTTTTAATTCTGATTATGTGTTGTTCCTTTGTATCCGTCAATGTAAAGCCAATAGTGAAATCCTGATCCTTCATTGCATCTTTGTCAAGAAGAATACCCATGTAGTCAAACAGCATTGTTGCAGTCATATTTTTTGCGATGCTGCCGTCGCTTATTGCCTGAGGAACCTCGTTTGCAAGATTGCCCTTTCTCAGCTCCAATGCAGCACTGAGATATGCGTTACGCCAAGGACCTGACTCAGCCTGATAGCCCATCTGCTCCATTGCATCGGCACACAGAAGTCTTGCAGCTTTGTTTTCGGGATCAGCATAAACAATAACATTTGTTACCTCTGCTACCCACTGATATTCGCCCTTATCAAAATCTTCTTTTGCCATACGAAGCACTTCGTCCGTATCGCCCAGATATTCAACCCATTTCTTAGCACTTTCGGTGGGAGTGAGAGGATTGAGGTTTACGGGATTTGCATCATACCAACCCATATATTTCTGATAGACCGCCTTTGAATTGTGTGCAACAGTTCCGTAATACTGTCTGGTATACCAGTTTTCAGCAAGTTTTTCAGGAAGTTCGATCATATTTGAAATTTCATCTGAGGTATATCCCTGATTTATATATGTAAGGGTCTGATCGTTTATGAATTTATAAACAGCTGCTGTATTTGTTATATAATCGTTAACTGTTTCATTGCCCCAATGAGGCCAGTTATGAGATTGGAAAGCAACCTCCGCCCTATCACCGTAAAGTGTTATAGTCTCTGTAAGATATTTTGCCCAAGCAGCACCGTCACGAACCTGAGCACCTCTGAGCGTGTAAAGATTATGCAAAGTGCCCGTACAGTTTTCAGCAAGCCATAATGCATTGAAGTCAGGTAACCATGTATTCATTTCCGCAGGTGCTTCGGTACCGGGAGTAAGCTGGAATTCAAAAGTTACTCCGTCGATAACAATTGTTTCACCTGTTTTTGTTATTTCATAGGTAGGAGTTATAAAAGACACAAGGCCTGTTGACTGTCCCATACCAATTCCCATTGCAAGTTTACCGGTAACACCTGACTCAAGCAAAACACCGTATTGATAGTTTGCTCTGCGCCCCATAGCCTTTCCTGCATAAACATTCTCTGCAACAGCGTGTTCTGTAAAGCCTTCGGGAACAATAATTGGGATTGCGCCACCTGACAGTTGTTGCTCTATAGTCTGTGTTTTGTCTGCTGCATCATCTGCACTCATCAGACCGGCTATTCCGCCGAAATGGTCAACATGGGGATGAGAAATAATAACAGCCTTAACGGGATGCTGACCGAGATTCTCCTCAATAAGTTGCATTGCTGCCTTGGTGCATTCAACACTCATCAGCGGATCAAATACTATCCATCCGCTTTCGCCTTCTATGACCGTAAGGTTTGCCATATCGTAGCCACGAACCTGATAGATACCTTCCACAACCTCAAACAGTCCATAGGCGTGATTATTCTTTGTGTTTTCCCACAAGCTGGGATTTACCGTATCTGGAGCTTTCTCGTAATCGTCAAGGAAACTGTAAGCAGCCTGACTCCAGATAACATCTCCCTTTTCGTTTTTAAGTTCCAGCACTTCAGGTGCGGCAATCAGACCTCTTGTGGCAAATTCATACTCCTGTTTGTCTTCAAAATCCAACAGTGAATATATTGCAGAGTTAATCTGTGCCGTGTGTTCAGATGCATCCTTACTGTCAGTTGTCAACCCCAATTCAGTAACAATGTCTGCACTGTCTGTATGTCCCTTTGGTCCACAGGCTGACAGAGACAACAGCATCGTAACCGCAAACAAAAAAGAAACCATTTTTTTCATATAAATTTCTCCTTTAGTTCTGTTTTACAAATAATCTTATCACCATTCGGAAATTAATTTATTTTATCACACCAAGCGTAACAGAAGCATAACATCAAACAGCGTTTCTTGATGTTTTTTATGAATAAATTGTAAACAATGTTCTTTTTTCAGTTTTTTCAAAAGATATTCCGACGGGGAATTTTACCCATCCCGCAGCGATTAATTTTTAAATCACAGAATAATCAAACATAAAGTCGGCACTTTCTCCGGCAATTCGCAGAGCAACGGTTCCGTTCGGTTTTTCAAGTGTGTAGCTTTGCATAAGCTCATTAAGCTTAAATTCGTGCACTATTTCATCATTATGAACAAGAACTATTCTGAAATTACCTGAATTGACCTGAGCATGATTTATTGTAATATCAAATCTGTTACCTATGATATTATCTTTATAGATTTCTGCAACGCCGGTGAATTTATCTGAAGAATAAGTAGTTGTGTTTGTAATGCTGTCAGTTGACTCTTTAAAGTTCAACGCACCGATATCCATATTGATTATGTTGGAATCTGTGATTTGCTGTAATGTGTAGTTATCAGCACCGTTGGTATCTTCTATGTGTTCAAGGTCAGATGAGAACATCCAGATAGCAAAGACGGCGATAAATACAATCACACCTGCACCGATAAGTATTTTTTTGACTTTATCCATATTTTCACCGCTTTATTTCACTTTCACCGCCGAGGCTATTTACGTCCCCGGCGGTTAATTTTATTTTAAATAATTATTTAAATAAGTCTGTAAAAAATTGATAATACGATTGAAGAATTCCTTAATCATACAAATAAAATCATGGAAGATGTCAGTGTGAACTTCACCGCATCTGTCGCAGGTATCTTCTGTGGGCTCATCGGGTGTTTCAGCTTCGCCTGTACCGCCATCGCCGCCGTCTGAAATCTGAGTTCCGCAGCCGTGGTCGCACAGGGAATCGCCGTCGTCGTCCTTATGAGTAAGAGCAGGAACAACCTCCTGAATGATTGTCATAGCATCACAGTGTGAACAATGCTGTCCTGCTGTAAGACCTGTTTCACCGCACTTGGGAGCAACTGCTTCGTCAACAACTATATCGTGGTTGTCAGCTTCAATGTCTCCGTATGCCTGCTTACATATTTCGCAGACTGCCTTTTCGGAACAGGTGGCTTCGCCGCCGGTGTGTGTGCAGATGAGTGTGCCGTTTACAATCAGCTCACCGTCAATTGTAACTGCATTGAAGGAATCAAGATTCAGTGTAATGCCTTCGGGAACGGTTACACTTGTGCCTTCGGGAATGTTGAATGTTATAACATAAGGCAAATCAAAGTCAACATAAGGATTAAAGGTGTTTCCTCCCAAAACTGCGTCGCCGTAAGCAATCATCTCATACAACTCAGTTTCATCTTCTGTCTCTTTGAATGTTAACATAATTGCATTGAGAGTTCCTGCACCCGTGATGCCGTCCTCTGCAATACTGCAGTTCAGTCCTATGCCGCTTTCACCGGTAATGATATTGACAACGGCTCCTTCGGCAATAACAATCTCGTCTTCAAGACGTACAGTATCAAAATCGTCTTCATTGCTGATACCGTATATATTGATCGTACCGCTTTCAACTATCATACTGTCCGCTGCTACATTGCCGTAAAGATTCAGCACTGCTTCATCATCTCCGACAAATGTTGTCGGGTAATGATTGTGCCCCAGTGACAAACAGACTGAATAACTGTCTGAATACAGGTTGTTTGTGCCGAAGAATCTGACTTCAACAATCTCCTGAGAGATCAACGTAGCATTTTCATTTTCTGTTCCGCGGACATCAATGGTGGCATTATAAAGAATTACTTCACTGGAAGAGTACCCTATATCGGGGTCGATGCCTTTGTCGTTAAAAACGACATATCCGTCACCTGCCTTATAGCAACCGTCCTCAATGATGTCATAGTGAACAAAGATACCCGTATTGGTGATATCACCTTTGCAGATATAGTTTACACCGTCGATAACAACAACAAGATTCTTTCCGCAAATATCACATACGCCGTCAGTATGGCTGTCGTGCTGACATTCTGTACCGCAACCGTTTGCACAAACACCGTCCTTGTTTGACCAATCGTGTTCGCCTGTTGCAGGGATTGTTTCACCACCGACTGCATATACTTCACAGGTATTACAATACCATCCGGCAGTTACTCCGTCATCTGCACAGGTCTGACTGACCTCGGATTTTTCTTCACAGAAATGAAGAATACCGTCAGCCAATTCGTTATTTGTTTCATCAATTGTAAGCTCATTTTCAGTTCCGAGATAGTGAATGGTTTTCAGAGCAGAGCACAATGCGAATGTACTCGCATCAAGTGTTGTTACGCCTGAGGGAATAACGATGTTTTCCAATGCAGAACAATCACAGAATGCTGCGCCGCCAATTTTATTAAGTGTGTCAGGTAAAGTTACAGATGTGAGATTTGAACACCAATAAAAAGCATCTGCACAAAGCGAAGTTATTCCTTCAGAAATAATTACAGTTTTGATATAACCTCTCAAATCGTTAAACCAGGGAATATCTCTATAATAAGAATATTCAGGCATATCACCGGTTCCGTTCAGTCTGAAAACACCGGTATCCGTGTTTAATGTCCAGATTATATCACTGTTAAGCTCACCGCCTTTTAACCCACAGATATAGCAGTCATAGCCAGACCAGTAATGTTCACATTCGTATGAGCAGTCTGCACATATTCCGTTTTCATAATTGATGTGATTACAAACAGATTTACAAACATCGCATTTGCTTTCGGTATATGACGGATGAACGCAGGGGTCACCGCAGATATCGCAAACGGAATTGGTCCATGCAGGATGAGTGCAACCGTCACCGCAGACTGTACAAACATCATTTACACGGGTGTGTTCACCTGTTGCGGGAATGCTTGTTCCTCCAAATGTTACATCACAAGATGAACATGCATACGCATTTTCATAACCGGCATCAACACATGTCGGTTCCTTTGATGCTACAACAAGATAATGAACCGCAGACCGGGGTTTTCCGTTATACTCTTGTTTGATTGCATTCCACATTTCACTTGTGCCGTTATAGTGTACTGTACAATTTGTGTCCCAGAAGCAAGTTACAGTCATCATCTCAACACCGCTGCCGATGAAGATTTTTTCCATAGAAGCACAATTTCTGAATGCACTGGCATATATTGTTTTAACTGTGTCGGCAATATAAGCTGTTTTCAGATTGCTATAATCATTGAATGAATAATCGGCAACATCAGTTACTCCCTCTTCGATAACAACATCTGTTATACTGTCTTTATATTCTGCCCATGGTATTTCAATTTCGGTATCACCACGCATCGCACCGTTACCGCTGATGGTAAGCAGACCGTTGTCAAGAATCCAGGTCAGTGCATTGTCCACACCGAATGTACCGCTTGCTGTATCCGCAGCAAAGGCAAAGGGGACTGTTGTTGTAATCATTACGATTGCAAGGATGATTGATAAAGTTTTCTTTAAAGTTTTTGACATAGTTTTTTGTCTCCTTTCGGGGATCATTTATCAATTTTTATTTCAAGTTCATTGAACACACTTTCAACGGCTTTTTTAGCCACAGCTTTAAAATCGATTTTTTCGATAAATTCAAGAGCATCGTTGATTTTCTCTTCTTCTGCTTTATAAATCAGCAGAAGCATTGTTACAAGTCTTTTAGCTTTCGCCTCTATGGTAAAATACATATCGCAAGGAATGGTCATATATGCCCTCATTATGCCCATTGAAGCGATTTCAGTTTCGTAAAAGTCCTTAATTTCAAAAGTCGGGAATGCTTCGCTGAAGGACCCATACATTAAATTGGTTCTGCGTTTAAGGACTTCTTCGCTTGTCTTCGGCATTGAGTAGCCGGCAAGGTAGAGGTTTCGCATATCCTCGTTCATTTCAGCCATATAAAGCTGTAAAACCTCATTGGCTATGAATATGAGCGCTTTGTCATCGGTCAGCTTTTTTGATACGGCATCAGATGCCTCCTTAACTCCGTCAAGGAATTTTGTCACAAGATGAACAAGGATTTCCTCCTTGCTGTTCATTTCATAAAGTATCTTTGTTTTAGGTACACCGGACATTTTTGAGATGTCCATTATTGTGGTACGCTCAAAGCCTTTCTGCATAAACTGTGCCGTAGCGGCAGTGAGAATCTTTCTGTGTAATTCTCTGCTTTCTTCTTCACTTCTTACATTTGCCAAATTATCACGTCCCCTTCGAAACACTCCGCAAAATGAACCACGGTTTGATTTACAAAGCAATATTAACACAGCGTTAAAATCTTGTCAATATGTTTGATGGAATAATTTTTATTTTTTACGATTTTGTGACAGCATAAAATGCTGATTTCATTTGTAAAAAAATAATAACAGCCATTTAAATCAAGGGAACACTCCCCTGCTTTTTTCATACAATCATAAATATCTCATATAAATTACTGAGGTGATTATATGAAGATTTTATCTGTCAAATTAAAGTCGGTTATAATTACGATGG
>CALEII010000042.1 GCA_937876205.1 uncultured Clostridia bacterium
TGCAGCTTACCATAGCATTTTTAACAGTAGCGATATTTGTGGGATTAAAGCAAGGTTACGCTATGCAGATTACACCAACGAGTATCGTGCCAATCCTTATACTTGGTTTGCTGAATACAGGTATTGGATGTTATTTTTACTTTTCTTCAATCGGAAAACTGAAGGTGCAGACGGTGGCTATCTGTGGATATTTAGAGCCGATGTCCGCAGTGTTGTTCTCGGTAGCATTTTTAAAAGAAACGATGCTGCCGTTGCAAATTATTGGTGCAGTGCTTATAATCAGCGGTGCGATGATAGGCGAACTTAAAAAATTGACTAAATAACAATCTGCGGCAGAGGTAGTGATTATCTCTGCCGCAGATTTGCCTTGATTGAATTTCTATATCGTTTGAATCACCCAATATATAACCCCGTAAATCACGCTTGCTGCTGTGCCGTAAACTATAACCGGACCTGCTATCTTGAAAAGATTTGCTCCGACACCGAGAATATAGCCCTCGCTTGAAAACTCAAGTCCTGCTGAAACCACAGCATTTGCAAAGCCTGTTATGGGAACGATTGTGCCTGCGCCTGCGTGCTTTGCAATTTTGTCAAACACGCCGATTCCTGTGAGTATTGCCGTTATCACAACAAGTGTACAGGGGATCAGAATTTTAATATTATCTTCTTTTATGGCAAGCGATTCAAAAATCAGTCTCAGCAGCTCTCCGAATGAACAGATTGCACCACCGATGATGAACGCAAAAAGTGAATTTTTTATTTTCGGTGACGGGGGAGACGCCTTCTTGGTCATTATGTCGTATTCTTTGTCTTTCTTTTGCAATGTAATCTTCCTTTCGGGTAAATCAGAATTTGTCGAGGTCCCCTCGACAAATTTTTGAAAGAATAAATAATAATGAATAAAGAATAATGTTGGAAGGGGCAAGCCCCTTAAACCCCATTTATATAATCAAAGCCCGCAGGGCTTCCGATTTTATTATTTATTATTTCTTCTTTATTCTTTTTGTCGGGCAACAGCCCGATAAATTATTGTTTATTCTATCTTCCCCCGAAAACTGAGAATTATTTATAATCTGTTGTTGCAAAAAATCGTTGATTTTTGAAAAAGTATATGATAATATGAATATGAGGTGATTATTATGAAAACTATTACAAAAGTTATTCTCGCAATCTCTGCCGTTATTGTCTGGATTGTTTGTATGTTTGTTTTTGTTCCGTATGACCTTAAAACCGTTGAAATCAGCGATGATGCGCCTCAGAAATTCTTCAACCCCGAAAATAATTATATGATAGATGATATTTTTGCAGAGCGTTTTGAAGATGCAGATACAATTTTGTCTTCTCTTGCTCAGAGCGAGTATAAATGCCTTACTGCAGAGGAGTCATATGACCTTCTGATGAAGAATGGTGATGATCTGATAAACGGATATCCTGTCACCGACCGTCTTATGGGCGTTGCCTGTTATATTGACGGTCAACGGGTTTCACAGCTTGTATTTTTTGAGTCTGAAGAGAAGAATTATGTTCTGTTCACTCTTTCTGATGACGAAAAAGATAGATTCCGCCTGCTTCCTGTATCCTACGCAATATTTGAAGCCGATGACTTCAGTGACGAGCTTATGCAGAATTTTGTGACTTCTCAGCGGATGATTTCAAAACCTGCAAGCAACAGTGCTATTGAAGCGATGATTCAGTCAGGCATTGTTACGGCTGTTTATGTCATTATCTATCTTGTTATTGCACTCTCAGTATCAACTGCGATGTATAAAAAGATGAAGAAGAACAATAAGCTCTCTGACGATGAAATCACCACTGACAACGACATAAAGAAATACATAAAAAACAAGCTCGGAGCTGAATTTTTTGATGATGAAATGATTACCGTTCAGCCCTGCATAACGGTTGATGCAAAAGGAGAAAAGGCAAAGACTTTTATAGCTGATGTTGCTGAGAAATTTAATGTGAATGAAATTTTCATAGGCAATTTTTTTGAGAACAGGAGCTTTCTTGATAACGAAAGTGACAATGCTGTTTTTATAAGGGAATACCTTGACGAAAATAGCTACAGCAGTATAAATCACAAGCAGAATGAGGCTGTTATCGGCTGGATAATTGACGGCAACAACGCTGAAGAAACTGCAATTTCATTTTATATGCAGGAGCTGAATATTCTGATTTATCCTGCACGGGAGAAGCTTTATATTTTCTCAAAAAACAGCAGAAAAACATATGATAAAATAATTACTGCCGTCAACCCGTCTGATTATATGATTCAGTTCTGATGATTGTTTTTTACGGAAACACAGCTTTCCATAAAGCAAAAGCACAGTCTGCTCAATTGAGCGGACTGTGCATTTTTTTGATTCGCTTTAATAAAGGGTTTTTGAAAGTATGAAGCAGACCCACAGAGCAATAACAAAGAGTGTTTCGCAGGGGATTGCAAGCTTTGTGTAAGGGCATTTCCAGCCTTTATCCACAAAGAGGAAGATAGTTCTGACTGTCAGCACTGTTGTTGAGAAAAACAGCCCGCCCACGAGTGAATAAACGGGAGTTCCCAACGCAATTGTCAGGTAGAGGAGAAATGCACCCAGTGCAAATGAAATACCGCCGTAATAGACACGGATTTCAGTTTTGCCTGCGTTGTCAACGGGCTTGACAGCAAAGCTCTCTGCATTCTTTACAGGATTTGAAATAAAAACGATTGCCATACCGAAAAAGTAAAGGCACAGACCGATAACCGCAATGCCTGCAGGGATGTTGGAGAAAAATATTTCTTTCATAATGATTTTCCTTTCTTACATCTGTTCAAGTATATATTGTTTTACATCTTCAAGCTTGCTTTTCTGCCATTCGCCTTTTTCAGCTTCTTCGGCAAGAGGGCAGATGATGAAAAAGTCGAGCGTTTCACCGGGGACTCTGCCTGTTCTCAGAGGCTCTGAAAAATGCTCTTTCCACTTTTCTTCCGTTGCATCCTTGAATTCCTGAGGCTTGAGGTATGTAAACTGCCTTTTTGTTGCGGCAATGAGCATCTTTGCAGAAAGAGGAGCCAGGAGCTTATATTCATCCTCCTGCACATCAACGAAAATACGGGGAAGCTCAGCCTTTACAATGTGTTCTGTTTCTCTGTCGATAAGAAGCCCCATTGCATCCCAGCTCATTTCGTTCTCAGTGAAATTGAGCTTAACAACAATGCCCTTTTCGGTGTTGAACTGTGAGCGCTGATAGTCCGTATCAAAAATGAAGTTGCCGAGTGAATAGAAAATTATTTTATCGCCCACGGTTTCGTAATTCATAGGCACGTGAGGGTGATGACAGACAACAGCATCTGCACCCATTTCGAGATATTTGTGAAATCTCTCTCTTGTGTAGGGTGATGGCAGGGGAGTGAATTCCTCGCCTGCGTGGGCAACCACAATACACCAATGGCAGATCTTTTTTATATCATTGATAGTCTGCTGAATTGCATCAAGGTCGCTCCAGGAGTAGCAGCCGGGCTTGTCTGTGTCGGCTTTACGGCAGGCTCTCTGATAGCCCACGCCGAACATGCCTATTCCGCCTGCTTCATCGAGGATAACGGGGCGTCTTGCCTCGTCGATGTTCATTCCCGCACCGATTGTACGGATACTGTTTTCTGCTGCAATTTTCAGAGTCGATTCAATCCCGTAGGGACCTGCATCCATAATGTGATTGTTGCAGATGTTCCATATATCGGCTTTCATATTTTTAAGCACCTTAACGGCGGCAGGGTCAATGGTGTGAAGAAGCTGTGCAACACCACTCTGAGTTGTGTTTGTTTCTGCTTCGGCAACAGGGCCCTCCACATTGGCAACAACGTGGTCGGCAGAATGAAGAAATGCGAGTATTTCGGGAGAAATCAGCTCTTCATCGTCCCACTTTTTATACATATACCGGTCAAATCCGATATCACCCGTAAAGACGATTGATGTTTTGTCTTGCATATTTATCACCTGATTTATTATAGCATATAATATATTATTTTTCAATTAACATATAAAAGATATGTTTGTGTGGAAAAAAGAATAATTATATGATATAATTAAATTTATAGATATATAAAACAGAAAGTGGAACTAAACGGATGGTTAAATTGGTTTATGGTGGAAAAACTTACACAAGAAGATGTGAAAAATGGGTTGATTCAGAAAATCTTATTGTTCAAAAGAGTCTTCAAATGGAATTAAATAAAGAGTATGCAATGATATTATCTTCCATAGATCTTTCTCTGGAGGAATATATTGCAGAGGGTGATATATTTAAAAGTAGTGGATCAATCGGTATAGCACTTACTTTTTATGAAGAAGCTGTAAAAAAAGCAGATTGCAAAGCAATGGCATATATTCTTCCAAGAATGACATCTTGTTACAGAAAAAATGGACAGCCTCAAAAAGCAATAGATATATTAGCTTATGCAAGTAATACTTTTGGAAAAAATATGGTCACTCCAACACTCTTAATTTCAGTTGCTGCAGCCTATTGTGATATTGAGGATTATGTACGTGCAAAAAAATGTTGCGATAGAGCATATTGTGAATTGAACGGAAAATACAGTGAAGAACTTTCTCTTGTATATAAAAGAATAAAAAAAGAAACAGAATAAGATGTGAATGTAATTAGCAAAAAATTCGTATAAAAAAAGACAAGTTCCAAAGGATCTTGTCTTTTTTTTGGTGCGGATAACAGGGGTCGAACCTGCACGCATCGCTGCACAAGAACCTAAATCTTGCGTGTCTGCCAATTCCACCATATCCGCAGATTAAAATTGAAAATTGAAAGTTGAAAATGGAAAATTATAATTTAGAAGTTTTTATTATTGCATTTAAAATTTTTTCGACTTCGATACAATCATTTATTATTGAATCGAACTCAACATCTGTAAGATAGTCGGTTGCATTTAAAAGTCGGAGCCAATATTTCGTTTCGGCTGTTTCTTTTAATGCAATGTTCATTTTTGATACAAAATCGGGTTTGCTCTGAGCCTCCTCAGCCTCTGCAATGTTTGCTCCTATGCTTGTTCCGCTTCGGAGCATTTGCTTGGACATAACGAACTCTTGCTTTTCATCTTTCAGATATTTGTAAAGACTTACGATTCTTATTGCAAAATTGAAGCTTTTTGTTTCTATTATATTATCCATGTTACTTCACTTTAAATTTTCAATTATCAATTTTCAATTTATAAAACTTTAGCCAGGAAATTTTTAAGTCTGTCGCATTTGGGGTTGTCGAAAATTTCCTCGGGTGTGCCCTCTTCGAGAATCTTGCCCTCATCCATAAAAATTACTCTGTCTGCAACTTCCTTTGCAAATCCCATTTCGTGGGTGACAACAACCATTGTCATACCCTCTTTTGCAAGGGATTTCATAACCTCAAGAACTTCACCGACCATTTCGGGGTCAAGAGCTGATGTTGGCTCGTCAAAGAGCATAACCTCGGGCTCCATACAAAGTGCACGCACAATGGCTACTCTCTGCTTCTGACCGCCTGAAAGCTGACTGGGGTAAGCATCTGCTCTGTCTTCAAGACCGACTCTTTTGAGAAGCGCTCTTGCTTTTTCTTCAGCCTCTGCCTTGCTTTTCTTGAGAAGCTGTGTGGGAGCAATTGTCATATTCTTGAGAATATTCTTGTTCACGAACAGATTGAAATGCTGAAAAACCATACCCATTTTCTGTCTGTGAAGGTTAATGTTTACTTTTTTATCAGTTATATCAACGTCATTGAAAAGAATCTGACCTGCAGTGGGAAGCTCAAGCAGATTGAGTGAACGAAGGAATGTTGATTTACCGCTGCCCGAAGGACCGATAACAACAACAACTTCGCCTCTTCTGATATCTGTATCAATACCGTCAAGAGCTTTGACCTCACCGCCGAAATAATGCTTCTTGAGACCTCTTACCTGAATGATATTATCGCTCATTACGACGAAGCCTCCTTTCAATGGTTGAGAAAACCTTTGTCAGCACAATAACAGTCAGCAGATAGATTATCGCAACTGCGATAAGGGGCATAAATGCCTCAAATGTTCTGCCTCTGATAAGGTCACCTGCTTTTGTCAGGTCCATAATGCCGACATAACCTGCAACTGATGTTTCTTTAAGAAGAGCAATGACTTCATTGAGCAGTGTGGGGAGTGTGGCCTTGACTGTCTGAGGAATTACAATATTTATCATAGTCTGAACGTAGTTAAAGCCCAGTGAACGGCCTGCTTCAAACTGACCGTTGTCGATTGACATAATACCGCCACGGAAAATCTCAGCCACATATGCTGCTGAGTTGAAGCCGAACGCAACAACAGCAACAACAATATCATTTTTCTGAGAAACGAGGATAACGAAGTACCATATCATAAGCTGAACAACAACAGGAATACCTCTGATAACTGTTATATAAACTTTTGATATGCCGTTGAGAATTTTCAGCGTGTGATAACCGATGCCGCCCTTGAGTCTGAGTGTTTCTTCATTTTTATCATATGAAGAACGGATGGCTGCAAGAACAATACCGAAAAACAGACCGATTATAATTGCCAGAACAGTAATGATTATTGAATTGACAAAGCCTTCAACAAGCCAAGTCCATCTGTCATCATCTATGAAACAAAGGATAAATACATCTTTGAGTTCCGTAAAGGTTTCAATAAACCATAATTTCAGAGCTTCCAAAGTGATGCTCCTCTCTTAGTTAAATTAAGATGAGGACGGAACGAAGCCGTCCTCAGTTTTTTTGCTTATATTAAGAATAAATTAAGCTGTTGCATCCTCTGAAGTGGGGATGTACTTTGCAATGATGCTGTCGATTGTGCCGTCAGCTTCGAGCTCTGCAAGAGCGTTGTTGATAGCTGTAAGAAGGGCTGTGTTTTCTTTAGCAATAGCGATTGCGTAGTCTTCAACTGCCCATTCAGCGTCAAGAATCTTGAGGCCGTCGTTTGCTGCTACGAATGACTTAGCGGGCTCGTTGTCGATGATAACAGCGTCAACCTTGCCTGCCTTGAGAGCCTGAACAGCGTCTGCACCTGTCTTGTAACGGATAACATTTTCTTCACCGTAACCGCCGTTTTCAGCTGTGTCTGATGCGTAGATATCACCTGTTGTGTCCTGCTGAACGCCGAACTTCATTGAGCCGTCACCCTTGAGGTCATCAAGTGATGTGATAGCTGAATCTTCAGCTACGATAACAACCTGAATACCTGTTGCGTATGATGTTGAGAAGTTAACGCTCTGAAGTCTTTCTTCAGTAACTGTCATACCTGCCATACCCATATCGAACTTGCCTGTCTGAACGCCGCCGACGATTGAGCCGAATTCAACGTCCTTGATTTCAAGTGTCATACCGAGCTTTGCAGCAATCTTTTCTGCGATTTCTACGTCAATACCTGCATATTCGCCGCCCTCTACGAATTCATAGGGAGGGAAAGCAGCGTTTGTAGCCATAACGAGAACGCCTTCTGTAGCTGTGAGGCTGTCTGCTGATGCAGAAACGTCTTCATTTGTTGATGTTTCTTCGCCTGCGGGTGTCTTGTTGCATGATGTGAAAACAACTGCAAGAGATACTACAAGAGCGAGAGCCATTGCGATTGCAATAATCTTTTTCATTGGTAATTTCTCCTTTATTATGTATTCTTAAAAATTACATCGGTAAGTATATCACATAATAATACGGAATTCAACCATTTTTTTGCATATAAATCAGGTCAGATTCCGTATATTACATTGTCATATTTAATAAATATTCAGTTATTTGCCCAGAAAACGGCTGTAGCCGTCACCGTACTGAACGCATCTTGAGATTCTGCTGAGTGTGGCAGAGGAAATATCTGTTTCCTCAGTTACCTGATTGTAGGTTTTGCCTTCGATGAAGAGCTTTGCTGCCCTGACTCTCTGCGCCATCTGTTCAATTTCCTTGACGGTGCACATATCATTGAACAGTGCCTTGCAGTCATCGGCGTTTTTCATTGAAGCAATCAGCTCAAAGAGCTCATTTATCATTTTATCGTCTGTTTTTGGCATATTCCACCTCAGATATTCTCAAGTGAACGGCTCAGGAAGGCTTTCATCTTTTCTGACTTCGGATTGCCAAAAATTTCTTCCGGTGTTCCGAATTCTTCAATCACGCCGTCAGCCATAAAAATTATTTTGTCTGATACTTCTCGTGCGAAGCCCATTTCGTGAGTGACAACTATCATTGTGCTGTCACCTGTTTTCAGACTTCTGATAACCTTGAGTACTTCACCCGTAAGCTCAGGGTCAAGTGCCGATGTGGGCTCATCGAAGCAGAGAATATCGGGATTGAGAGCCAGAGCTCTTGCTATGGCTACACGCTGCTGCTGACCGCCTGAAAGCTCGCAGGGATAGTTGTTTATCTTATCGCTGAGACCTACACGCTCAATGAGCTTCTTTGCTGTCTCTTCAATTTCTTTTTCATTTTCGTGTTTGAGAAGGGTGGGTGCAAGCATAATGTTTTTGAGCACATTATACTGAGGGAAGAGATTGAAATTCTGAAAAACAAGGCCAAAATGAAGGCGTTTTGTTCTTATGTCAGCTTCCTTCATTCTTTTTGACTTCTTGTCACTGCCGTCATAAAGCTGTTTGCCGTTGACGGTTATTGTGCCCTCGTCTGCAAACTCAAGAAAGTTGAGACATCTGAGAAGCGTTGTCTTGCCGCTTCCCGAGGAGCCGATAATTGACAGAACTTCACCTTTTTCAAGAGAAAAGGATATGTCTCTGAGAACCTCGGTCTTGCCGAAGCTCTTTTTTATATTTCTGACTTCAAGCACTGACATATCACTCACCCCTTAAAATAGTCAAGTTTTTTCTCAATCTGTCTGAACAGAACGGTAAGAAGACCGTTGAATATCAGATAGAATGCGCCTGTGTAGAATAACGGCCAGATAAGACCTTCACTCTTGATATATACCTGAGCACTCCAGATAACTTCATAAACTGCAATAATTCTTGCAAGAGATGTATCCTTGACAAGAGTGATGATTTCGTTACTCATAGGCGGAATAATTCTCTTGATAACCTGAAGAAGGACAATCTTGAAGAAAATCTGAGTCTTTGTCATACCCAGCACCTGACCTGCTTCATACTGCCCCTTTGGAATTGACTCAATACCGCCACGGTATATCTCAGAGAAATAGCAGGCGTAGTTAAGAACAAACGCAAGCAGAACAGCAGGGAAGCGCTCAAGACCGTCAACGCCGAAAATCAGGCCCGGACCGTAGAACACGACAATCAGCTGAAGCATAAGGGGGGTTCCTCTCATAATCCAGATGAAAATTTTCATCAGTGCGCTCAGAGGCTTGAATTTGCTCATTGAGCAGAAACTGAATATCAGCCCCAACGGCAGTGCGAACACAAGCGTGAGTGCAAAAAGCTTGAGCGTTGTGCCGAAACCGTTCAACAGGTCAAGCGTTACGTTAAGAAATGTTTCCATATAAATAATCCTTTACAGAAAAACCGAGGCAGAAATTTCTCTCTGCCTCAAGTGAATATCTTTTTTTTGTTTTATCAGAATGCAAGTGTAAGCTCGTACTTTGTTGCAAGGGGCTGAAGAACTGCAGCCTTCTGATCTGCCATAAACTGGTTAAGAATTGCTGTAACGTCTGAACCCTTTCTGAAGCTTACGCCGTATTCTTCGCTTGTGAGCTCAATGCCCTTTGCAAGTGTTGCGTAGCTTGTGCCTTCACCTGTCATAGCGTTTGCCATTGTGATGTCGATGATACAAGCATCAGCTGTGCCTGCTTGAACTTCCATAAGAGCGTCTGCCTGAGTGAGGAGAGCTGTGTATGTGAAGTTGTTTTCTTTAGCAGCGTCTTCACCTGCTGAGCCTGATTCAACTGCGAACTCGAGCTCTGCCATTGAAGCAGCATCCTTGTAATCAGCAACCTTGTCAGCAGCCATAACTACAACCTGAGCATTCTTTACATATGCGTCTGAAACATCTGTTGTGAGTTTGATTTCATCTGTGATTGTCATACCGTTCCAGATACAGTCAATCTTCTTTGCATCAAGCTCGAAAACCTTGTTGTCCCAGTCGATTTCGATGAATTCAACTTTAACGCCGAGTTCCTTAGCAAAAGCTGTTGCAAATTCAGCATCAAAGCCTGTCCATTCGTCGCTGCCCTCTTCTTTGAAATCCATGGGAGCGTAGTCTGTGATACCTACAACGAGTGTGCCCTTGCTCTTTATGTAATCAAGGTCAGAAGCAGCAACTTCGTTTGATACGTCTTCGTTTGTTGATGTCTCTTCATCAACGGGTGCCTTTGTACAGCCTGCAAATGCGAATACGAGCAGTGCTGCCATAAGTAATGCGATAAATTTTTTCATGGTTGAATTTTCTCCTTTCGATAAGCACTCTGTGTGCTTTCAATGGTCACATTATACTTTATCAGACTAAAGTTGTAAAGTGTTTTTTGCAATTTTTATCCTTTTCTGCCTTTTTAACAAATTATGTAGTGCCGTATTGATAATATTGAATAAAATAAACAATAATTTAGCGAACAGATTGATTGATACGGCGTAGGGGCGACCATTGGTCGTCCGTCTCGGAAAAAAACAATCTTCGTAGGGACCGATGCCCACATCGGTCCGCCGGAACAGATAAAACTTTACGGACCGATGTGGGCATCGGTCCCTACACGATATCAGTAAATCAGCTCAATAAATTATTGTTTGTTTTTCCTATTGCAATATACCAATAAATATAGTATACTTAAATACGATTGCGATTCTTGAGTTACGGAGGAATACAAAATGAACAATAATTACAGCTTCTGGTTCGTTGTGGGCTCTCAGTTCCTTTACGGTCCCGAGGTGCTCGAAACCGTTGAAGATAGAGCAAAGGAAATGGCTCAGGAGATGAGCAGATATCTTCCTTTTCCTCTTATTTATAAGGTTACTGCAAAAACAAATAAAGAAATCACAGATATTGTCAAAGAAGCAAATTATGACGACACCTGTGCAGGTATCATCACCTGGTGCCACACATTCTCTCCCAGTAAGATGTGGATAAACGGTCTTGCTTCACTTCAGAAGCCCTACTGCCACCTTGCTACACAGTATAATAAAGAGATTCCTAACGATGAAATCGATATGGACTTTATGAATCTCAATCAGGCAGCTCACGGTGACCGTGAACACGGCTTTATTGCTGCAAGACTGCGTATGCCCCGTAAGGTTGTTGCAGGTCATTGGCAGAGTGAAAAGGTGCATAAGAGGCTCGGTGACTGGATGAAGGCTGCTGTTGGTGTTGCAGTTTCAAAGAATATGAAGGTTATGCGTTTCGGTGACAATATGCGTGAGGTTGCTGTTACAGAGGGCGATAAGGTCGAGGTTCAGACAAAGCTCGGCTGGCAGGTCAACACCTGGGCAGTCGGCGACCTTGTAAAGGAAATGAATGCAGTTACAGAGGCTGAAATCGATACTCTTATGAAGACATATACAGATGCCTACGATATTGCAACAGATAACACCGATGCAATCCGTTATCAGGCAAGAGAAGAAATCGCAATGAAGAAGATGCTTGATGCTGAGGGCTGTATGGCATTTTCAAACACGTTCCAGGACCTTTACGGTATGGAACAGCTCCCCGGTCTTGCAAGCCAGCATCTTATGGCGCAGGGATACGGCTACGGCGGTGAGGGTGACTGGAAGGTTGCCGCAATGACTGCAATTCTCAAGGCTATGGGTGAAAACGGCAACGGTGCTTCCGCTTTTATGGAAGACTACACATATCACCTTGCAGAAGGTCAGGAGTATTCACTGGGTGCTCATATGCTTGAGGTGTGTCCTTCACTTGCAGAAGGCAAGCCCAGAATCGAAACTCATCATCTTGGTATCGGTATGAACGAGAAAGACCCTGCAAGACTTGTTTTTGAAGGCAAAGCAGGACAGGCTATCGTTGTAAGCCTTATTGATATGGGCGGCAGACTCCGTCTTATCTGTCAGGATATTGAATGTGTAAAGCCCATTATGCCTATGCCCAATCTTCCCGTTGCAAGAGTTATGTGGAGAGCAATGCCCGACCTTACAACAGGTGTTGAATGCTGGATAACGGCAGGCGGCGCACATCACACAGTACTCAGTTATGATGTTTCTGCAGAGCAGATGCGTGACTGGGCAAGAATGATGGACATTGAATTTGTCCACATCACAAAGGATTCCACTCCCGAAAAGCTTGAGGAAGAGATCTTCCTTAAAGATCTTGCGTGGAAGCTTAAATAAGTTAATGTTAAACATTAAAATAAAAAAAACTCTAAAGGAGAAAGAAAAAATGAAAAAACTTATCGCAATTCTTATGGCTGTTGTAATGCTTCTTGCATTCGCATCATGCGCAAAGAACCCCGCAAACGAAGAGACCTCAACAGAAGCTGATGTTCAGAACTCAGTTGAAGAAACATCAGAGGCTGCTGCAGGTGACACTGTAGCAAAGACACTTGCAGCTGAATTCAAGGCTCTTGCAGCAACAGAGACAGATGCACAGGCAATTGCTGACAAGCTCTGCCAGAGTGCAGCAGTTTCAGCTATCGGCCCCGCAACAATGCCCGTTGAAGCAGGTTTCCTTACAGGTTTTGACAATGCTGAAATCACAGGCTTTGACAAGGGTGTTATGTTTGCTCCCATGATCGGCACAATTCCTTTTGTAGGTTATGTTTTCACTCTTGCTGACGGCACAGATGCTGCTGCATTTGTAAAGACTCTTGAAGACAATGCAAACCTCAGATGGAACATCTGCACTCAGGCTGATGAAATGGTTGCTGTTGCAGAAGGCAATGTTGTATTCTTCGTAATGGCTCCCGCATCTCTTGATGCTTAATTGCATAATCTGAACATAAAAAAATCATAATTCATCTGAGGGTGGATTATGATTTTTTAGTTTATCAGAACAAACAATAATTTATCGGGCTGATTGCACAAATTAAAATGGTGCGTGTAGGGAGCGATGCCCACATCGCTCCGCAAAATTTGATGTGACCTGAACGGACCGATGTAGGGCATCGGTCCCTACGAGGATTGTTTTTCCTGAAACGGACGCCCAATGGCGCCCCTACGATTGGTTTATTCAAACAGCCCGACAAATTCTGATTTAACGGAGTGATACAGTGTTATTTTCAAGCATTCCTTTTTTATACTATTTTCTTCCGTCAGTGCTGTTGCTGTACTTCATTGCACCAAAAAAACTTAAAAACACCGTAATTCTTCTCTCCAGTCTTTTCTTTTATGCCTGGGGTGAACCCAGGTATGTCATACTTATGGTTGTGTCAATCGCAATCGGCTATGTGCTCGGTCTTCTGATTGAGAAATTCCGTGGAAAAACTCTGTCAAAGGCTTTTCTTGCACTTTCGGTTGTTTTCAGTATCGGAGCATTGGGCTATTTTAAATATGCAGATTTTTTCATAAGCAATTTCAATGCGGTGACGGGGCTTTCCGTGCCTCTTCTGAGAATTGCTTTGCCTATAGGTATTTCATTCTATACTTTCCAGCTGCTGAGCTATACCATTGATGTTTACCGCGGTGACACACCTGCCCAGAAGAATCCCATAACACTTGCGGCATATATTTCTCTCTTTCCTCAGCTTATTGCAGGTCCCATTGTACGTTATTCGGATGTGGCTGCACAGCTTGAAAAAAGAGAGCACACCTTTGAGAAAACTGCAGCGGGTATAAGAAGATTTATCTTCGGTCTTTCAAAAAAGATACTCATTGCGAATGCTCTCGGTGAGCTTTGCGATATCTTCCGTGCATCGGAAGACAAATCAGTGTTGTTTTTCTGGCTTTATGCCGTTTCATTCACACTTCACATCTATTTTGACTTTTCCGGCTACAGTGATATGGCAATAGGTCTGGGAAAAATTATGGGCTTTGACTTTATGGAGAATTTCAATTATCCGTACATTTCAAAGAGTATCACCGAATTCTGGAGAAGATGGCATATGTCGCTCGGCTCGTGGTTCAGAGATTATGTCTACATCCCTCTAGGCGGTAACAGAGTGACAAAACCGAGACAGTTTTTCAACATTCTTGTGGTGTGGCTGCTGACAGGCTTCTGGCACGGTGCAGAGTGGAATTTCCCTGTATGGGGACTGTATTTTGCTTTTCTCCTGTTGATTGAAAAGTCATTCCTACTTGAAAAACTGAAAAAATCAAAGGTCATTTCACATATTTATGTTCTGTTCCTTGTAATAATCAGCTTTGTTATCTTCAATGCAAACGGTATGTCAGGTGCATTTGCCGATTTGTCGGGTATGTTCGGCTTTGCAGAGCTGCCCGTATCGTCTGCCGAAACACTGTATTACCTGAGAAGCTACATTGTTGTAATTATTATGGCAATTATCGGCGCAACACCTATACCTAAAAAGATTGCAGAAGCAATAAATGCAAAAAAGAACGGAAGAATGGTGCTGAATATTCTTGAGCCTGTCATCTGTACAGGACTTATGCTTGTTATTACGGCATACCTTGTTGACGGCTCTTTCAATCCGTTCCTGTATTTCAGATTTTAAGAAAGGCGGTGCAATATGAAGGATAAATATAAAAATATTATAGTTACCGTTGTTCTTGCGGTAATGATGTTTACTCTTTCGGTATGGTGCATCGCAAAGACACCTGACGAGTATTCCGACTATGAAAGGCGTGTTCTTGCATCTTTCCCGGAAATAACGTGGGAAAGCATCCTTTCAGCTGATTTTATGTCTGATTTTGAGGATTATACTCTTGACCAGTTTCCGCTTCGTGATGCGTTCCGTTCAATCAAGGCTCTTGGCGAAAAATACATTTTTGCAAGACAGGATAACAACGACATCTACACTGCAGACGGTCATATTTCAAAGCTTGAGTACCCTCTGAGTACCCCTATGCTTGACCACGCAGCCGAGAGATTCAGCTTTATTTATGATAAATATCTGAAAGAAAGCAATGCCGACGTGTATTTTTCAATTGTTCCCGACAAGAATTATTTTCTTGCAGAACAGAATGGTTATCTTGCCGTCGATTATGACAAGCTGATATCGTATATGAAGGAAAAAACATCATATATGACATACATTGATATTACGGATAAGCTTTCTCTTGACGATTACTACACAACCGATACACATTGGCGTCAGGAGAATATAACCGATATTGCGGAATTTATCGGCGAGGCAATGGGAGCAGATGTCAGAGCCAAGTATACCGAAAACACGCTTGACAACCCTTTTTACGGCGTATATTACGGTCAGTCTGCACTTCCGTTCAGGGCTGATACAATGAAATATCTGACAAATGATGTTCTTGATAAAAGCGTTGTTACAAGCTATGACACGGGCAAGCCTGTTAAAAAATCGGTATACGATATGGAAAAAGCCTTCGGCAAAGACCCTTATGAAATGTTTATGTCAGGCTCTGATGCACTCATAACAGCAGAAAATCCTCTTGCTGAAACTGACCGTGAGCTTGTTATGTTCAGAGATTCATTCGGCAGCTCACTTTCACCTCTTCTGCTGCAGGGATACAGCAAAATCACACTTGTCGATATCAGATATATCAATCCGTCAATGCTGGGTGCATTTGTAGATTTTGAAAATTGTGACGTATTATTCATTTACAGCACAATGCTTCTCAACAATTCACTTGCGTTGAAATAAATGCTGACAAATAACAGTGATAAAAAAGCATAATTATAGGAGATAATGCATAAATATTTATTTTTTTTAAATAACTGATGAAATTTTGTTTTATTTATGCTATAATACAACACGATATTTTTGTTTTACGGAGGTAACGTATGGACGTTCTTTTACAAACGATTCAGGCAATTGAGATAGGCCATATTATAATGTGGGCTATCGGCGGTGTTCTTATTTACCTTGCTATCAAGAAGGAAATGGAGCCATCACTGCTTCTTCCCATGGGCTTTGGTGCTATCCTTGTCAATCTTCCTCTTTCAGGTGCACAGGCAGTTATAGACCACCTGTTTGAAATAGGTATCAACAGCCACGAGCTTATGCCCCTTATACTGTTTATCGGTATCGGTGCAATGATTGACTTTGAGCCCTTGCTCTCAGACCCCAAGCTTATGCTTTTCGGTGCAGCTGCACAGTTCGGCATATTCTTCACAATGTTCCTTGCAACACTTATGGGCTTTGATGTTCACGATGCAGCTTCAGTTGCTATCATCGGTGCTGCAGACGGCCCCACATCAATCTTCGTTGCACAGACTCTCGGCTCAAGCTACACAGCTGCTATAATGGTTGCGGCATATTCATATATGGCTCTCGTACCCATTGTTCAGCCTCCCATCATCAAGCTGTGCACAACCAAGAAGGAACGTCTTATCAAGATGAAGAGCACAAAGAAAAAGGTATCAAAGACAACAAAGATTCTCTTCCCCATAGTTGTTACAATCCTTGTTGGCCTTGTTGCTCCCGATGCAGTTGCTCTTATCGGTTTCCTTATGTTCGGTAACCTTATCAGAGAATGCGGTGTTCTGAATTCTCTTTCAGAAACAGCACAGAAGGTTCTTGCAAACCTTATCACAATATTCCTTGGTATCACAATCGCATCAAGAATGACTGCTGCAGAATTCCTTCGTGTTGAGACAATCATCATTATGCTTCTGGGTCTCTTTGCATTCATTTTCGATACATTCGGCGGCGTTATGCTTGCAAAGCTTATGAACCTCTTCCTTAAGGAAGGCAATAAGATTAACCCGATGATTGGTGCTGCAGGTATCTCAGCATTCCCCATGTCATCACGAGTTGTAAACAAAATGGGTCTTGAAGAAGACAAGACAAACTTCCTGCTTATGCACGCTGTAGGTGTTAACGTTTCAGGTCAGGTTGCATCAGTTATCGCAGGCGGTCTCATTCTCGCATTTGTAAAGTAAGGAGGGTTTCACAATGGAATCAGAATCAATGAGCTATGTATTTGAAGAAGTTTCAGGTGAAGCAGTTTCCGAAGTTGCAAGTGAAGCAGGCGGCTTCATAGGCACATTCTTTACTGACTTTGCAAATGACTTCGTTAAGTTCTTCAGCAATATCGGTGAAATCGATATCGATGCAGTACTTGAAGTTCTCAAGATTATGGGACTTGGTATGGTAGGCATCTTCGGTGTCACAGGTATTATTATCCTTATCGTTTCTCTTCTCAATAACGCAGGTTCAAGAGAGAAGAAGCAGAAAGAAAATAAATAATATTAAAAAATTCGGGATGTAAAAAACTTGGTTTTTTACATCCCTTTTTCTTTTTTTTATATCCGTATCAATCATCGTTAATTGAATTATAGCAGGTCGTTCAGTTTTTCAACATCTTCGGCCTTTGTTGCCCAGCTTGTTGCAAAGCGCACAACAGTGTGGTTTTCGTCATATTGCTCCCAGAAAGAAAAACCGACTTTCTCTTTCAGTTGTGCCGTAGCAGTGTTTTCCATTATCACAAATTGCTGATTGGTGGGGGAGTTCCAGGCAAAGCGATAACCCTTTGCCGTAAGTATCTCTCTGAGTCTTTTTGCAGTGTCAATCGCATTTCTGCTTATATCTGAATACAGATTGTCTGTGAAAAGCGTGTCAAACTGCACACCGAGAAGTCTGCCCTTTGCAAGAAGCGCACCGTGCTGCTTGATAATTGTGATAAAATGACGAGGTGTAACGGCTTTTCTGAACACAACGGCTTCACCGCAGAGTGCGCCAACCTTTGTGCCGCCGATGTAGAACGCATCACACAGCCTTGCAATGTCAGGCAGAGTCACATCTGTTTCATCACTCATCAGACCGTAGCCGAGCCTTGCGCCGTCTATATACAGATATATATTATACTGTCTGCATATTTCAGCGATGCTTTCAAGCTCACTTTTTGAGTACAGAGTACCATTCTCAGTCGGGTGTGATATGTAAACCATTCCGGGGAAAACCATATGCTCACGGTTTTCATCAGAATGGAATCTGTTAAGGTATTCTTTGAGAGACTCGGGTGTAATTTTGCCGTCAGAATGAGGCAAGGGCAGAACCTTGTGCCCGCTGTTCTCAATTGCACCGGCTTCGTGAATACTGATGTGACCTGTGTCAGCGGCAATAACTCCCTCATAGCTTTTCAGCAGAGAAGAAATAACGATAAGATTCGTCTGTGTACCGCCCATAAGAAAAAATACGTCAATGTCATCTGTACCGCAGGCGGCATTGATTTTTTTCTTTGCTCTTTCGCAGTAAATATCTGCGCCGTAGCTGTCAAGTGACTCCGAATTGGTCTGTGACAGCATTTTGATTATTTCGGGATGAGCCCCCACCCTGTAATCACTTTCAAATGATAATTTTTCCATTTTTTCACCTTCTGTCATTCATTATGCAACGAAGAAGATAAATTGTCAACAAAAAAACAATAATTTAGCGAACCAAAGTTCGACAAGAATTCGCAATTGGAAATTCGCAATTCGCAATTGTGG
>CALEII010000043.1 GCA_937876205.1 uncultured Clostridia bacterium
TGCGAATTTCCAATTGCGAATTCTTGTCGAACTTTGGTTCGACAAATTCTGATTTGTTAAAACATCTTAAAAATTATCTTCAATTACAGAGTGATGTAAATGGAAAAAAATGAAAACAGAACTGTTGCCCAGAACAAAAAAGCCTATCACGACTATTTTGTTGAGGAAACATATGAAGCAGGGCTCGAGCTTTTCGGCACAGAAGTAAAATCCGTAAGACAGGGTAAAATCAATCTTAAGGATTCATGGTGCAATATTGTAAAAGGTGAAATTTTTGTAAACGGAATGCACATTTCACCCTACGACCACGGAAACATCTTCAACCGTGACCCGTTAAGACCTAAAAAACTGCTCATGCACAAAAAAGAAATACTGAAGCTTTTCGGCTTGACAAAGCAACAAGGTTATGCGATAATACCCCTGCAGGTCTATTTCACAAAAGGCAAAGCGAAGCTTCTCATCGGTCTTTGCAAAGGTAAAAAACTTTACGATAAGCGTGAAGACGCAGCAAAAAAGAGTGCAAACAGAGAAATTGAACGCAATATGTCTTTGAGAAATCAGTAACAACCGTTGGTTTAGTTGACTTTTGTTAAAAATCAACCGTTGGTTAAGCAAATTTCCCTCATTTCAACCTTTAATCGCTTCATTCAACCGTATTTCTCGACTAAAATGAAGACAAGAAATGCAAAAGGAGAAATGACATATGACCTTATTCACAAAAAAATCGGACGACAACAAAAGCGAAGAAACAACACCCACATTGGGTGCAAGAATAGCCGAACTCAGAAAGAAAAAAGGCTATACTCAGGAGGAGTTTTCCGATATGCTCGGTGTTTCGGCACAGGCAGTCTCAAAATGGGAAAATGATCTCTCCTGCCCTGATATAATGCTTATTCCTCAGATAGCATCTATTTTCGCAATCACAACAGACGAACTACTCACGGGCAAGGCTCCCGAGAAAGAAGCATCCGAGGAAACACAACAAATCAAGGCTCCTGCAGACCTCAGCAAACTGAAACTCAGGGTTCAGGTGCTCCATCCGTCAAAAAAACCTGTAAATGTGACACTTCCGTTGATGCTTGTCAAGAGAGTAGCAAAAATCGGCAACGGCATTTCAGGAATTGTCGGAACAACAGCCGTGACAAACGACCAACTTGAGCAGATATTTGAACTTGTGGATGAAGGTGTGACGGGAGAAATTCTCAATATCGTCGCAGAAGACGATACGAATGTAATAATAGAAATCAGTTGATTCAGATTCGCACAATGCAGTTGCATTGTTAATTATATAATCAATCGGGGCCCCCGGAAAGCGTAAGCTTTTTGGGGAGAGGAGGAGTAACGGAGCGAAAGAGCTTTTCGTGCTCCGCACGGAAATGATTGATGCGAAGTTTACGACGACGAGGGGATGAAAGGATTTCGACGGGGATTTTGAATCCCGGTAAGCGAGCAGAGGTGCGGTACCGCTTTAAAAATCGCAAGTTTATTAAAAATAAACGACAATAATAAAACTGTTTTAGCAGCTGCTTAATAGCTGCCGTCTTACCCGAGAGTACTGCGGCTCGGGATAAGGCGTCGATTAGCAGTGAACGTGAACGGGCAAGTGTCTCCGTAACCCGTCATGAATAACGGAGCTGTCCCGATATAAGCCTGCCGACAGGCGTGTAAAGGGAGAGACTTAATTTATCGGCTACGCTCGTAGAAAGCTGAGAGAATGAATTTTCGGACGCGGTTTCGAATACCGCCATCTCCACCAAAAGCAAATAATCCGAAACTATTGCCAATCGGCGACGGTTTCGGATTTTTTGTTTGTTTTTGATATATACAAAAGAACTCCGTATTGTACGAAGTTCCTTTTGCAACCTTTATGGTCTTTTGTTAATACTCTTCCTTATTTGTTACGAGCAAATAAAAATAGATATTTAAAATATAAAATTTATTCAATAGAAATTGCGCATGAACCGTAATGATAGTCGATTATTTTATCGAGATTATCAACAATAAATTTTTGTGCTTTTGGTGGATACAAATTTACTGAATATTTGCTACCATATTGGTTTGTTTTTTCTACACAGGTAAGATCTAACTCAGTAGCTTTTTCGGTTAAAGTTTTAAAGACCATTCCTTTTTTTGTTGTTATGGTTTTCAAGTATCCGTTATCGGCTAGCCATTTTGTTACAGCTGTTGCGGGCAACTTCTTCATATTTGAAGCATCAATAATTTCATTTATATTAAAAACAAACTCGCTTATCGAAATAGGTTCTTCAGATATTTTAATTGTTTCCTTTTCTCTGTCTGATAAATAAAAATTAAATTTTACTCTTTTGTCAACAGAAGGCACCATACCAACTTTAATTAAATATTCAAGTATTGTAGATATTTTACTTAAAATTTCTCGATTGTTTTCACTCTTTAAAATACTATCCTCACCAAAAGAGACATTGCTTTGAGGGTCAATTCCAGCAAGTAATAAATCTAAATTTTGTTTTAAAACGAATATTTCTTTCTTATCCATAAATCGTTCTCCCTAATAATCCCATTCGATACAATTTAACTTTTCAAGCATGGATTTTCCTACTTCCGGTTCAACCATATTAACAAAATAGGCTTTTCCGTATAAGTGTTCTTTATAGAACGCTTTGGTATTATTGTTTTTTTCCATATGATGCTTAACACCAAACTTAGTACAATAATATATTTCTTGGTTAAGCTCTCTTTTATATTTTTTGTTTACTCTTAATCTATCACCGTTAACAATTATTCCTGTAACTTCCTGACGTTGATGTCTGTATGCAATACGAGTTTTACTTTTATTAACTTCATAACCTTCATCATTAAGTATATTTTCTGATAAAGATATTATTTTTTTTATGCCACAATTACCTGAAAACGTTATATCATCTGCATATCTAGAATAAGAAGCATTATAAGTTTTTGCAAGAGCAGATAAGCGAGCATCTAATTTTAAATTAACAATATTAGACAACATCGGGCTTGCCGGTGAACCTTGCGGCAATTCATCTTCATATGTGCAAAGTTTGGCAAGAAAATAGGAAATTTCTTTTGTGTATCCGTAATAAACAAAAACTCTAAATACTCTCTCAAATGATATTGAAGGAAAAAAATCTTTAATATCAATATTTATAATGCAATCTTTATTAATATGGTGTTTTGCGTTATCAACAATTGAACGATTATTACAAAATCCTGTCGCATACTCTGAAACTTTTATTTTAGATAAAACATTATCTAAAATCCAACGTTGAATATACTTTAATTCCAATGCAGGAATATTTAAAACTCTCATATCCCCATTTTTCTTAGGTATATAAGCTTCACGATAATAAGAATCTTGTGCAAAAACCAATGCATGAATAAATTCAATACTTGTTCCTATTAATTGTGAAAGATGAAGAGTATCAAAAATTACAGGTAATTCATTAGATAACAAATGCTCTGCATAATTTTTGCATGTTTCGATATATTCTTTTTCGTATTTGTTTTCAATTAACAAAGTTTCAAGTTTTTCAAGATACTTTTCCTTATCCATAAAAGTTCTCCTTTAAAATAGCGGTATGACAATACCTATTCTTTGTTTGGAAGACACTGTATCATTTCTTTAAATGATACAGTGTATATAGTTGTTATACCAACTATATACACTCAGTTAAATATTTGATTTAACTGAGTGTGTATTAAAGACACATTAACACTAAGAAAAACAAGTTGTTTTTCGCCTTCTATTGTCATACCGCTACATAATTATGGTTGCACAAATACTAATTCTTTATTTGAAACACGGCAACACCGACTATTTACATGCGTAAATAGTTCGGGGTTGCAGGAAACAATTGTAATGCCAATTGTTTCCTGGCATAATTAGCATTCTGAAAATTATGCCAGGAATTAAAGCGACATTTTGACTATGAATAGCAAGTTGCTATTCGCCTTCTATTTGTAACAACCTAATTATTTCAAAATTTAGACATAAAGTCTTTTGGGGCGAATGGTTCTTCCAACGGAAGAGCCTTATCCGGTGATATATTTCTTAATATATAATCATCAGCCTCCAAATTGCTATTTATTTGATTATTTGCAATTAAGTGTCTGATTCCTTGGTCGGTTATTTGTAATTTATAATTTTTATATTCAATATAGTTTGCTTCTATCATCTCTTGTATAAGAGAATCAAGACTATTACTGTTTAACCCCAAAATGAAGATTAATTCCTTAAAATCAACTTCTTTACAATCTTTGAAATATGTCAAAAACAAAAGTTTTTGATATTCTGTCATTTCTTTGTCCCCTTTAGTTTATTGTTATAATTAACTTTTTTATTTTGTTTGGTTCTATCAAATTGTTGCCATACAGGCTTCGGGTCATCTCTGCGAGGAAAAATTGAACAGTAACTATCTGTGTCATATCGTATGAAGCCAAGTGTATTATTAGGCGTGTTGTTATAAAATGCCACAAGGCTTTCAGACTCTTCGAAACCCAATATTTCGTGTTTTGGTATCTTAAACTTTTCAGACATCGCCTCAATATCTTTTTTAATTTTTGATTCATTCGAAAACAGCTTTCGTTCAAACGCCTTTTTTTGAATATCAGAAATTAGAAAAACAATTTCTATTTTATGTTTAGAAGCAAATTCATTTATATTGTCAATAGCAAATTGCATAATATTTAGTGCAATAAAAAATACTCTTTTTCCAGAATATCTCTTGGGATTTCGTTTTAATTCTTTTATGAACGATTTTCCAGTGCCACTAAAATCATCTATGAAAACAATATTATCAATGAACCCCCATTGATACTCTGTGATAGCATTCATATTCTCCACACATAAATTTTTATTTATACGATTAATTGCCTTATAGTTTGTCCAATAATCATTCGAACTGTTACTTAATCCGTCATTAGATTTTATGAATGCATAAATTGTATTATCATCTGTTACATTATCACACATTAGCAAGTCATTATGTAAATTTTTTAACCATTTATTAGCTGTTTCATTGGAATAATATGACATATTAAGAATCAATATTTTTACAATATCTCTTCTGTCTTTTGGAATTTGCATAATCCATTTATCAAATTTTTCAGAGAATTCTTTAAGGCGCTCATCAACAGGAAATTCACCTTTCCATTTGGTGACACATTTTTCTATAAATTCTAAATTACTTTCAGACATACTTTCCCTCGCAAGAATCATACAAGTTTTTTAAATTATAACATTATTTTCCACATAATACAACAAAAATTGATATAATGAGTCAATAACAAACTATTGATTTAGATACCCTTTCAATTTATAGAATTATACTTATTTCAAAAAGTAACACCATTTTCTTAAAAAGTCAAACTTTGTCTAAACACTCAAAATAATGACGCTATACTAATGCACCATTACACAATCCGTATATTCGACAAAGTCTCCTTTAATTTGTACAATGAAGCTACAAAATTAAAGGAGACTAATTCTATATCGACCTAAACCACTATCCAATACCGTCAGGATGGTGACTATCTCATTCCTAACCTCATTTTACTACCCTGAATTTTTAGTGACACTTGAGTATATTTGTACCATATGATTTGTAAATATGGTGTCAACGCAAAAAATTTATAAAGCCACATCATTAACAAAACTATCAAATCTGATAATTTTTTCACCACAATGTGGACATGTAGTTATTGTTTTTGTTTTGTTTTGAAATATTTTTCTGCAGTTAGTGCAATATTCTTCAAACTCAGCATCTTTTGGAATTGAAATGGTATATGCTTTGGGATCTATTATTAATTGACGATCATAATCAGGTATAAGCATACCGTTTGCTTCAAGTTTTGCATCATCAGTTATTTTTTTTCGGCCTGTTTTATGTGAAGCACTTTCCAAAGCATCTAAGTAATTTCCATAATGTATAATGAATAGTTTGTATTTATCTCTTATTTGAATATCTGTTAGATGACCTGGCACTTGCATAAATAAGCCTTTAGATGATAAGTATTTTATTGTAGTTTTACATCTATCGTAATCTTCTTTTGTTATTAAAAAATATCTACACAAATTATTTTTAATATATTCTTCTATTGCATTATATGTTTTAAAGTACGGTATTTTGTTTCTTACATCCTCTAAATAATGATGTTTTATTATTTGATAAACATCTCCCAATTTTAGTATTCCATTTTTGTTTTTAATAAATTTTTTGAGATATTCTTTTATTAAAACAGCAAAGGAACGTGAAACCCCTTGTGAGCCACATATTATATGTCGCAACCCTGCTTTTCCAAACATATAGTTTTCAAAGTAGTCTGATAGTGCCTTTTTTTCTTCCGGATTTATATCTAATCCCATAAGATATGTATTAACGAGCATTTCTTTAAAATAGTTAATTATATCAGTGTTATTTTCCATAAACATAATATCTAAATCAGGTCCAGCAAAAATATCTTGTTGATATTCAATACCTTCCATTCTATTCCCACCTCTACTATGCAATTTTGATCGATTCCATATAGTAGCAATTTTTACGGAGTACATAGAATTTTTGAAAAACACCTGTTTTATTAACTGCGCAACTTTGCTTTGAATTGAAAATGTACTTACTTTATCTATTTCGCTATATTCATCTAAACAAATATAAGCTGTGGAAATGTTAAATGCTTCTAACATTTCTGTTATTCGTTCTTTAATTTCTTGGCAGTCTAATTTGAATTGAATTTGTCCAGATACCGAATAAGTATTGCTTTTCGTGCTAGTTCTTTTCCGACCTCTAACAAAATTTAATAAAGAGTTAAAAAAACTCTTTTCTGCTTTGATATCAAGTCCTATATTTGTAGTTGTTTCTTTGTTTAATTGTTCACTTTCTGAATTCTCAAAAGTTATTTCACAACCTTGAAGTTTCATTTTGCATTTATTGATATATTCAGTAAGTGTATCATATGATTTCAAAAATTTGTTTTCAGAATCAGGCTCCATAACCCCTTGCCTAAGATCATAATTTTTTTCTAGTTGTTTTATTATTTCGGAGATTAATTTTATAAATACATAAACAGCTAAACTTCCACCATCATCAGACAATGATTCGATTTCATTCTCAGTAGGAATCACATTAGACATTACGATATAAAAGGCCATTTGACTAGGATCTTGTTGTAGTAAATTTATATCGTATGTAAAAGCTTTAAGCAAAGTCGTTTTTCCTGTTCCTCTTCTTCCCCATATCACTTGTGGATCTTTAGTTCTTAAATCCTCTATTAGATCTTTATTTGAACAAAGATAATAGCAATCTATCATATCAACATTGTCAGATGTGAATTTCAAGTTGCTTAAAATTTGACTTGCTTGTTCATATATGTTTTGCATGTTTTAACTCCTTTTTTGTCACAAAACAGTTCTGTTTTGCGAAAAATAATATAAAATATATTAAATTGTCAAACAAAAAACACTATACCCGTTATAAAGTAATTATTAGAACAGTTTTACAATTAAATGATTAAAGGTGAAACTTTTCTACCTTCATATTTTCCATAAAAATCTTTCTTAATAAAAGAAATGGAATAGTAGTATTTATCTAAGGATATGTATTTACCTTTTTCTTGTGCAAAAGTTTTTAAGTTCTTATTGCAACTACCATCCCATGAATATACTTCAATGTTCCATCCGCGTTCTTGAGCACGTTCTATATCGGCTAAAAAACCTCTACCGTTTAAATATCCAGCACCATCACCGGTAATTATAGCAATTGTATCCGGATTTTTTTCTAAATCAATCATCAATCTCAGCATTTCATTTTGTAACAAAATATCTACACTTTCTTGCTCTTTGCCGTCTGCTGTTCTGTCAAGCAAATTCAACTCGACTCCTAGACTTCTAATATATTCCCATAAATCATCCTCTTCAGGCGGAACGCTTCCCGCAACAAAAGCCTTGTCAATTGGTCTGTCATTTTTCACAAGAGCAAAAAGGTTTTTGAAGTATGTGCGATATAAAACCGTATCTACTTCAGGTTCAAATTTTGGACAAGCATAGTGAACACCGGAAAAATGAATATTAGAATTATCCCAAAAAATATACATAAATTTACCTCCTGATTTTATTGGTGTATATTCTTATTATATAAGTTATCATGTCATCAAAAAGTAACAACAATTTCTCGAAAAAAATTGAACTTTGTCGAAATATCCAAAAAGATTTAGATACACTTATACACAATTACTATATTACTAACAATTATCAGGTACAATACCCTTTACAAAAACGCTTCTTTTTTCGACAAAAATGCTTGTTTTTCATCCTTGTTTGACCATTACACATTCCACACATTCGACAAATCCGCCTTTAGCTTGTACAATTAGGCTACAAAATTAAAGGAGGCTATTTTATGTCAAATAAAAATTCTATCAGTTACCGCCGTGTTGGAGATTACAATGTTCCGAACCTTGCACTACCACCCGAAGAAGCAAATATCACTCTCGGTAAATGGGGTGTGTTACATAAGGATTGTCTTGAAAAACATAACCGTGTATTTTTCACCTTATTACTCGCCCAAGGCAAACTTTATCAACATTGTGCCGAAGTAGAAAAACAGGCTCAGAAGATGTTTGATACACTAGTCGAACAGATGAAAAAGCGTGAGTGCGTAACCGAGCAACTGAAAGAAGAACATCAGATGGAGTGGATTGCAATGACGAATAATATCCAGAGCAAAGCTACAGAAATCGTGATTCAGGATATAATTTGCAATTAATCAAAAAAGGGGCTATATCAATAACATCTACCTGCGATGTTTTGATACAGCCTCTTCTTATAAGGTTTGTTTTCTATTTCTTTTATTATTGAGATAATTTACATTCAAAATATGAACCTTTAGATGTTAAAAATCTCAGATTATACACGGGAAATTGAGGTTCTTCAATTTCTATTAAATAATTCCCATCAGCATATTTGTATCTCATTTTGATTTACTATAATAAACGACGCCAGAATATTTCCCATCTTTATTTAATCGTCTGTTAGAAATATATCCATCTTTTATAAATCCCGCTTTTTCCATTACTCTAAATGATTGCACATTAAGTTCGTTACACGAACATTCAACCAAATAATAATCCCGATTATTCAACAAGTGATCGGCAACTGCTTTTAATGCTTCGGCAGCGTAACCATTGCCCCAAAATTTATACCTTACCGTATATCCAACGTTACAATAATTATGCTTTTTTACAACAGTATTCACATCGATATTACCGACAACTTCGCCCGTGGATTTCAATTCCATAACCCACTTTTCATATTTGTTTTCGTCAGATTCGCTTATCCATTTTTTAATACATTCCAATTCTTCGTCTTTTGTCAAATTGGGATATTTAATATATTTGGCCAATCTTTCATCTGTGATGATTTCATAAATGGCATCAATATCACTTTCTTTATATCGTCTTAAAATAAGTCTGTCTGTTTCTATTCTTGGACTTAACATTTTAATTGCACCTCCATAATTTTAATAAACAAATCTCCGTTAAAACTCAAATCTTTTTCCGTCTTTGTAAATAATACCGTCTGTAACAGTTATTTTTAATATTATGGTATTAACATCATTCTCGTTGGTGTGACCGTTATCATACCACAAAGCAAAGGCTTCTCTTAATTTATCTGCCAAATCTTTGTTTTCTTCATTTCGGATATATCCTAAACTTTCAGCCGTGCCGTGTCCCGAAAACCATTCACCACAGATTGCAACAACGGGATTATTGCTAATATGTTTCATTTTGTTGGTTGAATTGTGAGTTATGGTATAAAATGCACCGTCAAGATAAATTGCATTAACTGTTCTTACCCACGGAACACCACAGTTGTCAACAGTTGCAATTGATATAAGAGAATCCTTACTGAAACGCTCATTCAATATATTATCAAACTCTTTGTTCATATACTTATCCTCTGAAAATTAAATAGATTTTCCTGAAATTTCGGCAATTCGGAATTCAATCATTTTCTTCAAAAACGGCAAATCACTTTGAGTTGCATTATCAATACGGAAGGTACAACCGCACACATCATCAAAAACTCTACCAAAAATATTTTTTGTTTTTCCACCACCGCAAGAGCCGCAATTTCCGCAATGGTCAACATGTTTCCACGCTGCATTTTTTACACTCTCATCAGCAGTTACATCTTCGTAGGCATTGCTATCCTCAGACCATATTGTCCAGTGATTTTCAGGTTCATCCGGGTCTTTGATTGCAATAAAGCAAATATATTCACCATTGAATTTGCAAAGATAATAAATCTTTTCTTTCCAATAACCATTGTCTTTTATAAACTCAACACGGCTATCCTGTAAATGATTGGCAAAATCTAAAGCAGTTTGCTTCATATCACCGCATAAATTTTCAGCTATATAATCAAAGATACTCTTATCCATATCAGCATGACGCTTCCTTTTATGATTTTATATTTTAATGATAGCATAAATTGAAATGTATTTCAATATTTCAAGAGTTCCTTATAAACAGTAATCCGCACCATAGCAATCTGCTATAATGCGGATTTTTCACTTTATTTCTTTACAATAGGAACCCATATTTCACTGCGATAATCGAGGCTTCCCATATTACCTTCGGTATAAACTTCAATATCCATTTCATAGGTAGGCTCATAGCCTGATGTCGGGAAGAATTCTGAAACAATTTTGTGCCACATATCTTGCATGGCTTTCGGCATTGCACCTTTACACTCAAACACTGCCCATGTTCTTGCGGGAATCGTGTTTCTTCTGAAGCCTTCGGGAGCCTCGGCGTTTTTATCACATTTTGCTGCGATTGAATAATCAAAAGTCTTTGCGTTTTCGGGAAGATTTCCGTAGCACACACCAAATATGAAGGTTTTGTCTGTCGTTAATTCTGTTAATCTCTTAACGGTTCCGTCTTTGTGAGAACGTGTCCAGAAATCAGGAATACTCCTGGCATTTTCTGAATTTTCAACAGTATGTGCTTCTACCTTTTCAATAATATCAAAAGCTTCTTTTTCTACGATTTTGTAGTCCATTATACTACCTCCGCTTAATGTAATTTTCACAGTAAGGCGAGAAAAAGATTTGAGTTTTGAACCGTCCTTTTTAGCTTCTGATGGAGTAATACCGTGAAACCTTGTAAAAGCTCTTGTAAAACTTTCAGGACTTTCATATCCGTATTTCAATGCAACATCAATTACTTTTGTTTCAGAAGCACACAACTCATTGCCTGCGAGTGTTAGTCGTCTGTTTCTGATATAATCACCTAAAGTAACTCCGCATAAAATGCTGAAAATCCTTTGAAAATAAAATTCCGAACACGCTGCTTCTTTTGCAACAAGCTCCATATCAATTTCATCTGAAAGATGATTCTCAATATAATTTATTGCATTCTGTATGCCTGTAACCCAATCCATATTGCTCACCTCTTTGAGTGGCTACATTATAAAGCAAAGAAAATATTAATTCCTGACTTTTTATGCTCATTGTTGTATGAGTATATTTTAGCACAATTTATCTGTTGTTTCAATTACGATAATGTACCATGGTTTCTGAAAAAAAATATTATCCTTCAACACGACACTTTTTTTAAGAAAACCTATTGACAAGTATGTATCAGTTCTGTATACTTAAGGCACAATTTGATATTAAATAACTTTGTAGCGCGTAAGCGGAGCAATATTTATTGACTACCCAAGCACCGTATGAAG
>CALEII010000044.1 GCA_937876205.1 uncultured Clostridia bacterium
GGGATGCTCAGCAGCAAGCTTTCTCATAGCCTTGAAGTGAACCTGTGCGCCTGCATCTGACATATCAAGAAGGAATTCTTTTGCGAATGTACCGTCCTGAATATCTGAAAGAATCTTCTTCATAGCCTTCTTTGTTTCTTCTGTGATAATCTTGGGACCTGTGATGTAGTCACCGTATTCAGCAGTGTTTGAAATTGAGTATCTCATACCTGCAAAACCGCTCTGGTAGATAAGGTCAACGATGAGCTTCATTTCGTGGATACACTCAAAGTAAGCGTTTCTGGGGTCGTAGCCTGCTTCAACAAGTGTTTCAAAGCCTGCCTGCATAAGAGCACATACACCGCCGCAGAGAACAGCCTGCTCACCAAAGAGGTCTGTTTCTGTTTCTGTACGGAAGTTTGTTTCAAGAACGCCTGCTCTTGCGCCGCCGATACCCAGAGCATATGCAAGACCGATATCCATAGCATCGCCTGTAGCATCCTGCTCAACAGCGATAAGACAGGGAACACCCTTACCTGCCTGATATTCACTTCTTACTGTGTGACCGGGGCCCTTGGGAGCGATCATAATAACGTTGACATCCTTGGGGGGCTTGATGCAGCCGAAGTGGATGTTGAAGCCGTGAGCGAATGCAAGGGTCTTGCCTGCTGTGAGGTTGGGCTCGATGCTCTCTTTGTAAAGCTTTGCCTGAAGTTCGTCGTTGATAAGAATCATAATAAGGTCAGCCTTTGCTGCAGCTTCAGCTGATGTGTAAACCTCAAAGCCCTGAGCTTCTGCCTTTGCCCAGCTCTTTGAGCCTTCGTAAAGACCGATGATTACGTGAACGCCGCTTTCCTTGAGGTTAAGTGCGTGTGCGTGGCCCTGTGAGCCGTAACCGATGATAGCTACTGTCTTGCCTGAAAGTCTGCCGAGATCGCAGTCCTGCTGATAATATACTTTTGCTGATGTGTTCATTTTTATATCTCCTTTTTATCAATGTACAATTTACAATTTACAATGTACAATTATGTATTAATTTAAATGATTCAAAAGGCAAAGCCTTTTCCGAAATTGCGAATTGCGAATTTACAATTGCGAATTAGTTTTCATTAAGAATGCTTCCGTTGCCTCTTTTAAGAGCCACCATACCCGTACGGCAGACTTCGATAATTCCGAATTCTTCCACAAGGTCAATAAAAGCATCAATTTTTGAGGACTCACCTGTTATTTCAATTATCATAGCTTCTGTGCCGTAATCGACTACCTTTGCTCTGAAAATATCAACAACACTCATAATGTCCTGTCTTGATTCCTTGCTGTTCTTAATCTTCACAAGAACAAGCTCTCTTGAAACAGATTCAGCCCTTTCAAGCTCTGTAAGACACTCAACATCGGGCATCTTTGCAAGCTGACGCACAATCTGATTCTTTATCACGTCGTCACCGTTGAAGGTGACTGTCATTCTTGAATATTCGGGGTTTTCCGTTTCACCAACGGTAAGAGAGTCAATGTTGAAGCCTCTTCTTCTGAACATACTTGAAATTCTTGCAAGTACACCGTACTGGTTACGGACGAAAACCGAAAGAACGTGTCTGTCCATATCAGTCACCCACCCTTTCAACAATGATGTCGTCCATTGAGCCGCCGGGAGGAAGCATAGGCAGAACCATTTCGTCCTTATCAATAAAGCACTCGATAAGCACGGGACCGTCTGCAGCAACAGCATCCTTCATTGTCTTCTCAAAATCTGCCATTTCGGTGCATCTGAAGCCCTTGATACCGAAAGCCTCAGCAAGACGGACAAAATCGGTTTTTCTGTCAAGCACCGTATTTGAATAGTGCTGATTAAAGAAAAGATTCTGCCACTGACGGACCATTCCGAGCACTCCGTTATTCATTATAACGATAATGACGGGTACGTTGTATGAAGCAGCTGTTGCGAGCTCGTTAAGGCACATACCGAAGCTGCCGTCACCTGTCACAAGGACTGTTTTGTGTCCCGAACCGATTGCAGAACCGATTGCCGCACCAAGACCGAAGCCCATTGTACCGAGACCGCCGCTTGAAACAAACTTTCTGGGCTTTGCGAATTCGCAATACTGTGCTGACCACATCTGATGCTGTCCCACATCTGTTGCAACGGGCATATCGTCTGTTTTGCACTTGTTGATGACCTGAATAATATTATAAGGATTCATCTCTTCCGAAACGGGAGTGTGATTCTTCTCTTCTTCAATGAAATCCTTTACCTGACTTATCCATTCGGGGTGTTCAGCCTTTCCGACACCCTCAAGAATCTCGGTAAGAGCCATTTTTACATCACTGCATATACCTAAATTTGCAATAATGTTCTTATCGATTTCGGCTTTATCCGTATCGATATGGATAATCTTTGCCCGGGGGGCATATTTTGCCTTGTTACCCGTTGCTCTGTCAGAAAATCTTGCACCGACTGTAATTATAAGGTCTGCATTGTGCTGAGCCATTGAAGATGCGTAATGACCGTGCATACCCTGCATACCGAGGAATCTCTCGTTTGAATTTTCTATTGCGGAAATACCCATAAGTGAGCAACCGATGACTGCATCAATCTTTTCTGCAAGAGCCTTGACAACATCACTTGCCTGGGCTGTGATTGTACCGCCGCCGCAATATATGTAAGGCTTTTTTGCTTCATTTATAAGCTGTATTGCACTCTCAATCTTGTGGGGCTTGGGAGGAATCTTTGCCAAGGGCTCCACGGGAGCTTCAGGCTCGTAATCGTAAAGAGCCACCTGAACATCCTTTGGAATATCCACAAGCACGGGACCGGGTCTGCCCGATTTTGCAAGCCTGAAAGCTTCTCTTAAGGTTTCAGCAAGCTTTGAAACCTTGTTTACAAAGTAATTGTGCTTTGTAATGGGCATTGTGATACCCGTTATGTCAACCTCCTGAAAGCTGTCCCTGCCGATAAGGTCGTTTGAAACGTTACCCGTAATGGCAACCATAGGGACAGAATCAAGGTAAGCAGTTGCGATACCTGTTACAAGGTTCGTGGCACCGGGACCTGATGTTGCGATGCAGACACCGACCTTGCCCGTTGTTCTTGCGTAACCGTCAGCGGCGTGGGATGCACCCTGCTCGTGAGCCACAAGAATATGCTTCAATTCGTCCTGATGCTCATATAATCTGTCATAAATGTTGATAACCTGTCCTCCGGGATAACCGAAAACAACATCGACACCCTGTTCAATCAATGTTCTGACAAGTATTTCAGCACCTGATAATTTCATTGTTTCACCACACAAATCAATTCTCAATTCGCAATTTGAAATGCTCAATTATCGGAAGTCGCTATGCGACTTGAATTGATAATCAATCATTATCAACACCGCAATCAAGAAATGAAAATTATTTTGATATTATATAATATTATAATTTATAATTCAAGTACTATTTAAAAATATTATGGGTCAAAGGGCGAAGCCCTTTCCGAAATTGCGAATTGCGAATTGCAAATTGCGAATTAAATCCGTTCCGCAACCAGGTCGCCCATCTTTTTACAGCCGACCTTTGTCATACCCTCCTGCATAATGTCGCCTGTTCTGAAGCCTTCATCAAGCACTGCATTGACTGCGTTTTCGATAGCATCTGCTTCTTCAATCATATTGAATGAATATCTGAGCATCATTGCGGCTGAGAGGATTGTGCCCAGGGGATTTGCAATGTCCATTCCTGCGATGTCGGGTGCTGAACCGTGAATAGGCTCATACATACCCAGTGTGCCTTCCGAAAGAGAGGCTGAGGGCATCATACCTATGGAACCTGTGAGCATACTTGCTTCGTCTGAAAGAATGTCACCGAACATATTCTCAGTAACTGCAACGTCAAATCTGCCGGGATTTCTGATAAGCTGCATTGCTGTGTTGTCAACGAGGATGTCTTCGTATTCAACATCAGAATATTCCTCTGCAAGACGGTGCATAACACTTCTCCACAGTCTTGAAGAATCAAGCACGTTTGCCTTGTCTGCGGAAGACACCTTGCATCTTCTCTTTCTTGCAGACTCAAAAGCAACTCTGCCTATTCTCTCAATTTCGTGCTCTGAATATTTGAGCTCGTCTGCAGCGAATTTCTCGCCGTTTTCTTCGCCTGTTGTTCTCTTGCCGAAATAGATACCGCCCGTGAGCTCTCTTACGATAAGAAGGTCAATGCCGTCACCGACAACTGAGGGCTTTAAGGGAGACGCATCTGCCAATTGGGGGAAGAGCTTTGTGGGACGAAGGTTTGCGAAAAGACCGAGCTCGCTTCTTACGGCAAGAAGAGCCTTTTCGGGTCTGATTGCGGGAGGACAGTTATCCCATTTGGGACCGCCGACTGCACCTAAGAGAACGCTGTCACAGTTTTTGCACTGTGCCATACCTTCATCTGTAATGGGCACGCCGTATTTGTCGATTGAGCAGCCGCCTATGTCAACATACTTATATTCAAATTCGTGTGAGTATTTTTCACCGATTCTGTCAAGCACCTTGAGAGCTTCGTCAACTATTTCGGGGCCTATTCCGTCACCTTTGAGAACTGTAATAACTTTTTTCATAATTTTACCCTCACTTGAGTGAATTAAGAAGACCGTTTGATGCGATAATCTCTTTTATGAATTCGGGGAAAGGCTGAGCCTTGTATTCCTCGTTCTTTGTGATGTTTGTGATAACGCCTGTATCGAAGTCAACTGCAACCTCGTCACCTGCTGCGATTTTTTCGCTTGCTTCGGGACATTCGAGAATTGCAAGACCGATGTTTATTGCATTTCTGTAGAAAATTCTTGCAAAGGTTGATGCGATAACACAGGAAATGCCGGATTCCTTGATAGCAATGGGAGCGTGTTCACGTGATGAACCGCAACCGAAATTGGCACCGCCTACCATAATGTCACCGTCATTTACCTTGTTTACAAATTCCGTGTCGATATCCTCCATACAGTGTGCAGCAAGCTCCTTGTGGTTTGCCGTGTTGAGATATCTTGCAGGGATAATAACGTCTGTGTCAACGTTGTCGCCGTATTTATGTACAAAACCTTTTACATTCATAGGTAAGATTCCTTTCAATTATTAATAAATCGGGAAATTAATTCGCAATTATCAATGTGCAATGTGCAATTGCGGAAAAGGCTCCGCCTTTTGAACCATTATAATGGGGTAAGGGGCAAAGCCCCTTCATCAATTGCGAATTGCGAATTTCTAATTGCGAATTAAATAAAATCTTTCGGGTCAACAATGTGTCCGACAACTGCTGTTGCGGCTGCAACTTCGGGGCTTGCAAGGTAAATCTTTGAGCTCTTTGCACCCATTCTGCCTACGAAGTTTCTGTTCGTTGTTGCAACTGCGATTTCGTCATCTGCAAGGATACCCATATAACCGCCCAGACAAGGTCCGCAGGTGGGAGTTGAAACTGCACAGCCCGCATCAATGAAAATATCCATATAGCCTCTCTTGATGCACTCTTTATAGACCGACTGTGTTGCGGGAATAACAATAACTCTTATATCCTTTGCAACCTTCTTGCCCTTGAGGATGTTTGCGGCAGCTTCCATATCTGAAATTCTGCCGTTTGTGCAGGAGCCTATAACAACCTGATCGGGTACTATGTCTGTAAGCTCACTTGCAGGCCTTGTGTTCTCGGGAAGATGAGGACAGGCAACGGTTGAAACGATTTCAGAAAGATTTATTACATATTCTTCATCGTAAACGGCGTCTTCGTCTGCCTTATAAACTGTGAATTCACGGTTTACTCTGCCGTTTACGTATTCAAGTGTCTTGTCGTCAACCTCGAAGATGCCGTTCTTTGCGCCTGCTTCAATAGCCATATTAGCCATTGCAAGTCTGTCGTCCATTGAAAGAGAGTGAAGACCTTCGCCCGTGAATTCCATTGAACGGTAGAGAGCACCGTCAACACCTATCATACCGATGATGTGAAGAATAACGTCCTTACCCGAAACACCCTTGTTAAGAGAGCCTGTAAGGGTGAATTTAATAGCAGAAGGAACCTTGAACCAGGCCTTGCCTGTTGCCATACCTGCCGCCATATCGGTTGAGCCGATACCTGTTGAGAAAGCTCCCAATGCACCGTATGTACATGTATGTGAGTCTGCACCGATGATACAGTCACCGGGGGCTGCAAGACCTTTTTCGGGAATGAGTGCGTGCTCAATGCCCATTTCACCGACATCGTAGTAGTTTGTGATATTGAATGATTTTGCAAATGTTCTGCACTGCTTTGTCTGCTGAGCAGCCTTGATGTCCTTATTGGGAACAAAGTGGTCCATAACCATTGCAATTTTTGTGTTGTCAAAAACCTTGTCAAAGCCGTTTTTGCTGAATTCGTTTATAGCAACGGGAGAAGTGATATCGTTGCCGAGAACAAGGTCAAGCTTTGCCATTATAAGCTGACCTGCTTCAACAGATTCGAGCCCTGCGTGTGCGGCAAGAATCTTCTGTGTCATTGTCATACCCATAATAATTTCTCCTTACTTTGATTTTTCGTATCTGTTGATTGCTGAGAACAGTGCGTATACTGATGAAAGAATAATATCGTCATCAACACCGACACCCCAGCTGACCTTACCGTCAGGCATTGTGATGCTGACATAAGAAACAGCCTTTGATGTTGAGCCCATATTCAGAGCGTGTTCTGTATATTCAAGGTGGTCAAATATAATGCCGCCCTTGTGAAGTGCTTTAACAACAGCGTCAAGCGAACCGTTACCGTTGCCTGCGATATCGTCTACTATGCCGTCTTTTTCAAATGTGAGGTAAGCGACTGTGTCATTCTTACGCACAAAGTGACAGTCAATATATTTAACGGGACCGTCAATGATATTGATATAGTTCTCTTTGAACACATCGAAAACTTCCTGAGGCTGAAGCTCCTTGTGAGCCTTGTCGGAAACATCCTTTACGCAGTAGCCGACGTTTTCTCTCATCTTCATCGGGAGAATGTAACCGTACTGCTTATCAAGAAGATAACCGATACCGCCCTTGCCTGACTGTGAGTTGATACGGATAACGTCTGTCTTGTATTCCCTGCCCACATCCTTGGGGTCGATGGGAAGATAAGGCACTGTCCAGTGCTCGCAGTCGTTGTCTTCTCTGTATTTCATACCCTTTGCAATAGCATCCTGATGTGAGCCTGAGAAAGCTGCAAAAACAAGGTTGCCCGAATAGGGTGAACGCTCATAAACTGACATTCTTGTTACTTTTTCATAGACATTGACGATTGAAGGCATATCTGAGAAATCAAGCTCGGGGTCAACGCCCTGTGAGAACATATTCATTGCCAGAGTGACAATATCTGCGTTACCTGTTCTTTCACCGTTGCCGAAGAGTGTGCCTTCGATTCTGTCTGCACCTGCAAGAAGACCTAATTCACAGTCTGCAACGGCACAGCCTCTGTCATTATGAGGATGAAGTGAAATCTCAACATTCTCTCTGTATTTGAGGTTGTTGCTCATATATTCAATCTGATTTGCGTAAACGTGAGGCATTGAGTGTTCAACAGTTACGGGAAGATTGATAACAACCTTTCTGTCAGCGGTGGGCTGCCATACATCAAGAACTGCATTGCAGACTTCAAGTGCATATTCGGGCTCTGTACCTGTGAATGATTCGGGTGAATATTCATAACGGTACTTCACGCCGTATTCCTTTGCAAGTGAATCAAAGAGCTTTGCGCCTTCAATTGCAATCTGCTTGATTTCGTCCTTTGACTTTCTGAAAACCTGTTCTCTCTGTGCAACCGAAGTTGAATTGTAAAGATGAACGATAACGTGATTTTCATTCTTTATTCCTGCAAGACTTTCAAATGTCTTCTTTATAATATGTTCTCTTGACTGTGTAAGAACCTGAACTGTAACGTCATCGGGAATAAGGTCGTTTTCGATAAGTGTGCGAAGGAACTGATATTCAGTTTCACTCGCTGCAGGGAAACCGACTTCAATCTGCTTGAATCCGATTTTAACAAGAAGCTTGAAGAACTCAATCTTTTCCTCAAGACTCATAGGGATGATAAGGGACTGATTGCCGTCACGAAGGTCAACGCTGCACCAGACGGGTGCCTTGTCGATATAGGTTTTGTGCATCCATTCGCCTTTCACTTCAGGGGGCATAAAAAACTGTCTTGTGTACTTTTCTGTTCCTCTCATGGAATCACCTCTGTTTCATAATATACAGATAAAAAAAACAAACTCCGTCTCAACAAAGAGACGGAGGATAAGTCCGTGGTACCACTCTAATTGGTGAAAAATCACCCACTCAATTCACACATCGGGCACGAAGCCGAATATGCTACTTCTTTAACGATGAAGCTCCGTTCTTCCTACACGACCGTCATAATGACGGTGTTCAGTCGACCGCTCGAAGGAGAGATACGATCACTCACGGCTGCAACCTCACACCACCCGGTTGCTCTCTGAAAACACCGCTACGAATGACCCTTTAGCCTTGTCATTGCGTTTATCTGTATTGTAGTTAATTATACAAAAGAGAAAATACAATGTCAATACTTTTTTCAAAAAAACTTCACTAAAATGAAGTAAAATTTATGTATGCCTTGCACAGAAAATCAGAATTTGTCGGGCTGCTTAAATAAACCTATCGTAGGGACCGATGCCCACATCGGTCCGTAAAGTTTCATCTGTGCCGGCGGACCGATGTGGGCATCGGTCCCTACACGATATCAATAAATCATCCCGATAAATTATTGTTTTACTTTTCAATTTTTACCGTGTAAACATATTCCGATTTCATTTCATCGGGATTGATAAAGCCGAAGTCAACAGCAAGTTTACCGCCCTACGTTATTGAAGCTCCCTACAAATTTTGATTTTTCAAATAATCTAATTATTCTTGCAACAATGTACTGTTTTTTACACTCTAATAGATGAAGGTAATGTGACACTGATTGTCAAAAAATTGTTTGGGTTATTTACCAAAATACATCTGTAGTCAGACTCGAAGCCACAGCAAACAGAATTATGGTTGCTGTACTGAATTTGCTGTAGCGGACTTTTATATTTTTTTGCAAAAAATATAAAATAATGTTACAAATGTCAGATCTATGTACTATATATAGCAAAAGAGTTTTTTTGTGCTATAATGAAAGGGGTAATACCAATGTTTTAATTAGAAATTTTGACACATTTATATTTATATGTATATTAAAAAGAAGGTTATATTGACATTGAATTACGGAAACTGTCATTATTGGACAGCGGGGTGATAGTATGAAAAAGAAGAATGTTATTGCAATATTAACGGTCATCATATTTGCAGTTGCGGCGGCAATAATTCTCGGCATCATCTTTATTGAGCGTCCTGCTTTTGAAAATGTTGAAAAAGATAAAATAGTGTCTGTTTCATATTTTATCAATTATTATGATAATGAGGAACCCGTATATCTTTCTTTACCCGAAGAAAATATTGACGAGCTTCTTAGCCTGATGCATGATATAAAAATTAAAGGCTTCGGAACAAATGACCGGGGAGATTATACCGGCGGAACATACTTTATGTTTAAAATTCAGTTGAATAACGGAAAACAGATTGAATTTTCTGCAGAAAACCCTCATATGCAAATAAACGGTAAATATTACGATACGGAATATGAACAGGCGAATGCACTTTATGAATTCTGGCGAGGATTTGTTGATACAGGCAGAAAAGAGTACGGACTTGCCGGTTAAAATGAGAAAGAGACTGAGAACCATTGGTTTTCAGCCTCTTTTTTTTGCATTATTTTTCAATTTTTACAGTATAAACATACTCAGAATCCATATCATCGGGATTGATAAAGCCGAAGTTTACTCTGAGTTTGCCGTTATCGTTTTCTGCCGTGATTTCACCGTCATAGCCGAGGAGTGAAACCTTCATATTTTCACTGTAGGCAACGTCTTCGAGTGTGATTTTGCCTATGGGGTAATTCATAAAGAAAGCGTAAATCTTACTGCTGTCCTTGCTTCTTGTGTACTTGACATTTTCAGTCTTTGAAACACAGTATTTACGGCTTGCATAAACAGCCTCACCGTTGACTTTCAGCCATTTACCCATCTGACGCAGTCTCTCCTCCATAATAACGGGAATTCTGCCGTCGTCTGTGGGGCCGATGTTGAGAAGGAAGTTCTGACCCTTTGCAATAAGGTCAACAAACATATCAATAAGCTCTTTCGGTGTGAGATAATCGTCAAGAGTTTCAAACTTGTTCCAGCCGAATGAACCGCCGATACCTCTGCATTCTTCACTGACTCTGTCAAGCTCCTGAATGTTGTCAACATCTGTGTCGGGTGAACCTACAAAACCGTATTCAGTTGTGAGATTGCCGCCGAGTCTGCCTCTTGTTTCTCTTCCCCAACGGTCATTGGGTACAATGTAATCCTTTACGCTTGACTCGTTATAAAGCCACTGCAGGAATTCTGTTGAATGCCACACTGAGCTGGGATGCTCCCATTCACCGTCCGTGAAGAGAGTGTGAGGTTTATAGTTCTCTATAAGCTCCTTGAGCATAGGAATAAGATGCTCTGTTGCATATTCCTCGGGATTTTTGAGGTAAAGAGGATGGAACCACTCATAAACAGAATGATAAACACCGAACTTCACCTTTGTGCCTTCACAGGCTTCACTGAGCTCCTTACAGAAGTCTCTGTGAGGGCCTACATCAACGCTGTTCCAGTTCCAGGCGTACTTTGATTTGTACATACAGAAACCGTCGTGATGCTTTGAAACAAGATTCATATATCTTGCGCCTGCATCCTCAAAAAGAGAAATCCAGTCCTTTGCATTGAAATTCTCAGCCTTGAACATATTCACAAAGTCTGCATATTTGAAATCGGGGCCGTATGTCTTCTGATGATATTCATAATACTGCCTGTCAGCAGGGTTTTCTTTCTCCACATCGCAATGACAGCCGTACCACTCTGCATAGTGACCGTGAGGTGCGTATGCAGGCACGCTGTAAAGGCCCCAGTGAATGAAAATGCCGAATTTAGCATCTTCAAACCATTCAGGCACAGGTCTTGAATTGATTGATTCCCAGTTGTTCTCGTACTTCATTATTTTACTCCTTTATGTAAGCTTCAAGACGGTATATAGGCTGACCTAAATCTGTGAAGCGTTTTTCGTATTCAGTCATAATGTTGCCCTCAAAGCTGCTGTTGTGAAGGTCAAGTGTGACATTTTTCATTGCAAAACCTGACTGTGAAAACTGCTCAACAGAGTATTCAAACAGAATTGTGTTGTCGGTTTTCTGATGTATTTCTGCACCCTTTTTCATCATCTGACGGTAGATAGCAAGGAATCTGCCGTCTGTGAGTCTGTGGTGTGCATATTTTTTCTTGGGGAAGGGGCATGAGAAGTTGAGATAAATTCTCTCTACGCTGTCATCGGGTATGTATTTGGGCAGATACTCAGCACGGCACTGCAGGAAGTAGACATTGCGAAGCCCCTCATCCTTGACCTTTTTTGCAGCCATATAAATGACATTGGGGTTTACTTCAACTGCTATGTAATTGATGTCAGGATTGAGCTTTGCAAGCTCGCACACAAACTGACCCTTGCCGCAGCCGATTTCAATCTGCATAGGATTATTGTTGCCGAAAATGCTTTTCCAGTCAAGATATTCTTTCTTCTGAGCAGATGTCACATAGTTTGGGTCATCTGAATGAAGCACGCAGAGAATATCCGATACATATTCCATTTTTTCTGCAAGATTTTTCTTTTTTCTCATTCTCATAAGATTATCTCCATAAATGAAAGCCCGTAATTTTCCGTAACGGGATTTTTATTTTTATAGTCGCAGTAAACGACTCTGTTTTCACTGTAAAGTATGGCGCAGGCAATTTTTCCGTCAATTTTCATATTCTCAGAAAGATGTTTTTTTATCCGTCTTAGTCTGTTATCGGGGATTTTCAGACAAGCAGGAATAATACCTGACGGATTTGAGCTGAGTCTGTCACACACAAGTGCATCACGCAGTCTCATTCTGTCTGTTTTTCTGCCGAAAAAATTATATACCAGAGATGTATATTCGTCAAGAGGAATATTGCTTTTACCTTGCGTAAATCTGCCGAATGCTTCAAACAGCTCAAAGGGCTCAATATGACATTCATCAATGAGAAGCTCAAGCGTTTTTCTGAATCTTCCGCTGTTGTAAAGACGGTCAACAGCATCCTCGGCAAAATGGATTGACTGCATATTCTCTTCACTCAGACACTGAGTAGAAATGACCTCATATGGGGCTGACAGATGATAGCTACAGCTGAAATCATCACATTTTTCCCTGAGTTCACTGCCGTGAAGAAGCTTGAGAAAACCGAGCTGAAGCATATGGGGTTTGAGCGCATAAAGCCTGTTGAAGCTGTTTCTGAAAGAGTGAATATCCTCGTATGGCAAACCTGCGATAAGGTCGGCGTGGATGTGCATATTACCTGATGCGACAAGCTCTTTTATTGTGTTTTCAAGCTTCCCTGTGTCGGGGTTTCTGTGCACGGCTCTGAGTGTATCGGGATTAAAGCTCTGAAGCCCCACCTCAAGCTGAAACAGTCCGACGGGAGCATTTTTCAGTTTTTCAAGTGTGCTGTCTTTAAGCGTTCCGCCGTCAATTTCAAAATGAAAGCACACATCACGGGGTATTTTCTTCCCGTAATTTTTAATTATAAAAGAAATGATTTCATTGGCTCTGTCTTCCTTTGCATTAAATGTGCGGTCAATGAATTTCACCGTCTGAGTACCGCTGTTTGCAAGAAGAACAAGCTCATTTTTCACTCTTTCAATATCAAAAAGCACAAGTCCTCCGCATCTGCCCGAAAGACAGAATGCACACGAAAAAGGACAGCCTCTTGACGCTTCAATGTAGGCAATTCTGCCGCCGAGTGATGAAAAATATTCTTCACAATATGGTGACAGCGGCTCTTTATCGGACACAACGGGCAATGAAATGACGTTTTTGCCGTCTTTTCTGAAACACAGCCCGTTTACGGATGAAAAGTTACTTTTTTCACAAAGACAGTTACAAAGAGAAGCAAAGCTTTCATCGCCCTCCCCTGACAGAACAAAATCAACAAATAAGTTGCTGTCAAGAACTTCACCTGCATTGTAGCTGACCTCGGGACCGCCGAAAACCACATATGAACCCGTTTGTTTTTTCACTTCACGGGCAACTTTTTTCACGAACTCAATATTCCATATATAACAGCAGAAAGCATAGACATCTGCATTTTCACTCACAAGGCTGTCTGCTGTTTTTCTGTAATTTTCATTTACAGTGCCTTCAATGACCTTTGCCTTGGTTTTTTCATCACAAAAAGCCCTTACCCCTGCAAGCAGATACCACGGGGCAAGAGATGAATGTATGTATTTTGAGTTGATCATTGTGATTACTGTTTTCATTTTTATTTCCTTTATAAAAATGCAGACACCCGAAAGTGTCTGCTGAAAAATTACGCTTTTTTGCAGATAATTCTGCCCTCTTCTGCAGTGACATTGATTGTATCAATGCTCATATTCCTGTTTGCGATGATGATGTTTGCAATGGCATCTTCAATATGCTTTCTTATTGCAATTCTGATGTCTCTTGCGCCTCTTTCACCGCCGACAGCCATTCCGGCAATCACAGCGGGAACATTCTCTGCAATATTCAGAGTTATGCCCTTGTCACGAAGACCGGGAACAAGATCTGAAATGAGAAGTGAGGCAATTTTTGTGTAAGCATCCTCATCAAGCTTATTGAAGATGATAACCTCGTCAACTCTGCCTATGAATTCAGGTCTGAGGAATTCACGAAGCCCCTTCATTGCCTTATCTTTTGATACTTCATTATCACTCTTGCCGAAGCCCATTGCACTTTCTCTATTCTGAGAGCCTGCGTTTGAAGTCATAATTATGACTGTGTTTGAAAAGTCAACAGTTCTGCCCTGAGCATCACTTGTCTTACCCTCGTCAAGAATCTGAAGAAGAATGTTCATAACATCGGGATGAGCCTTTTCGATTTCATCAAAAAGAATGACAGAATAGGGCTTTCTTCTTACCTTTTCGGTAAGCTGTCCTGCATCGTCATAGCCCACATATCCCGGAGGTGAGCCGATGATTCTTGAAACGGAGTGCTTCTCCATAAACTCAGACATATCAAGCCTTATAAGAGTTTCGGGAGTGTCAAAAAGCTCGTTTGCAAGCTGTTTTACAAGCTCTGTTTTACCTACACCCGTGGGGCCTACAAAAATGAATGATGCAGGGCGTTTCTGAGGATTTATCTGAATTTTGTTTCTTCTGATTGCTGCACAGACTGCCTCAACAGCCTCGTTCTGACCTATAACTCTTGCCTTGAGATGGTCCTCCATATCAGCAAGCTTGTCAAGGTCTGAATCTATAATCTTTCTGACGGGAATGCCTGTCCACAGGTTAATAACTCTTGCAATATCGTCTTCCGTAACATCATTGTCTGCTGCTTTTTCACGAAGAGCAGGCAGCTCGTTTTCAAGTGTCATTATTTCAGAACGGATTGATGCAAGAGCCTCATAATCAGGCTCAGCACCGTCTTCTGTCTGCATTTCTGCCTCTTCATCAGCTTTGAGTACTTTGAGCTTGTTTTCTGCAATTTCACAGTCACTGATTGCCTTATTTCTCAGGTTTGCACAGGTACAGGCCTCGTCAAGAAGGTCAATTGCCTTGTCGGGCAGGAATCTGTCGTTGATGTATCTTTCTGAAAGAGTCACTGCAAGATAAAGAAGTCTGTCAGAAATTCTGACTCTGTGATACATTTCGTAATATCCCTTGATACCCTGAAGCATCTTATATGCATCGTCGATTGAAGGCTCCTCAACCTTAACGGGCTGGAAACGCCTTTCAAGAGCCGAGTCTTTTTCAATATATTTTCTGTATTCTGTAAACGTTGTTGCACCGATAACCTGAATTTCACCACGGGAAAGTGCAGGCTTGAGAATATTAGCCGCATTCATTGAGCCCTCTGCATCGCCTGTGCCCACGAGGTTGTGGACTTCGTCAATGAAAAGGATGATATTACCCTCAGCCCTGACTTCGTCAACAAGGCCTTTTATACGGCTTTCAAACTGACCTCTGAACTGAGTACCTGCAACGAGAGCCGTAAGGTCAAGAAGATGAAGCTCCTTGTTCTGAAGCTTTGCAGGCACTGCACCTGCTGCAATCTTGAGTGCAAGTCCCTCTGCAATGGCAGTTTTACCTACACCGGGTTCACCGATAAGGCAGGGGTTGTTCTTGGTTCTTCTGCAGAGAATCTGAGTGACTCTGTAGATTTCATCATCTCTGCCGATAATGGTATCTATCTTACCGTCACGGGCCTTTTTTGTAAGGTCTGTACAGTAGAGATTGAGGAACTTTCTCTGCTTTTCGTTGTTCGCAGCCTGCTTCTTATCTTTGCCGAAACGCTTTTTCTTAGGCTGACTCTCCTGCACCGAATCATTATCTTCTTTTGCTGTCATTGCAGTCTCATTAGTGTTTGCGGCACCCATACCGTTCATAAAGCCAAAGGGGAATGTGCCTGCGCCGCCGAATTCAAAGCCGTCGGGACCGCCCATTGCATCCATTGCATCACCGAGCTGTTCGCTGACAGCTTCAACCTCTTCTTCGGTTATACCCATTTTCTCCATAAACTGCTTTATGGGGCCTATATTCATTTCCATTGCACATTTGAGGCAAAGTCCCTCCTGAGTTGAGTCATCTCCCTGAATTTTTGAGATAAACACAACTGCAGGTCTTTTGCCGCATTTTGAGCATAGCATTTTACTGTTCATTTAATTTTCTCCTGTAGAATTTTCCAATAATTTAAGAATATCCTTACCCGTAAAACGGTAAGCCTTATTGCAGAACTGACACTTGACCTCGGTAATCGGGTCATTTGCCATATCAAGAAGCTCTTCCCTGCCTGCAGAAATAAGTGCAGTCTGAACTCTTTCAACAGAGCAGTCGCATTTATACTCAGGATGCATAACATCAAGCTCCTGAATATCAAATGAAGGCAGAACCTTCTTGCAGATTTCGGTGGGTGTCAGACCGTCAACGAGCATTTTTGTGACAGAGTCAATACCCTGAATATCCTTTTCAACCATATCAATTATGCCGTCATCGGCTGTGGGAAGAAGCTGAATAAGAAAACCTCCCGCCTTGATAACAGACTTGTCCTGAGCAACAAGAACACCCAGACCGCATACTGACGGTGTCTGCTCACTTGCAGCAAAATAGGCTGTGATATCCTCTGCAATTTCACCCGAAACAATAGGCACCTGACCGACAAAGGGCTCCTTGAGACCTAAATCCTTGATAACGGTGATAAAGCCGTTTCTGCCCACTGCACCGCCAACATCGAGCTTGCCTTTTTTATTGAGGGGAAGCTCCACATTGCCGTCAACAACATAGCCTTTTACGTGGCATACGCTGTCTGCAACTGTCAGGACTGAGCCTGCAGGGCCTCCGCCGTTTATTTTAAGTGTGAGTGTGTCATTTTTGCCCTTGAGCATACTGCCCATCATAGCACCTGCTGTCAGAAGTCTGCCCAGAGCAGCCGTACACACCTTTGATGTACCGTGTATTTCATACGCTTTCTGAACAATGTCTGTTGTGTCACACGCCATTATAAGCAGTGTGCCGTCTTCTGAAATACATCTTACAAGATTACCCATTTATTTTTACCTCTTTACTGCCGAAAAATATACTCTTTCGCTCATTTCAGACGGCTTATTTTCCGTCATATCATCGTATACACCGACCACATCAAAGCCTGTCTCGTCAAGCCATTTTGAAATATCCGCAAGAGAGTATGCTCTTTCAGAGAAGCTTTCACGCAGCCTTTCGTATTTATTATCTTCTTTAATAAAGATATCAATATTTATATCAACCGTTTTACTCTTTCGCTTATATGAATTCTGCCAGACGCAGAAAACATCCTGAGCCTCAGTAACAAAAGAATTGTTACCCAGCACATTTTCGTGCTTGTATATCGTATTGACATCAAACACAAACACTCCGCCCCGTTCCATAAAAAGTGAAACTGATGAAAAAGCCGCTTTTACATCGCAGGGCTTCAGCAGATGATTTATGCTGTCAAGTGAACATACGGCGTGATTTATTGTGCCGTACAAGTCAAGCTCAGTCATACTCTGACACACAAGCAGCGCATCGGGAAGTCTTTCCCTTGCAAAGCCGAGCATTTCTGCTGACAGGTCACACAGAATCATATCGTAACCGTACTTCGCAAGCTCTGCTGAAAGCGTACCCGTACCGCAGGCAAGGTCAAGCAGAATACCGCCCTTTGCACCGTTTTTCAGCAGCAGTGACTGTATATACTCAGCCCGCCGTTCATATTCCACATTAGTTGTCAGCTTATCATAAACCTCTGCCAGTGAAGAATAGCTCATTATTCGCCCAGCCTTGTGAAAATATCGTACTGCTTATAGTTTTCCATATATCTCTTTACACGGCTGATAGTTGCAGGTGAAGCACCTGTTGCATCTTCAATTTCATCATACTTTTTGCCTGAAGCGACCATCTTTGCCACCATAAAACGCTGCGCCATTGAATAGATTTCTGTATCTGTGCAAAGGTCCTTAAAAAAGCCCTCACATTCTTCTTCATTTTCAAGAGTGAGAATTGCCTTAAAAAGCATTTTTGCATTTTCTTTTTTTACGCTTTCTTTCATAGTGATTTTCCTTTCAGAATTATATCATAACTTATTGAAATATTCTTTAATTTCTGCCGTTCTTCCGCAGCACATTGCACCCTCGGGACAGGATGTGACGTAACAGCTGGGACCGAATTTATTGAAAATAACAGGTGAAATCTCACGAAGCTGACGGAGCATCTCAATTGCAAAATCACGGATTTCCCACTGTGCTCTTGTGCAGGTACGAAGTCTCATAAAAAGCATAAGCTCTCTGCCGTTCATACAGGAAACAATGTCAAGCGTGTTACCGCTGAGCTGACAGTAAACAGCCTGTTCCTCTGTACAGCCCTCAGCTTTCAGGCAGTTATAAAGCTCATTCATTCTTGTGAATGCTTCTTCATATCTTTCAAGAAGACCTGCCTGCTTTACCGTTTCGGGAATTATGTACTTCGTTCTGTCGGTAAGTGTCAGTGAAGGCACCATAAGAGAGTGCATTCTGTGACGGGCAAAGTGTGTTATTGTTGAGAGTGACACGCCGTTTATACGGAATGTATAGCTGACAGTCTCAAGAGGTCTCGGTCTTGATGACTCAAGCACGCAGTCAATGATTTTGTTCACATTGCCCTCATCCGAAATAATCTTTTCAACTGCATCGGGTGTGTACTGTCTTGTCCAGATAAGTGCCGAGCGTGCAACACTCTTTTCAGCATCAGGTGAAACGGAAATAAGCTCAACAGGCTTTTTGCTGTCATTGTTTTCTTCGTAGTTATTGAACATATAACCCAGAGCAATCTTGTCACTCTTTTCGGGTCTTCTCTTATAAAAATCGGTAACGATACCGGGTGTGAGCTTTTCAATCTGAGAATAAATCTGCATACCAAGGTCATAAAGCTCCTTGAACTGACTGCCTCTGCCGAAAAGCATTGAACGAAGCATATGTAAAAGCTCTCTTGCATTGACCGAGCAATAGAAATTACTTCTCAGGCAGTAAGGAAGCAGAAATCTTGCATCCTCCTTGGGCACACCTGCATCAACGAATGCAGTGTACTCATTGAAAAGATATTCCATAGTTTCACTGAACTTGTCCTCAAGCTCCTTTTTACCTAGGAACGGAACATAAAATCCGCACTTGCGGAAGTCAACATATCTTCTTGATTTTACCGTGAATGAAGCAAGTCTGAATTCAATCAGGAACTGCTCAACAAAAACGGAAACATCCTGAAAAGCGAGATTGAACACGGTATGCTCAATTGTTGAGTTATGGCCTGAACGGGTAACCTTTGAAATGAGCTTTGCGTTCTTCTCCTTATCCTGACTTTTTGCAAATATTTCGGAGGCATCACCCTCCTGAGTTGAAATTCTGCCCGAGGCAGCAGGAATTTTTTCATCTGTGTCGGAAAGACCGAGAACAATAGCTACAGAACCTCTGTAATCTTCTGTCATTTTAACGCCTCCGTAAAATAATTATACTGAATCTTTATAATTCTATCACATAGTGAAGAAAAATTCAACCACAAAACAATAATTTATCGCTCCGATAAATTATTGTTTGTCTCAATTTGACATTGAAATGCCCGTATGCTATAATTTCTTAGGAGGGGGGGATCATTATGCTTGAGCAAAAAAGCCTTGACAGAATACACCGCATAATTTCAGCATCGTTTTTTTTCTTATGTTTTCTGAACATTGTTATAACAGATGATATTACCTACAATGCGTTTGAGTTGATTCCGTTTTTCCAAAATCTTCAGTACAAAATCATAACAATGCCCGAACTGTATATTGCAATTACACTTCTGCTTATATATGCGATTTTTTCTTGTCTGTATAAGCACATCACATCAAAAAAGGATGCCGGCAATAATTCAGGCAGAAAAATACAGCTTATCAGCGGCATTATTGTTATCTGTGTGTCAGCAATTTTTGTTATTCTTTCGTTATTCTCTCTTTTAACGGCAAAAACTGCCGATATCCCCGTAATTTCAGACGGAAAATATCTTGACATTCACGATTTCGGGATTGAAGACAAAATAACAGGCACGGGTCTGAAGCACTCAGGCAAAGAACTCCCGAACAGAATCACCGTGAGAAAAACACTTACGGCAGAGCTCACACTGACGAATGAATACTATCATATCGGTGATAAAAGCTTCATAGTTTATCAGGACATAATTGAATACAGAAATCAGGAAACAGCAATGAAAGCTGCCTGTCTGCTTATAAATGACAAATACAACAGCTTCACTGAAACGTCGGCAGACGGATTTGAAGCAGTTTATACAACATCTGAAGATATTGTTGCTGTAACGGGCAACACAGTTTACAGACTGACTGTTATAACAGGTGAAGACAGTCTTGTGCCCGATACGGAGCATCTTCTCAGATGTATACTTGATAAACAGTAAAAGAAGCCGAAATTTCCGGCTTCTTTTTACATTTTCACATCACACACCGTGAGTATATTTTCTTTTACATAAAATCTTATATCATAGCCTGCATACTGAACGCCGTAAAAACGTTTTTCATCCTCGATATATGATGGTCGAGGGTCCTGAGAGAGCATCTGTATTGCGCCTGTTCTTTTTTCTTCGGGAAGAATTTCAAGAAGATTATGCGGAAAATTCACTTCAAGAGAATAATCCTTTGTCTGAGCCGTAAAACCGTCTGTCGCTTCGGGTATGCAATCGGCAACAGGCACATAAGGTTTTATATCAAATACAGGCGTTCCGTTCATCATATCAATTCCCGACACATACAGAACGGGAGAAACATCCTCATCATAAGCAATCCTGTCAAGCTTTACGCATGACAGCCCTATATTATTCGGTCTGAATGGTGAACGGGTGGCAAAAACACCCATTCTTTTATTGCCCCCGAGCCTCGGAGGTCTGACAGTGGGTGACCACTCTTCCCTCTCGGTTTCTGAAAGCTTCCATAGCACCCATATATGAGAAAAGCCCTCAAGCCCTCTGAAAGCCTCTTCCCTTCTGTATTCAGGCTCAAGTATTATTCTGCCCCTGAGACCGTCACACATACCGCTTTGTCTCGGCAGGCCGAACTTTGTATTGAAATCAGTTTCAATATGACCTATGATTTTCATCACACACCGTACATTCTTGCAACCTTGAGAATTGCAGCCATAGTCTTTGCATCCTGAATCTCACCGTTCATAACCATCTGAGCAAACTCAGCAAGAGGTATTTTTACCACATTGAGAAACTCGTCATCATCGGTATGAGAATCACCGTAGACAAGATTTTTTGCAACATACATATGTATTATTTCATCTGTGTATGCAACCGACGGATAAAGACCGCCCATATATTCAATATCGGCACTTTCAACACCGGTTTCCTCGCTAAGCTCTCTTTTTGCGGCAGTGAGTATATCTTCACCCTTGTCAAGCTTACCGGCAGGAATTTCTATTGTAACTCTGCCTATGGGATAACGGTACTGTTTTACGGCAACAACTTCCATATCATCAGTCACGGGAACAACACACACAGCTCCCTGATGCTTTATATATTCCCTTGTGGACTTGTGTCCGTTGGGTAGCTCCACAACATCATTGAAAACATGGAGCAGTCTGCCGTCAAACACATTCTCTGATGACACTTTCTTCTCTATAAGCATTTCATCATTCATAACTCATCATCCTTTGCTTTATATATATTAAATATACCACACACCGTAAAAATAATCAACTTCTGCAAAAGTTTTTTCCTATTGACAAACCAACAATACTTTGCTAAAATATTTTAGCAAATACGGAGACGTATCGAAGTGGTCATAACGGGGCGCACTCGAAATGCGTTAGCCTGAAAAGGCTCGAGAGTTCGAATCTCTCCGTCTCCGCCAAAGGACCGTATTTTTTCAGAAATTGCGGTCCTTTTTTATCTTCAATAAACATAAATTTACGGAGTGAAAAATATGAGCGATAACAAAGAAATGCTCGGCACGGCACCGATTGGCAGACTGCTGTTTAAACTGGCAGTTCCGACGGTGGTTGCCCAGCTTATCAATATGCTATACAACATCGTTGACCGTATCTATATCGGCCATATGCCGGATGACGGAAGTCTTGCACTTACAGGTGTCGGTGTCTGTATGCCGATTATTATGATTATCTCAGCGTTTGCGGCGCTGATTGCCTCGGGCGGTGCGCCGAAGGCATCTATCTCGATGGGCAAGGGCGATAACGACTCTGCCGAAAAAATAATGGGCGGTTGCTTTTCTTTGCAGATTATTATTTCTGCAGTTCTGACCGCTGTTCTGCTGATCTGGAACAAAGACCTGCTTCTGATGTTCGGCGCAAGTGAGAACACAATCGGCTACGCTACCGATTATATGAATATCTATGCTATCGGTACCGTCTTTGTTCAGCTGACACTTGGTATGGGAGCATTTATTACGGCACAAGGCTACACCAAAATCAGTATGATTACAGTTCTTATCGGTGCTGTCAGCAATATTATCCTTGATCCCGTTTTTATTTTCGGCTTTAATATGGGCGTAAAGGGTGCGGCACTTGCTACCATTCTTTCACAAGCTTTTTCCTGCATCTGGGTGCTTACATTCCTTTTCGGAAAAAAAACCTGTTTAAAACTCAGAAGACATAATCTTCCCATAGATGCAAAGCTTGTTTTTCCTTGCATTGCACTCGGAACAGCAACCTTTATTATGCAGAGCAGTGAAAGTGTGATTTCGGTCTGCTTTAATTCCTCGCTCTTAAAATACGGCGGTGATATTGCTGTCGGCGCAATGACAATCCTGACAAGCGTTATGCAGTTTGCTATGCTCCCGATGCAGGGCATTGCACAGGGTGCACAGCCTATTTTAAGCTATAACTACGGTGCAAAAAACACCGGTCGTGTCAAGAAAACCTTTAAGCTTCTGCTTATCTCCTGCCTTACTTACTCCTTTATCATCTGGGGAGCCATTATGCTGTTCCCGAATATATTTGCAGGTATATTCACACCCGATGCAACACTCATTGAATTCACCGCAAAGGCTCTTCGGATTTACTGCGGTGTGATGTGTATCTTCGGCATTCAGATTGCCTGTCAGATGACATTCGTTTCAATCGGCAACGCACCGTGTTCCATTATTGTTGCTATTGTTCGTAAATTTGTTTTACTCTTACCGCTGATTTACATTATGCCCCGGCTGATAGCAGATAAAACAATGGGGGTATATACGGCAGAGCCCGTTGCGGATATAATAGCAGTAACCTTTACCGCTATCCTTTTCACCGTTCAGTTTAAAAAGGCACTAAAATCCTTAATAACAAAAAACTCAGAGGAGACAGCAGAATAAATACAGAGCCTGTCTTTTCTCTCGTTGACAATGTACCGTGGGAAGATGACGGTAAGATAAGATTTGCAGTTTTTCAGGGTAAAAAACTTTTTAGTCAATCTGAAACTGAATTGTCAGACGGATTAAATTCTGTAAACATCCATTTTGATTACGGCAACCTGTATAAAATCAACGGCATCTGTAAACTGAATAAAGAATAAATAAAGAAACGGAACGAGAAAAACTTCGTTCCGTTTTTGTTTTCAGTTAATCATTTCATCCACATATTCTGTCAGAATATAAATCTGTTCTTCATTGGTAAGTGTCGGGGTACCGTCGCCGTCCTGTGCACCGTACATACCGAAATATGCATGGCATCCGCCGTCAATAATGACTTCTTTGAAATCCTCCGGGAGATTTATCTTGTTTTCCGCATATTTTTCCATATCCATAACCTTGTCTTCACTGCCGTAAACAGAAAGAACATCGATATCACTGTCAGACAAATCTGCCGTGGAATATGCACCCAACAATATAAGCCCCTCAAAATCTTCTGTATGCTCCGAAAGATATGATGCCGCCATTGCACCGCCGAGAGAATGTCCGCCGATGTACCATTCGTCAATTTCAGGATACTGTTCCCTTATTCCATCAGCCCCATTCATATCAAAAACTGCAAGATTAAAGGGCATTTCTACAAGAACGCAAAGTATACCTTTTTCTGAAAGTGACTGCATAAGCGGAATGTAAGCGGTATATTCAACCTTTCCGCCCGGATAAAAAATCAATCCCTTTGCTGCACCTTCGGGTTCAAAAACTATGTTGCCGTCAGGCTGTGTTTTCCAAGAGGTGCCCTGTGGCATAAATGCAGCAACCGCTTCATTGTCTGCTTTGTAATAATCACAGAGATACACGCCGCAGGCTCCTGCAAAAACACCAAGCACTGCAAAAAAAGTAATAATGATTATAAATAACTTTCTTTTTCTGTTGTTTTTTATAAAACTCATAACATATCACCCGATTTTATTATAGCAGATTTTTTATTGGTTTTTAATATTGTTTTTTAATTTTCTATTGCATTTTTCATTGATTTTAAATCTGATTTTATGATATAATTCATCTCACGCAAAGGAGAAATTGAAAATGAACGATAAAGAATTAAGAGAAATAAAAAAGCGATTCAGAGCCAACAAAAGCAGTATTTTCAGCGTAAAGGCCTGTCTTGTCAACAACAACAGAGAGATTGTTAAGACATTTGAGCAGTCATTGACTCTTTGCACAGAGGAAGAAAATGACAAGCTTCTGGGAATTATGAAAAAAACTCTTTCCGGCGGTATGGGAACAAACCTTATTGACCTTGAATTCACACCTCAGCAGGTTATTGAGAGTGAGCAGCACAAGCTTCTTATGACACTCAACAAATCAGAGCTGAAAGATGAAGAAGCCCTGAACACACTGTATGAAAAAATCTCTCAGAGCATCAGTATCGACGGCAACTATATTATACTCATTGCCCACGATAACTATGATGTATACTCCTACTCCAAGGACGGAGAAAAGCAGGATTCAACAGAAGTATTTTCATATTTTATCTGCTGTGTATGCCCCGTAAAGCCGCTGAAATCGGGACTTTGCTTCCGTTCAAGTGACAACAGCTTCCGTGCATTGGGTGAGCAGGTAATGCTGGGCAATCCCGAAATGGGATTTATGTTCCCCGTTTTTGATGACAGAGCCACAAATATTTATAACACTCTCTATTACACAAAAAATATTTTTGACCTTCACAGCTCCTTCATTCAGAATATTTTCGGCGTTGAAACACCTATGTCTGCCCCTGAACAGAAGGACACTTTTGATGATTGTCTCAGAGAAACACTTGAGGGTGAGTGCGACATTCAGGTTGTCAGAAGCGTTCACGACCAGATTTCAGAAATGATTCAGGAGCACAAGGAAACAAAGCAGGAAGAGCCTCTGAAGCTGTCAAAAACAAATCTGAGAACAGTGCTTGAATACTGCGGAGTCGATGAAGAAAAGGTTGATAAGTTCGGTGAGAAATTTGATGAACAGTTCGGCAAGAATGCAGAAATTGAGCCGAAAACAATTGTTGACACAAAGAAATTTGAAGTCAATATGGCTGATGTGTCAATAAAAGTCAATCCCGAAAGAACAGACCTTGTTTCAACTCAGGTAATCAACGGCGTCAAGTACATAATGATTTGCGTTAACGATTCAGTTGAAGTAAACGGCATAAAAATTGATATATAACAATTCACAGGCACAGGCAGTCAGAAATGGCTGTTTGTTTCTTTTTAAGAATTTTTTACACATTATTCACAAACAGAATTAACAAATATATTACTATATAAATACAAAATTCCAATCAGAAAAAAAGGAGAAAATAAAATGAGTGCAATTTTTCATCAGATAGCATACAAGCTTCTGAGCGTAATCTTATCAATTCTTGCTCTTTTCGGGTATTCAGGTGACTATCTGAAAGCCGACAGCAGTGAATGGAACACAAATTACAGCTATGTTTTTGTACACGGTCTTATGGGCTGGGGCAGCTATGACAGCACATATAAAATGATGCCTTACTGGGGTATGCTCGGCGGCGACCTTATGGAATACCTTAATGACAAAGGTTTTGACTGCTATGCGGCATCAGTTGCGCCCACATCAAGCGCATGGGACAGAGCCTGCGAGCTTTATGCTCAGCTTACAGGTACTGTTGTTGATTACGGTGAAGCTCACAGCAAAGAATACGGTCACGACAGATTCGGCACAGACTACACGGGCAGAGCTCTTATTGATTCCTGGAGTGCTGAAAACAAAATAAATCTTCTCGGTCATTCCTTCGGCGGTGCAACAGTAAGACTTTTTGCAAGTATGATGGAAACAGGCTCGGAAGCTGAAAAAGCCGTTACAAATGAAGATGAGCTTTCAGATTTCTTCAAGGGCGGTAAGGGCGACTGGATTTACAGCATAACAGCACTTGCAGCACCACATAACGGCACATCTGCTTACCACACAGGCGGTGACAGTGAAGAAGAAGCAGAGAAAGACACTGCTGCTTTTGATATGAATATTGACAATGCTCTGGCACTGAACAAAACAATTACCACTTACGCTGATACATACTACTTCTCAATTGCCTGTGATGCAACCCGGCAGAATGAAGACGGCACCTACTCCCCCGTCAAATCAAAGATGGAGTCACTGTTTGTGAGCTCTTCTGAAGAAATGGGCAGATTCACAGGAGTGACAAAAGGCGGATACGTAATTGATGAATCCTGGCAAAGAAATGACGGACTTGTTAATACTGTTTCTGCTCTTGCTCCCTCAGATGCACCTGCAACTGAGTACAATGCAGAAAATGTGATTCCCGGAATATGGAACATTATGCCTGTATATGACGGAGACCATATGTCACTGCAGGGCGGACTTACAAAAACAAACGATGTAAAAGACCTTTATGTTGAACATCTCGGAATGATAAACAAGCTTTAAAACAAAGTATAAAGTAAAAACAACCGTGTATTCCGTCAAAAACGACAGCGTACACGGTTGTTATTATTACTTTTTAAAGCAACGTTTTACCGTCACTGAAAGCCTTACCGACAGCTTTTCCCAGTGTGAGATAATTGTGATTCACAGGGTCATATGTTATGGGGCTGAATTTTGCAAGGTCAATTTTACCCTCTGTGAGAATTCTTTCATCTGCACAGACATTGACTATTTCACCAACAAGCCTGCAGGATTCTTCATCATAGCTTTTCAATTTACATTCAAGTGCCATCGGCAGCTCCTCAAACAAGGGTGCATTCACAAACTCACTCTTTACGGCAGTCCAGCCGGCTTTTTTTATTTTATCGTGCTCTTTGTTGCCCGAAACAATACCGACATAGTCAGCTGCAACAAGGTTTTCTTTATCTGCAACGCTGACCGTAAAGGCTCCCGAATGGAGTACGTTTTTTGTTGTTTTATGGTCATCACTTACGCAGATTGAAATTTCATTCTCTTCACTTATTCCGCCCCAGGCGGCATTCATGGCATCAGGTGTGCCGTCTTTGTCATATGAGCCGATAATCAGCACGGGCATAGGATAAAGCATTGGTTTTGAACCGAAATTCTTTCTCATAATAAACTCCCCTTATTTCCAGTAATCAACATCGTGAGGCAAGTCAATGTCCTTTGCTCTGAACACAGGCTCATTGCCCTCTTTACGCTGTTTTGTGTAATCATTTATTGCCCTTACGGCATATTTGCTGAGTATAAAAATAACAGGCATATTGATAAGAGTCATTGCACCCATTGTAATGTCTGCAATATTCCAGAGCATATCGGCACTGAGGCCTGCACCCACAAAAATAACTATTGCCGCAACAATATGATAAGCGTGCTGAACCTTTTTTGAAGGCACTTTTTTCAGGATATGAGCAACACACTGATCAACATAATAAAGATTGCCCAGAAGCGTTGTAAACGCAAACAGAATCATAGCAACAGTAATGAAAACGGGGCCGAATTTACCGAGTGTCTGAGAAATCGCAGCCTGAACATAAGGAGCACCTGACATCTCTGCAGTGGGTTCAACCCCTGAACACATACACATAAAAGCAGTTGCAGAGCAGACAAGAACAGTATCAATAAATACAGAAAGCACCTGAACAAGGCCCTGTTTTACGGGATGCTTTACATCAGCAGAAGCCGAAGCATTCGGAGCAGAACCGACACCTGCTTCATTTGAGAAGAGGCCTCTCTTGATACCGAACATAACACAGGAACCGCTGAAACCTCCGAATATTGCTTCAAGGTCAAATGCACCTGTAATAATCTCAGTAAAAACCGAGGGAAGAGTTTTAATATTGAGCACAATGATAACAATAGAGACTGCAATATAAGCAACACCCATAACGGGCACAAGAAAACCTGTGACCTTAACAACTCTCTTGCCGCCGCCGATAAGACAGTAACCGACAAGTACCGCAATAATCAGACCGATAATCCACGGGGTTGTTTTTGCATCATAAAATGAATATGACGAGAACGTTGACTGCAGATTGTAAGATGCAAGCATATTGAAGCCGAAGCCGTATGTAAGAATAAGAAAAACTGAAAATACAATTGCAAGAGGTCTGCAGTGAAGTGCCTGTTCAATGTAATATGCAGGTCCGCCGTAACAGCCGTCGGGACCTTTTCTCTTATAAATCTGTGCGAGCGTGCTTTCAATCAGAGCAGATGCACTGCCGATAACGGCAATTACCCACATCCAGAAAACAGAGCCGAAGCCACCCAGACAAAGAGCTGTTGAAACACCTATAATGTTGCCCGTGCCCACTCTTGAAGCGGTTGACACCATAAGAGCCTGAAAAGATGAAACTCCCTTGCCGTCTGCAGGTTTTTCCGTTACGGCTTTTATCTGTTCACCAAAAAGCCTGAACTGCGCAAATTTTGTACGGAAAGTAAAATACAAACCGCCTGCAACAAGCAGAATAATGAGAATATAGCTGTATAAAGCATTATTTACCGAAGAAATTATCTGTTCAAACATAAAATATCCTTTCAATTTTGCTGTCAGCATTATACCACAGAACAGCTGTTAATTCAACATAATTCCTGTTATTATTTTCTTGCTTTTTTATATATTCCATTATATAATATTATATGGTGATATTATGGACAGCAGAGAATGGTTCAGAAATGCCGGCTACGGTATGATGGCTCACTGGGGACTTTATTCGCTTCTTGCGGGGGAATACAAAAGCCGAAGAGTAAATGACTATGCCGAGTGGATTCAGAGCTTTATGACAATTCCCAATGCGGAATATGAACAGCTTGCAAAGAGCTTCAATCCTGTTTATTTCAATGCCGATGAATGGATAAAGCTTGCTAAAGACAGCGGAATGAAGTATTTTGTGTTCACATCAAAGCATCACGACGGCTTCGCAATGTTTCATTCAGAGGTTGACAAATATAATATTGTTGATGCAACACCATTCGGCAGAGATGTTACGGCTGAGCTTGCCGAAGCCTGTTACAAATACGGGGTGAAATTCGGGCTTTATTATTCACAGGAGCTTGACTGGCATCATTTCCACGGCGGCGGATATGACAAATTTTCAGGCTGCTCGGGTGTTTCGTGGGACAACAGCTGGGATTTTCCGCAGCGAGATAAAAAGGATTTTTCTGTATGCTTTGAAGAAAAGATCAAGCCTCAGGTCAAGGAGATTCTCACAAAATACGGCGACCTGTGCCTTATCTGGTTTGATGTGCCTCACACAATCACCCCTGCACAGAGTCTTGAGCTGAATCACCTTGTAAAAGAATATCAGCCCGACTGTCTTATAAATTCAAGAATAGGCAACGGCGCTTATGATTATGTTTCTCTCGGTGACAACGAATATCCTGCTGAAAAGCCTGCAGAGGCTGAGGATATTGACCCCAACAGTCTTGACGGTTTCAAGTACTCTCCTTACGGTCTTTATGAAACTGCAGGCACACTCAATTCGTCCTGGGGCTTCAAATATTACGACCAGAACTGGATAACATCCGAAACCGTTGTTGAAAGACGGAAAAAGCTCAACAGTATGGGAGTTAACTACCTGCTCAATGTAGGCCCTGACGGTCTGGGAAGAATACCTTCATTTTCTCAGGAAATACTCTTAAAAGCAGGAAAGGAGTTCTGATATGGATATTTTTCAGGCAATGAAAGAAAGACATTCCGTCAGAAGATATACAGAAAAACCGATTGAACCTGAAAAGATTGATGAAATCAAAAAAGCAATTGATTCCATCAACAAAGAAACAGGCTTAAATATTCAGCTTGTTACAAACGAGCCTGAGGCATTCACGGGCACAATGGCTTCATACGGTCATTTTTCGGGATGTTCAAACTATATTGCTATTGTTTCTGAAAACGGCAGAAGTGAAGAAATCGGTTACTACGGTGAGGAGCTTGTTCTTCTGTGTCAGATGCTCGGGCTCAACACCTGCTGGGTGGCTCTGACATTCAGCAAAGGCAAGACAAAATACACCTGCAACAAGGGTGAAAAGCTGCAGATTGTAATATCTGTAGGCTACGGTGTTCATAACGGCAGACCGCACAAAAACAAACCTCTTTCAGAGCTTTGTGCTGTAAACGGTGAAACACCCGATTGGTTCGGCAATGCAATGGAAGCTGTCCTTCTTGCTCCTACGGCAATGAATCAGCAGAAATTCCATTTCACATTGATAAATGACAAACAAGTAAAAGCAAAAGCACTGTTCGGCCCCTATGCAAAAATGGATTTAGGCATTGCGAAATACCATTTTGAGCTTGGTGCAGACGGTCACGAATTTGAATGGATCTGAGGTAAACTACTATGACAAAAATTATCGCATTCTTTACGGCAATTATGACCTGGCTTACTATGATTTTCTCCCCTGCAGCACCTGTTGAGGGCATTTTCACTCAGCAGCCGGAAGTCACAGAAAAAGTTGTATTTGACGAAGGTGAGTTCGTTATGGGCAGATATGATATAGTTGTTGCTCCTTACGGAGATGACAGCAATGCAGGTACTGTTGATGCTCCCGTTGCAACACTTGAAAAAGCAAAAGAGCTTGTAAAAACAATCGACACAGACGAAAATATTACTGTATGGTTCAGAGAAGGTACATATTTCATCGGAGACACAGTGAATTTCACAGCAGAAGACAAGGCAAATGTACTTTACCGTTCATATCCCGACGAAAAGGTTGAATTCTCCGGTGCAAAGGCATATTCAGACTGGACTGAAACCACAATCAACGGTGTGAATGCTTTTGTCACAGATGTTGAAATAAACTCTGACAGTGATTATTTCCGTTCACTTTTCAAGGGTAACAAACGTCTTTCACGCTCAAACTATCCCAAGGAAGGCACTTTCAAGATTGCTGATCCTAAAGAAGACGAAGCTGTTGCAAATTCGTGGGATCCTCACTTTTTCACTCATTTTCTTGCTTTCTATGCAAATACAGATGAAATAATGGATTTTGCAAATCCCACAGATGTTGACATCCGAATTATGCACTACTGGTGTGATGAGCATCTTCCCGTACACTCTGTAGATGCAGAAACAGGCAGAATTGAAACAACAAAGCCCTCAGCAATGAAGGTAAGGGTTGATGATAACTTTATTTATGAAAATGTAAAAGAAGCACTTTCACTCCCCGGTGAATGGTATCTTGACAGGACTGAAGAAAAGCTTTACTACATCCCCGAAGAGGGTGACACTGTTGACAATACCATACTTTATGCAGGTATTACAAAACAGCTATTTACTTTTAACAAAGCTCAGAATATTGCATTTCAGGGAATTGACTTTGTAAATACGGACTGGGGATATGTAGACGGAAATCATTGGGGACAGATTTATGATGAGTCACACCATCTGTATGAGAATATTAAGTTCGGAATCGAGCATCCTCAGGCTGCATTTGAAGTTCCTGCTGCAATTCTCATTTCAGCATCAGAAGGAATTGACTTCACAGACTGTCTTTTTGAAAACATTTCATACACTGCAGTGAAGTTTGAAAACGCAGCTGAAAACTGCAATATCACAAGCTGTAAGTTCAATGAAATCGGTGCAAATGCAGTATTCATTCACGGTGACTTTGTTGTTCCCGCAACCACAAAAAACATCAATGTAAAAGACTGTCACATCGGCTACTACGGAAGAATCTACAATAATGCTATCGGCATTCTCCTTACTCACGCAATTGATTGCGAGCTTTCAAACAATGAAATTCACGACGGCTGGTATACAGGTATTTCAGTCGGCTGGAACTGGGGTTATACTGATAACTCAACAAACAACATACAAGTGAAAGACAACCTTATTTACAACATCGGTAACGGCTGGCTTTCAGATATGGGCGGTATCTATACACTCGGTATTCAGCCTGATACAGTTCTTTCAGGCAACATAATCTATAACGTAGGTTGCGATGAAGGTGCATACGGCTACGGCGGTTGGGGTATCTACCTTGACGAGGGCTCAAGCGGTATCACAGTAGAAAACAACCTTGTTTATGACTGCTCATCACAGACATTCCATCAGCACTACGGTAAAGAAAATGTTATAAGAAACAATATCTTTGCATTCGGCGGTGAAGGTCAGTTTATCATAACAAAGAATGAAGACCACAATTCACTCACACTCACAAACAATATCCTTGTCGGTGATAACACCGTAATGTATAAAAACGCAGTAAAAAAGGATTGGTTTGTTGATGACAGTAACCTTTACTGGGATTACAAAAACGGCGGCAATGTCTATTCGGGCGATTCAACAAAGCTTGGTGACAGACACACACTTGTTATAATGACAGCAAGAGGCTACTACAACAATGCTGTTCTTGAAGATCCTCTTTTCAAGGATGCCGCAAACAGAGATTTCACTCTTGCAGACAACAGCCCCGCATTAAAGGCAGGCTTCATACCCTTTGCATATGATGCAGGTACAATAACAAAATTCTGATAATTCAGTCCCATAAAACTGAGCCGTACGGAAATGTACGGCTCAGTGCTTTTATTAATAACATTTATATAAACAATAATTTGACATAAAAATTTTTTGATGTATAATAAATGTATAAAATAAAAGGAGATTTTTTATGAATATACTTGTTCTCAACGGCAGTCCCAAAGGTGACTACAGCATTACTCTTCATACCTGTCTTTATCTTCAGAAGCTTCATCCGGAGCACAATTTTGAAATTCTGCACGTCGGGCAGAAAATAAAGGCTGTTGAAAGAGACTTCTCACAGTCAAAGGAGCTTATTGAAAAGGCAGATGTACTGCTTTTCTCATACCCTGTTTATACATTTATCGCAACCTGCCAGCTTCACAGATTCATTGAGCTGATGAAAGAAAATAATGTCTGTGTAAAGGGCAAAATCGCAACACAGATTACAACCTCAAAGCATTTTTATGATGTGACAGCTCACAGATATATTCAGGAAAACTGCGATGATATGGGCATAAATTACATAAGAGGCCTTTCTGCAGATATGGAGGACCTTACAACAGAGAAAGGTCAGAAAGAAGCAAAAAACTTCTTTGACCATTTCATATGGTGTGCAGAAAACGGTTATTTTGAAAAGCCTGTTGCAAAAAAATATGACTTCACTCCCGTATCTGCAACTCCTCTCTCATCAACTGATGAAAAGAAAGGAAATGTTGTTGTAGTGGCTGACCTTGGCACGGATGACACTGAGCTTGGCAATATGATTGACAGATTCAGAGCAAAGCTGTGCGCAAAAACAAGACTTATCAACATAAGAGAATATCCGTTCAAGGGTGGCTGTCTCGGTTGTTTCAGATGTGCCGCAGACGGTGTCTGTGTGTACAAAGACGGTTTTGACAGCTTCCTGAGAAATGAAATCCAGTCAGCAGATGCAATAATATACGCATTCACAATCAAAGACCATTCTATGGGTTCAGTGTTCAAGATGTATGATGACCGTCAGTTCTGCAACGGCCACCGTACAGTCACAATCGGTATGCCCGTAGGATACCTCATAAACGGTAAATATGAAGATGAAATAAATCTTCAGACAATTCTTGAGGGCAGAGCACAGGTCGGCGGAAACATTCTTACGGGAATTGCAACAAACGAAGCGGACACAGATTATGAAATTGACAAGCTTGCTGCATCTGTTGATTATGCACTTGAGAACAAGAACACTCAGCCGCAGAATTTCTACGGCGTGGGCGGTATGAAGATTTTCCGTGACCTTATCTATCAGATGAGAGGTCTTATGAAGGCTGACCACAAGTTCTTCAAATCTCACGGTCAGTATGACTTCCCCCAGAAGAAAAAGGGAATGACAATGCTTATGTACCTTGTCGGCGGACTCAACGCATCAGAAAAGGTGCGTGCAAAAATGGGCAACAAAATGAACGAAGGTATGGTTATGCCCTACAAACAGCTGCTTGACAAGATGGACAAGCAATAATGCAGATCCCGGAGAGAGACAATGACAATAGTTGAACTGATTGACTCTGCACCAATTCAGAATATTATGGGTGCACTTGCCTTCAACGCAACAAAAATCATCTATGTGGGCACGGTTAACGAAGAAAAATTCAGAAAAACTCATTTCAATACTATCAGACGTTATTATGCTGCAAAGGGCTTTGATGAAATTGAATTTGAGTATATTCCCGTAATAAAAAATGACTTCAACGACATAAAAAACAAGTTTGAAACAATAGCCGACGAGAATCCGTACTGTTATTTTGACATTTCGGGCGGTGAAGATATAATGCTTGCCGTTTCGGGTTATTTGTTTCTGCAAAGGAAAAATGTAAATCTGTATCAGGTCAATCCCGAAACAAACAGAATTTATATTTTCAGTAACGAGCCTGACATAAACGGGGAAACAAAGATTATCAAGAAAACTATCAGTGCAGATATGGCAAACACCGTTGAAGAAAATATCATTGCGCACGGCGGCTGTGTTGTATATGACGATATGCGCAGAGACGGTACTCACAGATGGCAGTTTTCAATTGAATTCATAAACGATATTGAGACAATGTGGGATATATGCTGCACCGAGGTTATACCGAATCCGGAGGATGTCAAAAAGCTGTCCCCCACAAGAATGTGGAACACCTTTGCTATTGCAATGAGCAATCTTGAATTGACTAAAGAGCACTCAGACAACAGCTGTGAACTGATAGTCAATGCCGAAAAGTATGCTTCTCAGATAAAAAGCCTCGGCGGCTTCAATATGATTGATAAATATCTGAAAACGCTTGCAAAAAAAGGTCTTGTCACCATCGGCAAGACGCATTCATACAAAAGAATACATATAATTTATAAAAATGAACAGATAAGGCTCTGCCTTACAAAAGCAGGAACCATTCTTGAGCTGAAAACCTATCTGACCTGTGAAAGCCTGATTTCTGAGCGTTTTACAGACTGTATGACAGGCGTGACAGTGGATTGGGACGGTGTCATTCATCAGGAGGCTGACGCTTCTGTATTCCACCTTATGAGTAAAGAGGAGCAGGAAAAAATTATTGAAGACACCGTAAATGAAATTGACATTGTGCTTATGAAAGGCATTGTGCCTTATTTCATATCCTGCAAAAACGGCAAGTTTGATGCTGACGAGCTGAACAAGATGTATGTTCTAAGAGACAGATTCGGCAAAAACTTCGGCAAGCTGCTTATCGTTACCACCGATTTTGATAAATTCACCGGTGACTATACACTTGAGCACCTGAGACAGCGTGCAACGGATATGAATATCACAATCATTGAGGATGTCCACGAAATGACGGATGAGGAATTCAGAGCTAATCTTGAATCAGCATTGCTGAAATAATCACACATATGAGAATAAAAAGAAACCGTGTACTCCCGTACACGGTCTTTTTCTGTCAATTATCAATCAAGCTGTGCTGCTTTTCGCAGTATGAGTCTTGCATCCATTGCTGTTATTCTTCTGTCCTGATTCATATCAAGATATGTCAGTGCATCGTCAGGTGTGGCATCAATCTGTGCCGCCATTCTGAGAACAAGTCTTGCATCTGCCGCAGTGAGTCTGCCGTCTGCATTTGCGTCGCCCTGAAGCCTTTCTGTGACGATTTCTCTTTCGTCAAGCTTTGCATCGCATACTGTACAATATCTTGCTTCAAGCGTGTCAGAAATCTTTTTCCACTCACCTGCTGTATGACCTGTCTCATTCACGTAGTCATCCTTACGGGTGTCTCCGCAATCAGGGCAGGTATATACTGTATATCCCTTCATAAGACAAGTGGGTGCCACAACCTCTGTTGATTCGTAGCTGTGACCTGTTTCATTCACATAATCATCCTTACGGGTATCTTCGCAATCAGAGCAGACATATACTGTATATCCCTTCATAAGGCAGGTGGGTTCCACAACCTCTGTTGCCTCATAGCTGTGGCCCTTTTCCTTAACATAGTCACTCTTATATGTGTCGCCGCAGGAGCAGGCATAAACCGTGTAGCCCTTCATAAGGCAGGTGGGCGCTACTGTTTCTGTCTTTGAATAGAAATGACCTATAACATCGCCGTAAACCTCTTTGCGGACATCACCGCATTTTGTGCAGGTATAGGCAACATAGCCTTTTTCTGAGCAGGTGGGAGCAAAAGTTTCACCCTTGATATAGTTATGGTTTACTGCATCCGTATAGTTGTCTTTATAGCTGTCTCCGCAGGCACAGGTATATACAGTGTAGCCCTTTTCTGTGCAGTTGGGTGCAACAACAGACAAAGTATAAATATGCTCTACCTTACCGGTTGCCTTGAATGAGTATACCTTGCCGTCAATTTCAAGCTTTGTGTTTGCTGCAACAAGTCTGCCCTGAGAATCGAACGTATATGACTTCCCGTCAATTGTCTGCTTGCCTGTCACTGCGTAAGTATCGTTATTGAAGAAATACAGATAATCATCAATAACCTGCCAGCCTGTAACCCTTTCGTGATTGCCAAGGTAATATACCTTGCCGTTGCCTGTATCAAGCCACGAGCCCTTTGTGAGTCTGCCCTTTGAGTCAAAAGTGAACAGAAGTCTTGCATCGGTGGTTGAGATAGTGTACATACCATCCTTTGCATAGTCGATAGAAACAATATCGCAATTACCCTTTGTTGCCATACCGTAGCCTGTCATTCTGTCAAAATAGTACCAGCTGCCGTCAATATTGTGCCAGTTTCTCTGTCTTTCTCCGCCGATATAGTAATAAGTATACGTACCCTCTTTTGCAAGAGCACCCTTTATAAACTTACCGTCATCGCCGAATGTGTATGTATATTTGCCGATTTTCTGACTGCCTGTTACGGGAAGACCGTCTGCACCCACATAATACATATCACCTATCCAAGTATTTGTAACAAGAGTACCGTCTCTTTTTACTGATGCGAAAGAAGTCAGTCTGCCGTTCTTATCAAACTTGTATGTGTATGAGCCGATTTTTACATCACCTGACACGAGCTTGCCGTCCGCACCGAAATAACCTGTATCATCGCCGAACTGATACCATTTGTTTTTAAGCTCAGATGAAACAAGCCTGCCTGTTTCGCTGTCAAAAACAAACTTTTTACCGCCTATGGTGTTTTCACCCTTGACAGGCAAGCCGTCTGCACCCAGATAATACTGATTATCTGCCCAGCTGTTGCACACAAGAGTGCCGTCAATGTCAACAAGTGCAAAAGACTTGAGTCTGCCGTCAGAATCAAAGCTATATGTGTATCCGTCAATGGTACGGCTGCCTGTGACGGGCTTGCCGTCTGAGCCGTAATAACCGACTGAACCGTTATCTGCAAACCATTTATTGACATTCTCAAATTTATTTGTGTCTGTATTTGAGTAAATAAGAATTGCTGTTGAAACAGTACGCTCAATACCGTCTGAGGGGCTGCTTCTGAGAGTCAGAACATCTTCGCCGTCACGCTGAGAAACAAATGTTGCAGAGCCGCCGCCGTCAAGAGAAAGAGCGTCAACACAGCCGAGAGCAAGCATCTCCTCTGCCAGCATAGGGAAGGTCTGACCGCAGGAAGCGGGAGCCTGTCTGCCGTCTGAAACAACAAAGATAATATCACCGTCTGCCTTTATACCGACAGCAGTTCTGGGATGAGATACACCGTATCCGCTGTTGATTGCAGCTGAAGTGAGCTGTCCGTCTTTAAGAATAACCTCAGGACCGCCAACTGCCTGAACAATATTGCCGACTACGGGGTCTTTTCTCTCTCTGATAATAGCTGTGCCGTCATCAAGAATTGCAAAATAGGGCCAGTCCTCATTGACATTGTAATATTTACCGTTCATAACAAGAGTACCTGTGGGAGCACCGTTACCCATATTGAAGAAGTCACCGTTGACACCTGCAACGACTTCAAAATCCTCGTTGCCTTCAACTTCTCTGTAATATTTCTCAACAGTAACAGCCTGATCACGAACAGCCTGCATACCCCATTCAGGCGTATCTGACAGGTTGTTCATATAGTTTTTATAGCTTGTGACAATACCTATTTCAGGGTTGCCCATATCTATTTCAAGCACATAAGTACGCACGTGGGTTGTCCCGTCATCATTCTGAGTCACGATATACGACTCACTGACACCGGGTACGATGTTATAATCAATTTTTTCTGCTATTCTGGTTCCGTAAATCAGCTTGCTGTCATCAATACTTATGGCTGATGAACAGACAGCAGTGCACACAAGAAGAAGTGCACACATAAAGACAACGGAAAGAATGTGTTTAACGCTGAATTTCATAAAATGACCTCCGTTTTTACTTATAATAAGATTATAATACGATAAAGCCGATATGTCAATAAAACAAAAAAAGTCACCTGCCAAAAACAAGTGACTTAAAATCCGAAAAATCAGCCTTCGTAATCTTCTTCGTTTTCCCAGTTATGCCATACATTCTGAACGTCGTCATTCTCTTCAAACATCTCAAGCATTTTACCCATATTCTTGATATCATCGGGGTTGTCAAGTCTTGTGTATGTTGAGGGAATGTATTCAGCCTCGGCAGAAATTGCGACATAGCCTGCTGCGGCAAGTGCCTCATTGACTGCACCGACATCATTGGGCTGAGTTCTTACTTCAAAAACATCCTCTTCATCTGTAACAAGGTCTTCTGCACCCGCCTCAAGAGCTGTTTCAAGAAGAGCGTCTTCATCTACACCGTCTTTCTCAATAACGATGTTACCCTGACGACTGAACATAAATGTAACTGAGCCTGCCTGACCCATATTTCCGCCGTATTTATCAAAGTAGTGGCGCATTTCACCTGCAGTTCTGTTTCTGTTATCTGTAAGAGTTTCAACAATAACTGCGATGCCGTTGGGACCGTAGCCCTCGTATACGCACTCCTCATAGTTTGCCGAGTCGCCGTCACCTGATGCCTTTTTGATAATTCTTTCAATATTATCATTGGGCACATTGGCAGCTTTTGCCTTAGCAATGATATCCTTAAGCTTTGAGTTACCTGCAGGGTCGGGACCGCCGTCACGCACTGCAACTGCTATCTCTCTGCCGATTTTGGTAAAGACCTTAGCTCTTTGGTTATCGGTCTTTTCCTTTTTTCTTTTTATTGTACTCCATTTGGAGTGTCCTGACATAAAAATCACCTTTACTATATTTTTTAACTTATAAAGTATAACACTTTTTTCTCTGTTCGTCAACATACTTTTCAGTTTTTATATATAACATTCATTTCAGCTGTAGCTTAATAATGATATATAACAAAAAACAATTGACAAAATAAGAGAAAAATTATACAATTATCATATAAACGGAGGTGAGTCCGATGGAGTAACATACAAAAAAAGTTAATTATGATTTTACATTTAAAGGAGTATTTACAATGAAAAAGTTAGTTGCAGTTTTATTGAGTCTGATTATAAGCTTCTCAATGCTTGTTACAGCTTCTGCAAAAATCATCGTTTCTGATTATTACTTGCCGTTTGATGTATGGCAAGGCAGCGGAGAAACCTCAGTTTTAATCAAAGATTACAGCAGTGTTTCTTCATTGAATGAGCATCTTGCTTATGAAGCATTTGAAGGATTATATTTTAAAGATGAGAAGGTTGATGAAAACGCATACCTGACAGAGAATTCTGACGGATTTATAAAACTTATACTGAAAGAAGATTATGTAAAAAACTTTGAAGACGGTATATATTATTTCAAAGCAGAATATGAAAACATTGAAATCAGTCTCAAGCTTTATGTCATAACCGAAAAGGCTGCCGTAAGTGATACTGTATTTGAAGCAGATAAGTGGTACGGAAACAGCAGCGCAACCTTTACCGTAACAGGTATTGACTATCCGCTTGGCGCTTCCGTATTGGAATATATCAGTCTGAATGACGAAAAAATCGACAGCAGTAATTATTCAGTCAGCTTTATGGGAAATAACGGAATTATAATTTTCAAAGAAGATTATTTAAAAAGCCTGAAGCCCGACACATATGTTTTTGATGCAGAATTTATGAGTGTAACCGGAATAAAGCTCAGAATTGAGATTTCTGATTATTACGACAAAGGTGATGCTGACGGCAACGGAATTGTAAATTCTGCAGATGCAAGAATGGTCCTTCGTGCAGCAGCAAAGCTTGAAAAGCTTTCTGAAAAAGCAGAAGCCGCCTGCAATGTGAACTATGACAATATCATCACAAGTGCCGATGCAAGACTGATACTCAGAGTTGCCGCACAGCTTGATGTTTTTTAACATTGAAAAATAACTAAATCCTCTCTGCTGAGCTGAAGCAGAGAGGATTCTTTTCATTTTCATCTTTTTCTTGATGCGATATAGTCATCAAGTATCATAACTGCAGAAACTGCATCAACAACAGCTTTGCGCTTTTTGCCTCTTGTGTTTGTCATATTCAGAGCATTATGCGCTGAGACTGTTGTGAGCCGTTCATCATACATATCAACGCTTAAGCCTGACTTTTCACGCAGTTTTTCTGCAAACTCCTTGCAAGCCTGAGCCCTGAAGCCCTCTGAGCCGTCCATATTTTTCGGAAGACCAACCACAAATGCTTCTGCTTTGCGTTCAGCAGCAATAGGAAGAATCTTTTCAATAAGGACATCGGCATCACGCTCGGTTATAACAGTCACGGGAGAAGCGAGTATCTCATTCTTATCACACACTGCTATACCCGTTCTCACATCACCGTAGTCAACAGACATTATTATCATCTGTTACTCCCCTGCCACTGCTGCGGCAACATTGCCTGCGGCTGAGGTGGTCACATTTGCCATACCTGAGCAGGAAGTACACGTTGAAGGAATTGCATCCTTCTTGTACCAGCCTGTACCGCCCTTTGCACAGCCTGAGCTTGCTATAAGACCGGACCTTGCGCAGTAAGTTCTCTTGACGATTTCATCACTGAATTCAAAATCCTTTGCAGGAAGATTCTTGTGGATTGAATTCATAACATTCTGATACAGCTTACCTGTATAGTTTGTTGAGAAATCAAGCTCTTCAGCGTGCTCGGCGTAGCCCATCCATACAGTACATACATAGTAAGGTGTGCCGCCGACAAACCAACGGTCTTTTTCGTTTGATGTTGTACCTGTTTTTGCAAACATATCAAAGCCTGTTACTCTGTATGCTCTTGCAGTACCGTCACCTGCTGTTGCAACAGTCTGAAGCATCTTATTCATAACATCGGCAGTGCCTCTGTCCATAACCTGTTCACCGTTGTCATTGCGTGTAAGATAAACCTTTGAACCTGAGCTGTTTGTGACTGTGTAGTAGCAATAGGGCTCGTAATAGATACCGCCGTTACCGAATGTTGTGTATGCGGCGCACATTTCAATACCGTAAACGCCGTGAGTCATACCGCCTACCGCCATAGATGAATAAGTATGGTCATCCTCTTCAAGAGAAGTGAACTTGAACTTATCAACAAGCCAGTTATAGCATCTTGAAATGCCGAGTTTGTTTACAATCTGTGCGGGAACTGTATTATGTGAAGGAGCAATAGCCTGCTGAAGTGTCTCATAGCTGTCTTCTGAGCCGGGGTCGCCGCCGTAGTTAAGGGGCCAGCGCTCACCTTCAACAATAATTCCGTAATTCTTGACCTTGGGATATGACCAGGTGTACATATTACTGTCAATTGCAAGTGAATATACACTCAGAGGCTTGATTGACGAACCGGGCTGACGCCTTGAATCAGTAGCAATATTAAGGCTTCTTGCGCCCTGCTTCTCACCTGCCTGACCGACTATACCGACAACTCTGCCGGTGTAGTCCATTATAACCATACTTGACTGAACTTCTTCACCGTAAGAATTGACTGCATTCGGGAAGCCTTCTCTGTTATAGTAGACATCTTCCATAATGCTCTGTATCTCAGGGTCAACAGCAACGTGGATTTTAAGACCGCCGTAATATACAAGTCTCCATGCTTCGTTATATGTGTAATCACTTGTTGCCATAAGGTCCTTGATTACCTTATCGATAACATAGTCAACATAATAGCTCTGAACTTCTTTTTCCTGAGTCTGACCGACATTATTTTCATTGACATTTATCATATCATCTGTTGCGTCATCGTCATCATCAGGCACATAATCATCATCAGTAGTGAAAACAAGCTTATAATCAATAGCTTCTTCATACTCTTCCTGAGTGATATATTCCTGTTCAAGCATACACTTGAGAGCATAATCACGCCTTATCTTGTTCGTTTCGGGATTGATGATGGGATTGTTTGCTCTGGGAGCCTGAGTTATAGCTGAAATACAGGCACACTCAGCAAGATTGAGCTCATCAACATCCTTACCGAAGTAATATTCAGCTGCTGTCTGAACGCCGTAACAACCGGCATCAAGGTAAAGTGTATTAAGATATGCCTCAAGAATTGTTTCTTTTGAATAGTGCTTTTCAAGATTGAGAGCATTTTGTATTTCACGGAATTTTCTGATGTAAGTAACATCTCTTTCACCTGTCAGGTTCTTGATAAGCTGCTGAGTGATTGTAGAGCCGCCTTCGCCACGGTTAGAAGGAAGAACAACAACAGAAATTGTTCTGCGCCAGTCAACACCGGCGTGTGTTTTGAATCGCATATCCTCAAGGGCAATAAAAGCATCCTGAAGATCCTGAGGAATATCGTCAAGATTAACCCATATACGGTTTTCTTCACCGTGAAGTCTTGCAACCTCTATTTCTTTACCGTTATCATCAAGAGTATAGAGGATTGTTGTCTGACTCTGATTCTCTTTATAATCATCAAGGTCAATGGCAACTGCACCGTTGACGAAGTCAGACATATACTTGAGAACATACAGACCGACAGAAGATACGGAAATAAGCCCCACAAGGAACACTGAACAAAAGATTATGCCGAGTCTTCTTGCATTTTTATGGTCTTTTTTAGGCTTCTTCGGTTTCTGTTCTTTCTTTTTTTCTGATTTTTTCTCGTTTTTCTCAGGCTCGTCAGAAGAAACTGTGGTGTTTCTTGTTCTCATTGAGCCGAGACCTGCGTCATCAGCAATATTGTCAAAAAGGACAGTTCTTTCAGGTGCAGTCGGCTCCGCAGGCTTTGAGCTGCCGCCGACCTTTCTGCTGTTATTCTGCCCCATAGGATTGCTGTTTTTCTTTTCGTCCATCAACATCTCTCCCAAAACTCAATGCTGAAAAATTATTTTATAAGATATTCCATATATACCCAGCCACGGACACCGTCATAGCTGACATAGCCCCAGCCGTAGTCACCACCGTTTTTCACATCGGTATCATCAACAAAAAGAACTTCAACTGCAGTTCCGTTTGGAATCTGACCGACCCTGTCTGAATTCTTGTTTGCAGACTCTCTCATATTAAGATGTGAGCTTGTGCCTGTCTGCACCTTATAAATACCTGCGCCGTCGGGAAGAACATCAACAGGCTCTGCATCTGTTGTGATTTCTGTTATATTGCCTGACATACCTTCTGATTCGATAGGCTTTTTATCGTCGCCAATCTTTGAAATGCCGTTCACAATAAGAATAAACAGAACGATAACGAGAACAACGGCAACACCGATGAGAATCAGAAAACGTCTGTCCATTTTTTTAATTTTTTCAAAAAGCTCTTTAGCCTTATTTATAATCTGTGCAATAAACTTTGCTATTTTATCGGTAATATTCTGCAATTTATCATTCTTAGCCATTTTTTTGCCTCCTGATCAAGAAATAATTATCTTATTACAGATTATAACAAAACAGATTATGAATTTCAACCTTTTTAACATTATTGTAATAATTATTATTTATAAAAAAGAAACAATCTTCTGATGAAGATTATCGATTTCTTTGTGTTTACAGCTTAAAATAGCAACAAGGTAAAACTACATCTCAAAATTAAATAAGGTAAATGCAACCGCCGAGGATTTTTCCCCGGCGGTTGCATTAAATTGATTATTTAAAAAATGACACTATCATTTTTATAAGAGTAATTAACCAGCATATGTATTTGGGTATGCCCTCTTCTTTGTGAACAGGTCTGCCGCAATCCTCGCAGAGAAGTATTTCATCGCAACGATCGCAAGTTGTATTGCCGTCTTCATTGATGTGACCGCCTAAATCGGGGATAACTTCCTGTACTATTGTCATATCGTCACAGCGTGAGCAGTGCTGACCTGCTGTGAGGCCTGTCTGAGTGCACTTGGGAGCAACATAAACATCGATAACTATATCGTGATCAAGAGCTGCTTTTTCTACATAAGTTGTGTAATCGCAAACTGTGCAGTATTCGTAAGCATCCCAACCGATCTCTGTGCAAGTAGGTGCCTTTGCATCAACATGAGTGATAACATGGCCAACAACACTATCAGAAGTATAAACCGCTGTACCGACAGTTGCTTTACACCAATATAATTTGCCGCATTCAGGGTTCTGTAAGGTTTTGCCTGTTTCACCCTCAAGTTCTGTCTCTTTTATAACACTGAATTCAAGTTCAACGGGATTTTCTGCATCGACAATCATTGATTCAATGTTCATTCTTCCATCAGTATCGAATTTTACCGTTGCGGTTTTTCCATCTCTTAACATCAAAGATCTATCACCGACCCTTAAGTATACAAGCTTTAGATCTGAATCTGTTGAAACCTTTAATGTGTCACCTGCTTTAAAATCATATGAAAATAAAGGCCTAAATTCTTTGGCAATATATTTGCCAATATTGTTTTCTTCAATTTCATACCACTGGAAGGTTGCAGCAGGGTTACTGAAATCGACAGTGTAATTATTATCAATTGTGGGCTGCTGTGTTATAGCATTTTGTGCTATAGAAACATACTTTATACCGTTTTCTTCGTCATAACCTGTTTTTTCATGGAATAAGTGGCTATAGCCCGGTTCTACGTTAATTTTATATTTTTCTGCATCTTCTGCAGATTTGATTCCTTTTAAAATTTCAACCTTACCCAAACAATCGATTTCTGAATCTATTTCCAGAGCATCTCCGGTATAATCTGTTACGTCAATGATTGTTTCCTTTTCATAGTTGGACAGATGAAGATCGATTTGAGCATAGCCCTCGCCACTTTCAAGAACCACATCATCAAGATTAATTACTTCGGTCTCATTTCTTACATAGTCTATTGTATATTTATCACTTTTAAGTTTTCCGCCATAAAGGTTTACAGTACCTGCTAAAACCCTTAATGTAGTCCCACCTATTGATTCTAAAGTACCGCTATATAAATTAAAAACCGGACTTTCTCCTTGCAAACCAACATTTCCCCAATGTGTCGATGCAACAAGTTTACCTGTTTCTTTTTCAGACAAGTCATAAACTGAAAGCTCGCCCACCAATTGGATAGAATGAAAACCTTCAAAAGTCCATTTATAACCATTGAGGTTAATTATAACATTTTCTTGAGATTGAATTACAGCTGTACAACCATTAGATATCATATCTCCTTCAAGCTTATATTTGCCTGAAGGAATAGGCTGACGTTCTTCATTAAAGGTACTTGTCAAATATATTTCAATTTTTTCACCGTCAATACAAAGATAACCGTCAGCATCTGTTGACAGCACCTTAGCGTCGCTGAAATCAGGTATTTCATCTGCCGCAAAGGCAAATGGTACGGTTGTTGCAATCATCAAGATTGCTAGGATGATTGATAAGATTTTGTTTGTTATTTTCATTTGTTTTTTGCTCCTTTCGGGGATTGGATTTTGACCTCTCCGTCGGCTACGCCGCCACCTCTCCTGAAAGGAGAGCTGTCACGAAGTGACAGAGAGGTAGAAACATAAAAAACGCCCAAGTCCGCCATTAAAGCGAACTTAAACGGTTAATTACCAAATATTAAATTGCGTGCGGAATATACATACCCTGTCTGTCTGTCTGTCTGATATATTGTCGCAAACATCATTTAAACAGTCAACCATTTCCGCTTAATTTGTAGGTACATTATAACAGAAAAATTGGCGGTTGTAAATAATTTTTGAAAAGTTTGTTTATTATTAAGGCAAGGAAAATCCGTTTGCCCGAAGGGCGTTATTTCTTCACTTTTCCCTCTTACTTCTTACTTTCCAAAAATCTACCCGAAGATTAGTGAAGAGTGAATAGTGAAGAAGTAAAAAGTAAAAATCCCATTCGCTAACACGAACGGGATTTTTGGTGACTCAGCGGGGATTCGAACCCCGGACACCCTGCTTAAAAGGCAGGTGCTCTGCCGACTGAGCTACTGAATCACAATTTATTTATATCCTTATTACTTTGCAAGGAAACCAACAACAAGTGTGGTAACCAGAGTAAGGACAATAAATACTGCTGAAAAAATCTTTGTAAGCTTTTCAAGCTTAGCTTCCATTGTACGGGCCTTATTTTTGCCGAAGAATGTATCTGCGCCACCTGCGATGGCACCTGAAAGTCCCTGCTGCTTGCTTTCCTGAAGCATAATAAGAACGATAAGTGCTATTGATAAAAGTATAAGAACTGCACCGAGAATGTACTCTGCTACTGCCATTTCTAACTGACTTCCCTTCTGTAAATCTCACAGGCTAACCCTGCATCTGTCGCATTGCCTATATAATCTATCACATCACGGAACAAAAATCAAGCCCTTTTTTTAATTTTTTCACTTTTTTTTGTTTTTTATTCATTTTCGATAAAATTTTAAGACAAAATAACTCTTGACGAAAACACAATATATAGTATAATAATATAAGACAGAAACAAAGTTATTGATCTTGACAAGAATTTGTCGGGCTGCGTCCGGCAAAATTACGGAGGATAAAATGGCAAAGAAAAAAGATTACGGCAATGAAGACATAGTTGTACTCAAAGGCCCTGACAAGGTAAGGAAAAGACCTGCTGTTATTTTCGGCTCAGACGGTATTGACGGCTGTCAGCATTCCGCATTTGAAATTATATCAAACTCTATCGACGAAGCAAGAGAAGGCTACGGCAATAAAATAGTTGTCACAAAGTTCCTTGACAAGTCCATTGAAGTTCAGGACTACGGCAGAGGTATGCCCGTAGGCTGGAACCCCAATGAAGAACGCTTCAACTGGGAGCTTCTCTTCTGTGAGATGTATGCAGGCGGTAAATACGATACCAATGACGGCGGTAACTATGAATACTCCCTTGGTCTGAACGGTCTGGGTCTTTGTGCCACTCAGTTTGCATCGGAATATATGGATGCTGAAATTCACCGTGACGGTATGTGCTATACCCTTCATTTTGAAAAGGGCTGGCCTGTGGGCGGTCTTAACGAAGAGCCCTATGCAAAGCGTGACACGGGCACAAGAATCAAATGGCGTCCCGACCTTGATGTTTTCACAGACATCGATATTTCTGCTGATTACTTCAAAGAAGTGCTTGAAAGACAGGCTGTTGTCAACAACGGTCTAAAATTCATATTCAAAAATCAGATTACCGAAACAAAGTTTGAAACAACTGAAATCCTTTACGAAAACGGCATAAAGGATTATGTTGACAATTTCTGCGGTGATGAAGCATTTACCACAACTCAGGTATGGCAGACAGAAAAAAAGGGCAGAGACCGTGAGGACAAGCCCGAATACAAGGTAAAAATCAATGTTGCTCTTGCTTTCTCAAAGACAAAACAGCTCAAGGATTATTACCACAACTCAAGCTGGCTTGAGCACGGCGGAGCTCCTGACAAGGCCGTCAGAAGTGCATTTGTGGCACAGATTGACGCATATCTGAAGCAGACAGGCAAATATGCAAAAACAGACGGCAAAATAACATTTCAGGATGTTGAAGACTGCCTTGTTATTATAGTTTCATCCTTCTCCACTCTGACTTCATACGAAAATCAGACAAAAAAAGCAATAACAAACAAATTCATTCAGCAGGCTATGACCGACTTTTTAAGACATCAGCTTGAAATCTATTTTATAGAAAACAAGCTTGATGCTGACCGTATTGCCGACCAGGTGCTTATCAACCTGAGAAGCCGTGTCAAGGCTGAAGCCACAAGACTTAATCTTCAGAAGACTCTTTCCACATCAAACGGTATGACAGACAGAGTTGAAAAATTCGTTGACTGCCGTAGCCGTGAGGTTTCCGAAAGAGAAATCTTCATCGTTGAGGGTGACTCTGCATTGGGCGCCTGTAAGCAGGCACGAGACTCAGCTTTCCAGGCAATTATGCCCGTAAGAGGTAAGATTCTCAACTGTCTGAAAGCCGATTACACAAAGGTTTTCAAGTCTGAAATCATCACAGACCTTATAAAAGTCCTCGGCTGCGGTGTTGAAGTAAAGACGAAAGCCAACAAAAATATGTCAACATTCAGCCTTGAGAATCTGAGATGGAACAAGGTTATTATCTGTACCGATGCCGACGTTGACGGCTTCCAGATAAGAACTCTTATTCTGACAATGATTTATGCACTTATGCCCACACTTATTGAAGCGGGTAAGGTGTTTATTGCTGAATCACCCCTTTACGAAATCACATCGGGCAGCCACACATGGTTTGCATACAATGAGCAGGAAAAAGCAGATGCTCTCAGAGAAATCGGTGATAAGAAATACACAATCCAGCGTTCAAAAGGTCTTGGTGAAAACGAGCCTGATATGATGTGGATGACAACTATGAATCCTAAAACAAGAAGACTCATCAAGGTTGAGCCTACAGATGCACAGCTTACTGCTGATGTGTTCGATCTTCTTCTGGGTGACAATCTGCAGGGCAGAAAAGATCACATCGCAGAAGTGGGCAATCAGTATATTGACCTTGCTGATATCAGCTAAAAAGGGGGTACGGAAGAATTATGGCAAAGAAAAAGAAAACTGAAGAAATAAAGCATGATGACCTTAACCCCAATGCTCATATTTTAGGTGCAGGTATTGTTCAGCCTCAGATTATCACTGATACTCTTGAGACAAACTATATGCCCTATGCAATGAGTGTTATTCTGTCACGAGCAATTCCTGAAATCGACGGCTTCAAGCCCTCTCACAGAAAGCTCCTTTATACAATGTATAATATGGGCCTTATAAACGGCGCAAGAATAAAATCTGCAAACATTGTCGGCCGTACAATGCAGCTGAATCCCCACGGTGATGCTGCAATTTACGAAACAATGGTCCGTCTGACAAGAGGTAACGAAGCACTGCTTCATCCTTTTGTTGACTCAAAGGGTAACTTCGGAAAGGCTTATTCAAAGAATATGGCTTATGCCGCATCACGATATACGGAAGCAAAGCTTGATAAAATCTGTAACGAGCTTTTCCGTGATATTGACAAGGACACTGTTGATTTTGTCCCTAACTACGACAATTCAATGATGGAGCCCACCCTCTTCCCTGTTACATTTCCCACGGTTCTTGTAAATAACAACACAGGTATTGCCGTAGGTATGGCAAGTAATATCTGTTCATTCAATCTCAACGAAATCTGTGAGACAACAATTGCTCTCATCAGAGACCCTGAGCACGATGTGTCAGAAACACTCAAGGCTCCAGATTTCAGCGGCGGCGGTATTCTTCTTTACGATAAAGAGAAAATCGATGAGATTTACAGAACCGGCAGAGGCTCAGTACGTGTACGTTCAAGATATTACTACGATAAAAAGAGCAACTGTATTGATATCACGGAAATTCCGCCCTCAACAACTGTTGAAGCAATCATAGATAAGATTATTGAGCTTTCAAAGGGCGGCAAGCTTAAAGAAATCAGCGATATCCGTGACGAAACTGATAAATCAGGTCTTAAAATAACAATTGACCTCAAGCGTGGTGTTGACCCTGACAAGCTGATGCTCAAGCTATTCAAGAAAACACCTCTTGAAGACCCCACAAGCTGTAATTTCAACATTCTTGTCGGCGGTGTTCCCTGTGTTCTGGGTGTGCGTGAGATTCTTGACGAGTGGCTCGGCTTCAGAACAGAGTGTATAAAGAGAAGAACTGCCTTCAGCCTCGGCAAGGCAAAAGACAGACTTCATCTTCTCTTAGGTCTTCAGAAAATTCTTCTCGACATCGACAAAGCAATCAAAATAGTAAGAGAAACCGAAGAAGAGGCTGAGGTTGTTCCCAACCTTATGATAGGCTTCGGTATTGACGAAATTCAGGCTGAATATGTTGCAGAAATCAAGCTCCGTCACCTGAACCGTGAATACATTCTAAAGCGTCTTGAAGATATTGAAGAGCTTAAAAAGACTATCGAAGATATGGAGGATATTCTCAGAAGCCGTGCAAGAATCAAAAACATCATCATTTCAGAGCTGAAGGATGTTATGAAAAAATACGGCAAAGACAGAAAGACCGAAATCTACTATGACTATGCCGAAGACGGTGAAGACAAGGAGAATGAAGTGCCCGATTACCCTGTAAGACTTTTCTACACTCACGACGGCTATTTCAAAAAAATCACTCCACAGTCACTTCGTATGAGCGGCGCTCACAAGCTGAAAGAAAACGACTATATAACTGTTGAGCTTGATTCAACAAACACTGCAGAGCTGCTGTTCTTCTCAGATAAGTGTCAGACATATAAATCAAGGGTAAGTGATTTTGAAGACACAAAAACAAGCCTTCTGGGTGACTACATTCCCACAAAGCTTGCCTTTGATCAGGGTGAAAACAGTATGTATATGGCTGTGACCACAGATTACAAGGGTTATATGCTGTTCTTCTTTGAAAACGGTAAGGTTGCAAAGGTTGATATGGAGTCTTATGTGACCAAGCAGAACAGAAAGAAGCTCATCAACGCATACAGTGACAAGTCTCCCCTCGTTGCAGCATATTACATCAATGATGACACTGATTTTGTAATAAAATCATCTTCAGGAAGACTTCTGCTGTTCAACTCAGGTGCAATAGCATCAAAAACAACCAAGAACACTCAGGGCGTTGCCGTTATGAATCTGAAAAAAGGCCACCGTGTAGCAAGTGTTATATATTATAAAGACGGTATGTTCACAAAGCCGGCACGCTACAGAACAAAGACTCTGCCCTCCGCAGGTGCAGTTCTCGCTGCCGATGATACAGGCGAACAGATGTCATTCTTTAAAGAATAAAGTTCAAAAGCCCGTACTCTGTTGAGTGCGGGCTTTTCGGATACAAATGCAAACGCTTTTTTATAATCTGTATCCGTCACTAGTATTATTTACGGATACATCTGTTTTTATATAAGGAAAATTATTCAAATTCTTGTGATACTTTTTCAAGCAGAGAAATAATCTCTATATGCTGAGGGCAGACACCTTCACACTGACCGCAGGCTACACAGTCTGACGGCTTGCCTGATTGTGAGACAATTTCATCAAATCTGTTCTGAGTCTGTGCACGGCTTCCGTATACACTTCTTCTGTTATATACCTTGAACAGCTCAGGTATGTTGATTTTTACGCCACAGCCCTCAACGCAGTATTTACAGTTGGTGCAGGGCACGGTGGGTGTATTTCTGAGAATATCGGCAGCTTTTTCAACAGCTGCCTTTTCTGTTTCATTCAAAGGCTCAAAATCCGTCATATAGCTCAGATTATCACGCATCTGCTCAATATCTGACATACCGCTGAGAACAGTGATTACGCCGTCAAGACCTGCTGCAAATCTTATTGCCCAGGATGCCACTGACATTTCAGGTCTCACACTTCTGAAAAGAGACTGAATTTCATCTGTAAGCTCTGCCAGTGCTCCGCCTCTGACGGGCTCCATAATTATTATGGGTTTACCGTGCTTTCTTGCCACCTCATAGCATTTTCTTGCCTGAACACTTTCGCTTTCCCAGTCGTTGTAGTTTATCTGAAGCTGAACAAACTCCTGCTCGGGATGTGCAGTGAGCAATTCATCAAGCACATCTGCCGTGTCGTGAAATGAAAAGCCCATATGTCTGACCAGACCTTTTTTCTTCATTTCGGCAACAAAATCCCAGGCACCGAGGTCATCAAGCTTCTTAAGCTTATCCTTGCTGAGTGAATGATTCAGATAGTAGTCAAAATAGCCTGCTCCTGTTCTCTCAAGGGATATATCAAAAACCTTCTGCATATCCTCTTTTGTTTCACAGCACCATATAGGCAGCTTTGACGCAAGCTGAAAGCTTTCTCTCGAATAACGGTCAACAAGAGCCTCTTTTGCAGCCTTTTCACTGGCTCCGTTTTCACCGTAGACATACGCTGTGTCAAAATAGGTAAAGCCCTTTGAGATAAATTCATCAACCATTATTTTTGTCTGCTCAATATCTATATTTTCGCCAATCATAGGCAGACGCATAAGTCCGAAGCCGAGTTTTTTAATTTCTTTTCCCAAATAATCCATACTGAAAATTCCTTATCTGAATTTTATTTAACAACATCTTCAGCCGCAAGACTGAATTTTTTGTTATTTTCTGTTATATAGATGTCATACGTTCCCACATCAGCGTTATAGTCTGCAGAATAGCAGAAGAAGCTGCCTTTCACAGCGCAGGAGCTGACATTCTCCGCAATCACATCACTTCGTCTTGTGCCCTTTACGGAATAGAGCTTTCTGTCCGTCATAATCAGATAAAGTGTATTATCTGAGTTCATATAAATTCTGTAGGCACCTTTTGCGATAAGCTGATCCTTTGTTCCCTTCACGGAATAGACCTCACCTGCAGATGTCATATAATAAAGATATCTGTTGCCTGATGTTGCCTGAAAATCAACGGCACCGCTTATGGCAAGCTCACTTTCTTTGCCGTTATAGTCATATATTCTGCCCTGAGTATCAAGGTAAGCCAGCATATCTTCATCAGTAACTATATATTTTCTCACCTTGTCTGAAATTTCCGTTCTTACGGCATCAGCGTCTATATAACACAGAGAATATGTGCCGTCACCGTTATCTGCACAATAGAACTTTTCAAGCAGTGTGCTGTTGATTATCACACTGTTGCCTGCTGAATCAAGTCTTAATTGGGCAATGCCCTCATACACAGGTTCAGCTTTTCCGGGAGCGAGTCTTACCCTGCTTTTACCCTCAACCGAAAGATAAGTGTAATCTCCGTCACTAAATACAACAGAAGAAAAATCCTCTGAGAACACAAATGAATCACTGATTACAGCTGAGCTGAGCTTGCTTTTCATTGTGCCGTCAGGTCTTATGATACAGAATGAGCCGTCAGAAGTAATAACATAAATATCTTCACCGTCTGAGCTTACGGCAACAGGTATATAACCCTCACCGACTTCGGTTATTCTGTTTTTTGTATAAATACAGAGCTTATCTGCACCGTCAATACTTTTTACATACGCCACAGACACGGCATCGGGTGACACGGCAAAGCTCACAACAGAATCATCTATCTGAGTTCTGTCACGGTAAAGCACACCGTTGACATCTTTATATACAACACGATTTTTTTCATATGAATACACAATTTCACTTGTGCAGTTATCAGCGAGCTTCTTTGCCTTGCCTGATTTTACATTATACAGAGAATATGATGCACCGTCTGACATAAGAACGGCTGCCGCAGTGTTATCTGAATTGTATCTGACGCAGGATATTCCGCTGCCGCTTACTATATTACCGGTATTATCACCGTCAGATATAATAACAGCTCCTCTTTCTGCGGGTGAATAATACATCAGTATCTCACCGTTATTACCGCTTAACAGCAGTACCGACAGAACTGCCAGAAAAACAATAAGCACTGCTGCTGCACAGATATATGCCTGCTTACTGAGTCTGAACACCTTTTTTCCTTTCATAAGAACATCACCTTTGTTTATGGTAACATTAAAAAACCTGTTATGTCAAGAAAACAAATAAAATTTGTAAAAAATTATATTTTTTTTATAAAAAAACTTTTCATTGTATTTACAAACAATTTTTTTTATTGTATAATACTTGTGTATAATTTTCCGACAGGAGGATACCAATTTATGAAGACTATGAAAAAAGCAATAGCATTATTACTCACAATGCTGCTTGTAATCTCCGTTTCTCCCATCGCATTTGCGCAGGAAGAAAATTCAGAAGACACTTATGAGGCTGAGTGGTTCACATCATTCGGTATCAAAAAGGGTGAGGGCACACTTGAGCAGGCTGTTTCACTCAGCGGCACAGGCGACAGAATTGTTCTTCTGCAGGACATTGAAGCTCTCAACTCAACTCTTTACATCACTAAGAACACCACAATTGAAGGTGCAGGCTTCACTGTAACAAGAAGCGACACTCTCGCAGGTGAAATGTTCAACATTGACAGTGCTGCAACACTCAAGCTTGAGAATGTTACAATCAACGGCAATACTGCAAACTTCCCCGGCTACACAGCTCCTATTGTTAATATTGTTTCAGGTCAGCTGACACTTGAAGAGGGTGCAGTTCTCACAGAGAACTCAGCAAGACTAAGCTTCGGCGGTGCTGTTGTTGCAGGTACAGAAGACCCCTCAACAGCTAAGAACTGTACAATTGTTATGAACGAGGGTTCAGAGATTTCAGACTGTGTGGGCAACATCGGCGGTGCGGTCTATATGAGAAACAAGACTGAAATGATTATGAACGGCGGCGTTATCAAGAACTGTAAGGCAGCTTATGACGGCGGTGCAATCGTTCTTTCAGCAGGCACATCAAAGCTCACAGTCAACAAGGGTGAAATCACAGGCTGTTCAGCAAGCCTTGCAGACACAGGCTGTAAGGGCAGTGCAATCTATGCTCCCGCAGGTACTGTTACTCTTGCTGATGCAAAAATCACAGGCAACACAAATATGTCTGACCTTGGTGCAGTTTACTTCACAAGTGCAGTTAACTTTACACTCGGCGGCAATGTTTATGTATACGACAATGACGGCAGCGCAACAGGCTCAAACATCTATGTTCCCGAGAATGCAGTCATCGTAGTTTCTCCCGAATTCACAGAGAATGCAAAAATCGGCGTTACTGCTCCCTCATATTTCGGTGAGACAGAAGCTATTGATATCAGCTTCATCAATTACTCAAAAGATATTATGGGCTATGTCTATAATGACAAAGACGGCACAACATTCTACAACTCAAACGGTGTTGTATCACTTATTGAATGTATCAAGGTTACATTTGATCCCGGCAACGGCACATGTCCCGTTTCATCAAAGATCTATGCTGTAGACCTTGACTTCGGTGAGCTTCCCGAATGTGACCCCAGAGAAGGCTTTGAATTCCTCGGCTGGTACACAGCAACAGACTCACTTGTCACAGAAAGCACTGCTGTTTCATATTATGAGGATATCACTCTCTATGCAAAGTGGGAAAACCTCAACAAGCTTGATGACCATCCCTTTGCTTTCATCGGTCGTTTCTTTGAAAGAATCGGTGACCTGCTGAGAATGGTATTTGAATTCCTTGAGAATATGTTCACAGGTGACGGCAACAGCGACCTTGAAGAGCTTAAATAAAATAACACGACGCACGGCATAAAAACCGTGCGTTTTTTACAGGATGAACATATGAAAACATTATATATTTCAGACCTTGACGGTACTCTGCTTAGTGCAGACGCTTTGCTCAGCAGAGAAACTGTAGAAGGATTAAACAAACTTATAGCACAAGGCATCAATTTCACAGTAGCAACGGCAAGAACAAATGCAACTGTTGTTCAGATGCTCAGGGATGTCAACATAAAGCTTCCCGTTATTCTTATGAACGGTGTTACGATTTATGATGTAAAGAAGAATGAATACATCAGTCAGGAAAATATAAGCGAAAACGGCAAAAAGGTGCTGCTTGACACAGTCAGGCAGTATATCGGCACGGGTTTTCTTTACTGTATTGACAACAACACTCTTGCCACATACTTTGAAAACGCCGACTCCCCTGCGGCAAAGGCATTTATTGAAGAGCGTGAGAGAATTTACGGTAAAAAGTTTACCAAGGTTGATTCATTCGGTGAATGTTTAAACAAAAACATTGTCTACTACTCTATTGATGACACTGAAGACAGGCTGAGAACTGCTTATAATGAGCTGATAAAATGCACTGACCTTCACGTTGAGTTCTACCGTGACATTTACAACACTGACCACTGGTATCTTGAAGTGTGCTCCTGCACGGCATCAAAGAAAAACGCTGTCACAAGGCTCAGAAGCCTTGTTGGCGCAGATAAGGTTATTTCATTCGGTGACAATCTGAATGACATACCGATGTTTGAGGCAAGCGATGAAGCCTATGCCGTAGCAAACGCAAAAGATGAAGTAAAACAAAAAGCAAACGGTGTTATTGAGTCAAATATCAACAACGGCGTTGTGAAATTCATAGGCAGTAAGCTTGAAAAATAAAGGCATATAAAAGCACAAGGACAGAGGCAAAACCTCTGTCCTTTTTCAGTTAATCAAGCTGTGCAGCCTTGCGGAGAATGAGTCTTGCATCTGCAGCAGTAACTTTTTTATCCGTTGTCATATCTGCAAAAGCCTCAGCTCTTGTACATACAGGCTCAAGCCTGCTTGATATTCTCAGAGCCAATCTTGCATCTGCAGCAGTAATCACCCCGTCTGCATTGATATCACCTATCTGTATATTCTCTGAAAAATATCTCAGACCACAATACTGTGCTGATTTTTCGGCAAAGGCACCGGCAGATCCGAAAACAGCAACATGTGAACGCAGATTATCAAATGCAGCAGATGAAAAAGATGTAAGCTTACCCTGAACTTCAATCCATTCAAGAGAATAACATTTACCGAACACATCATAACTGACTTCATCAATTGTCTCCGGTATTATAACTCCTATCATATATGGGGTTTGCTTAAAGGCATTTTTTTCTATCACAACTACCGGCATACCGTCAATTTCACCGGGTACTGTGACAATTCCTGTTTCATCAACAACATTCAAGGCATCAATTATTGTAACCTCATTATTCTTTACGGTATATACATATTCATCTGAATAATGTGTAGTTATCATATCTGAGGTATCAATCGAAAAGACAGTCTGTCCTTCAATTTTAAGGTCGCCCTTGGTTTCAAGACAAATGTCTATACTGCCTCGTTCAAGAGGGTAAAACCAGCAGGTCATAAGCCTGATTTTTTCGTCAGTGTCAATCTCCTTTTTAAAGAGCATTGAACCCCAGACACCGCTTCTTCCGTCACTCAATTCCATTGCATCCGACATAGCGTTTGTCACTTCAAATCGATAATCAATGTATTCTGCCTGTGATTTATCTGCATAAACCACTACATCAAGACCGTCTATACCTTTCATATTGTATCCGTATACAGCAACTTCGATACGCCTGTCATCAGCTTTCTGCATCACTTCAACTTCGAGAGAAAAAGCATTTTCGGCAGATGCCGTTACACAGTTAACAGCAAATAACGACATAATTATTATTACAGATAAAAGCATTGATAAAATTTTACTTGTTTTTTTCATACCAAAACCTCCTTTTTCTTAAAATGAATATATATTTTGTCCTTCATAATATTAACACACAGAAAACACAAAAAAGGTTACAATAAAAATCTGATTTTTTATTTTTTGTATACATAAACAAAAATCAGCGTGCCGCTTTGTGCGATACGCTGATAAAATTTATTGTCTTATTCCGCCTTACACTTTGCCATAAGCTCTGCTACAAGGTTCTTAACAGCTTCAACTGTTTCTTCTACCGGAACCTTTGCACTGTAAGTCTTGTCTCTTGTAACGACTTCGCATACATTCTCTTTGAGGTTTCTGGGGCTTACGATAACTCTTACGGGAACACCGAGAAGGTCAGCGTCTGAGAACATAAAGCCTGCACTCACCTTACGGTCATCATAGATTACCTCGAGACCTGCGTTCTGAAGGTCTTCATACATCTTGTCTGCTGCTGCGTGTGCTTCTTCATCAGCTGACTTCATACAGCAGAGGTGAACCTGCCAGGGAGCGATTGACATAGGCCATATGGGACCGTATTCATCGTGATGTGCTTCACATACCGATGCTGCAAGTCTGCCTACGCCGATACCGTAGCAGCCCATAATGGGTGTGTGGCTCTCGCCCTTTTCGTCAAGGTATGACATACCCATTGACTTTGTATACTTAGTACCAAGCTGGAAGATATTACCAACCTCGATACCTCTTGAAACTGTGATAGCCTTCTTCTTACATACAGGGCAGATACCGCCTGTGATAATCTTTGCAAAATCGTGATACACTGCATCGGGGAAATCTCTGTCCATATCAAGACCTGTATAATGATAGTCGATTTCATTTGCACCGCACACAAGATTGTTGCAGCCCTTTACCGAAGCATCGAAAAGGATAAGGGGCTTGCACTCTGCGTCCATATTTACGGGACCGATGAAGCCTGCCTTGATACCGCTTTCGTCTGTGATAACTGCGGGGTGAATGTTTTCACCAAGGAAGTTTGTAAGCTTTGTTTCGTTGACATCAAGGTCGCCTCTGATGAACACAATAACATATTCATCTGTCATATTCTTCTGATATACAACTGCTTTAAGGCTCTTCTTTGCATCTGCCTTAAGGAAATCACACACTTCCTCAATTGTGTGCATATCGGGAGTGTGAACCTTTGCGAGTTCTTCACTTACATCGTCGTGCATGGGCTCAATGATGCTTTCTGCGGCTTCCATATTTGCTCTGTAGCCGCATTCGGGACAGATTGCAATTGAATCTTCACCGATTGCTGTAAGAAGCATATACTCGTGCGAAATATTGCCGCCCATCATACCTGAGTCAGACTCTACAACGATTGTTTCGGGAATTCCTGCTCTTGCAAAGATTCTCTCATAAGCGTGATAGCACTTTGCATAGTACTGCTCAAGGTCCGCCTGAGAGGTGTGGAATGAATAAGCATCCTTCATTGTGAATTCACGCACACGGATAAGACCTGCTCTGGGTCTTGCCTCGTCACGGAACTTTGTCTGAATCTGATAAATCATAAAGGGGTAACGTGTGTATGTATTACCGTATTCACGCACAAGCTGAACAGCAGCCTCTTCGTGAGTCATACCAAGCACCATAGGAGCACCGTTTCTGTCTTTAAAACGGCAGAGAGAATTGTCAATTGCCTGATATCTGCCTGATTCCTCCCAGAGAGAAGCAGGCATAACAACGGGGAAAGAAACCTCCTGACCGTCAATTCTGTCCATCTCTTCACGGATGATATTTTCAATTTTCTTTGTGATACGGCGAAGAGGCATATATGAAGAATAAATACCGTTTGAAACGAACTTCATATATCCGCCTCTGACCATCAGAGCATGGCTGTCTACCACGCAATCAGAGGGTTTTTCTTTAAATCTCTCGCCGACAAGCTTATCAAGTTTCATTTTAATTACCTTCTGTTTTTATATTTTTATACCTTTATTTCTTAACTTCTCACGAAGTACACTTACATCTTCAAAAGACGGAGAGAAGACAATGCCGTCCATTCCGCATTTCTTTCCGCCCTCTATATTTTCCTCAACATCGTCAATGAAAACACACTCTGACGGGTTAAGGGAATATGTATTGAAAAGGATTTCATAAATCTCCTTTTCAGGCTTCAAAACCTTATGCTCACAGGAAATTATTTTTCCGTCCATAAGAGCTATTGCGGGCTTGTGAGGTGAATACTCATAGAAATCAAACCCTGCATTGCTTAAAAGATATGTCTTATAGCCGTTTGCCTTAAGCTCCTGAATCAGGTCATACATTTCGGGAAACGGGGGCATTTCTGTAAGTCCGTAACCCTTTTCGAGATAAATCTCTTTAAGCACTGCAAGTACGTGAGGCGGCAGCTTATCGCTGACTGCATCTATGACTTCGGCATAAGTTCTTGTACCTCTGTCACAGTCCCTGTATATTCCGCTGTTATAAAATACGTCGAGAATCATATCCACATCTTTTTTATCGGGAAGATACTTTGAAAAAGTCTTCTCAGGATAAAACATTATGAGAACATTTCCCATATCAAAAACAATATTTTTAATCATAATCAATAAAACCAAAAAGGCGGCAAAAATAATCCGCCCCAAGCATCAGAGTTCTTCAATAAAGCGAACAACGTCGCCGACTGTAACAAACTTTTCAAGAATTTCATCTGTCACCTCAACGCCGAATTCATCTTCAATATCCATCGCAAAATCAACCATATCAATGCTGTCAAAATTAAGCTCGGCAAAGGTGGTATTTTCTGTTATGTCGATGTCTTCATAGCAGTATTCATCAATAAGAATTGCTTTAATTTTTTCAAATTCCATAAGTGATTCTCCCTTTATAAAAAATTTAAAAGCAATACATTTATATTATGATATTATGTATTTTTTTACTCTTTGTCAATACTTTTAAAAAAATTTCATAAAAGAGCTATCTTTCAGAAAAAGCGATGCCCCGAAAAGACATCGCTTTGCAAAAATTCAACGGAATTTAAAGCTATTACTTCTTGTTCTTAAAAATCTCAAAAATGTCACTGAGAGATTCATCACTTGTACCGAATTCCGCAGCAGGAGTGAATTCAGTCTTCTCTTCTGCCTTCTCTTCGGGAGCTTCTTCAACAACTTCTTCTTCCTTTATTGATTTACCGAAGCCTGTTGCAACAACAGTGATGATCATTTCATCATCAAGAGTGGGATCAAGAGCAACACCGAAGATGATGTTTGCATCGGGATCTGCTGTATCTGAGATGATTGAGCTGGCAACATCAACTGCATCCAGTGTGATGTCTGTTGAAGCAGAAACGTTGATGATTATACCCTTTGAGCCTGCGATTGATGTCTCAAGCAGGGGGCTTGTGATAGCCATCTTAGCAGCTTCTTCTGCCTTATCCTTACCGCTTGCTCTGCCCACGCCCATATGTGCATAGCCTGCATCCTTCATAACTGAAGTAACGTCAGCAAAGTCAAGGTTGATAAGACCGGGAACTGTAATAAGCTCTGCAATACTTCTTACACCCTGACGAAGAACATCGTCAGCGATTTCGAATGCGTTTGCAAAAGTAATCTTTTCGTCAGAAACGAGTTTAAGTCTCTCATTGGGAATAATGATAAGGCTGTCTACGTGCTGTGAAAGCTCTGCGATACCTTCCTCTGCCTGAGCCATACGGCGTCTGCCCTCGAAGTTGAAGGGCTTGGTAACAATACCGACAGTAAGAATACCCTTATCCTTAGCCATCTGGGCGATAACGGGAGCTGCACCTGTACCTGTGCCGCCACCCATACCGGCTGTGATAAATACCATATCTGCGCCGTTGAGAGAGTCGTTGATAACATCCATACTCTCTTCAGCAGCCTTCTGACCTACATCAGGACGTGCACCTGCACCCTTCCCGTCTGTAACCTTTTCACCGATCTGAATCTTGGTTGTAGCCTTGGAGTACATAAGAACCTGCTTATCTGTGTTGATTGCGATGAATTCAACACCCTGTACGCCTGCTTCTACCATTCTGTTTATAGCGTTACCGCCGCCGCCACCGACACCGATGACCTTGATCTTTGTAACTTCTTCACGTTCATTTGCAATTTCGAAAGCCATTTTACATCCTCCGTATATTTAAATTAGCCATATATACAACAATACTTATATATAATACCACGTCACAAGTCAAATTTCAATATATAAACTATAATAAATATTGTTATAATTTCACGTTATTTTTATATTTTCGCAACAATTCATCCTACAGCTACAATATCATCACCGTAAAGTGATTCGTCAAGCTGTGAATAACCTTCATCAACAGGTGATTTATCTTCACTGACATAAGCTCTGTCTGTATCTGTAAGATTTATGATTTTTCTTACATCAGGATGCTTTTCCTTTTCTTGTTTCATTGAGCTTACTGCCAGAGTGAATTTTTCATCAAGGTCTGTAAGCATACCCAGAACAAAAGTGAACTGCTTATCAACCGTAAAGCTTACATTTGCAATATTTGAGATATCAACCTTTGTTATCGGCAACAGACCGTTATCTTCACAATATGTTTCAATGGTAGAAAGCCTTGTTTTACAGCTCTCATCAGAGAAAACAGCCTGACTTCCCGGCTGGGCAGAATTTACATGAGCACCGATGAGCTTTGCACAGCCCTCGGGAATATAGTCCGAAACGGCAAGAACCTTAAAATCCTCATTCATAAGTGTAAATCCGCCGCCTGCATCAAGTGCATATTTTGCGTGTGTATCTTCAATTATAATTCTGAGAGTCGAGGGATATTTTCTCTTTACGGTGGCATTGCCTACATAGGGAAGAAGATTCTCAACAGTTGACTTGATTTCTTTTTTTGAAATCAGCACAAGACTATCACCGACCTGTGCACCGCACATTCTGACAATCTCGTCATCCGCATAATAACAGCTGTTTGCAAAAGTATGAGTACCGTTGCAGAAATCATCAGGCAAGCCCTCCACCTGAATTGTCTGAATTCTGAAAAAAACAAAAGCACACAGCAGAAACAGTATCAGCGCAAGAGACAAAGCAAGGCCTATACACATTTTTATATAATTGAAAAGCCTCATTCGCATTTTATATTCAGTTTTCGATCCCATCTTTACCAGTGCCATTATTCAGCAACCTCTCTTCTTTCACTATTTCACAGCCGAGGGAATTGAGTATTCCGCTCAGATTTTCATATCCTCTTAAAATATACTTTATATCGTTTACAGTCGTTGTACCCTGTGCTGCAAGACCTGCAAGCACAAGTGAGGCACCGCCTCTCAGGTCTGATGCGATAACCGATGCACCTGTAAGAGTCGGTGTACCTTCTATTACAGCCATTCTGCCGTCAACTCTTATTTTTGCGCCGAATCGAAGCAGTTCGCTGACATGCTTATATCTGCTTTCAAAGATTGTTTCTATTATAACGCTTGTGCCGTGACAGACAGTCGTCATTGCAAGCATCTGAGCCTGCATATCTGTCGGAAATCCCGGATAAGGCATTGTTCTGACTGTTTTTATTGCTCTCAGATACGGCGGAGCCGTCAGTGTGACAGAGCCTGACGATATTGCAATATCACACCCTGCCTCTTCAAAAACAGGTATACACGGGAGCAGATGTGCAGGTATAACACCCGTCAGCGTCACCTTGCCGTGAGTCATTGCAGCAGCTGCCATATATGTAGCGGCAACTATTCTGTCAGGAATAACCTTATACTGCACGGGATGAAGCTCTTTGACACCCTCTATGACAATTGTGCCGTCACCTGTACCCGATATTCTCGCACCGCAGCTGTTCAGAAAATCTGCAAGATCACTGATTTCAGGCTCTCTTGCCGCATTTGTGATAACAGTGGTGCCCTTTGCCGTGCAGGCAGTGAGAATAATATTCTCAGTGGCTCCGACACTCGGGAATGAAAGCGCAATATTCACGCCCTCAAGTGGCTTAACTGCTTCAAAATCAATCTTTGCAAATTGCTCCTGAATATTCACACCGAAGCGCTGAATCGCATCAAGATGAAGGTCAATGGGTCTGAGACCTATCTCACACCCGCCCGGAGTTGAAAGACTTGCCTTTCCTGTTCTGCCGATTATTGCCCCCAGAAAAACAACAGATGAGCGCATTTCACGCATAAGGTCATCAGGGATATCTGACTTTGTCACATCACTGCTGTCAACAGTAATTGTATGCCCTTCTTTTGTCACCTTACAGCCGAGATGTCTGAGAATTCTGACTGTAGCATCCACATCGGTGATGTCGGGACAGTTTGTTATCACCGATTCGCCTTTTATGAGAATTGTAGCCGCAAGAATCGGCAACACACTGTTTTTTGAGCCCTGAACACGTGTTTCACCGTAAATACGGTGTCCTCCGTTTATAACATATCTGCTCACTTTATTCCCACCTTTCATACACATAGTATGATGCGGGAGATGTCCTTGTTAAATAAGGGATGTAATTATGTCTGCAATAATCTTTTGTGAATCGGCAACTGCAAGCTTTTTCGCATTATTACCCATTTTCCTGCGAAGTGAAGAATCACTGAGCAATTTATCAAGAAGACCTGACAGCTTTTCGTGTGTAAGGTCTTTTTCTTCAATAATATAAGCCGCACCGGCATCCACAAGAGTCATAGCGTTGTGATACTGATGATTTTCAGACACATTGGGTGACGGAATAAGTATAGAAGCCTTTCCTGCTGCCTGAAGCTCTGACAGAGTGCTTGCACCGCTTCTGCAGATGACGATATCTGCCGCAGCAAGGCATTTGTCCATATCATAAATGTATTCACGCACATCCACATTACTGTTACCGTCAACATCAACACCCTTTTCTCTGAGTGCATCGGGCATCCATTTGCCGTACTGACCGTAGCCGTGAATAAATCTGCATATACCTTTGTTATGGTACTCTGAAATTATATCAACCATTGCATTGTTTATTGTTTTTGCGCCGAGACTTCCTCCGAAAGAGAAAACAACGGGAATGTCATCCGCTATGCCCATTTCTGCTCTGGCAAAAGCTCTGTCTGCTCTGAGAATTTCATTTCTGACAGGCAGACCTGTTACAACAGGCTCATTTTTACATTCAAGATATTCCTTAGCCTTATCAACTGCAAGCATTACTGCATCAGCTTTGCCTGCAAGAAGCTTGTTTGTAACACCGGGGAATGCATTCTGCTCATGAATTGCTGTTCTGATACCCATTTTTGCAGCTGCCCTGACAACAGGACCGCTGACATAACCGCCGAAGCCTACAACGACATCGGGATTGAATTTTTTTATAATTTTTCTGACAGCAAAGCCTGAAAAAAGAACTCTCCATATTGTTTTTATATTCTTGATAATATTTTCAAGGCTGATTTTACGCTGAAAACCACTCATAGAAATGCCTTCAAACGCAAAACCTGCAGACGGAACAAGCTTTGCCTCCATTTTATCTTTTGTGCCGATAAACAGAATTTCCGCCTCAGGATATCTTTCTCTTATTTCACCTGCAGCAGCAAGAGCCGGATTTATATGTCCGCCGGTGCCGCCGGCTGCAAAAATTATTCTCATATTCTCACCTTATTTTTCTGATTCTGCTGTCTCTTGATACTGAAAGAATGATACCTGCCTCTGCAAGGTGCACAACAAGTGCCGTACCGCCGTAGCTGAAGAACGGAAGGCTGATACCCGTGTTGGGAATAAGCTCTGTCGCAACAGCGATATTCAGAAGTGCCTGAATACCGAGAAGAAGTGTAAGTCCCATTGCAAGATAGCTCTTGAAGCGTGTTCTCGCCTGCATACCTATCTTCATACCACGGTAAACCAGAAATGTATATCCCAGTATAACAACGACTGCTCCCAGGAAGCCAAGCTCTTCACAGACTATAGTAAAAATCATATCATTGTGAGGCTCTGAAACATAAAGATATTTAAGCGTTGAATTGCCGAGACCTTTACCGAAGAATCCGCCTGAGCCGACTGCATACAGGCCCTGATTCTGCTGCCATCTCGCATCTCTGGGGGAGTAATCCTTATCTATCCAGCTGATAATTCTTGAAACCTGATAGCCCTTGATAAAGGGAATTTTTACATTATCAAGAACATACTGATCAGCCTCTGCCGAGCCCGAAAGCTCACCGCTCTCAAGCATTTCATTTTTTTCGTGAACTGTCACCATTATGGGAACACACACAACGGCAACAACTAAAACAACAAGTGCAAGCACAAGCGCAAACCAGCGTTTTCTGACGCCGCCGAGGAACATCATTGCACCGCCGAGAAGAATCATAATAATGAACGCAGAAAGATGGCTGCCCAGTGCAACAAGTCCGGCATTCGTAATGAAGAATGCCACGTGATATACTGTGGGCATCCAGCCCTCATGCAGATAAATATTCTTGCCTTTTGCCTTGAAAAAATCATATACGGCAAGATTTATTTCACCGACTTTTCCTTTTGAATAAATCCTGCTTGAATTCATTCTCTTATAAAAGCCCGCATAGAGTAAAGCACCGATAAGAACTATCGCAAATTTTGACAGCTCAGAGGGCTGAAAGCCGAAGCTGCCGATGCTGATCCAACGCTTGATATCCTTATTCCAGTTGAGAATAAGAACAAGCACAAGCAATCCATAGGAACCGATTGCAACAGAATATGAAAAGAACTTTGTTTTCCATATATCAACATCGATCTTTGAAAACAAATACATTGCAACAAGACCGAAAGCAGCACCGAAGCCCTGCTTTTTGATATAATATGTTGATGCCTCACCCTCTGCGTAAGCAGAAGGATAGCTTGCAGAGAACATCATTACAAGACCAAGACTGAGAAGTCCGAGCACGATAATAAGAAAAACGATATCAATACTGCCCTGCTGATAATACTTACCCAGCAGATTCGGGATTATATTACCGATTCTTTCGGTTCTTTTTCTTTTTACTTTTGTTCCCATAATAATTCCTCCGTTTTATTATTTCAGCCCACCGAAATACACAAGAAGCACAGCCGTCAATGAGCCGATGATATTTATTGCTGTGAAGGTACCGACAATTTTTGTCTCCTTCCAGCCGCATTTTTCAAAATGATGGTGAATCGGTGCCATTTTAAATATTCGCTTGCCGTGAGTTGCCTTGAAATACACAATCTGAATAACATCAGATGCAAACTCAATCACATAAATAATCCCCATAAGGAGTATCAACCACGGCATATCAAGACAGTATGAAACTGCAATAACGAGTCCGCCCAGAAACATTGAGCCCGTGTCACCCATCATAACCTTTGCAGGATACCGGTTCCATACAAGATAACCGATAAGACTGCCGAAAAGTGCACTGCAGAGAAGCCCTGCACCGAAAAGACCTCTGAAAACTGCAACGGCAACGCCTGCTGCAGCAAAAGTAGCAGTAACGCTTGCACACAAGCCGTCAATACCGTCAGTGAAATTCACTGCATTGACGGTACAGTACATAACAACAGGACCGAGCACCCAGAAAAACCAACCGAGATCAATATTACCCACAAAAGGTACAAAAACATAGGTGGCTCCCGTAAGATGCAGGGAAAAGAGATAACCTGCCATTATGATTATCTGAAAAACTGATTTCTGTTTTATGGTAAGGCCGAGATTTCTTTTTTTGACAACCTTGATATAGTCATCGACAAAGCCCACAAGAGCATAGCCGAAAGCCATAATTATGCCGCTGAAAAGCTTTATCTTCTCAGTGTCACCATCTATTCTGTCCTTTGCGACAATATCGCCGCCGAGAAGTTTGTCTGTCACAAGAACAACAATAAGTGCGACTGTTATACCTGCAATAAAGAGAATACCTCCCATTGTGGGAGTTCCCTGCTTGCTTTTATGCCACGAGGGACCTATATCAAGTATGGTCTGACCGAATTTCAGCTTATGAAGCCATGGAATGACTATATATCCGAGAACATAAGCAACACCGAAGCCTATAACAACTGCAAGTGCCATTGCCACCCATGTATTCATTGAAAGCTCTCCTTTCAGAATTATCAGTTTAATTTATCATATATAATATGTATAACATTTTCGAGCTTCATACCTCTGCTTGCCTTAAAAAGAACGGCATCGTTCTCTCTGAGACATTTACTCACCGCTTCGGCAAGCTCATTTTCATCAGTATAATGGTAAACTTCCTTTGTGCCGTTTTTCTTTGCCTCTTCGTATGTATATGCAGAAGCCTTTCCGTAAGCAAAGAGCACATCAATACCCTTTTCAGCCGTGTATCTGCCTGTTTCACGGTGTGCTGTTTCTGAGTAATCACCCAACTCAAACATATCACCGAGAACTGCAATTTTTCTTGCGGCACTCATTGCAGAGAGGGTATTGAGACCTGCTCTGACAGAATCGGGGCTTGCGTTGTAGCAATCCTCAATAAAAGTGATACCGTTTCTGACAACTGTCTTCTGCCGCATACCGGCGGGCACATAATCAGCTATGGCACAAGCAGCCTTTTCCGGCGAAATACCAAGCTTTACGCCTGCGGCAAAAGCTGAAAGAGCATCATATACATTATGGATACCTGCAACGGGTATACGGCAAGGATACTTATGCCCCTCATAAAGAATACTGCACACAGTGCTGTCATCATTCATATCAATATCAACAGCACGCACGTGGCTGTTTTCATTTTCAATGCCGAAGAATACAACATCATAGTCATCAAGGCTGACACCTGAAAGAAGGTCGTTATCACCGTTTAAAATAAGTGATGAGCCCTTTTTCATACCCTCTGTGATTTCAAGCTTGGCTGCAAGAATATTTTCTCTTGAGCCGAGATTTTCAATGTGTGAAACACCTACATTTGTGATAACAGCAATATCGGGACGGGATACCTTTGTCAGAACTGAAATTTCGCCCTTGTGATTCATTCCCATTTCGATAACTGCAGCCTCAGTTGTTTCTTCAATTGTAAAAAGAGTCATAGGCATACCGATATCATTATTAAGATTGCCCTGAGTTTTTACTGTTTCATATTCACTTGAGAGCACAAGAGCAGTCATTTCTTTTGTTGTTGTTTTGCCCACACTGCCCGTAAGACCGACAACGGGGAAATCAAAAATACCTCTGTAATAAGATGCGAGAGAGAGAAGTGCCTTCTTTGTGTCATCAACATAAATCACGGGAAGTGAAGTATCTGCCTTTTTTCTGCACATAACAGCTGCGGCACCGTCTGCCTCGGCATTCTTTATAAAATCGTGACCGTCAAACCTCTCACCCTCAAGAGCTATGAAAAGTCCGCCCTTCACTGGCTTTCTTGAGTCAGTATACACACCGGAGAAGCTTCCGTCTCCCGCAAGAGAGCCGTTAACGGCTTTTGCTGCTTCTTTTAAAGTAAGAGTTTTCAAAACAATCAACCTTTACAATTATTTTTCTAATAATTCTTTTACAATCTCACGCTCATCATAATGATGCTTTTCTGTGCCGATAATCTGATATGTTTCGTGACCTTTACCGGCCAGAAGGATTATATCATTTTCTTCGGCTTCATTCAGAGCAAGCTCTATAGCCTTTGTTCTGTTAACTTCGACTATCTTTTTTGTCTTGTTGCCCCTGATACCCTCAAGAATATCATTTAGAATTGCTTCCGGGTCTTCTGTACGTGGATTGTCTGATGTAACAACAACCACATCAGACAGCTTTGCGGCAATTTCACCCATAATGGGGCGTTTTGTTCTGTCTCTGTCACCGCCGCAGCCGAATACCGTGATTATTCTTCCCTTTGCAATTTTTCTCAGAGAAGAAATAATGTTTTCAAGCCCGTCGGGAGTGTGAGCGTAGTCAATGATTACAGTATAAGGTGTATCGGTGGGCACAACCTCAATTCTGCCCTTGACACCCTTGCACAGTGACAGAGCAAAGAGGACCTCACTGAAATCAAAACCGAGCTCAATAAGTGTAACTGCAGCAGCCATTGAATTATAAACGGTGAATTCACCGGGGATGCCTACCTTGACTCTTTCAACATAACCTATTGTCACAAGCTCGTATTCAATGCCGTCATTCTTATATCTGATGCACTTTGCCGTGTAATCCGACTCATTCTGATTGACGGAATATGTGACCATTCTGCCGTCAGAATTACGCATCATTGACATTGCTCTTTCATCATCAATATTAAGTATACAAATATCCGAGACAGTGAAAAGCATTGCTTTTGCCTGCTCGTAGTTTTCAAATGTGCCGTGATAATCAAGATGGTCACGGGTAAGATTGGTGAAAACACCTGCAGCGAATCTGAGTCCCTCAACTCTGTACTGTGCGAGAGCCTGAGAGGAAACTTCCATTACGCAGTATTCACAGCCTTCTCTGACCATCTCTGCAAAGAGAGAATGAAGCTCATAGCTTTCGGGCGTTGTCAGTGCTGCAGGGAATTCCTTATCGCCTGCCATATTCTTGACTGTGCCGATAAGACCTGTTTTCTTACCCATTTTTTCAAGCATATCCTTGATAAGGAACGCTGTGGTTGTCTTGCCGTTTGTGCCGGTAATGCCTATAAGCTTAAGACGGGAAGCAGGATTACCGAAGAAATTTGCGCAAATAATTGACATCGCAGCTCTTGTGTTGTCAACAATTATCTGATTTTTAAGACCGAGGTCACGCTCACAGACTACACACACTGCGCCTTTTTCAAGCATTTCAGCTGCCACCGAATGCCCGTCAAATCTGCTGCCTGCAATACAGACAAAGACAGTACCATCTGTCACCTTGCGTGAATCTGCTGTTATATACTTAACCTGAACGTCATCATAAATATCATATACCTTCAAACCTCTGAGAACGTCTGATATTTTCATAATCCACCTCCGTTAGTCTGATACACCTACCGTTGTCTTGAATGATACGTTTACTATTTCACCTTTATTTACACTCTCGCCCGCATTTCTGTTCTGCTTATAAGCGAAAACAGTGCCGCTGTTGAGCGAGGAGCCTGAAATTCTGATATTAAGTCCGCTGTTGAGTGCCAGTCTGTTTGCCTCACTGACTGAAAGACCTGTAAAATCAGGCACAACAACAGTTTCTGTTTCATAATCTTCTGTAGTATAAATAACCACCATACCGTCAGAGGGCAATGCTCTGCCTGCTTCGGGATACTGGAAAACTACATTGTCACCGTCACCGATAATTTCTGCATTAAGGTCCTCAGCCTTGAGAACTGACTGAGCCTCTGCAACGGTCTTACCCTTAAGATCGGGTGTGTATTTGACAAGCTTCTGACGCTCCTGTTCAGTGTATGCTCGGTCTGTGCCGAGATATTCAAGCACCTGTTCAAACACATCGCCTGCAAGGGGGGCTGCAACTGCACCGCCGCCGTGCTCACCCTTGGGATCGTCAACAACAATTATAACTGATATTTCAGGGTCATTTGCAGGAGCAAAGCCACAGAAGGATGCAATGTAGGCCTCTGTCTCATTAAGCTTGTTTTCAACCAGCTTTTCTGATGTACCGGTTTTACCTGCCACGTGATAGCCTGCGACATAAGCATTTTTACCTGTACCTGTTGAAACAACCTGCTCCATACAGTCACAGATGATATCTGCAGTTGTTTCTGATATGACCTGACGCCTTACAACAGGCTCTGTTTCCTTGATAGTATTGCCCTCAGCATCAAGATGCTTGCTGACAAGATAAGGAGTCATAAGCTTACCGCCGTTTGCTATTGCAGAAATTGCAGTAATCATCTGAAGAGGTGAAACCTGAAAGCTCTGACCGAATGAGTATGATGCAAGGTCTGACTTTGTGAAGTTCTCTCTTTCCATATAAAGAACGCCCGGGTTGGGTGAAAAATCACCTGCTGTGTCAATACCTGTTTTTTCAGTAAAGCCAAATGCCTCAAAATAATCATAGAACACGGATGCGCCTATGCTATCGGCAAGAGTTACGGCAAAGGGGTTACAGGAGTTCTTGAGCAGGTCAACGAATGTCTCGGCACCGTGACCGCCTGCCTTCCAGCACTTGATATTACGCTGTGCATAGTTTATAACACCTGTACAGTAGTGTGTTGTGTTAAGGTCTGCCACACCCTCTTCAACTGCTGCTGCTGCAGTTATGACCTTGAATACAGAGCCGGGATCATATGTAGTAAGAACATTCTGATTTATCCACTGTTTATTCTGATAATACTTAAGCTCTTTCATTTCCTTTGTGTATTCGGATGCCTCTTCGGGAGCTGAAAGTGCCTCCTGATATTCGTTGATAAGATAATCACTTGCGAGAGTCTTGGGAGAATTGAGATCGTAGTCAGGCAATGATGACATAGCAAGAATTGCACCTGTGTCAACATCCATTACTATTCCGTAAACACCCAGAGCCTTTGTTTCCTCAAGAGCCTGAGAAAGAACATCCTCAAGAATATACTGAATCTGTATATCAAGCGTCAGAACAAGGCTTGCACCCTCTTCTGCCGAATAAACGGTTTCAAACTGATTGGGCATAAGACTGCCGTTACCCTTCAGTGCAGTGAGCGTTCTGCCGTCAACACCTGTGAGAACATCGTCATAATATGACTCAAGACCTGCTCTGCCGGTACCGCCGTCACCTGTCCAGCCGATAACCGTTGATGCAAGTGTTGAGTGAGGATAATATCTCTTAACATCCGGATCAATTCTGATTACACCGCTCAGGTCAATCGAATTTTCCTTTCGCTGCGCATATTTGTCAATGAGTGCCTGAACAGCATCCTTTTCGGGCTTTTCCACCTGACTCTTAACACGCTCATATGAAGAATTTGTTCTGTCCATATACTCATTGATTTTATCTGCTTCAACCTCAAGAATAGAAGAAAGCTCATTGACAACAATGCGTCTTGCCTCGTCACGGTTATCAGGCTTGATATCGTAAATGGCAGACGGGTCAACAAAAATACACCAGACATCTGCACTTTTTGCAAGCACATTCATTGTTGCATCGTAAATTGTACCTCTTTTGGCATTGACAATTCTGTCACCGAGCTGCTGGTTCTCTGCAATAGCTGAATACTCGTCACCCTTGACAAGCTGAATCCAGCCGAGATTTATGATAATAGCAGCCACAAGAATAAAACAGATAAGTGTGACTGTGTTGCCTCTGTTACTGAATGTGCTCTTTTTTTTCATATTCTTACTCCTTTTTATGTATTTTATATTTTATCCCTGATTGCCATAAAAAGGGCGAAAAAATTTCGCCCTTTTTACGGTGCTTTGACAAGCATTTATGTCAAAACAATCCCTGATTATTCTTATTTATTTATTTTGAGAAATATTCTCTCAACTGTAAAAATTTTGCCGATACTGCGTTATTGCTGTATGATTTTCCTCCTGAGATAACAACGTGATTATCGTCCTGATTTTCTATGTAAGTAATTTTATAGTCTTCAAGCTTTATCATACCCAACACATTGAGTGCATAGTCATCTATCTTGTCTATGGACACAAGTGCATCAAGCTCTGCCTCAAGGCGGACCTGATCGCTCTTTGCCTCGTCAATCTGATTCTGAACAGAATTTATCTTTGTAATCTTTTCATCAATCTGACTGTTGAGTCCAAGCATACAGGCAAACAGAGAGACAAACACAACCGCAACACACATAGAAACAACTGCAATAAATCGTGTATGTGCAGCAAGCTCTTTCTGAGCCTTTGTCATTTCTGCTCTTTTTACTGTTGCAGAACGGTTCTGTCTGACGGATTTTGAAGTCTTTTTCTTATTGTTTGTTTTCTTGTTCTTGTCGGTCTTCGTCTTCTTGCGTGAAGGACTGACCGGTTCGTATTCAGGCTCGTACTTGGGCGCAGATGTTCCGCCGTAATCAAGTGAATCGAACAGTGAAAAATTATTAACATACTGATTCTGCGCCAAAATTAACCTCTCCTTATAATTTTATGACAGCTCTGAGCCTTGCACTTCTGCTTCTCGGGTTCTCTTCAACCTCTGCTTCAGAAGGAGCCACAGACCTGAACGGTAGCTTCCCTTTTGGTTTATTTCCGCACACACATACAGGAAATTCGGGAGGGCATGTACACCCTTTACATAAATCGTTAAATTTATTCTTGACTATTCTGTCTTCCAATGAATGGAATGTTATTATTGCAAGCACTCCGCCGGGCTTCAGGCACTCAAACATATCATCAAGTGCACCGGGCAGCATTTCAAGCTCTCTGTTGATGTAAATTCTGATTGCCTGAAATGTTCTTCTGGCAGGATGCCCGTCACGTTTTGCTTTTGCGGGCATTGATGCCGAAATTATATCACACAACTCAAATGTTGTTTCGATGGGCTTGTCCGCTCTTCTTTTTACAATATTTCTTGCAATACTTCTTGCAAATTTTTCTTCACCGTATGAAAAAATTATATCTGCAAGCTCTTTTTCACTCAGCTCATTTACAGCGTTATAAGCTGAATAGCCCGATTTGCTCATTCTCATATCAAGAGGAGCATCCTTATGGACCGAAAAGCCTCTCTCTGCCGTATCAAGCTGATAAGAGCTGACACCCAGGTCTGCAAGTATGCCGTCAACAGAATTAACTGAGTTATTTTTTAAAATACTCTTGATATTATCAAAGATATCATTTACAATTATAATGTTATTGTGTTCTTTGAATCTTTCTGTCAGCACTGCTATAGCGTCGGGGTCACGGTCAACAGCAATTAGTTCGCCGTCATCACCTAGCTGCTCAAGTATTTCTGAGGAGTGACCCCCACCGCCTGCAGTTGCATCGACATAAATCCCATTTTTCTTTACGGACAGTGCATCGACTGCTTCCCGAAGCAGAACCGATTTATGGTTAAACTCCATAACGCACCGCCTTTCGTAAGAATATATTTATTCGTTCTGAAATCAGATTGAGTCGTCCGTAGCTTTATTCCAGCCGTCAACGCTCCATATTTCAAAGTATCTTGATTTACCGACAATAACGACTTCATCTTTGATGTCTGCATAACTGAGCTGAATGGTACTTAAAGTAATTCTGCCCTGTTTGTCCATCTTTGCATCATCAATTTTACCGAAAAAATTCTGGCTGAGTCTGTCTGCCTCTTCAAGTTCTTCGGGCGTTTCAGCTGCTTCTTCTTTTTCGTTTACCACTTTTGCACGAGCCCTGTAGTAATCATCTGTGTAAACACGAAGACGCTTTTTGTTACCTACAGCAAAACGATAGATGTGGAGCTTATCACTGAGCTTATCACGGAAGTCAGCAGGAATAAATATTCTGTTTTTCGGGTCAAGACCATGAGTAACAGAACCTGACAGGCCGAGGTCTTCAAAGCTGACGTCCACTCCACTTCGCTCCTTTTTACTGAATTTACACTGAATTTTCAAACCACTGTACTTATTATAAAGACATTTTTAAGAAAAATCAAGTGTATTTTCAGCAAATTTTTCTGCCTGAATCTCCATTATTATTCTATTTTAGAATAATAAAACCCCAAAAAAATGGCTATTTTGCGTACTTTTGTTCGATTAGTCCAATAAAATGTACAGAACAAAAGTGCGTCCACAAGATATAGTTACCATTCACCTGTTTTTTCTATAACTTTCCTCCACCACTCCACTCCACTACCCGATAAAATTTACAATTTATTCATATTTTGTGCCTGTTTTTATCGTGTAAAATAAAAAATAATAAAACTCATATCAAAAAAAGGAGATAAAAAGATGAAAAATATCAAAAATGCTCAGTGGATTAAAAGCCCTAAGGTAGTTGAAGACGCATCCTGTGAATTCTCAAAAGAATTCACCGTAAAAAAGCCTGTAAAAGCAGCAAAACTTGAAGCAACAGCCTACGGTGTATACAATGTGGAGCTGAATGGAGTAAAGGTGGGGGATTATATCTTTGCTCCCGGCTGGACCTCCTATCAGGCACATCTTCAGGTAGAGACTTATGATATTACATCTTTATTAAAAGAAAACAATACAATCATAATCGGTGTTGCTCCCGGTTGGAAGGGTATGACCCATTTCAATTCTTCAAAGCTTCAGCACAAATTCCTCGGTGTAGGTGATACTGCCGTTCTTGCTGCAATTGAAATTGAATATGAAGACGGAACAGCCGAAACAATATACACAGACGAAAGCTGGCTGAGCAGTAAGGGCAAGACAGTATATTCACATCTTTATAACGGATATACATATGATGCAAATTTCGTTGACAACGCTCCCGGACAGGCAGTCCCCTTCCCCTGCAGCAACAAAAACCTTATTGACCGTGTAGGCGAAAAAATAACCGAGCACGAATATATTCCGGTCAAAGAAATCATCATAACTCCCAAGGGCGAGACTGTTCTCGACTTCGGTCAGAATATGACGGGTTATGTTCAGTTTAAAATCAAGGGCAACAAGGGTGAAAAGGCAACAATTTATCACGCAGAGGTTCTTGATGCTGACGGCAATTTCTACCGTGACAATTACAGAAGCGCAAAGGCAGAAGCAACATTCGTCTGTGACGGTGAAGAACATATCTTCAAGCCTGCATACAACTTCTTCGGTTTCCGTTATGTAAAGCTTGAAAACTTCAGCGATGAAATCAAAAAAGAGAATTTCACAGCAATAGTTGTTCATTCTGATATCAAGAGAACAGGCTATTTTGAGTGTTCAGATGAAAGAATCAACAAGCTTTTCAGCAATATAATATGGGGTCAGAAGGGTAACTTCCTTGATGTGCCCACAGACTGTCCTCAGCGTGATGAAAGACTCGGCTGGACAGGTGATGCTCAGGTTTTCGTTAAGACTGCATCCTACAACTTCGATGTTGAAAAATTCTTCATCAAATGGCTTGCTGACCTGAGAGCTGACCAGACAAACTGGGGTGCCGTTCCTCACGTTATACCCAATGTATTCCAGCCTGATGACGAATGCTCCGCCGCTTGGGCTGATGCGGCAACAATCTGTCCCTGGCAGATTTATCTGACATACGGCAACAAAGAAATCATCAAAGCTTCTCTTCACTCAATGGCAGATTACCTTGAATATATTGAAAATCATACCTGGGACAATATCTGGGCAAGAGGTCATCACTTCGGCGACTGGCTCAATCTTGACGGCTCAAGCCCTGAAGACTGCAGTCACGGCACAGACAAAGACCTTATCGCAACAGCGTATTTCATTTATTCAAGCTCAATTTACATCAAGGCTTGCGAGCTTTGCGGTGAAGATGCAGGTCACTACCCTGAAATGCGAGAGAATTTCATAAATGCATTCAGAAATAAATATATGAAGGACGGCAGAATCACTGACGAATACGCTACACAGACTGCTTGTGTTCTTGCCTGCCATTTCGGCATCAGTGACAATATTGCTGAAACTGCAAAACAGCTTAACGAGCTTGTAACAGAATGCGGACATCTGAAGACAGGCTTTGTGGGTACACCGTATCTTCTTCACGCTCTGAGTGACAACGGTTACACAAAGACCTCTTACGACCTTCTTCTTCGTGAAGAATATCCCGGCTGGCTCTTCTCAGTTAAAATGGGAGCTACCACCATATGGGAGCACTGGGACAGTATGCGTGAAGACGGTTCAATGTGGAGCACATCAATGAACTCATTCAATCACTACGCTTACGGCTCCGTTGCAGACTGGCTTTACGGTGATGCAGCAGGTATAAAGATTGATGAGAGTAAACCCGCATTTGAGCATATCATCTTCGCTCCCCTTACAGACGACAGACTCAGCTTTGTCAAGGCATCAATCGAATCAAGACACGGCACTGTAAAATCAGAATGGAAAAGAGAAAACGGCAAGGTTTCATATTTCTTCACAGTTCCCGCAGGTTGCACGGCAACTGTTATAATTGACGGCAAGGAAACAGAAGTTACAGAAGGCGAATATCAGTTTTAATTAAAAATCAAGCACTAAAAAACTCCGGAGTCTTACGGCTTCGGAGTTTTTTATTACATTCTTGTAACATCTGTTGACTTTTAAAATTTACGATGATACTATTAAAAAAAAGGGGCATTTTTATGAAAATACAAAAGGATAAAAAAACAATTATCATTGTTGTTTTAACATCAATCGTGTTTTTTGCATTAGCATATTTTGCAGGTCCTTATTTAATTGCACATTTAATCTTCGGACCATCTGAAGTGCCTGAAGATGAAAAAATCGTTGAATTTTCTGACGGCTCTGTTCTTAAACGAGAAGGCGGACCGACATATACCCACACCCTGTTCGGAGAATATGCAATCGTGTATGGCGACAATTCTTTTGAAAGCAGACTTACTTATCTCGGTGAAGATAAAAATATATCCACTGAATGGGGAAAGTTTTTCAAATACGCATTCTCCGATGACGGATACATTGCATTCCGTTTTCTCGACAAGGATGATACATACGATGCTGAACATATTGAAGATGAAACAACATTATATATATTCAATGCTGACGAAATAACTGATGATAAAAATATTCTTTACGATTGCAATACAGACACAATGCTTGAGTTTGACTCGATGAATAAGCTGTGTGACTACTGCACAAAAAATAATATTCAGTTAGGATTATGGTACTACCCCACCGGCTACAGTTCAAATCCCGAAGAAATTTATATTGATCTTAACGGTTGGCAACTTACTTTGAATAAGACAGAATATTATGAAACAGTTTATCAGGATTCAACACTATTGTTTGCAGGTACTATTGATAGATATTTTGTCACAGACCGATATTTGTCTTTCCGATTCAGACATCTTGAAGGGTATGACTATGAAATAGAAGAAAACCCGATTATAGAATATAATCCGCAAAATGTTATCGGCAAAAAATTTTTTCTTGATATTTACACCGAAGCTTTTGTTTTTATTGACACTCAGACAGATGAATACATAATTTTTGACAGTCAAAAGGAAGTAAACGAATACGCAGAGTCACTGAATATAAAACCTGATTGGCAAAAAATAAAATATCCGGACTAACAAAAAAACCGAAGTCAGATGACTTCGGTTTTTATTTTTGAATTACTTGAAATATTCAACAGCAGATGCGAACATGCCGATATTGAAATCACCGTCAACATTCTTATAAAGACCGTGGCCGATTCTTTCTGAATGGCCCATCTTACCGAATACTCTGCCGTCGGGTGATGTGATACCCTCGATAGCGCATACGGAGTTGTTGGGATTGAAGTGAATATCAGCAGTGGGCTTGCCTGTAAGGTCAACATACTGTGTAGCAATCTGACCGTTTGCAGCAAGCTCCTTAACAAGCTCGTCTGAACAGAGGAATCTGCCTTCACCGTGTGAAATGGGCACTGTGTAAACATCGCCCACATTTGTATTCATAAGCCAGGGTGACTTGTTTGATGCAATTCTTGTTCTTACAAGTCTTGACTGATGTCTGCCGATTGTGTTGTATGTGAGTGTCGGGCAGTTTTCATCAGTATCAATAATTTCACCGTAAGGCACAAGACCGAGCTTGATGAGAGCCTGGAAGCCGTTACAGATACCTGCCATAAGACCGTCACGGTTCTTGAGAAGCTCGTGAACCTGCTCCTTGACAGCACCGTTACGGAAGAATGCGGTAATGAACTTACCTGAGCCGTCGGGCTCGTCACCGCCTGAGAAACCGCCGGGGATGAAGATAATCTGTGACTGCTTGACCTTTTCAGCGAATGCATCAACTGATTCTGCAATAGCATGAGCTGTGAGATTCTTTATAACAAAGATTTCAGGGTCTGCACCTGCAGTCATAAGAGCCTTTGCTGTGTCAAATTCACAGTTTGTGCCGGGAAATACAGGAATAAGCACCTTGGGCTTTGCAACCTTGATTGCGGGAGCAACTCTTGACTGAGCATTGTATGAGAATGTCTCGATTTCCTTTTCACCCTGCTTGATATTACAGGAGAAAATGGGCTCAAGCTTGTTTTCATAGATATCAAGAAGTGCTGAAAGCTCAATTTCGTCATTGCCGTACTTGATTGTTTCTTCAAGGCAAGTATGACCGAGAACTGCACCGATTTCGTCTTCAGTTGTGAGTTCAAGAATGAATGCACCGTAGTTATAACCGAAGATATCGTCAATTTCAAACTCTTCGTTATATTCAAAGCCGATGCCGTTACCGAAGCACATCTTCATAACTGCTTCTGCGATACCACCGTAAGTGGGAGTATAACAAGCAGCAACCTTACCCGCTTTGATAAGTGCATAAACTTCATCAAAGAGTTTCTTTTCTGATTCAGCTGTGGGAAGACCGTTTTCGTCATATTCAGGCTTCAGGATAACAACCTTATGCCCTGCTGACTTGAATTCGGGAGAAACAACATCATTCACATTGCCTGTTGTAACAGCAAATGAAACGAGTGTGGGAGGAACATCAATGTCTTCAAATGTACCGCTCATTGAGTCCTTACCGCCGATTGATGCGATTTCATAATCCATCTGAGCCTTGAAAGCACCGAGAAGTGCTGAGAGAGGCTGACCCCAACGTGCAGAATTCTTTTCAGGCTTTAAGAAATATTCCTGGAATGTAAGATA
>CALEII010000045.1 GCA_937876205.1 uncultured Clostridia bacterium
AAAAATCTCAGGGTTCCTTTTTTATCTCGTCGTTGTTTAATTTTCAAGGTTCAATTTTCACTCTCTGAGCTCCGACTCATTGCCGTCTCTCTCGAGCGCTTGCTTATAATACCACAGGAATTTTGAATTGTCAACACTTTTTTTCGTTTTTTTGCGACTTCTTTTAAACGCCGCCGTGTGTTCAGTGTCCTGTTATTCCTCAAAAAATGGCTATATTGCGTGGTTTTATACACTTTTTTATCTTATAAATTCAGGTCTATTTTATAAGATATCCAGTTCAAAAACCTTTTTTACACCCGTTTTTTCGATATTTTCATAGTTATTTCTGTAATCAGCATCACCGAAAGTCAGTTCAGGTAACACATCTTTAAGCGGTACGAGAACAAACGCCCTTTCGCCTATAAAACGATGAGGAACCGTAAGCTCCGTTTCATTCATTGTAACATTCTCATATAACAACAAATCAATATCAATTACTCTGGGAGCATTTTTAAACGGTCGTTCTCTGCCGAATGCAGCTTCTATTCCGAGGCAGGCACCCAGCAATGCTTTCGGAGAAAGCTGTGTGTCTATCTTCACACACACGTTATAGAAGGTTGCCTGCTGAGTATATCCCCAGGGTTCTGTCTCATAAACAGGTGAAACCTTTTCCGCTATTGTCAACGGCAGATGTGTGAGAGCACTGACAGCATTCTCTATATTATTTAATCTGTCACCGATATTTGTTCCTATACCAAGATAAGCTTTCATTATTGTCTCTTCCTTTTTATTTCAACCGCAACATACTCAAAATCTGCTTTCATCGGAGCCTCAGGTTTTTTCAGAAGAACCTTAACCTCGGCAATCTTATCAAAATTCTCAAGCACAGCATCTGCAACAACAGTTGCACATTTCTCTATAAGATCATATTTTTCGGCTGTAAAAATTTTTCTTACCAGCTTTATTATCTGTGCATAGCTCACGGTATCATCAACATTGTCAGTACGCCCGGGTTCCGACAGATCGGCCTTACACTCAATATCAAGCACAAAATTCTGACCTTCTGTTTTTTCTTCAGGATTCACACCGTGATACGCATACAGTTTAAGCTCTTTTATTATTATTTTATCCATATATTGTGGTTCCTTTATAATTATTTTATTTAATACTATTATATATAGCGATTGACTGCAGTGTCTCTTTTACATTGTGGACACGCAGAATATCACTACCCTTGCTCACTGCGATAAGGTCTGCAATAATTGTGCCCACAAGGCGCTCTTCCGTATCGGCTGTGCCCGTAACTTCACCTATGAATCTCTTTTTTGAAAGAGCGGTCATAAAAGCAACATCAGGCTTAACGACATTTTCAAGATTTTTCAGCAACACAACATTATCAGCCGTTGTCTTCGCAAAGCCGAACCCCGGGTCCAGACAGATATACTCTTTATCAATTCCGAATGCCTTACATTTATCAAGGAAATCATCAAAGAAGTGATTCACACTGCTGATAACACCTTCGGGATAATCAATAACTGTTCCCGAAGGAACATTACAGGTATGAGTTATTATCCAGCCTGCAGAATGCTTTTTCACAACATCAGCCATATCATTATTAAAGATGCCGCTGACGTCATTTATTATATCGACACCTTTTCCGAGAAAATAATCGGCAGTTTCGGGATTTACGGTATCAACCGAAATGACACAGTCACAGGAAGCAAGACCTTCTACAACACTTTTCAGTCTGTCAATCTCTACAGACACTGAAACAGGCTCACTGCCCGGTCGTGTTGACATTGCGCCCAGGTCAATTATATCAGCACCTTCACTGACGAGTTTTTCGGCGTGCGCAATTGCTCTTTCTGCAGAAAAATATCTGCCGCCGTCAGAGAAAGAGTCGGGAGTTACATTCACAATCCCCATAATATATGTTTTTTCACTCAACGGAAAAAATCTGTTTCTGAATCTGAATTTTTTCATAATCAACCTACCGTTATAAAGTCTCTGATGTTATCAAGCGTTTTTTCGCCGATTCCGCTGACATTTGTTATTTCATCAACACTGTAAAAGTCACCGTTTTCATTGCGGTAATCGATAATTGCCTGCGCTTTCTTTTCGCCAACACCCTTAAGCGTCATCAGCTCACTTAAAGATGCAGTATTTATGTTTATTTTTCCGTTTAAAGAATCACCATTTTCTTCGGATGCAGTTGTTTCAGCAACTGTCCAAGAAACTGTTGTACCCGAAGTTGGAGCTTCAGCAGTTGTCTGTATTTCTGTTGTGGTATATGACGAAGTATTGAAAATCTCATCATATAAAGAAGAATTCTCTGAACCGATATTTGTATCAACGACAATAACCTTATAATTATCACCCGAATACTTATCAACCAGAAGAAAAATGACACTCAGTCCCAGCAGCAGAACAGCACATACCAGAACAGATATAACCACGGAGCAGGTCTTACTGATATCAGGCTCTTTTTTCTTTTTGGTGTTTTTCACTTCATAATCCTGAATATCAAAAAGCTCAAAGCCGTCAGCCATATCATAACCTCCTTCCGATTATTTACAGTATATAATATACATTATAACATCAATACAACAATTTTCAACAATATTTTTAATTGTTCTTGACACGGATACAATAACATATATATAATATCGGTGGTGATAAAAATGGCATTCAAAGAGATATCAATAAATGAATTAAAAGTTAATCCCGTCACGATGTTTTCTGACGGCTGGGCAATACTCACTGCAGGTGATGCAGAAGATTACAACGGAATGACTGTTTCGTGGGGTGCCACAGGCGAGCTCTGGGGCAAGCCTGTTGCTTTCGCATTTGTAAGACCTCAAAGGCATACTCACACTTTCTGTGAAAGCAGTGACTGTTTCACTGTCAGCTTTTTTGACGGCAAATGCAGAAATGAGCTTGCATTTTTCGGAAGCAAAAGCGGAAGAGATTTTGACAAATTCAAAGAAACAGGTCTCACAGCAGAAAAAGACGGAAGCTTTGTTTTTTGTAAAGAGGCAGAGACTGTATTCCTGTGTAAAAAAAGCGCAAAGACAATTCTGCAGCCTGAAAACTTCTATGACGCATCTATAAATGACTGCTATAAGGCAAAAGACTACCACGATGTATATATCGGAGAAATAGTGAAAATTCTTGTCAGAGAATGAAGAAAAAGCAACCCCAAAAAACTTTTTTGAAAAAATTTAAAAAATTTCAAAAAAAGGGGTTGACAAATCGATTTTCTGTGCTATAATATGCAATGTCGTCAGGGAAAACCCGACAGACAAAACAGAATATTCGGTGTCTTTGGCGCAGAGGTCCCACCTGTTCCCATCCCGAACACAGTAGTTAAGCTCTGCAGTGCCGACAATACTTGGCTGGAAGCGGCCCGGGAAGATAGGGCGATGCCGAAACAACATTCATCCACCCAATAGGGTGGTTGTTTTTTTTCGTCTGAAAAGCTTAAAAACAGGTACTGTTACAGCAAATTATCTGCATTAACAGTACCTGTTTTTTATTCTTCAATACCAAGAAATTCAAGCTCTTCTTTTCTGTCCTGCTTTGAACGTGCAACAACCATAGCACGCAGTTCTTTTCTGTTTTTGCCGCCGATGATTCCGTTTCTGTAGAATGCCACGGCAAACATACCGATAACCGACCCTACGACACAGCAGACAAGGTCTTCCATTGTGTCCCTGAGTCCGATTTCAGAAAGCACCGACGAGGTCTGAAGCTGATAACCGTAAACTCTGTCCATTGTGAATTCATACAATTCCCAGGCAACAGCAATAAACATTGAGAAGCACAAAGAGAAGAACGATGCCAACGCAGGACTCAGGTGTCTTTTCTTGCCCTGAAACACAACTGCAAAATCATAAGCAAACCATGTTGCAATAAAGCCCGAATAAGCGTGAGACACTATATCAAAAAAATGAATGTCTGTTCTTGTATTCAGCAGATAAACGCCGAGGCTGTAAGCAATAAATACATTCAGAAATGTCTGTGAAAAGAAATCAACTCTTGTTATAAATGATTTTCCGCCGAAAAGCTGAAACATATCCCACAAATGCGAAAAAGCAGTGGCGAACAAGCCCATAAGGAACATTGTGACAGAGCCGTTGAGAATTCCGTAAACAGAAAACAGAACATATAACGCTCTGCAAACCCACCACACTATTTCGTGCGATTTGGGTATAGGTGTTATTTTATTTAGTTTTTTCATATTACAACTCCATAATAAGTTTTCTGTGATATTTTATCACATAGCTTTTTGTTTTTCAACTGTCATAAATCATAAAGAATTATGCAGAAAAAGGTCACAATTCCCGAGTCTGCATAATATGTCATACCGTTGGCATCTGCGAGTGTTTTCACATCAATACCGTAGCTCTCAACGGGAGGCACTGCTTTTTCTGGATAACGGCACGGCGCATCGGGATAGGTGCACTTTTCACATTCGTTGCAGCTGCCGCAGCCAAGAGGCTGAAAACGGATCTCTTTCTCACGAAGCTTGGCACTGATATCAGAAAGTATCTCCATTGTTTCATCTCTGAGTCTGTTCATTGCCGTCATATCCGAAAAATCAGATATCTCCCCCGTATGAGTGAACACAAACGCCTTATCAAAGCTCAATGCGTGATTTCTGCATTTTTCAAACTCACCCACTGCAGGCGGGCAGTTCCAGGTTTTGCCGAATCTTCCGCACACATCTGCCCTGCAGTATTCACGGAATTTTTCATTAAAAACTATTGAGCTTACATCAACAATTGCACTCTCATTTATTCTGTTATCTGAAAACAGTTCATTCATATCTTCTCACCATAGAAATACTATCACAAAATTCATAATTTATTTTTCTAAAAAGTAAAAATAAAACCATTTGCATTATATATAATCTATACATAGAACTGACGGAGGTGTCATATGAAAACTCTTGTTGTTTATTACTCAAGAAAAGGTTATACGGAAAAACACGCACTTGCAAAGGCTACTGAGCTCGGGGCTGATTTTCTTACCCTTGACACAATAGAAAACGTTGTAGGCTACAACGGATTTATAAACTGCCTCACCTCGGCAATCACAAAGAAAGATATGGAGCTTTTTCCGTATGAAACGGACATTTCATCATATGACAAGGTGATAATCTGCTCACCGCTGTGGTTTTCTGAACCTGCGGCACCGGTAAAGACATTTATGAAGCGTGAAAAACACAACATTTCAGCTGTTGAGTATATTTTTGTACATGCACTGCCCGATAATGCAAGTAAAGCCGCAAAATATTCAGACAGAATTCTCAGAAAGAACAACAGCAAATACACAAGTATTCAGACTGTTTTCGGCAAAACAAAGAAGGAAGAAGAGTTTTAATATGCTTGATTTTTTTGGTACACCTGAAAATTTCTTCCCTGCAAAAGAAGTAAAAAATCCCGATTTTTCAAGCTTTGTTGCCTTTGACATTGAGACAACGGGACTTGAAAGAGACTCAAAAATAATAGAAATCGGCGCCGTTAAAGTTATAAACGGCAGAATAACAGACTCGTTTCAGGAGTTTGTAAATCCCGGCATAATACTCCCTTATGAGATAACTCAGATAACGGGTATCACAGACGAGATGCTCAGCAGTGCCGACAGAATAACTCAGGTACTCCCCCGTTTCAAGAAATTTGCAGGAAACAACATTCTTGTGGGGCACAATGCAATTCAGTTTGACTGTAATGTAATGGGGCACTGGGCAAATGAGCACGAAATTCTCATAGATAACGATATTTTTGACACACTCAGATTTATGAGATACAGATGCGAGCCGTTCCCGGGGCTTACAAGCAACAGACTCTGTGTTGCCTGCGACTATTTCGGCATAACAAGTGAGGTTTTTCACCGTGCAGATGCAGACGCCGAAGTCACTGCAAAGCTCTACCTGACGCTTCAGAAAAACGGAAAAATAAAAAAGAAATAATCAGAAATACAACAAAAATCAAAAGCACATTTGCAAATCTGCAAGTGTGCTTTTAATCTTTTACCCTCTTTTAAAGAGTGAATTTATTCTCCTGAAATATTCCTTATCCATATTATTTATCGTATCGGTTGTTGTGCGGAAACGCCAGTTTTTTTCGGGCACGCCGGGAATATTCATTCTCGCATCAGAGCCGAAGCCGCACATATCCTGAAATGCGATAACTGCGGTATCGGATGCACTTCTCCACACACATTCAATTATCTTACGGCAGCTCTTTGAGTAATAACCGCCGTCGCCCCAGTTGTCACCCTCAAAGCCGACATAATCAAGCGCAAATCTGCGTTCCGCCTCACTTGCCTCCCAGAGCCAGCCGAGAAGTGTGTTATTGTCGTGAGTGCCGACATAGTTAACTGAATTTTTCTGCGCATTATGAGGCATATGAGATGAATCAGCACCGGGATCAAAGCCGAACTGAACAACCTTCATACCGGGGAACTGAGTGTCTTCAAGAAGCTTTACAACATCGTCACCGAAAACACCGAGATCCTCTGCAATAATAGGCGCATCGGGGAATTTACGGAACACTTTTTTGAAGAGCTTCATTCCCGGGCCGTCTTTCCACTCACCCGTCTTGGCTGTTTTTGCATCGGCAGGCACTTCCCAATAGCTCGCAAAAGCTCTGAAATGGTCAATTCTTACCACATCATAAGTTTTCAGTGCATTACCTATTCGCTCAAGCCACCACTTGTAGCCGTCCTTCTCCATTGCCTCCCAGTTATAAATGGGATTGCCCCAGAGCTGACCGTCCTCACTGAAATAATCGGGAGGAACACCTGCAACCTTTTCGGGGCTGAGAGTTTTGTCATCAATAAGGAACATCGGCAGATTTGACCACACATCAACGCTGTCCATTGCAACATAAATGGGCATATCACCTATAATTCTGACACCCTTTGAATTTGCATAATCCTTGACCTTCTGCCACTGCATAAAGAATACATACTGACTGAATTTCCAGAATGCCGAGCGTTCTGCATAATCGTGTCTGTGGCGTCTTTTAAAAAGGTCATAGCGGGCAAATTCCTCATCCCATTCCCACCAGGGGCTGAAATCATTTGCCTCTTTTATTGCCATAAAGTATGAAAACTGTGTCAGCCACTTATTTTCACTTTCAAAGTCCTTGATCTTCTGTGCAAGCTCTGCATCAATTCTTGAAAAAGCTTTTTTCAGAAGTGACAGTCTTGCCTTTTTCGCAAAGTCAAAATCTGCTGTGTAGGGTGAGCCGTCATAGATATTTGTCTTTGCCTCATCCTCAGTGCAAAGTCCCATTTCAACAAGTCCCATCGGGTCAATAAAAAGTATGTTGCCTGCAAAAGCCGAAGCTGAGCAGTAGGGGGAATTTGCATCGTCTATGGGATTGAACGGCAGCACCTGCCAGTATGAAAAATTCATCTCTGCAAGAGTGTCGGCAAATTCAAGACATTGCTTGCCGAAGACTCCCACACCATACTCTGAAGGCAGTGAGCTTATGTGCATAAGCACTCCTGCGCCACGTTTATCAAGCATAAAATCACCTCAGGTTATTATTTCAATTTGTAATACATAATTCATAAGTTCTGTTATTCTCAACGGTAATTTCAATTTCAAGTGTGCCCTTGAAGCGTTCATTGAATGAAATTGTGTCACCGTTAACAGCAACCTTGTAATTTATATTTTCATCGTCATTCATTGTAGCAATGACGGTCATTTTTTTGTTTTCACCAAAATATTCAAGCTTAGCATCAAGCCTTGAATTATCTTCGCTGAAATTCACGCTTTCTACCCAGGTATCAAAGCCCACATTCAGTGTGCCTGCCTTGTAGTATGCGTTAGCCCACATTGTTATAGGGGTTGAAAGACCGCCGAAATTATGGAACCATCCGCCTCTGCCGGTAACAACATTGACCATTTCGAATGTATAGTATGAATAGCCTACCTCTCTCTTCCACACATCAAGAGCAAGCTTTGCAATTGTGTATGCAAAATCCGTTTCACCCTGGTCAAGCATTGATTTCCATATAAACCATTGATGAGGGAACCACACATTGCCGTTCCAATAGCCGTTGACCTTAAAGTACCCTGCCGTCATATCAACTGCACTGATTCCGTAGGGTGAGAGCATTTCTTTTTCATTTTTCAGGTGTGAAAGGATTGCTTCCCGCTGTTCATCGTTGCAGACTCCTGCAATAATGGGATAAATTCCGTCAAGACCTTTGTTCTGATTTTCTCCGTCTTGCGTTTTCATAAATCCGGTGGGATTATAGTTTTCGTCGTGAAGAACATAGCTGTAATATCCGCTGTCCTTATCCCAGGAATAAGTATTGAGAGCTGCCGTTATTCTTTCAATATCTTCACTATATGTTTTTACATCCTCAGACAGTCCCAGCTTATAAGCAACCATTCTGAGAATTTTGCCGCAGCGTATAAGCTGAGCAGATGAAATAACAGGAGCTGTTGTGTCTCTGATATTTCTGTCCATCATCGCAACCTGCGCAGGATAGTCATCCATACCGCTGGTGGAGTAAAAATAGTCATAAGTTGTCGTAAGCCCGCTTTTAAGCTTAGCTGTTGTTGAGCCTCTGACCTTACCTGCAAGGAAGTTGTAATAAAGTCTGAGTCTCGGATAAAGCTTCGTAATAGCTGATTTTTCGTTTCGTCTTTGCATCATTTCAAGGAACTGATACATCTGAACGGGCACCGGAGAGCCGTGATGAAGAAATGCAAAATCAGGATTGCTTTCATCACTCAGATAAAGGTCTAAACTGTAATCAGCAAAATGCGGTGCATAATCGTTCATTCCCAGACCTATAAAGCCTGAATCCCAGGTATAAAGACAGTCCCAACGCTTACCGGGTGTATGATGAATAATATACTCACCGTGGTTATATATTGGATATACTGCATTTGTAAGCACTGTTGACCTGAGAATATTACACGAAAGCTCATATTTTCTGCCGTCTTTATTAAGAATTATTTCTTCAGAATCATTAAGCTTTCTGAGATAAATTTCTTCATATTCGGCTTCTGTGAGATATTTTTCCTCACCCTTTGAAATGACCGCATATTCAATATGCCTTGACATAGGCTTCACAAAAAGAGTGTGCACAATTGCATTGTGAAAAAATCCGTCATCACTGTGTTTTCTCGAAAACGCACCTGTAAAGCTCTCTGTAACATCGTCAAAAGTCACATCGGAATTTGAAATACGGGCAGTCATACAGTCTTCAAGCGCACCCGTTTCAATCTCTCTGTAGCGTGTGTTGTCATTGAATGTGCGAAGCGTAAATTCACCGTCAACATCGTTGAATCTGCAAACAGAAATGCAGCCTTTGTCACATTCTGTGACGGTGATTTCGGGAACAAAATCATAAGCTTTCATTTCAGTCACAATTTTTGCGACATCTTCTTTTTCGGTAATGCAGAAAAAATCAAATTCAGCTGCACCTGTGCCCTGAGACACAAGAGAAAAACGGAATTCTCCTGCAGAAATCTTGCCCAGATGCACAATTTTCATTGCAAGCTCATCTGACGGCGCAAATTCAATCCTTTTATCACCAAGCATAAAAGTGGCTGTGTTTTTGCTGTTAATAAGGTCAACACCCACCATTTTACCCTGCGAATAATGAATATCGCTTGTTCTGTAACGGATTGCAAGAACTGCATTTTCATAATCATTCTTACATTCAACAGTGAATGACACACAGTCACCCTTCTCACCGCCGAACGGCGCAAGATACCTGTGCGGCATATGCCATTTACCTGCTCTGTCACCCAATCCAAAGCCGTCTACAAAAGCATTGTCGGCAAATTCACCTTTTTTGAAGCTGTCTGCATTCTGCTCATCCCAAGGGCGTTTTACAGCGTAATTATAAGCATCGTAATCAAGTGCTTTTTTATACTCACACTTTTCGGGAAGCGTCAGACTGCAATATGACGCAGACGGATATTCAACAGAGCTGAAAAAATTCACAAGACAATTATGTATAAGGTCAGTGTTATTCACAATCTCAGTTCTGACAAGCGTGCTTTCTTCTGAGAGCTTAACATAAGAAACCTCAGCATAAACTCTGTCTTTCCATTCAAGATCGTGACGGTATGTGATAAGAGAATAATCTCCCGTACAGCGCCACGGATGACAGCCCGAAGGCAGTGTGACATTGGGAACTCTGATATCACCGCCGAATATTGCAGGCACCGTGGTGAAATCAAACCTGACTCCCTTTGCAAAGGAGTGTTCTGCAATACGGGAAATACCCATATATTTTTTGCCGTAAGGACCCCACACGGGAAAAACTGACTTTTTATTCATAAGAAGCACAACCTCTTGGTGTTTTTTTCGATTTTACCATATAATCAGTCGGCATTCAATAGCATTTCATCAAAGAATACCGAATGTATTCCAGCTGCCCCGATCTGCATCATCTGTACAGAACGGGGCAGCTGAAAATAATAAAATTATTTTACTTTCTGTTTTCTGCAGGAATTTTTAAAACAACCTTCTGAACCTTTTCAGGTTTACCGATACATACACCGGGCATATGTCCGTCTTCAGGGTAAAGAATCACAAATTCACCCTCAGCAATAACATTGTCATAACCCTCATTATTATATGCAAAAAGCTCAAGGTCGCCGTCTTCAAAAGGCTTGATACATTCATATTTATGCATAACATCTATATGTTCAATACCTATAATTTCTCTGCCCTGAAGCATAAGCTGCACATCAATGAACTTCTTGTGAGCTTCATAACAGGCCTCACTTCTCTTCTTGGTTTCGTAACTGCTTACTGCAGCAAAGGAGCCGTCAGAAAAATCATATCTTCCGTCCTCAACACCTTCAGCAACTGCCTTTTTTGCAAATTCACAGGCTTCAGGTGAAAGTGCTCTTATAAGCTCATAATCCTTTGTCATATAATTACCTCTTTTCGTTTTTTATGATTATTTCTTTTCCGGTTTTTCTCCGGATAAAATCTATAAAACTGTTATACTGAGCTGCCGAGTCAAAAGCTGCCACCGGCAGAATATAGCCCTGCATTGAGTTTATGTAAATATAGAACATTCTGCCGTTGACAAGATATATTGATTTTATAAGGTCATATTTATTTTCAGTTCTGTTTACGGGAGTTGTTTCGAAAAAGCCCTCTTCTGAAAACTCAAGTATTGCCTCACGGGAAAACAGACGGTCATCTGATGCAAGAGATTTCTTCACAGTACGCTTCGCAACAGCCCACATAAACGGTTTTGTGCCGAAGAATGCCAGAAGCGCAAATGCAACATACACAATTCCTCTTGCTATAAAAATCCCCCAAGTGAAATCATCTGAAAATGATGTCATAAGCCATATCAGAATCATCATTCCTGAAGACAGAAAACGCAGACTCTGCACCTGCTTGCCCTGATGGTCTGTTGAAAACATATGAAATCTGTTAAAGTCGAGAAAATCATCATCAGTAAGACGGATTTCAAATCTGAACATAACAACACCTCCGTTTTTATATTACCACAACAACAAAAAAAAGTAAAGGAGCAAGATTGACTCCTTTACTTCTCATATCATTATTCTGTGTCCGGTACAGGACCGTCTGCGGTCTCATACAAAACATCAATGGTTTCATATAAATTATTTTCATCATCAATCAGATGTCTGGTATATACATTCTTGGCAAATTCAGAAATTCCGTTTTTTTCGTCATCCGACAAATCATCCGGAATATAAGCTGAAAGTACACGGACATCTTCATTCCCTGCCAGACAATAATACACAGCACCGTTTTCCAGAACAAGCTGCTTCATTATTCCGTATTTCCCATTTTTATTTACAAAGAAATGATAGTATATGTCATCTGCCTTAACGGTTCTGAAAATTTGCCATGACATATTACTTCCGTCAATATCTGAAATCTGAAATAATATTCTGCTGAATTTATCATCAGTATCATCTTCATCATAATCTATGTCAAAATCTTTGATAAAAAAGCTTTTCACTTTTTCATATAGATCTTTGAATCCAAAAAAACCGTCCTTTGAATACTCATCAAGTTCACTTTCACTGTAGCGACCGGCATACAACGCAATAATCACACCAAAAAGAATAACCGCCATCATATCTGCTGTATTTCCGTATAAAAAAGTGGTAGGCATACCTGAACAATCAAGCAGGAAAATACTGATATAGCTATGTATTGTGTAAATAAAGAGGTATGATGCGCTTACAAAAGATATATTATGGGCAAATTTGCTCTGTCTTGTTTTTTTCACCATAAGAAAAACTCCGATGAAGAAAACAATAAACAGAACAGTCAGACATATAACAGGAAACCATCCGTAAGCTCCGATAAGGGACGCAATTATCAGATCACTGAATTCAAAAATATAAGCGAACTCCGGAGAAAGCTGATTATTGATATCAACACAGCCGTCAAATAACGATGAATTTCTGAAAATATTGTCAACAGTATTTCTTACCCAACCCGCACCGTTGGGATCATCCTGTCCTCTTGTAATTATGTTTACAATCCTTTCCATTCTGTAGTTACTGTCACATACAGAAAGAACTGCCAATATAAGAATAACAACTGCAATGGTTGCAAGAACTGCCCAGTGAACATCGAGCTTCTTTTCCTTTTTACACTTGAATGTCAGCAAACAAACAACAGCAAACATAATAAGTGCAATCCATTCTCTGTTTAAAGCGGACATACAGATCATTGCGGCAATCACAGGACATAAAGCTACAAAAAACTGAAGCAGGCTGACAGTTTTATATGTATTTAAAAATTTTACTGTCAGAAACATCGGAACAGAAACAAACGCACACGTCATCAGAGCATAACTGCCTATACTCAAAAAATCAAGAAATTTATAACTTTCAAAGATAATCTGATAGGCATAAACAAGAAACACCGGTATACTCAGAAAAGGTACCGTCTTATATATGTGCCTGTCTTTCAGAAGCAACGATACCGGAATAAATGCAGCAACAGCAATAAGCATATTGACAACATATCTTATAACATAATACTCTGTACCGTTATAATCATTACGCACTGTCAGCTTACCAAGCATTCCCAATGCGAGTATGCCGACAAGTGCGACAGTTGACATTATCGGCAAAGCATTTTTCTTCAGTTTTAACATAAACAATCCTTCCTTTTTTCGGCAGAGCATTTGTTTTGAAACTCTGCCGGTATTTTTCGCCATATTATACAGCTGTGTAAAGTATATCATATTTCTGCAGTTTGTCAACTATATATCGCATATTATTTAATATTTATTTATATTTCGTACAAATATTTGTATAATTCACTCCCTGAAAAAAAGAAACCACCTTACGGCGATTTCAATTATCTTATTTTTCTATTCTGTAACCGAGAGCAATGATCATTTTTAATGTTTCCATTGCCGTGTTACGATCATATTCCTTTTCTGAATCAGTCAGTTCATTATACGGCACCAGGCACGGAGTTGTTTTTTTTGAATCATCACGCATTTCTCCGTAGGTCCATCCTTCAGCTATTCTTCCTTTTGCCCATACTTCGTGAACATTTTCCGCAATTTTTTCAGTCAATTCAACAAGTTCTGCCGGCAATTCAACAGACTTTGTATCTATAGGTTGAGGTGTATACATAATTGCACAATCCTTTCTTCAGATATTCAAATAAACATCAAGTGCTTCAAAATTGATATAATCATACATTTTGGCGTTTTCTTTATCGGGAAAAAAATCTTTTACCGCATAAATATTTTTATCAAGCAGGTCATACGAAACATCTTCATCATAATCATAAAGAGTTTCCTCTATATAGAAGCAGTTTTCATCAACCAGACCTTTTCTGATACCGTTTTCATCACACTCAACAAGAAACGGATGCAGTTTCAATGAGACATTCTTATGATCACCCGTTTTGTCACAGTAAACAGAAAAAGCATCGGTTGCTCTGAAGCCTCTTGTACGCATAAATGCGCACCAACGTCTGTGCTCAAGCCATGCAAGTCTGTCATACATACGTTTTTTTTCTGCTTTATCTTTTATAAAATCTGTTCCTGCAAAAGTTGTTAGATAACGGCCGCTTTCTTTCATATATTCCGAAAAATCTGCATCAGAATAATCAAACAAAGATTTTTCTATAATTCCGGCAGAAAACACCTTATAAAATATATGTAGTGATCTTGAAATATTTGCACTGTGGCTGTATTCATCCTTCAACAATTTCTTTATTATTTTATTTTTTCTGTTTTCATCCAGTTTTACGACTCTTGCTGAAGATGAATCATAATATCTGTATGCAAGACTCTCAGCCATTGCTCTTTCATCCTGCATAAATACATTTTTCGGGCTGTATTCTTCAGACAGATTTCCGAAAGCGTGCATAAAAATATCAGCATTGCTGCCGGGAAGATTATTGTAAAACCTTCTGCTGTTCAGCATTTCACATAAATCACTGTCATATACTGCATAAGCAATAATTGTTTTCTTCTGCTGTTGCTCCAGATGATATTCACTTACCTTCTGTCTCAGCTTCTCTGCAACGGCAATATTTTCATCATCTGCACCTAAAGCCACAACGAAATAATCAGAATCTTTTATTCTTGCACTGCTGTTATTTATTTTTGAATTCAACAATACTAAAATATTATCACCGCTGATTATCTGACGTGAGTAGGAAAAACTGAAATACGGCTTTGCTGTTTCTCCGTGCTTATTATATGAAAGAATATTATGACCTGCAACTGAAGTATCAAGGATATCAGGATTTATGTAATTGATTCTGCCGGTAAAACTTTCTTCTGATTCATCTGATACCACAGTTATATGCAGATTTGTATCAAGCATCTGCCCCATCCAATATGCGGCAAGAAACATTTCGGTTCCTATTTTTCCTGTTCCCAAAATTGTAAAATAAATATCTAAAACATTATCTTTATTCTTGCAGTTTACTTTAGTTTCATACAAGGGAATGCTGCTTAAAAGATTTGTTGCAAGATTACGGTATACATTAACAGGAATAACTGCAGGTGAATCTTTTACATCATTCTCAGAAGGGTTATCCGGAAATGTTGCACGGATTCTGTCATACACATCATCAGCACAAAACAGATATATTTCTGATTTTCTGAGATAGCTTATGTCACGTTTGTGTGACAAGTCAAACAGCTTATGCAGATTATTCATTTCATTATCATCAATAAGAAAGAACTTTTTTTCTTTTTTTTTGCTTACGGGAATGTGCATAAGGTCGTCACGAAGACAAATTGCACCTATTGCTTTTGCATCAAGAAACAATTCGGTGCTGTTTTCACTGTCTTTATCAATATAAGCATCAGAAAAAACAATCAGAGGTGTTGTCAGCTTTCCCGAAAATTCTTTTATTATGTTTTTTGCAAGTTCAAGAGAACGTTCACTCAGCTCACTGAAATAAAACTGCTCTTTCCAGAAACACAGAAAGCTCAGTCTCAGCTTTACCTTGGGAACAATACTTGTCAATATATCAAGAATAAAAGCACCACCTGCAAACGGCGCAACTACAACAAGCAAAACGGCATATGCTTCGGCAATCTTTATAAGAAAGACTATCTGTTCCGATTTCAGAATGGCTGAGATGAAACCGAGCTCATCAAATAAACAAGCTGTCATTTCCCGCACTGTAAAAATATATTTATCAAAATCATCCATACCGCCGAATATCTTCACGGTGCTTATCAGGCTGTACTCAAAAATACTCCATAAATCAAGACTTGCTGTCTCACTTACGGAAAACCTGTAAGCATTGACGGAATTCTGCAAAAAGAGAACTGCAAGCATAATTACTGCAGTGAAAATCAGAAACGGCTGATTCTGGAAGAAGATAGTGATTCTATTAACCTTCTTCTTTTTTGTATTTTCTCTTCTGAAAAAATACAGTATTACAACAGATACAAACGCAAAAACAACTGTCACAAATGACAGCGCAAAACCGAGTTTCATCCAACATTCATAATTGAACATACAAACACCTTCTTTGCCTTTATGATATCATATCTGAAAACTTTGTTCAATGTTTTTCAGGATAAAAAAGATTCTTATTGACATATTTTTCTTTATTATATATAATAAAATCACAATCAAGGAGGTAATTGATATGAAAAGAATTATTTCTGTCATTCTCAGTTTAATGCTTATTTTATCCTGTGGCGGAATTACTGTTTTTGCAGCAGGAACTCAGGGTATTGCAGAATCTGCAGGCAGTTCACTTACAAAGGGCTTTTACGACACACTCAATATTGTGGTAGAAAAGCTTGTCAGTATGATTTGCAAGATTTACCCCAACCCTGCTGACTGGCAGTCTCTTGCTGATTACGACAGTGAGGAAGTCGGTTTTCTTGCAGGTCGTGACACATATCAGACAGAAGCTGCTGACGGTGCTTACTGGAGCCTTGGCTACGCAAGCCGCAGTATCCTTCCCGAAGATGTTGATGAGGGCAAATACAATCTCGGCAGAGACCTTATGAACAAAATTGCTGAGGGTGTTTATGATGACCAGAGAATCCGTGTTGCAGTTATTGATGACAACAGCGGCGAAGGTGCAGTTGTTTTAGGTGCAATTGATGCTCTCGGCGTAACATCAACAGACACACGCTCAATCCGCAAGGCTGTTCTTAATTACTGTGAAGAACAGGGTATCAAAGTTGCAAGCATAAACATTTCTGCAACTCATGCTCACTCCGCTCTCGACACTCAGGGTGTCAGCACAGAGTTTTTCAAGAAGCTTCTTCTCGGTTTTGCATACAATGCAATGGGCAATACAGATTCACTTCCCGGTATGGAAAATGCTGATTATTTCAAAGAATATTTTGTAGCCCAGTCTGTTGAAGCTGTCAAAGATGCTCTTGCAGATATGGAAAGCGGTAAGCTTTACTTTGATGAAATCGATTTTAGTGAATTCATCCACGATAAAAGAGATCTCATCGCTAAAGAAGATGTTCCCGCAACAGCAGCTCTTTATTTTGTTCCCGATTCAGGCAGTGAAGCAACATACATCACAGACATCACCTGCCACGCAACATCATTCAGTGCAAGCAACGGTCTTGTAGGCTCTGACTACATCTACTATATGGATCAGTACATCAAGGAACAGACAGGTGCAAACCTTGTTATGGTTCCCGGTGCAGTAGGTCAGATGTCAAGAGATATTGAGGTTGACACAACAGGTATGACAGAGTGGGAAGATATGGGTGCTTCCGCAAAGGCTCTGGGCACAGAATTTGCAAAGCTTGTGCTTGCAGCTGACTTCTCAGAGGAGCTTTCTCCCGTACTCAATGCAACACATAAAGAAATTTTCATCACTCCCGAAAACAGCATTCTTGTTCTTGCCTGCGAAATCAGACTTGTCAACAACAAGGTATTCCTTGACAGCAACGGCAATGCACTTATGCCCTCGGAAATGGGTTATGTTGAATTCGGCAACAGATTTGCTCTTGCACTCTTCCCCGCTGAGCTTTACCCCGAAGTATTCTGGGATGATGAAATCACAAACGGCACAACCTGGGACGATGCAACATGGGATTATGACTGTCTCGGTGATGCAGTTGACGGCGTAGCAATTTACCCTGTAAGCATCACAAACGATGCTCTCGGTTATGTTCTCACTGACAACAACTTTGCTTTTATGGGACACATTATCGGTGATGAAATTGCTGACGAAGTTCTTTCAGTGGGCAAGCATATGGGCTCATTCCTCGTTGAAGAATATTACGATATGCTTGAAAGCTATGTAAAATAAATCTGAAACATCAAATGGCCGTGCAGTCTTTGGATTGCACGGTCATTTTCATTTCACTCTCTTTCTTATGACATTTTTCTCATCTGCCGTAGTTTATAATGTCTTTACCAAGGGGTGAGCAACTGTGAAGCAGGTCATATACATTGATGTGTTGGTTTTTCTGAATATGATAATAACATTTCTGCTTCTGCTTGCCGCATCAAGGATGATGAAGCTTTTCCCCTCTTCAGGAAGAATGACTCTTGCCTGCATACTGGGCGGTTTTTCATCACTGATAATTCTGGCACCTGAAATGGGCTTTTTTCTTTCACTTCTTACAAAGCTGCTGTTTTCTGTTGTGATTGTTTCATGCGCATACAATCCGAAATCATTACCCGCAATTGCTAAAGAAACGGCCTACTTTTTTGCTGTTAATTTCATTTTTGCAGGTATGATGCTGTTTGCCTCATCACTGCCGGGGATATCACTTGTCAGCTACAACAACGGAGCTGTGTACATAAATTTCTCATTTTTCTCATTGATTGCTTCCTGCGTTATATGCTATTTGATAACCTGTCTGCTCAACAGATTTTCGAGACACAAGGCAAGTCACTGTGAAATACTGTCAGCCGAGATATACGTAGATAAAAAAAGCGTAAGAGCTGCTGCAATTGCAGACTCAGGCAACGCACTGACAGATCCTTACACGGGCAAAAGTGTAATTGTTGCAGACAAGAGCACTCTTCAGTCTGTTCTGCCTGAAAATGTAAAACAATATTTTGCAGACGGCATCTGTGAGGGAATAAAGCTTATTCCCTGCAAAACTGTTTCAGGCTCAGCCTTACTGCCCTGCTTCAGAGCTGACAGAATAACAATAAAAGACGAAAATACAAAAATCGAAATATATGACAGTCTTATTGCAGTCAGCAGTGAAAGGCTGACGGAAATAATTCTGCCCGTTTCGGTAATTTCAGAAAGGAGAAAAACAGATGTCACAACAGGATAGTTCAGTATTGGGACTGTTGTATAAAATTTTTTGTGATGTGAAATATAAGGTGCTGGGGACTGAGATTTATTACATAAACGGTCCGCAGTCGCTGCCTGCCCCGTTGGGCAAGGAAGAGGAAGAAGAATGCATAAACAGAATTATGAACGGCGACAACTCCGTCAGAGAGAAGCTGATAACACATAATCTGCGCCTTGTTGTCTACATTGCAAAAAAATTTGAAAACACGGGAATATATGTGGAAGATCTTGTCTCAATAGGCACAATAGGTCTTATAAAAGCAGTCAATACATTCTGTCCTGAAAAGAACATCAAGCTGGCAACGTATGCGTCAAGATGTATTGAAAATGAAATTCTGATGTATCTGCGTAAAACGGCAAACAGAAAAACCGAGATATCGTTTGACGAGCCGTTGAACACAGACAGAGACGGTAATGAATTACTTTTGTCTGATGTGCTCGCCGAGGATGGTGAAAGCATTAACTATAACATTGAATATGAAGATGAAAAAAAGCTCCTCAGGTCTGTTGTTGCAAGACTTGACGAGCGTGAAAGAATGATTATAAATATGAGGTTCGGCATAGACGGCTGTAAGGAGCACACACAGAAGGAGGTTGCCGATATTATGGGGATTTCACAAAGCTATATATCACGGCTTGAAAAAAGAATAATCAAAAAAATAAAAAAAGAAATGGAAGCCGCAGGCTGAAAAAATGGCGCCGTGTTCGCAAGAACTCAGCGCCTTATTTTTATTCTTATTATCAGAAAATACCCTGTGAAAGCATAGCATCTGCAACCTTTGCAAAGCCTGCAATGTTTGCACCTGCAACAAGGTTATAACCAAGACCGTATTCCTCTGCAGCTGCTGCTGATGAATCGTGAATTGACTTCATAATGTGCTTGAGCTTTTCATCAACCTCTTCACTTGTCCATGAATATCTTGATGAGTTCTGGCTCATTTCAAGGGCTGAAACTGCAACACCGCCTGCGTTAACTGCCTTTGAAGGAGCAACAACCTTGCAGTTTTCCATAAGGTATGCAAGAGCTTCGTTTGTTGTGGGCATATTTGCAACTTCGATGTAGTAAGGAACACCGTTTTCAGCAAGCTGCTGTGCTTCCTTCATACCGATTTCGTTCTGAGTAGCGCAAGGCATTGCAACGTCAACCTTAACGCCCCAGGGCTTCTGACCGGGGAAGAATTCAACACCGAATTTATCAGCGTAATCCTGAACCTTGTCTCTGCCTGATGCACGCATCTCAAGAAGATAGTTGATCTTTTCATCTGTAACGATACCGTCGGGATCGTAAACATAACCGTCGGGACCTGAAATTGTAACAACCTTACCGCCGAGCTCAGCAACCTTCTTTGCTGTACCCCAGGCAACGTTACCGAAGCCTGAAACAGCAAAAGTCTTGCCCTTTACTTCTTCACCGAAGTGCTTGAGAACCTCTGCAGCATAGTAAACAGCACCAAAGCCTGTAGCCTCGGGTCTGATGAGTGAGCCGCCGTATGAGAGCCCCTTACCTGTGAGAACACCGTTCTCGAATGAGCCCTTGATTCGTCTGAACTGACCGAAGAGGTAGCCGATTTCTCTGCCGCCGACACCGATATCACCTGCAGGAACGTCAAGGTTAGGACCGATGTGTCTGTAAAGCTCTGTCATGAATGACTGGCAGAAACGAAGAATTTCTCCGTCACTCTTGCCTCTGGGGTCAAAGTCCGAACCGCCCTTTGCACCGCCGATGGGAAGACCTGTAAGGCTGTTTTTAAATGTCTGCTCAAATGCAAGGAACTTCATAATTCCGATGTAAACCGAGGGATGGAAACGAAGACCGCCCTTATAAGGACCGATTGCACCGTTGAACTGTACACGGTAACCGGTGTTGACCTGAACCTTACCATCATCGTCAACCCATGTGACTCTGAAAGCAATCTGTCTTTCCGGCTCAACCATTCTTTCAAGAAGGCCTGCCTTTTCGTACTCGGGATGCTGCTCAATAACGGGAACAAGAGATGTAAGCACCTCTGTTACGGTCTGGACAAACTCCGGTTCGTTAGCATGCTTCTTTGCAACGCTGTCAATAACTCTCTGAACATAACTCATTTCTATGCACTCTCCTTATGAAGAAAAATAGTCTGCAAAAAATATATTTCCTTAAAAATATATTATATTTTATATCCGAAAGAATAAAATTGCAAGAAAAATGAATAAATATTTGAAATTTTATAGAAAAATACAGAAACTATCCGGCTCACAAAAATTTTTTAGGAAAATTGCAAAAACAAGAAACTGAAAAACGGATCAATTTTCATTTAAGAAACATTAAAAGTCCCTGACATGCCTCATAAATATCAGCATATGTGACATCAAATCTGCCTGAATACCACGGGTCTGCAACATCACCTTTTCTTAATGTGAAATCCATCATTTTATATACTTTTTCCATTTTGTCCGAACCGAATATACGGCTTATGTTGCGAATATTGTTGCTGTCCATTGCAATAAACATATCATATTTGTCATAGTCACTTTTTTTTAGCTGAACGGCACTTTTTCCGTCACAGGAAATGCCGTGCTTTGCAAGCTCTGCTTTTGCGGGAGGATAAACAGGATTACCGATATCACCCCATATTTCTTCTGTGCTTGTGGCAGAAGATGCAACATAAAATTCAGCTTCCCTACCCTGTTTTTTAACCATATCCCTGAGTATGAATTCAGCCATCGGCGAACGGCATATATTGCCGTGGCAGACGAACATTATTCTTGTCATAAAATCACCACTTTAGCCAAAGAAAATTTTTTCTGTTTAAAAGACAAATGGGGATGTAAAAAAACCTTCGTTTTCACATCCCCTTCTGATTCAGTTTGTAGTCTGTGCTTCAACAAGTCTTTCTCCACAGTAAATCTCACGCAGTCTGGGCTTTTCGATTTTACCTGTGGGATTTCTCGGCACGTCAGCAAAGATAATCTTCTTAGGTCTCTTGTATCTGGGAAGGTCATCGCAGAATTCGATAATTTCATCCTCTGTACAGGTCATATCAGGCTTGATTTCAATGATTGCTGCTGCAATTTCACCGAGTCTCTTGTCAGGAAGACCGATAACCGCAACGTCCTTAATCTTATCATAAGCTCTGAGATAATCTTCAATCTGAACGGGATAAAGGTTTTCACCGCCGCTGATTATAACATCCTTTTTACGGTCAACAAGGTAAATAAAGCCGTCTTCATCAGTTTTTGCCATATCACCTGTAAGAAGCCAGCCGTCATCTGTCAGCACTTCTGCAGATGCTTCGGGATTCTTATAGTAGCACTTCATAACGCCTGCACCCCTGACGGCAAGCTCACCAACTTCACCCTGTGCAACTTCGTTTCTGTGCTCGTCAACAATCTTTGTTTCCCAGCCGTAGCCTGCAATACCGATTGCGCCGACCTTATGGATATTTTCAACACCCAGATGCACACATCCGGGGCCGATTGACTCAGACAGACCATAGTTTGTGTCATAATCGTGGTCAGGGAAAACAGTCTTCCAACGCTTTATAAGGCTGGGAGGAACGGGCTGAGCACCGACGTGCATAAGTCTCCACTGAGAAATTCTGTAATCGTCAAGATTTATTTCGCCTCTGTCGATTGAGTCAAGAATATCCTGAGCCCAGGGCACAAGCAGCCATACGATAGTGGCTTTTTCTTCTGAAACTGCCTGAAGCACCCACTCGGGCTTAACGCCTCTGAGAAGAACAGCCTTACTGCCTGAAAGAAGACTGCCGAACCAGTGCATTTTTGCTCCTGTATGATAAAGAGGCGGAATACACAGAAAAACATCATCACGTGTCTGTGAATGATGGTTCTGTTCAGCCTTACAGGAATGAACAAGAGCCGCATGGGTATGTAAAATAGCCTTGGGGAAGCCTGTTGTACCTGATGAGAAATATATTGCCGCATAATCGTCATCGCTGATTTCAACGGGAGGAACGATTGTAGAGCAGTAATATGTCATTTCTGCATAGTTATCAGCGTAGTCGGGTGTTTCGTCGTGCTTGCCTACAAAGAAATAGTCATCAATATTCATTTCGTCTTTTACTGCAGTAACACGCTCCGTGAATTCGGGACCGAAAACAAGCATTCTGACATCGGCAAGGTCTGCACAATATTTTATTTCGTCTGCAGCATAACGGTAATTCATAGGCACTGCGAGAGCACCTGTCTTGAGAATACCGAAGTAAATCGGGAGCCATTCAAGGCAGTTCATAAGAAGAATTGCAACCTTGTCGCCCTTTCTGATACCTCTTGTAAAAAGGAAATTTGCAAAACGGTTTGCCTTGACATCAAATTCACGCCAAGTCATTTCACGGCGGTATTTTTCCGATTCTGATGCCTCGATAAGATTATATTCACGCCATGTGATATTTCTTTCGGGCTGATTTGCGGGGTTTATCTCCACAAGACTTACATCATTGGGGTAAAGTCTTGCATTTCTTTCGAGAAATTCTGTGATTGGCATTTAAAAACTCCTTAAATTTTATTTTATCATATACAGCACGGTAACCTCCCGTGACGGGAGGTTCCGATTATATTAAATTATTTTTCTTCAAGTGTTTCTTTGACGGATACAAGCACCTTCTTATCGTATCCTGCAAACTTTTCTTCGACTTCGTCTTTTTTCATCTTAGGTGTAACAAGGCTTACAACAGGAACAAGTACAAGTCCGCCGACCATTGCAAGAACACCGCTTCTGATTGATGATGCAAACAGGTATGAGAACACTTCACCGCTGAATGAAATCACGCCGAATGAAACAAGAAGCTGAATAATTGTGACTGCAATACCGAATGCGTAACAGCACCATACTGAAGCCTTTGTTATGCCTTTCCAATAAAGCCCATAGAGGAAAGGAGCAAGGAATGCGCCTGCAAGTGCGCCCCATGAAACACCCATCATCTGAGCTATGAATGTAAAGCCGAACATATCCTTTACAATGGCAATAACTGCCGAAACAATAACGAAGAATGCTATAAAAATTCTCATAACGAGAAGCTTTTTCTTTTCGGTCATCTTCTCTTTTCTGTTGATAACATCAAGTGTAAGAGTGGAGCTTGATGTGAGAACAAGAGATGAAAGTGTTGACATTGAAGCTGCAAGAACAAGAACAATTACGATTGCTATTATTACATCGCCCCAGGCATACTGTGATAATGTACCGAGCATTGCCGGAACTATAGCATCAAAAGAAACCTTTCCCTCTGCAGAAACGATACCCGGAACCTCACTGTAAAGTCTGCCGAAGCCACCGAGGAAGTAGCATCCGCCTGCAACAATAATTGCAAATACGGTTGAGATAATTGTGCCCTTCTTGATTGAATCCTCACTCTTGATGGCATAGAACTTGCCGACCATCTGAGGCAGACCCCAGGTACCCAGTGATGTAAGAATAACAACAAAGAGCAGTGCAAGCGGGTCAGGACCGAAGAATGATGTAAAAGAGCCATCCATAGAAGACGTTGTATTTTCTACCTGAGAAAGAGTAGCAACAGCCTCCATAAATCCGCCGTTTGATTTAAGAACAGCCGCAATGACTGCAACAATGCCGACAAGCATTATGATACCCTGAACGAAGTCGTTAATGGCAGTTGCCATATATCCGCCGAAAACAACGTATACACAGGTCAGCAGAGCCATAACTATTATACACACATAATAGGGAATGTCAAATGCCATATTGAAAAGGCTTGAAAGGCCGTTATAAAGCGAAGCTGTGTAAGGAATAAGGAAAATGAAAACAATAACCGATGCTGCAATTTTAAGTGATTCGGAATTAAAACGTTTGCCGAAGAAATCGGGCATAGTTCTTGAATCGATATGCTGAGTCATAACTCTTGTTCTTCTGCCGAGAATAACCCAGGCAAGAAGTGAGCCGATGAAAGCATTGCCGAGACCTATCCATGTGGATGCAAGACCGAAGTTCCAACCGAACTGACCTGCATAGCCGATAAAAATAACTGCCGAAAAATATGAAGTACCGAAAGCAAAAGCAGTGAGCCACGGTCCTACACTTCTGCCGCCAAGAACAAAACCGTTAACATCTGTAGCATTTTTACGGCAATATATACCAATACCTATCATACCTGCGAAAAAGACGACCAACAGAATTATTTTAATTGCCATTACTACCTCTCCTTTTCTATTCATTATGTCATTACTTTAAAGCAGTGAAGAAAAATTTAACGATAGTATATACCATTGATTCATATTTGTCAAGAGAAAATTAAAAAAATTATGCAGAGTGTTTTTTCACTCTGCATAAACATATTTAATACTCTGCTATTTCAAACAGAAAGCCGAATTTAAATTCTTTTTCATCAATAAGTCGGTTGTTTTCGTCATTATTAAACTCGGAATTTTCACTGATTGCCGTAAATCTGCCGTCAAGATTGAGTATTGTGTAAGGCTCTTTTTCAAGCTCAAAGTGATGTTTCTTTTCGGTAAGCTGTTCTGCCGAGAAGTGTGAAGCATTAAAGGAGAAATCAGGTATTCCGAAGCCCTTCACCTTAACGGCATTGCCACCCTTTCTGCCCACTGCTACCCTTCTTGTTTTAAAGTGGGAAGAATTCTCCTGCGGTCTGACGTAAGGCACATAGTTTTCAGTAACGGTAAGCTCATATTCACCGAATTTTGCAGCCTTGTATTTATCGGGATATGTTTCAATTTCTCCGAGACCGAAATAACTGATATTCTCAAAATCTTCTCTCAGATGAAGCTCCATACCTATTCTGGGAAGAACGGGTGCCTCTTTTTTGATTTTGCCGTCAATTTCAACTGAAAACGTACCGTCATTATTGAAAATATAATCAACATCGGCCTTGATAACAGGGGGATTTGCAGGTCCTCCCAGTGCAATTTTTGTTTTTATGATAATTGCATTTTCTGCCTTTTCAATTTCTGCTGAGTATGTTTTCTGCTTTACGTGGTGAAGATTGTTTGCAATCCACGCAGGTGATGAGCCGACATTGTAGCTCGGTGCTCTCCAGAGCTTGAAGGCTGAAGGCTTTTCAAGAATTTCTTCACCGTTTCTCTTTATTGAAGAAATTCTGCCATATGCTTTATCAAAAACATATTCATTTTCGCCGTTTGTGATATTTACAAATCTGTCGCCGTTTTCACAGACAAGGATTTTTGCCGCTCTTTCCGCAATAACAGACTCACTTTCAATTTCAAACTGTGCAAAGCCGACTTCATAGCCCTTTTCTGCCCAGAGTGTATCATTCTTCTGTTTTATTGAGACTGTAAGGAAGGTATCACCTGAATATTCAAAGTTATCAATACCCCAAAGAGTGAATTCCTTTTTATCCTGCGGTGCAATATCAAGCGACTCAATTCTGCCCGACACGATTGTCATACCGTTGCTTTCAACCTTCCATTCAGCATAAAGGTCAGACAAAGGTGTGAAATAACGGACATTTTTTATTGTAAGATTGCAGTCTTTATACTCACATCTGAAAGGCTCATAGACTTTTTTCATATCATAATAGCCGGATCGGGGTGTTCTGTCGAGGAAAACCATACCGCCGAGACAGCAGATACCGTTATGAGGATATTCACCGAAGTCACCGCCGTAATAGTAACGGGGGTTGCCGTTTTCATCATCAAGCTTTACAGCGTGATCATTCCATTCCCAGATACAGCCGCCGCAATGATTTTCGTATTTATCAACCAGTTTCCAGTATTCGTGAACGTCGCCCGTTGACATACTGCAGACATATTCGCACCAGTAGAAGGGTTTGTCATAATCGGGATTGTTGAGGTAGCCCTCTGTATAGTTGTAGCCTGAATACATACGGCTTTCCACATCGGAAATATCTGCAAAGTTTTCGCCTTCGGGAACAGCCTTGAATTCAAGATGTGCATTTTCGTAGTGAACGATTGCATCGGGTTTTCTTGATTTTATGTAATTACGCATTGCACGGTGGTTTTTACCGCAGCCGCTTTCGTTGCCCAGTGACCACATAACAACACAGCCCTGATTCTTATCACGCTCAAAGAGGTGCTCTGCCCTGTCAACATAAGCCTTTTCCCATTCGTCAACGGTTGAAAGCATTGACCAACGGAACCAGTCCCAGTCCTCGTCTGTATTCCAGCCCATACCGTGAGTTTCAATGTCAGCTTCGTTGACCAGATAGAATCCCAGAGCCTGAGCCAGCTCAACAAAACGGGGATCGTTGGGATAATGTGACGTTCTGATACAGTTGACATTTGCCCTTTTCATCATAAGAAGGTCTTTCTTCATATCGTCAACCGTTACGACATATCCGTTTACGGTAAAATCGTGACGGTTGATACCTCTGAGCTTTGCCGCCTTTCCGTTGATAAGGAGCCTCTTGTCCTTTATCTCCTTTTTACAGAGTGCAACGGGAAACGGGATTATTTCGTCCTCGACTGTCAAGAAAAGCGTATAGATATGCGGCTTTTCATCGTTCCACATCATAGGCTCATCGATTTTTATTTCGAAATGAGTCTTTGAGCTGTCACCGTTGTTGATGACATATCCTGCAGGGGAAATAAGACCGTAGCTGATATCGGCTTTTGTATTCAGAGTGCAGTCAACATCAAGAGTTGCCACGGAATAGTCATCATTGAAGCTCTGCTTTATGTAAACATCTTCAAGACGGATTTTGTTTCTTGAAAGGATATATACCTCTCTGAAAATACCTGAGAGACGGTAAAAATCCTGATCTTCAAGGTATGAGCCGTCGCACCATTTAACAACAAGCACGGCAATTCTGTTTATGCCCTTATGAACATACTTTGTGATGTCAAATTCACTTGTGGCGTGGCTTATCTGACTGTAACCGACAAACTGTCCGTTTATCCACAGATAGAAGCAGGACGCAACACCCTCGAAGGTGAGAATATTATCTCTTTCTGCCATTTCATCATTCACATAGAATTCTCTTATGAAGACGGAGCAGGGATTTTCATCGGGCACGTGGGGAGGGTCTGTGGGGAACGGATAATAAAGATTTGAGTAAAGAGGAACATCGTGCTCAACATTCTTGTATAACTGCACATTGCCGGGTACAGGCACCTCGGGAAGTGATGCATAATCAAAGCCGTCTGCCCAGAATTCACAGTCAATATCTTCAAAACTCTCATAAAACTTATAATTCCACTCTCCGCAAAGATTTGTCAGATACGCAGAATTATTACGGTCTCCTGACAGTGCATCGTCAAGACAATCGTAAGGAATAAAATATGCACGGGGCTTCAATGTGCCACAGTGCAGAACATCAAGACTTTTTTGATATGAGGGTATTTTCATTATAACACCAACTTTATTTTTTGATAAAATGATATTAACATAAATTATGAATTAAATCAACAATTATTTATCGCTGTGTTTTTACAAACCGATCTTAGGGACCGCTGTCTGCACGATATCAATAAATCCCCTCGACAAATTTCTGTTTATTATTGAAAAACAGAATATATTGTGCTATAATATACGATGTTTGAAAATATTCAAAGAGGCGACAATATATGATAAAGACAGGATTTGACAACGACAAATATCTGAAAATGCAATCTGAGCATATACGCCAGCGTATTTCAAAATTCGGCGGCAAGCTTTACCTTGAATTCGGCGGTAAGCTTTATGACGATTTTCACGCTTCAAGAGTTCTGCCAGGCTTTAAGCCCGACAGTAAGCTGCGTATGCTTCTTCAGATGAAAGAACAGGTTGAAATCGTTATCGTTATAAACGCATCTCATATTGAAAAAAATAAGCTCCGCAGTGACCTTAGTATCACCTACGATATTGATACTCTCCGTCTTATAGAGATTTTCAGGGGCTTCGGTCTTTATGTAGGCAGCGTTGTTCTCACCTGTTACGCAGGTCAGCCTCAGGCTCTTGCATTCAAGAAAAGACTTGAGAGCCTCGGCATAAAGGTATATCAGCATTACGCAATAGAAGGCTATCCGTCAAACATCTCAAAGGTCGTCAGCGATGAGGGCTACGGTCTGAATGAATATATTGAAACAACACGTGAGCTTGTTGTTGTTACGGCTCCCGGCCCCGGCAGCGGCAAAATGGCAACCTGTCTTTCTCAGCTTTACCACGACAACAAGCGAGGCATTGAAGCAGGATATGCAAAGTTTGAAACATTCCCCATATGGAATCTTTCGCTCAATCACCCCGTAAACCTCGCATACGAAGCTGCAACTGCAGACCTCAATGATGTTAATATGATTGACCCGTTCCACCTTGACGCATACGGTGAGACAACAGTCAACTACAACCGTGATGTTGAAATCTTCCCCGTTGTCAAGGCAATGCTTGAAACGATTTACGGAGAATGCCCCTACAAGTCCCCCACAGATATGGGTGTAAATATGGCAGGAAACTGCATTTTTGACGATGATGCAGTAAGAAAGGCATCCTGCGACGAAATTATACGCCGTTATTACACAGGTCTTTGCGACCAGAAAAAGGGCAAAGCCAGTGACGACACATTGTACAAGCTTGAGCTTCTTATGAAGAAGGCAGGCGTCACGGCAAATGAGAGAAGCGTCATATCACCTGCTCTGCAGAAGGCTGCTCTCACAGGGCTTCCGGCTGCTGCAATTGAGCTCAATGACGGCAGAATACTGACAGGGAAAACATCTGAGCTTCTCGGCTCCTCATCTGCTCTTCTTCTTAATGCACTCAAGGCTCTTGCAGGGCTTGACGATGAGCTCCATCTCATCTCACCTGAAACAATTCAGCCCATTCAGCACCTTAAGGTTGACCATCTCGGCAACAGAAACCCCAGACTTCACACTGACGAGGTGCTTATTGCTCTTTCAATCTGTGCAGTGACAAACCCTGATGCAGAAAAAGCAATGGAACAGCTTGGAAATCTCAGAGGCTGTGAGGTTCATTCAACAGTTATGCTCTCACAGATTGATGAAAAGGTTTTCAAGAGACTCGGCATTAACCTCACTTGTGAGCCCAGCTATCATTCCAATAAGGAATGTTAAAATAAAAAAAGCAAAGGATGATTTATTTATGAAAAAGTTTTTACAGGAATTCAAAGAATTTGCCCTTAAGGGTAATGTGCTTGACCTTGCAGTCGGCGTAATTATCGGTGCCGCATTCAAGGATATAGTTACATCCCTTACAGACAACTTCATCAACCCCATTCTCCAGCTTATCACGGCAGGTGACCCCATTGAGAAGGCTGAAATCGGCGTTTACGCTTCAAACTTCATCACTGCAATTGTAAACTTCATCATTATGGCTTTCATCCTCTTCTGCATTGTCAAGGCTATCAACAAGATGATGACAATCGGCAAGAAAAAGGAAGAGCCTGCAGCTCCCACAACAAAGAAGTGCCCCTTCTGTATGAGTGAAATTGCCATTGAAGCAACACGCTGCCCCCACTGTACTTCTGTAATTGAAGACGCTGCTGAGGAAGAAGCAACCGTTTAATATGAAAACTGCTGTAAAATCAAAGTTACAGCTCACCGCATCGATGCTCATTTTCGGCAGCATCGGAATATTTGTAAAATACATACCAATGCCCTCAAGTGCGATTGCCTTCGCCAGAGGGCTTATCGGTATGATTTTTTTATTGCTGGTGGTGCTGATTTCAGGCAAAAAGCTTTCTTTTGAAAGTATCAGAAAAAATCTGCTTCTGCTCATTTTGTCGGGTGCGGCATTAGGCTTCAACTGGATACTTCTCTTTGAAGCATACAACTACACAACAGTTGCAACAGCAACACTCACATATTACCTTGCACCGTTTTTTGTTATGCTTGTGTCACCTTTTCTGCTTAAAGAAAAGCTTACGCTCAAGCAGTTTTTCTGCATCATAGGTGCATTTATCGGTATGATTTTTGTGTCGGGTGTGATAAAAAACGGTATTCCTCAGGCAAACGAACTCAGAGGAATATTACTGGGAACGGGAGCCGCAGTGCTTTATGCAACGGTTGTAATTCTTAACAAAAAAATCAAAGAAATCTCTGCTTATGAAAAAACAATAATGCAGCTTGGCGTATCTGCAGTGGTTGTGTTCCCGTATATACTTCTGACTGAGGATATTACATCAATAAAATTTGAGCCTCTGACAGTTGTTATGCTCGTCATCGCAGGTATTGTTCATACAGGTATTGCATATGCGCTGTATTTCAGCTCATTAAAAGACCTGAAGGCGCAGACAGCAGCAATTTTCAGCTATATAGACCCTGCCGTTGCAATTCTTCTGTCTGCATTTGTGCTCAAAGAGGGTATGGATATTTACGGCATTGTCGGCGCCGTGCTTATTCTCGGCTGTGCACTTCTGAGCGAAGTTAATTTCAAAAAAAGCAAAGCATAATCCGCAAACAAAAAAAGACCTGAAAAGGTCTTTTTTTTAACTTTTTCAAATCAGAATTTGTCGAGCAGAGCTCGAATGGAAAATTGAAAATGGAAAATGGAAAGTGTCGGAAGTGCTTCGCACTTTTCCGCTACGCTCTATATAATGTTTTCCGAAGGAAAACCACCTTCATTTTCAACTTTCAATTTTAAATTTTCAATTACAATAATTTATCGCACAGCGATAAATTATTGTTTATCTCACAAACAACATCCCCGCAACGGGAACATCTGCATTCTCAATATCCGCATTGAAGCAACCTGCTGAAATTTCTTCGCCCATACAATTCACAACCGAATATGCCTTATTCTTAGCATTCTTTATTATTAGCGAAGTGTGCATTGAAGCGTTTACAACAACAGATTCTCTTGTTTTTATATCAACAACGGGTGTTGTGAATGTCGTGACAACTGATTTGTCACCGAGAGTGCTGCAGGCAATACTGTAATTACACTCAGGGTTTTCTGCGATGAGCTTGCCGTCGAGAAGCACGTTTTTCCACTCTTTCCAGAATGAAATATAGAATTTCAGCATTTTGTAGTGATTTTCGGGTAGCTTGTCAACACGCACGGAAACCTGAGGTACGCCGTAAAGAATGCTTGCGAACTGAAGCGCCGCATTTTCGGCAGAGTCCTCGGTATTCCACATTAGCATATCTGAATGAACGGCAGTTTTACCGGATGTCAGTCTGAGGTTTATAACACCGACTCTGTTTTTAAGGGTATCACAGGGGCAGTCACCTACACGCAGCATATTGCCGTACTTTCTGATAGACGGGCCAACATATGACTGACGGAATTCAATAAGAATATCGGGATTTATTGCAGTAAGTTCACTTCTGACAGCGGTCATAAGTGCGTGAACAGCATCTTCAAGTGACTGAAAATCACGTTTTTCATCATACTCAAGAGACTTGCCTTTAAGGACAAAAGAGTCAATAAAGTCAAGCTTTAAGCCGTCAAGCTTCCAATTCTTTACCGCATCAGCATAAATCCCCACAAGGTAATCACGCACTTTTTTATATCTCGGGTCAAGACCGAAGAAATCAATGTCATTGCCCGAGCCTTCAAGAAACATACCTTTGAATTCTTCATATTTTGAAGTATATTTACCCATAAACGGCACTGAGTACCATAGCATAACCTTCATATCAATTTTATGAAGCGCATCAACAAGAGAAACCATATCACCCATTTTTTTAGGTGCCACCTGCCAGTCACCGCAGTAAGCATAGCCTCTGTTGTTGTCATCCGTCTGCCAGCCGTCATCAATTATGACAGTCTCAAGCCCTAATTCCCTTGAAGCTTTGCATTCCTTAATGATTTCATCTCTGTCAAGCATCTGATGAAAACTGTACCAGAGTGAATCCATAGGCATTTTTGCACTTTCGGGAACCGGTGCGGCGGTATATCCGCAATCATTCTCCCACCACTGAACAGTTTCATAAATGCTGTCATAGTAGGGGATGCTCCGCATATCAAAGCGTACGGTTGCCGTGTAATGTGTCACGGGTGATGTGGGACGTGTAAAAAATTCAATCACACAGGCAATTGTGGCATCCTCCTCACGCAAGCCTGTTTTTATGCTTAAAGGTGTGTCAACATCAGAAACTGCTATACACAACTTATTTGTTCCGTTTTTTGAAATAAGTGACTGAACGGGCATCCACGATGCAAGTCTTGATTGTACGGTAAGCATTGACCAGTCAAAGGCAAGACCGTGGATATCAAGCAGTGACGGATTCCACGTGGAATGAACATCACTTGCACTGTAATTCCAGCAAATGCTGAATTTTTCGGGAATTTCTGCAGTGGGCAAGGTCATTTTTACATTAAGATAAAGTATATCACCCTGCCTGACTTCTGCAAGAGAAATTTCTGCATTTTTATTTCCGCCCGTAATTGAAAACTCCATTCTTATCACCTATTAAAACATAAGTTTTATGAACAGACCGCCCTGAACGGTTCTGTGTCTGAAGCCTACCATTTCAGATGTATCTGCATAGTACCAGTCTGTCATAGGTACTCTTGTTCTCATTGTGTTATAAGCATTCCAGAGAAGTGATGCAAAGAACTCAAAATCATCCTTGTTATCTGCAAGGCAGGCTGCCCAGATAAGCCAGTCTGACTTTGTGTATTTTTCTCTTGAATCAAGGGGAACACCGTAAGGTAGTGCCTCTTTCTTATACCTTTCAATTTCAGCTTTAAAGAATTCATCGGGCAGAAGTCCTGTCTTCCAGATTTTATCCCATACAGAGTTATATTTCAGGCTGAATGTACCCTCTCTGTCGTAAGCAAGACGGTAGCTGCCGTCGGAATTCTTTGCATTTTCAATGAAAGAATCAGCATACTCCTGAGCCTTTGCAAACAGCTCGTCTGCCTCTTCGTTTCTGCCGAAGTGACGCAGAATCTTTGAAAAGCCGGTCATACCCATAATAGCCTTGAGCGAAAGGTTGCAGTTATGTGAAAGATGACCTGCAAAATCGTCTGTACAAAGCTGATGCTCGGGGTCTTTACCGTATTTCACAAGATATTTGCTCCACTTTTCTAGAAGCTCCATATTTTCCTCGGCAAATGAATAGTCATTATCCTTTTCACAGATTGCAGAAACAAGGATAATCATATTTCCGCATTCTTCAACGGGCATCTGATATTTCAGCTTGTTTTCACCGTAAACCTGACCGTTGACAAGAGGATACTGTCCCACATCATGGGGAGCAAAGTCAAATGTCCATTCTTCTGTTGCAGCATAACGAAAAACAGGTCTGAGCATACCCTTGAGAAGCTCTGTGTTATAAAGAAGATACATCGGAGCACTGGGATATGTAACGTCTACAGTCGCAGCACAGCCGTTTGAGAAGCATTCCTTGGAAATGTAAAGGTTGTTGCCCTCTTTGTCAACAACAAGCTTGTGAGCAGCCATAACCTGTCTGTAGGCAAGCTGAAGCATTTCAGCATATTTCTCTCCGCCCTTTTCCGTAGCTTCAAGAACAAGCTTCTGTGAAAACTCTTCACATCTTGCCACGATTGAATCATAATCTTCAGCTGCTTCCCGAATTGCCTCTTCAATTGTCTTGCCGTCATTATTCCAGTATGCCTTAAGATGCTCACCGAAATAGACCATACTTTCAATATCATCATATGCAAACATAAACAGCTTTTCGCTGTCAAGCTCTGTTTCTGCAAAAACAGCATACAAATCCTCTTCAAGCACTTCATTGCCTGTTTCTGCTTCACCCTTGACTGCAAGGTAGCAATAGCCCCAGTCAATACGGACATCATCACCGCTTCTCCAGAGGATTTTCTGATTGCCCTTGCCCATTCTTACCCAGGTAAGCTCGTCTGTCTTCACGCTTTCGGACCAGGCTCTGCCCTCACCTGCCTTGTTGAGAACAAGCTCTTCACTGACAGATATTTTTGCCCTGACAAGATGCTCCTTGCCGTCAAGAGCTTCATATGAAAGCTTGAGATATGAAACAGGGCGGGAAGCATAATAAAGGTCTGTCACAAGCAAGGGAGAAGTGAACTTTGCAGTGAGTCTTATACCTGCATCTTCAAAAACTGCAACAGTTGAGAACGTGTCTGCATCAACAGAAACGACTGTCATTGCGTTATCATCACTGTCACCGAGAAAACGGTATTTTTCACCGTCAATAAGAACTGTACCGACAATTGTATTATCGTGACCTGTCCAGTGTACGGGAGTGTGTTTATTGATATTGTCTGTCCATACCGAGAAATACGGATCAACCGTAATAAGTGGTATTGAAGGCATACGCATTTTCATAAAATCATTCCTTTAGGCTTTTTTTATATTTTACGATATATAAATGAAGAATTCAAGAGAAAAACAGTAATTTATATACAGGCATATCTTCTTTAATAATTTTTCACTCTTGCAAAATATAAGATATTATGTTATTATCAGTATATATCATAAAAGGGGGAGATGCAGTGGCAGACAATCAGGTAAACACCGGTACTTACACTGATCAGAATCTCGGCTATGTTTACGAAAACAGACGGTATGTAGGCAAAAAAGAAACTGTAGCATTTGTTTTATGGGATGCTGCACAAAGTCTCAATATCAATACCTACTCAAGCCGATTCATAACAAACATCGTAAAAATAGACTTGGGTTATCAGACAATTGCAAAAACAATCAACAGTATATGGGACGTTGTCAACGACGTTTTCACAGCTGCTATTGTTGAAAAAACACGTACACGTTGGGGCAAATTCAGACCCTATCTTATGGGACTTGCAATTCCCGGATGTATTGCTACACTTCTTTATTGGCTGATGCCTGTCCTTTTTGCAGGACATCCGGCAATGTCAATCAGTAAATTCATTTTCTACATTTCACTTGAAATCCTCAGAGAAGGTGTCGGCACATTCCAGTCAATTGCAAGAACAGGTATGCTGGCAACCATAACGCCGCACCCTGTTGACCGAACGAGACTGATAACCGTTGCAAACTTCGCCTCGGGCTTCTTTGGTGAAAAACTGCCTGAGCACGCAATGACCATTCTTCTGGACCTTATTGACAACAAGGTTTTCAGAAACGGTTCATCTGTTGAGCAGCAGCTTATGGGCGCATTCGTCGGTATGGGCGCTGCAACAACACTTGTTTCCAGCGGTATGTCATTCTGGTACTTTGCTAACTCAAAAGAGAGAGTTATGCAGTCAGTTCAGACTCCCAGCATAAAAGACTCACTCAAGTCAATCGTAAATAACAAGCCCGTTCTGCTTATGACTTTGTCAGACTTCCTGGCAGGCTTCGGTATTTCGGGCAGCAAGCAGGACTACTACATAGACGTTCTTCATTTTGCGTCAATGACACTTGTTGCAGGTCTTCCCGCAGCACCCCTGTCACCCATTTCATACTCATTCGTTCCTTGGTTCAGACGCAAATTCTCAAGCCGTTTCCTTTACATCGTCAGCCGAAACATTTCAAACTTCCTTCACGTATTTGTTTTCCTGTTCGGTTGTATCGGTATGGACTGGAAGACAAAGAAGGGCGGTCTTTACAGAAGCAAGCTCGCAATGTTCTTCATTATGGCTTCATGGGAGCTTATATGGACCTGCTTCTTCGGTCTGATGCAGGTTATCGGTACAGAGCTCTACAACGAATCAATGGACTACTGCGAATGGAAGAACGGCTACAGAACAGAGGCTATGACATCGGTTGCAAAGGGACTTGCAGCAAAGGTTTCATCATCTGTCAGCCAGGTTATCACAACATTCCTCAAAAAACTTGTCGGTTACGACCAGAGTGCTTACACAGCAGGCAAGGAACAGCCTGACAGTGTTAAATTCTACCTCTTTGCGATGTTCACAATCATCCCCTCACTCACAGGCTCATTCGGTATAATTCCGATGCTCTTCTATGACCTTCACGGCAAGAAGAAAGAGATGATGTACGCTGAGCTTCTTGAAAGAAGAAAAGAGAAATCTCTTGCAGCTTCTGAGGGTGACCTCGAATCTGTCAAAGCAATGGAAGAAAAGCTCAAAGCCATCCGTGACGGCTCAGATAAATAAAAACAAAAACACGGCAAGGAATCTGATCTGGATTCCTTGCCGTAATTTTTTTGCCACTAAATACCAAAAAGCAAATTAAAAATTTATTTCTCTATGTAAAGAATGTATCCTGCTGAGCCTTTCTGCTGTGTTTCATTGAACATTCCGCTGAAAAAACCATCGTACTCATCAGCTAAAGTTTTACTGCTCACATCCCAGTAAAATGATGTTGAAGGTATATAAATACAATCAGGTATTTTGTCTTTATTTCCGCCGTAATAATCATCATAAAGATTAAGTTCCCCATCAATATACCACGTTGTGAATGTTGCCGGCGGTCCGTCAAAGCAAAAATATACCCACGGGATCAATCCTGCCACAAGCACGCTGTTGCAAGAATTATCTTTAATAATTTCAGTGTCCGCAATAATAGCCTGATAATTATTGTATATTTTTTCATCGGTGCGAATTCCCTTCAACGGGCCGTTATCAATAACCACCGTCTGAGCTACGCTGTCTCTTCCCATTTCTTTTGCCGTTGTATCATTCATCAGATTTAATACGGTGCCCGCTGTAATGTCAAAAACAAGTACAAAAGCGCAGGATACCGCAAGTGCACGCAGAACTGATTTATTCTGTTTTTTATTACGGACGTCTTCTGTTTTTTCCGATCTGACTTCACGGCAAAGCTGAAGGAATGATGGCATAAATACAGTGTTTGAAATGACACAGCCTATAACACCAACATAATCAAGCGCCTGTGATATAAGTCCGAGACATATAATGTAGGCAACGCCTGTTAACCACACAGCACCAAGCTCTTTTTGTTTTTTTTCTGTAAGTCTGAGACACGCAAATGAAAAGATAAAAGCAACATAAGGTCTGAAGAGAGTTGAGCAAATAGTGTCTGTGATACTGACGCCAAGCTCAATTACCATCAGAACAACGACAGCAAAGGTGGCATATATCCATATCTGACGCCTTCTTACCCTGTCACGGTCCACGCATAATGCCGCAATAAGAAGCAGCGAAAGAATAAAGCCTCTCGGACAGTATTTATATAGTGTGCTGAAAATTGTTATGTAGGAGAACATATCGGTTTCTCCCGTATCAGCAAACGGAAGAGTATGGTCCTGCCCACCGAAAACATTGCTGAAATTTGCAAAAAATTCTTCAATGGTAAGTTGCGAGAAAAGAAAAGCAAGAAAAACAACTGCAATTGTCACAATACCTGCTGTCAGGCAGAGCCAGCTCTTCCACGAAAAGAAAGCTTCAGCTTTATCTGAAAACTGTTTTCTTTTTTTCATAAACAGAGCTATGACAAAGGCTATTGAATACAAAAAATATATAAGACAGTTAAAAGGCTGAGCAAGTACGGCACAGGCAAAGACTGCACCCGAAAAATAAAGATGATACCACCTGAGCTTTTCTGTGCAGAAAAGAATAAGAGCAACAACCTGAAAGCCCATAAGACTCATTGTGTAGTAATCAAGCATCTTTACCGTTTCCGGAACATAAAGCAGATACAGAATTGCAGACACCAGAGCTGCTGCAGTGCCGTATTTTCTTATTTTATAAAAAGTAAAGTATGAAACGGCTGTCTGACAAGCAACAAAAAGGCAACGGAAGTAAAGTACCATTCCGTCAGTGCTGCCGGTAATGAGAAGAAACAGCTTCATCGGCAGATAAAGCAATGCTGCAGAGAACTGTGAGGCATGCCATTCATCAACAATCAGAGCATCTCCTCTGATGAGTCTGTAAGGGATTGTAAGATAAAAAGATTCATCGGGCGTCGCAATGCCGTAAAAAGCACTGCGCAGAAGAAGAATTGCAGAAATGAAGATAACTGTCAGAGCAATGAATGTCTGATATTTTTTCAGTGACTGAAAAGCATCTGTGTATTTATTATCGGTCTTCAGCAATTATCCTCAGCTCCTCTTTATACATTATTCTGCCGCCCTTTCTTCCGTACCATACCGTTTCTCTGGCATAATCACGCAAATCTTCTTTTGCATAGGGAGCGTCAATTATATATCTTGTTTTTTTCTCGGCAAGGCTTGCATTTTCACCATTATAAACAGATCTGAAATAATTATAAAAATCATAATTTACACAGAAATCTTCTGCTGTCACAGCAGGTCTTTTTATAATTTTTTTCTGATAAAGCAACAGGTCACTGAACAATAATTCCTCTATCGAATAATTTTTCAAAAATTCTGTCATCTCGCAGAAAAATTTATCATATTCAGGAATAATCTGCAGAAAGAACCACTCTTCAACAGGCCAGTTAACGTTACCGAAACGGGGTAAAAATGTTTCGCAGGTACCGCTGCCGTCAATTACCTTCTCAAGCTTTTCTCTTAGTTCGGCAATCAATGAGCCTGTAACTGTTGAAGCCCTGCCTGAAAAATACCTGATAAGAGAAAGATAAAACGCATCGTATGCAATGCCTTTTTCATTGTGAAGAAAAATTGCAAAGCACTGCATAAGACCAAGATTGTGCAAAGCTCCTGTGACAGCAACGAAAATGTTTGCGTCAATCCAGTCCTCTTCACTCATATCAGCGGTGGCTACAATAACCGTGTTATTTTCCTGAGTTTCTGTACCCAGTTCAGAATGATGACGGTTAATTGAGCATTTGACTGCTCTGATTTTATGTCTTTCAAGAAAATCATTCTGAGCAAGCTTTGCATTGACAAGCATTTCACAGTTAAAAACATTAACACTTGAATGCTGCCCTGCTTCATAAAGCCTGCCGATGCCGTTTGTAAAGCTCTCAAGCGTTTCTCCCGGCAGCCCGAGAATCATATCCGTATATGTAAAAATACCTGCTTCATTATATTTTCTGACAAGATTTGAATACTGCTCAAATGTCATATTTGTGCGGCAGATATCACTGAGCGTTTTTTCAGATAATGTCTGAAGTGAAATGGTTGCACCCTTGCTCAGGCCACACTCATTCATCATTTTATTTATTTCAAAAACACGCTCATCACTGTTTTTGGCAAAACAGAACTGTATCTTTGACGGATAACCCGCGTTATTTTTTGCATTAACAAGCAATTCTGAAATCTCAACATCACGTTCAAGAATGCCGAAATTTGCATCTGCACATATACAGTAACCGATTTTGTGGCGTGACAGCCATTCTATATCGCCACGGACTTTTTCCATAGGGAATAGTCTTACTTTTTTTGCCTGTCTGCCCCAGTCGCAATAAACACACTGATACGGGCAGCCTCTGTTAGTTTCAATTATACCGTAAAAAACATCGTCTGCTCTGCTCACAATTTTGTCAAACACGCCCGATGTATACGGTGAGGGAAAATCCCACACATCATAAAATCTGTTTTCAGTTTTTACAATTCTGCCATCCTGTCTGTATGAAAGATTCGGCACATCTGAAAGCTTCTTTTCTCCGTCAAGAGCGAGCAAAAGCTCGGCAAAGGGCACTTCACCCTCCTCGTGAATAAGAAAATCAATATATTCACATTCACTCAGAAGCTCTGAGGAGCTGTTGCTTACATTATGACCGCCGAAAACAATATAACAATCGGGGTATTTCTTTTTGAAATATTCTGCAAGCAGCTTATTATGTTCAAAATTCCATATATAGCACGAAAAAGCAAGCAAAAACGGCTCTGAAATAATTTCAGAGCAGACTTCAGCACTGTCTTTACGATAGATTATATCACCAAGACAGTAATCAGCTTTTATTTTGTCAATGCTCCAGGCATAAGCAGCAAGAGCTCCCGCTGCATACGGAAGGCATATTTCACCGCCGTAATATGAACCGGGCTGAATAAAATAAACTTTTTTCATACTATTTTACTTTCTTTTCATTTTATTGATTCAAGGTCATGTCTGAGCATTATATCCACAAGACCTTCAAATGAGACATTTCTTCTCCAGCCGAGTATTTTCTCTGCCTTTTCGGGATTTCCGAGAAGAGTTACAACATCGGCAGGTCTGAAAAACTCCGGTGAGACCTCAACAACAACTTTTCCTGTTTTTTCGTCAATCCCCTTTTCATTGACACCTTCACCCTGCCACACAAGAGGAATTCCTGCTTTGCAGAATGCAATTGATGCGAAGTCCCTGACAGAGTGTTTTTCACCTGAGGCAATAACAAAGCTGTCAGGTTTTTCCTGCTGAAGCATCAGCCACATTGCCTTTACATAATCACCGGCATAGCCCCAATCCCTCTCAGCATCAAGATTGCCCAAATACAGCTTATCCTGCAATCCGTTTGAAATTGCAGCAGCCGCTGATGTTATTTTTCTTGTCACAAACTCTGCTTTTCTGCGTTCTGATTCGTGATTGAACAGAATGCCCTCACTGCAGAACATATCATAGCTTTCTTTATAGTTGACTGTTATCCAATGGCCGTAAAGCTTTGATACTCCATAAGGACTTCTCGGATAAAACGGAGTGCTCTCGGTCTGGGGCATCTGCTGAACAAGTCCGAACATCTCGCTTGTTGATGCCTGATAAAATCTTGCCCCGTCTCTGAGCTCTCTCACAGCCTCAAGCAATCTGAGAACACCTGTGCCGTTGACCTCTGTGGTAAATACCGGCTGAGTCCAGCTCAGCTTAACGAAGGATTGTGCTGCCAGATTGTATATTTCATCCGGCAATGAATGTCTGATTGCAGAACGCAATGATGAAGCATCTGTCATATCACCGTAAATAAACTCAATTTCATCAGCAATATGACTTACATTGCCAAGGTCATTTGTGCTTGAACGTCTGATAAGTCCGTAAACCTTATAGCCCTTTTCAAGCAGCAGCTCTGCAAGAAACGATCCGTCCTGCCCTGTTATGCCCGTTATCAATGCTTTTTTCATCAGTTACACCCCTTATCAGATTTTTTTATCAATTCCCAGTCGGTTAAGAGCCTCCCAGGAGCCTATATCATCCCAGCCGAAATCACCTTGCACCATCACAATATCCTCTGTTTTTTCGAGAATTCCGTAATCCACAGATACATTCGGCATCATTGAATAAAGATTTTCACTCTCTTTTTTATTATTGCTGACAGTCAATTTTTCTGCAAGAGAATAAACCTCGGGAAGATATTTTTTATACTGCTCAAGAATCACCTGTATTTTTACTGCAAAAATACCACTATTCCAGAAATACGCTGAATCCTTCAGGAAATCCATTGCGCTGATACTGTCAGGCTTTTCTACAAAGCATTTTGTTCTGTAAATACCGCTTTCAAGCATTTCACCACTCCTGATATAGCCGAAAGCAGTGTCAGGCCGTGTGGGAGACAGTCCCATCATAACAACAGCCTTGTATTTTTCTGCTTTTTCCACAGCATTGTTCACACATTCACAGAATCTGTCTTCGTTGCTGATAAAGTGGTCCGCAGGAAAAACTGTCACAACAGCATCACTGTATTTTTTGCTTATTTTCATTATTGCAGCAGCAATTGCAGGTGCAGTATTGCGTCTGCACGGCTCACATATTATGTTTTCACGGGGAACGGACGGAGCCTGCAGTGAAACAATATCTTCATAAGCCTCGTGGGTGAGAACAAATATATTTTCTTTTTCTGTTATTCTCAATGCCCTGTCAACAGTCATACGAAAGAATGATTTGCCGTTGATTCCTATAGGAAGGAACTGTTTTGGCATTACATCGGTGCTAAGAGGGCGCAGTCTTATTCCTGTGCCACCGGAAAGAATGAATACCAATTTTTTCATAAAGTCCTCCCCTTTCACCACTGATTCTTTTTTATTTATTCCCGAATCTGAGCTTCACAAGAAGCTTCATATAATCACAGACAAACCTGCAAGTCTGTCTTTTTGAGTTGCCGTACGCACGCTGTCTGTAATCAATAGGTATTTCTCTGACACGCAATAACGGATTGTTCTTTTTCAGCAGATATAAGGTTTCTTCAATCACATCAAAATTTTCGCATTTTGTCTGTATCTGTTCCAAAAGAGAACGCCTGTAAATGCGGAAATCGGTTGAGATATCTTTTTCATTGAATCCCAGAACAACACGGTAAGCAAAATTTAATGCTTTTGACATCAGAACAGACATCAACGGGTCACGGGTTGTGCCGCCTGCATATCTTGAGCCGATAACAACATCGCAGCCGTCCCTGAATGCCTCATACATTTTACCGATTTTTGATATATCCTGTGAATTGTCTGCATCAACCACAAGAACGGCATCGCCGACAGCCTTTTTTATCCCCGTTCTGAAGGCACCTGCGTAACCGGTACCTGTCTGAACTATGTATTCTGCTGACAGTTCTTCGCAGACTTTTTCTGTATCATCCGTTGTCTTCTCAGAATCCACAACGAGAAGCTCGTATTCACTGCAGGCTTCTGACATAACGGAATGCAGAGAAGGTAAAAGCAGTCTCAGATTTTCAGCCTCATTGTAAGAAGGAATTATTACACTGATATCCATTTTTTGCCCTTTCTTTTTCCACAGAAATCACACAAACAAAGAATAAAAATTTTTTCGTTAATATATTATTAAAATTTTGTCAAAAATTTGCAAAAATATATGCTTATTATACCATAAAAGAAACTTATTATCAAGTATTTTCTTTATAGTCATTTTAAAAAAGAAAAAAGGGCATTTCTGCCCTTTTCTTGCTCTTATTCAGTTATCATACATTCTGATACATTTCCGTTTTTATCTATTCTGACAGTTTTGATTTCCTGAGGTTTCCACTGCATTGTGAAGCTGACATTCAGTGCCCTGAAATCAACCGTCGCATTAGTTTCTCTGCTGTCCGTCTCAACAATTCGCATTATTATGCCGCTGCCGTTTTCTGCTGTTTTTACAGCAGTCACGATAACATTATCACAGTCAACATTCAGTGCTGAATATGTCTGAGGCAGCACGCCGTTGTGATGTGTTTCCTGATGTGTCTGCAAAGGACTATTGAGAATTTCAGACAGTCTGAAAAGCTCAGAATTGATTCTTTCCGTATGAGGTACAATTTCATAGGTGAATTCCTGCAGACCTTTATCGAGGAATTCCATTTCAGCGTCACGGAATCGCTGTCCGTAATGATCAAGGTATGCACAGCCACGGGCAATCATCATACGTATATCGTTTCCGATTGCACAGAAGCTGTATTTGCTTGTGTTGAGAAGTCCGAGACCGTTGCCGTCTTCATCACAGATGTCACACCAGGCGTGACAGGGCTCCTCCTGACCGTTTGCAGCCTTTTCGATAAAACCGTAAGGCATTGAATATGTGATTGTGCTGTTATTCACATTCACATTGAATGAAAGCTTTACAGATTTATACTGTTCATCAAAATCAAGAACTGTTCTGACGGTGAGCTTTTCACTCTCGCTGTAAAGTGAATAATATCTTGTAAGAACGGAGTTGCCGTATTTCACAACAGTTTTTATTGTGGCTCTGACGGGGCCGTTTTCAATAAGCTCTGCAGTGCCGTCAGCAAAACTGCCGATGTCAATATTATAATCAAAAATGCCGTGTCCCCAGGTGTCGTTTGCCTTGTCCTCACAGACAACTGCCTTGCCGAGGAGTCCCTTTGCATAATCCTTACCGTTCTTTTTAAGGATATAAGATGAAACTGCACCCGATTCTTTATCAAAAACAATCTTTACCTTTGAATTTTCAAGGGTATTATCTGTTGCGATAAGGTCTGTATCGTATTCCTTTTCAATTTCGGGATTTCTGTGATAAAGATAATACACGCCGTAACCGTAAGGCTCAATTTCGGCTTCAAAAATTGTTTTCATCACGTGGTCGCCGTCTGTGTAGGGTGCACGGACCTTCTGCAGACGGACTTCATTGCCCTGTGAGTCAAGCACCTTTGAGACCCCCTGATCACCGAACTGCCCCACTGATTTCACGGGGAATGAATGTGGATTGAACACAACCATAGGTGAGCCCTCACCCTCTCTGTACCACATTCTCGCTCTCATTTCACTTGCATCTGCATCAAGAAAGTCTGTTGTCTTTATCCGCCACGAAATGCGCTGTGCAGCAAAGGTGTTTATCCCCATTGCTGTTTCACGGGCATAGCCGAAAGCATTCTCCGCATCTGTATAGGCATCCTTGATTGAACAGCCTGCAAGAATATCGTGAAACTGATTGAACATAACTCTTTCCCAGGCTTTTTCCGAGTCCGCCTGATGAGTGGCTGAGCCTGTTATCGCATTTGCAAGCACATCCATCTTTTCTGCAGTGACAAGTGCTGTTTCTGCACGGCGGTTAAGCTCCTTGACACGGCTGTTTGCACTGTAGCAACCGCTTGCGTGATGCTGTAAATCCTCTGTCACAAGGGGTGCGGGAACATCCTTTGTTTCTTCAAAATATTCATCTGGTGTTGCATATTTAAAGTTGCCCTCGGCAATCAGCTTTTCAGCATTTTCAATATGCTCCTTTGACGGTCCGCCGCCGTGATTACCGACACCGAAAAATACCATCATCGGCTGATTTTTATTATAATAGTGGTCAGTCAGCCTTTGCTCGTGAACATCTCCGCCGTAGCCGTCGGGAATATGGAAGCATCTGACGGTGCTGCCGTCGGGACTCTGCCACAGATGCAGATTGTCAAAGGGCAGATTCGGCTTCTCGTTACGGTTATCGGGGCGCTGATATATATAGTTGTCAATGCCCGATTTTTTCAGAAGCTGAGGAAGCATTCCGTTATGCCCGAAGGAATCAACATTGTAGCCTGTCTTTACGGTAATGCCGAAATTCTCTTTGAAAAACTTCTGCGAATAGAGCATATGACGGCAGAAAGCCTCACCTGAGGGAATATTGCAGTCGGGCTGAACCCACATTCCGCCCACAACTGCCCATCTGCCTTCCTCCACACGCTGTTTTATTTCGTCAAACATCTCAGGCTCACTGAGCTTTATCCATTTATAATATGAAGCACAGGCGCTTGTGAAAACATAACCGTCATACTCATTCATTCTGTCAAGAGCTGAACGGAATGTTGACTTAACAAGTGACAGCCCCTCGGGGAAGCACCACTGCCACACGGGGTCAAGATGTGCATTTGCAATAAGATAATATTTTTCATTCATTTCAGAATTCCCCTTTCATTCCGCACACTGCAACACAAATTGCAGCAACATCACCGAGTGAATCGCCAAGCAGAGCAGGTACTATTCTGCAGGCATTGCGTGAAGCAGCAAGCGTTTCTTTTTCGATAACTCTTGTCATCTCGTCACGAAGAAGCTCTTCACTTCTCTGAAAAATACTGCCCAGCACAATCATTTCGGGATTGAGAATATCAATAAGAACTGACAGACCTTTGCCGAGCATATAACCGCACTGACGGTAAACGGAAACTGCATTTTCATCACCGTTTTTAGCAGCCTCGGCAATTGTTTTTGCTGTGATTTCACCGTCTGCAAAGCTTACGGGATGCCCCATCTGACTGTTTTCCTTTGCCACTGTCTGACCGAGCTGTGCAATGCCTCCGCCCGAACAGAAGCCCTCAAAAGACCCTGCCTTGCCGTAGCCTACGGGGCCGAAATCAGCAAGCCTGATGTGTCCCACCTCACCTGCCATATCACAGGCACCGCTGTACAGCCTGCCGCCGAGTATAAGCCCTGCACCGAGCCCTGTGCCGAAGGTGAGAAAAATCATATTTTTTGTGCCCTTGCCGGCGCCGTATTTCCACTCAGCAAGTGCGCAGGCATCAGCATCATTTTTGAGAAAAACAGGCACCGAAAATCTCTCACGGAGCATTTTCACAATCTCAACATTGTCCCAGCCGGGAAGATTGGGAGGTGATTTGATGACACCCCTTTCAGAGTCAAGAGGCCCGCCGCAGCTGATACCGATTGCATCAAAAAAGCCCATTGAATCAACCGCATCAATAATCATCTGCAGTGTCCTGTCACGGTCAGTTGTGGCAAACATAACCTTTTTTATAATTTCACCGTTTTCATTTCCACGAACAACAGCACATTTTGTGCCGCCAATGTCAATACCGATTATTTCCATTTTCATCAACCCTGAAAGTTTAATATATGAATTCATTATAATTGTATTTAAGAATAAAATCAATACTGTGATAAATCTGAATTTGTGGGGATGCTTAAATAAACCTATCGTAGGGACCGATGCCCACATCGGTCCGTAAATTTTCATATGTACCGGCGGACCGATGTGGGCATCGGTCCCTACACGATATCAATAAATCATCTTGATAAATTATTGTTTGCTAAACCTCTGTGCATACGCACATCTTTTACACAAGTCTTCCGTTGCTTTTCTGCAACTGAAACCGTCAACCATTGCCCTTGCACGTTCCGATGTAAGAATTTTTTCAATATCATCACTGAATATGTTACCTAAATTTATCACGCCGTCGCTGTCAAGGCAGCAGGGCACAACCGTGCCGTCACAGAGAATTCCGAAATGGTCACGCAGACCGTAGCAAAAAACCTCACTACCCTGCACATCGGCATTTTTATCGGGCCACTGAAAACGGTCACCCCATTCAAGAAACATCTTTTCACGGATTCGCATACCCTTTGAATTGTCTTTCCATTCACCCTGAATATTCTTTTTCAGATAATCAACAATCACTTCATTTCTGCCGCCGTCACAGCCTTTGTTCCACAATCTGAAAACAACAATCACACCCATTGCATTTGCTTTCACGGCAAAATCAGCAAGGTTTTTCATATATCGGAGAAATGAATCATCGGTGCCGTCTTCAAAGCTGTGCACTGACAGACTGACTTTATGCAGTCCTGCTTCAAGAAGCTTGTCACCGACTCTGTCAAGAAGAGTTCCGTTTGTTGTGATAACCGATTTAAAGTCTCTCTCCCCTGCCATTTTCACAAATGACGGCAGGTCGGGATGAGTCAAGGGCTCGCCCATAAGGTGGTAATATATATAATTCGTCTGTCCGTTCAGCTTATCAAGAATCAGAGAAAACTCATCGGCAGACATCCGTCGGAGCAATCTCTTGTGACCGTGGCAGAACGAACAGTTCATATTGCAGATATTTGTGATTTCAACATAAACCCGTGAATACATAATACCTCTCATAAACATAGCTTATTAACACATCCGATTTTATCATATAAAAAAAGATGTTGCAAGCACAGAACAGACATTAAGTCCCCTAAAAAAAGAAAAAACTCCCTCTGAAGCGTTAAGAGGAAGAAAACAGATTCTGTTTTTTTGTTTCTCAGAACTCCTTCATTGGGTGGAGAAAACAGAAAACCCAACAAAAAGTCCTGATTATGAAAAGACAGCCAGCGTTGAAAGCTGTCTTAAAAGAATACCGTTTTGCGATACCCTTTTGATATATATAAGTCGGTAGTAACGTATATGTAACAAAATTTTTATTTTTTTTGAAAAATTTTTTTAAACGCAAAACAAGCACGAAGATTTCTCTCCGTGCCCGATTTGTCTTGCAATTCTTTTGATTTAATTTTATTTGTATATTACACTTGATGACAGTGTTGCTGTTTCAACAACAGTGCCTGCAGAATTCTTGATTGTAAGTGTTGTCTTTACTCTGTAGGCATAGTTGGCGGGAGCAAACCATTTTTTTGATATTGAATAAGACCCCATACCGCTGTATGTTTCTGTTGTATACTTATAATCTTCCCAAGCCGAACTTGCGGTACATCTCTGCAAAGCGCATCTGAGAACAAAGGTTTTATCAGTTTCATAGCTTATAAAATCAGATGAGCAATTAACAAAGCCTAATGCTGCCTCTGTAAGACATGCCCCTATTGAATCTATATACAAAAAGCATGGCATAACAAGGTCATCATAGTTCACATCGCCGTCAGAAGCATATGCTTCAACACACATAGGCATTGCCAGCAGAATAGTTGCAAGAATTAAAGATAAAAGTTTTTTCATTGTTTGTTTCCTCCTAAAGGTTGTTTTACTATATATAAGTCCTTCTGAGAGAAAATGTAACAATTTTATCTTTTTTCTATTTTTTTTGCAAATCCGATAAGATCAACTTCTTCATCATTGCAAGAAATGTAAATCTTTGAATTCTCTGTTACAATTACAATACGGTTAAAACCATCCTCTCTATAGCTGACACTATCAAATCCAAGGAGCTCAATATGTTTTAAATTCTCTGCATTTGTATAATCAGTATTGATATTATAAGCATCTATCTTTTCTTGATATATCAGCATACAGTTATTTTTGTTTGCAAATATAATTTCATTTCTGTCGGCTTCATTTTTTACAGACTCAACCGAATACCCCTCGGGAATATATGTGGGCACATACTCACCCTTATATGAGAGAAGAAGACTGTCGTCCTTGTTGCTGTCAAATGCAAGGAACTCTGAGTTCACAAAGTTTATTATAATCTCTGCAATTGTGTATTTCTCACCCTCAACTGCCACCGGAATCGCACTTATACCTGCAAGCATAAGCACAAGTATTATTGACGCAACCTTAAGTAATGTTTTCTTCGGTTTCTTGGTTGTTTTCTTCAGATATTCTTCTGCAAATGCCTCTGCCTCGCCCTCCTTTACACTGTAAAGAGGGTCGTTCTTTGCTTCTTCTATCTCTCTGAGCAATTCTTCATCGTTTTCGGCTCTTATATCCTGCAGAACGGTTTTCAGAATTCTTTCATTATACTCGTTCATTATTCACACCCCTGCGTATCTGTGATTATATTTTTCATCTTTCTGACGCTTCTCAGCACTGTCATTCTCACGCTGTTTTTGTCAATACTGAGTACATTTGCGATATGTTCATCATCAAGCTCAAGGTCATATTTCATAGCTATTATAGACTTGTCACGCTCTTTTAATTTGTCGAAAGCTGCCCTTATGGACTGATAATCGTATTTCTGCTCTATTTCATCTGCCACATCGGCACCGTCTGCAAGAAAGAAGCCCTCTCCCACATCTGATTTTTTACCCGTATATTCTTTAGATGATTTTTTAAGATAGTGTTTTATGCGATTCTCAATACACGTTGATACATACGCTCTGAGCTTGTCATCGGGGACCTTTCTGACGCTGTCTACATACCTGATAACATCAACAATGCAGTCGTGAGCAATATCTTCTCTGATACTGCTGTCAGCCACGTGCTTGCGAACTCTGCTCCTTATCATAGGCATATACTCCGTGTATATATGCGTCACAAGCGCCTTGTCTGACTCCTCCGTCAGACGGTCAATAACACTTAACATCGATTTTCTCCAATCATATTGTAATATTACTGAAATGTTAACATTTTCGACCAAATATTGCAAGTAATTTCCACTCCAAAAATAAAAAAATGTAGAAAAAAATAAAAAACACCCCCTCTTTTTTCACTTATAGAACAAATAACACAACTGTCAAACAAAAAAAATGGCTCAAAATCATAAGATTTCAAGCCATTCAAAATTAAAAATATTATTCCCACTCAATTGTTCACTTAGTTTTTATGCTGTATTTGCTGTGTTTTTATGTATTTTCTGACCCTTTTTTCACTTGATTTCTCCAGTTTCTCCAGATTCTCCAGAGAAAATGTAGTCAATTTGTAGTCACTCGGATTCAGCTTGAATCTGAATTCAAAAACACAAAAAATCACCTTTTTCTGCAGACAGTATAACGCACCTTTCAGAAAAAATCAAGTACTTTTTAATTCAATAAAAAAACAAAAACAGCCCTTCCGGGAAGAAGGACTGTTCTTGTGAAGGATGAGTTTGGCATCCGGAGAAAACAAAATATCAAAAAACCGGATACCATTTCAGGAGAATCCAAAATATCGAAGTGCTGATTTAATTATGATTGAACAAAATAAAGATAAAAGCAAAACAGCCCTCTTTTTTCAAGAGAGCTGCTTCGCATAGAAATGGAGAGTTAAAAAATACCAACATATCAAGAAGAACTAAAATAATTATGATTTCTGAATAACACAATAAAAGAAAATTTCAATTTTTTATATACAAAAAAATCTTAATCAAATATTCTCTCATAATTTTCTTGCGATTAGATGAAAATCGCTAAAAATTACAAAGGAGATATCCTATTATGCTAAAAAATGAAGAAAAAAACATTTTAAAGAAATCAAAATTTATTGCACCATGCGCAGAAGGTGCCGAAGAGGAAGATGATGAGTTTATTTGGTATCCGTATATTCCACGTAATGAATTCACAGTTTTAATGGCAGATGGTGGAACGGGAAAAACGACATTCTGCTGCGGAATAGCAACCGCAATCACTAAAGGTATTGCATTCCCAGGCTGTGATATTGATGAGAATCCGACTCAAGGAAAAGTTTTGTTTATAACTGGTGAAGACACAATCGGTAGGCTAAGGAAAAAATTAAGAATATGTGGTGCTGATTTAAGTCAAATTAACATTCTTGACTGTTATGCTTCGGAAGGACTTAGTTTATCAGACGAAAACGAATTACAGTTGCTTATTGAACAATATTCACCGGAACTTGTAATTATCGACCCTTGGCAAAGCTTTTTAGGAGGGGCAGTTAATATAAACCGTATTGATTTGGTCAGACCTATGTTTAAAAAAGTTTCAAAAGTTGCTAAGAATTGCAATTGTGGTATCATTTTTGTTTCTCACGTCAATAAAAAAGCTCAAGCTGAAAATGCCAACAACGCAGCTACAGGCTCAGCAGACCTTATCAATGCCGCAAGGTCTGCAATAAGAATTATTTTCAGCGATGAACCCGGTGAAGAAGATATTCGTATAGCTGTACATACAAAAAGCAATGATGCTCCATTAGGTAAATCGCTAAAGTATAGAATCACAAAACAAAAAGGTCTGGAATGGATTGGGTTTTCCGACATAAATCGCAGTACACTCGAAAATGCTGCCCGATTCAGAAAGACCCCCGGTGAAATAATTCAAAAGAGTGATACTTTTAACAGCGCATTATTTGATGCTATACAAGAAAAAGCTGTTTTAAATAAGCATATCAATATAAGTTACGACCAGTTTAAAGAGGAGTTTGGTGCTTATATTTTTGAAACGGCTCAGCCAAAAAAGGAAATTGACAACTTATCTGATAAGCTGAATGGTGTCGGTATAAAAGTTACCACCGGAAAAACTGTAAATGTCAATAAAAAAACTCGCAACGGCTTTGAAATCTATAAATATCTATAATTTTTATATAGATATATTTTTATAGATATTATAGATAAATATATAAAATCTATAATATCCATATTATCTATAAGCTTTATAACCAACAAAAAACATAGATTTCTGTTTGTATAGCAAAAAACAGTCGCCGAACCTCGGCGACCAATATAAGCAACAGCAAAAGCTGTTGCTGATTGCTGTACAACAGAAGTATGTATGTTTTGTGATGTACATACATTGGCTTAAAAATCTATAATATCTATGCAATTTACGGTCAGCAAAATCATAGATTACATTCAAAAGCAAAAGACGACATCGTATTGATGTCGTCTTTTTCAATTAAAGCGTCCTCATACTCGGAAATGCCTGCATGAACAGGTCCAAAGCCGAAGAGTATGTTTCTACTTCGCTTTTCATAAGTTCAAATGATTCATCGCCAAGAAAGAATTTCAGTTCTTTTACATCATCATATTCAATGCCATCGAAGTATAATGTTGTAGCAACTGCACAGCCAAAATCAGTTATATCTGAAATTTCAATTGTTCTCTTGAATGTACCAACCGAAGTCTTTATTTCATTGGTATCGATAAGTTTTGCATCCATTTATGTTGTCCTCCTTAAACAAACATCAAATCATCAGGGTCATCGAATGCATCAAAAATTATTCTTGCACCGATTCGGAAGCCTCTTATGAATGCAGCTGATTCATTAAGTGCAAATGCAAATCCATAGTCTTTAACATACTCATCAAAAAGCTTTTTATCGTCACCAGAAAGTCTTTGAGTCAGCATTTCTTCACGGACAGTGACTCTATCCCAGACTTTCTTGAAGTTCTTATCCTTGCTGATTGAATCATTGCAGGGTGCAATATTTCCGTGAAACAATTCCTCGATAAAATTATTCCGCATCGCAATCACCCTCCTGAAAGTAAGCGTCCTTTGTTTCGAACTTATCGATTTCTTGAAAAAGCTCAGCCAGATTTTCAAGACCCATTGGATAAGACTGGTGGATATATCTGTACTGCCCTGTCCGTCCGTCGTGAAATCTGATATATGCTATCTGATTCTCAAAGATAATTGAATAGAATGAACCCCATTCATCTTTCTCTGTTGAAAGTTTTATTCGCCTTATCGTTTTGTCCATTGTTTGTAAACTCCTTTAATAAAAAATTAAAGCGAAGTTCTGTTTCTCCAGAACTTCACTTTTTCATGTTAATTATGCACTTTTAAATAAGGAATAAAAAGTTTTTTTCAGGACTGCTCAACAGATGAATATCCCCATGATTTGCCGACTCTTATTTTTTGAAGATAACCGTCATTAACCAACTTTGTCAGGATTCTGTTTGCTGTAGCAGAAGATACCTGAAACACCTGTCGGACATCAGCATTTGTAATGTATTTGTTTTTCTGCAGATATTGTTCAATTTTGAACAAACGTAATTCGTTGGTTGACATATCCTGAGTTATATCGGTTGTTTCAATAGCATCAACAAGAGCATCTTTTATTGCAGAGAGCATAAACTCAATAAATACAGTAGATTCTCCTTCAGCATTTGATTTGTTTATCGCTCTGTAATACTCATCCTGTCTGTCGTGAATAATCGACTCAACAGGCAGCCATGCAAAAAATGGTTTCCAGTTGCTCAGCAGTAAAGTGTGCCACAATCTTCCGATTCTTCCGTTTCCGTCAGCGAAAGGATGTATCAATTCAAATTCATAATGAAATACACAGCTTTTGATAAGTATATGAATATTACTGTTCTGAACCCAGTCAAAAAGTTCATATACAAGATTCGGAACATAAGCAGGCAGAGTGCCGAAATGCAGAACATTACCATGTTTATCTACAACACCAACAGGTCCTGAACGGAAACAGCCTGATTCCTCGACCAAATCTTTTGTCATAACTGCATGAGCTTTCAGCAAATCATCAACTGAATACGGGTTCAGACTATCAAGCATCTCATAAATTTCATATGCATTTTTTACCTCTGCAATATCTTTAGGAGGTGCAATTACGTGTTTTCCGTTAATAACTGCCGTTACTTGCTCCAAACTTAAAGTATTCTGTTCAATAGCAAGTGATGAATATATTGTGCGGATGCGGTTTGTTCGTCTTAATGTCGGATTTGCAGATAATCCGTGTGTTACAGTAACTTGTCCTACAAGTTCTGCAATTTCTGCAATCGCATCCAGAATGTCATCTGTAATTTCAAAAGGCGGTTTTTTGTTGTACATAGTTTTCACCTCAGATGTATTATATCACTTCATCACTCATATATCAATAGAAAATGAGTGATGAATGAGCGATGAAAACAAAATTTATCAAAAAAAGAGGTCCTGTATAACAGAACCACACAAAAACATATATATATGATATTTATAATTATTTTATAATTAAAGAAGCATCCTCATAAAGTACATCGAATAAAGCCAGAGGAAAAGAATTCGTTTATATTATCCTAACATGTTGACATATACACTGATGACCGATGCACCTTATGAGAATTCATTCTCTTCCACCCTGACATGATAATTATGACAGATTATAACAGAATATATAACATTCAGATTTTTACATCCATAAGTAATGGTCCGCAACGACGGAAGCGCGATTATGTCCTAAGGCTTGTGATGCTTTTAAGAGTGCATATCTATCGTAACAGATGTTTTTCTTGTCATTTTTGCAACAATATGCTGTTCTTACATCAACAAAACCTTTTTTCAGATTACCGTCTGCATCATAAAATGCTTGTACCTCTGATTTGTCGATATATGTCGTAACCAGTTTATTGTGGTATAAAATCATCCGCTCATTTTTATACTCTTGCCGGGGTCGGGCATGCTTTTCATACACAGATTTCGCATATTCTGCCCTCAAGGAGTGAATATCTATATCCGGTATATGTTCAAACACCTTTCGTTCACCGGCTTTTTTCATCACAGAAATCACAAAGGAGATATCCTCATCACTGCCGATAATCTCTGATACTCTGTTTCTTCCGCCCTTTCCTCGAACAGCGATATAATATTTACCGTTTTCCTCTATTAATGCATTACCTTTAAGAGCTGTAACCTCTCTTCTTCGCAGACCTGTACACTTACAAAACTTGATAAAATCATCATTTTTACCATCACGATATCTACTATCCCGCTTCGTTGTATGACGGCTTCTTTTTATATTCTCCCGCCTTCTGGAAGGAGTTGATATGAAATCTTTCGTAGTACAATGAAACAACTTTGCCAGTGCAGATGCCTGAAGCTTAATTGTATATGCTGAAAGATTCTTGTTAATACTTATCTGCAAATACTCATTTACATATTGCTTGCAGTCAGTCAGATTCTTTGCTTTGTGTTGATTTTTACAGTACACAGCAAAAGCTATACACTGTTGTTGATATGCTTTCAATGTCCCGTATGAATATATTTTATCAGTCGTTTCTCCGGATATTTTATCAGCATGCTTGCTCTGACCTATTGCCAGCATGCTTCGCAGTTCTTCATCCACCTGCTGTTTCAGGCTTTTCTTATTCTTATGCCCCATACTATCAACCCCTTACTATATAGAATAATATGTTAAGTAAAATCACCCACATTTTTTATGCTGAGGTTATGGTTCCTCTTACTTCTGACCTTGTTTTGTTTAGCTTTCTCCTTTCTTGTGCTGCTACCACATCATCTATATATCAACATAATTATGCATATTCGCCTTCTCAAGCAAAGAAAAAATCCCGACATCAGTCGGGATTCCGTATACAGTTTCGGACATCGCCGTTTATACGGAGGAAAATCCTCTCGTATAACCGTCGATTATGTCACTATTTCACATCTGCTTATGCCGACTTTTTTAAGGTTCTGCATTCTTTCCATAATCTGAAAAATGCATAAGATGTAGCTTGTGCTACTCTTTCTTCTCCTTTTCCGTTAAAAATATGTCCGTGACCTTCGGCAATCATATTATTATTTGAATCATACATTCGGGCGATAACGACATTGTTTTCAATTATACAATTCATGTAAAATCTATTTTTGCTCAAATTGATTAACATATTTTCTGAAAATTTCACATCTGATGGATTTTCACTATCATTAAAAAGGATGGTGTAATAATACTCATCTGTCTCAGGTGAATATTCTTTGTTTACAACAACCCCCTTCTTATCACAACAGCTGTAGATTTCTTTATCTTTTGTTATAAATGACATCTTATTGTAAGAAACAATTTTAACTTTATTTGTAATTTTTATCATTTTCAAAACTCCTTTTACATTTTTTTATTTGATGCACCCAGTGCATTTACTATTTTCATAATATACATAATGTTTTCAAGAACATCGTTTTCTTGCTCTACTTTTTCAAGTCTTTTCAGCTCATTTGTGAGTTCAACAAGGTATTGTTCAAGATATTTCTGAACCCTTATATTCGGATGTACTGTTATTTCCTTGTTCATCAATCTTCTCATAATAAACTCTTGCTTCTGAAGTCCTGATGTTCTGACTTCCATATCAAGCTGGTATGCTTCTTCCGGGGACAGGTTAAAGGTGACTTGTTTGCACCTCCACCTGTCTTTCCTGTCTCTTTTCTTCTCGGACAATTAATCACCTCCTGTCATTTTTTCATTAAGAGCATTTGCAATTTTTCTATCTGTACCTTCGTATCGATGTGTATAATGTGCTGTCATGCTTGTTTTTGAATGTCCTGCTCGATAAGCAATATCAACTGAACTGTAACCAAGATTTGCAATCATAGAAATGTTTGAGTGCCTCAGCCCGTGAACAGTGATTTTTTTGAGATTCGCAGCCTCGGTTCCTTTTTTCAATCTTATATACAACGAATTTTTTGTTACCGGAAAAATTCTTGCATTTTCATCCATGTCATAGAAACCGTCAAAATATTCTTTTAACTCATGAGCCAACTCATCAGGGATACGGATTGTTCGAATACTGCTGCGTGTTTTTGGTGTTGTAATAACATCTTCACCATTTATTCGCTGATAACTTTTATTGACTCTGATTGTGTTGTTTGTAAAATCAATATCCGCCGGAGTAAGAGCCATCATCTCACCTCTTCGCAACCCGCCCCAGAACAAAACCTGAAATGCATAATAATATACAGGGACATCTTCAACCGTTTTTAAGAATTGTTTATACTCTTCAGGAGTCCAGATTGTCTTTTCTGCACTTATCTTCTTACCGATTTTCTTTGTATTTCCATACGGATTAAATGGCAAATCATGATATTCTACGGCATAGTTTAAAATGGCAGTGAGCTGTGCTTCAATACTATACATATATGTTAACGACAACTCTTTTTTAGCATCTTTTATCATTTTGTTTCGCCAAATTCTGATATCATTAGGTTTGATATCATATACAACTTTATCAGCCATATATGGAAGAATCTTGGTATTAATAATATTCTTCTTTGTCAGATATGTACTTTCTTTATATTCAGGGTTCGTATGAAAATCGTCAAGATATTCTTCAATAAGTTCGCCCATAGTCATCATTTCATTAGGAGTTCTGATTGCTTCTTTTTCTCTGATTATTGCTGGCAATTCATTGTTAACCCACTTATTGGCATCACTCTTCAGTTTAAATCCTCTTTTGCTGGTTCTGTGTTTCTTGCCATCGGGACTTATGTAAGTGTAACTTACTCGATATGTGCTGTTTTTATTGTTTTTATCTTCTTTATATACTGATGCTTTATAGTTACTCATTTTTCTTTCCTCCTTTTATGCTTCCTTAAAAAACTTTGTCATGAAGTAACTTCTCTGAACCTGGCCCTTAAGGGTTAAATAACCCTGCTCTCTGAGTTCCTCATTCAATTTTGCGATGATTTTGTATGCATATGAGGTTGAACGATTGAGATATTCGGCGACTTCTTTTGCGACCATAAATTCTGTTGTTGAATTTTTCATAATTTTGAATCCTTTCATTTAATATTATTTTTTATATAATTAAGAAAAGAGAAAAAAGGTGCACTCAAATAAGCCATCACGATGCGATAGTTTTTGATTCAAGATGCATTCAAAGGGAAAGTATCAAAACTCACTCTTTCATAAATACTTCAAAAAATCAATAACTACATTGAGCTCTCACGTTTTTTCTCTTCAAACATTTCTTATTCACTTTTCTATTACAATCATTGAATCCCTTATATATAATGTAATTGTATAGCTCCCGCTAACAATAAAGATTACATTATGTTCAATTTTGAAGGGCTCTATTCGATTGTGTCATTATTATAACACGGCGTTTCTTGTTTGTCAATATCTTTTTTAGACTTTCTTTATAAATTTTTCACTTTTTTCGCAACTTTTAGAGTTTCACACTTTTTTATTGACTTTTTGCACTATTCATGGTAATATGATGATACCATTAAATATAGGAAGGTTTTTTATGAATAGTTTCTATTATATAGGTTATGGGTTTGTAGTTACATCAAAAGAGGAAAAAGATGTTGATATAACAAACACAAATGCATATAAAATTCTAAGAGCTTGTCTCCCAGACAGAATAGAAATAGAAGTTTCAAATAGTGCATATAAAGAGAGATACAAACTCGAACAGATTCTTTTAAAAGAAGAAAATATTGAAACTGAAAATATAGTTATTGTTGTCCCTACGATTGAAACACTTGGGGCAACACCAGAAGATGCATGTTTTTACTATGAAAGTATTCTTCACCGTTTTTATATAATGGTTTTAAACCATCCTGAATTTTCTACTGTTACAGAAGATGGAGATATTCTTGTTGCTCGTAACGACTTAAGAAAGAAAATGCAACTTGTTGCTGAATTAGCCTGTATAAAGCCAACTGTAAAAGGAAGGAAGGCAATATCGCCCGATGCCAAGTTCCGTAAAGTTTTTTGGGCATGGCAAAATTATTATATTAACACTGATGATGCCCTGTCTTTGTTAAATTGTTCAAAACAAACGCTTTATACTCTGACAAAAGAATTTATGACATCTTCTGCATTTAGACATGTTTATCATTTTGAATTTCAGGAAAATATGAAAGGTTTTGAAGATGATAAAGAATATTATGATTACTATGAAAAACCTGTAAGAGGGATTGTTCCGGATGACACAGTAATAAATATGATTGCAAAAATCAAAAAAGATAACGGAATGAGTGGTTGGACTGAAGACGGTGTTGTTAAATCTTTAGCAGAATGGGTTCCCCATAGAGAAGTTGAATATTATGCAGGTGATTATATTCGCTTTAAACAAAATTGCATGTATGGTCGTGCTGCAATGTCAGCGGCAACAAAAAAATATTCTAAAGGTCCTGAATATGTAAAGCAACTTGAAGAAGAATTAAGCAATATGTAACCGACAATATTAAAACAAAAGGAGCTACCTCACAACCGTGAGATAGCTCCTTTATATACTATATATAATTGTATATACTGCTTATAAACCAACAGTGTTACACGATGCCGAAATACTTCTCGAAGAAAGCCATCAGCTTATCAATAACACCCTGCTTCTTTACAGCTCGGTTTCCGCCACCGAAACGGGATACGGGAGGCATCAGCTTATCAATATCTGTACCTGTTGTCTTGACACTTCCGTCACGGAATGCATTATCGATATACTTTCGGGTTTCTTCTTCCTTGAGTTTTTCGTCAGCAATCAATGCAGAAAGGTCGGTTTCCTTCTGTTTCTGCACAAACTTTCTCCAGTCGCCGTTGACATCGGTCTGCGAATTGATAGTAGCAATAAAGCCTTCAATAAGCTCTTTCTTGGAACGAAGCTCAATACTTGACTTAATTGCTCTGTCAATGGCAATAAGAACTTCTTTGTCCTCGCAGTTTGACTGATGATACTTTGCAACAAGCATCAGGATATAGTCAATGTTGACTTCAACCTGCTTGACAAGCTCCATTTCAAAGACAATATCATCATCAATATTATCTTTCTGAACCGTTGTTTTGAATTCCATATACAAGTCATTGTAAATACCTGTATAATCCTGAAAATCAATGGGTAACAGAATCTCATTGCCTGCAAAATCATCGAATGTTGAAAGAATATTACGCAGTCTCAGGATATTACCGAATGAAACAATGAAGTCCTTCTTTGCTTTTTCGCCTATAATTTCTTCACCGAGAGGATATTTCTGAATAAGTTCGGCAATTCGTTCTTCATAGCCCTTCTGATGTCTGCCGTTTTCATCGTAACCGTAGTAATAGTCATTATATGACTTCATCAGAACGATGCCTGTTGCATTCTTATCGCCAAACAAAGCGATTGCATCATCGGTCTCTTTCTGTAAATTACGGAAACATACTATATTACCGAATGTTTTTACTGAATTCAGTATACGGTTTGTTCTTGAGAAAGCCTGAATAAGACCATGCTGCTTCAGATTCTTATCTACCCACAAGGTGTTAAGAGTAGTCGCATCAAAACCTGTAAGGAACATATTTACAACGATAAGCAGGTCAACCTCACGGTTTTTCATACGCAGAGACAAGTCCTTATAATAATTCGGAAACTTCTCACTTGAAGTATCGTAAGCTGTGTTGAATGCCTCATTATAGTCCTTGATTGCATATTCAAGGAATTCACGGGATGTCAGGTCAAGACCGTCTGTGTTGTCGCTTTCTTCATCATCAATAAATCCGTCGGGGTCGTCTTCATTCTGACCGTAGCTGTAAATGGTTGCAATCTTCAATGCAGCTTCCGGTCTTTCTGCCATCTGCTTTTTAAACTCCATATAATAGAGCTTTGCAGCTTCGATGGAAGATACCGCAAAGATTGAATTAAAACCGTTCAGCTTGGTTTTCTGCTTTTCTTCCTTTGTGGACTGATTTTTTGCAACAGCAGAAATGTTTGTCAGCCTGTTAAAGGTGTAAAAACCATTGTTTCTCTTTGTTTTATGGTCAAAGTGGTCAAGAATGTATGTAACGACTTCCGAAATTCTCTCGGGAGCAAGCAAAGCTGAATCTGTGTTGATTGCTTCAACCTGCTTGTCTCTGCTGCCGTCCTTTTTCTTGACAGTATTGATGTAATCAATTCTGAAAGGCAGAACATTACCGTCATTAATAGCATCAACAATAGTATAAGTATGTAATTTATCACCGAAAGCCTGTTCAGTTGTTCTGAGATTCGGATTACCGCCTGAATTCGCATTCTTTGCAAAAATCGGTGTGCCAGTGAAACCGAAGATATGATAATTATTGAAAAATCTTCCTACTTTTACTGTCTTTTCACGGGTTTTGATTGCACCACCGACAATACGGGTATGCATATCACCGAACTGACTGCGATGACATTCGTCAAAAATCAGAACAATATGCTTGTCCCTTACAGGATGGGAAGGATTTTTCATTATGAAATTATCCAGCTTCTGAATTGTGGTGACAATAATTTTATATTCGTGCGGATTACCCTTTTCGTCAAGGTCTTCAAGCTGTCTCTGCAGAATCTTTGTGTTTCTGTTACCGTTAGCGGCACCACGTTCAAAACGGTCGTACTCTTTCATTGTCTGATAGTCAAGGTCTTTTCTGTCAACAACAAAAAGAACTTTATCAACATACGGCAACTTTGATGCCAGCTGTGCAGTCTTGAATGAAGTGAGTGTTTTTCCGCTTCCGGTGGTATGCCAGATGTAACCGCCTGCATCGGTGGTGCCCATTTTCTTGTAGTTTGTTGCAATTTCAATGCGGTTGAGAATTCTCTCTGTTGCAACAATCTGATAAGGTCTCATAACAAGAAGCAGATTTTCACTTGTAAGAACACAATACTTTGTAATGATATTCAGAAGAGTATGCTTCTGGAAGAATGTTCTTGTAAAGTCAACGAGGTCGGGAATGACTTTGTTGTTTGCATCTGCCCAGAAGGATGTGAATTCAAAACTGCTGCTTGTTTTCTGAACCTTCTTCTTGCCGTCTCTTTCCTTGATGGCACTGATACGGGTAGTGTTTGAATAATACTTTGTTCTTGTGCCGTTACTGATAACAAACAGCTGAACATAGTTGAAAAGTCCGCTTCCTGCCCAGAAGCTGTCTCTCTGATAGCGTTCAATCTGATTGAAAGCTTCTTTCAGAGCAACACCGCGTCGTTTAAGCTCAATATGCACAAGAGGAAAACCGTTTACAAGAACAGTTACATCATAACGGTTTTCATAATTTCCGCCTTTTTCTGTGTATTGATTTATAACCTGCAGGTAATTGTTATGTATATTCTTCTTGTCGATAAGAGTGATGTTCTTGCTTGAACCGTCATCACGCTTCAGGACCTGCACATTATCTTCCTGAATCAGTCTTGTTTTGTCAACAATATCATCGTTTGCATTTGCAAGGTGATTTTCAAAGAAGTACTTCCATTCTCTGTCTGAAAACTTGTAGTTATTGAGCTTTTCAAGCTGAAGACGGAGATTCTCAATAAGTGCAGTTGTGCAATCAAGCTGCAGATATTCATATCCCTGCTCGGTCAGTTGCTTTATAAAGGCAGCTTCAAGAGCTGCCTCGCTTTGGTAGGCATCAGAACGAGTCTGCTGAGGTTCGTATTCAGATACAACAGTTGCTTCGGCAGTTGAAACAATTATGTTATATTGGCTCATTTTTATTTTCCTTTCTAAAAAAAAGAATATAATTTATAATCCCTATATGTAGGACATAGTGCTTCATTGACCATATCTCTGACAACAAATTCATTTCCGACCCATTCAAAAATCAAGAAATTTTCATTCACTTTAATGCAAAGATATGTTTCTTTTGTCGGTTGTTTTTGACAACGATACTCAAGAGAAATCTTAAAAACCTGAGTAAACAATCTTGCAAAAGCATTAACATGATACAAAGTGTCACCTTGAAATTCATAAGGATAATACAGAAACAGATTTTTTTCTTTTTCAATGTTTTTTATAAAATGTTCTGCCGTTTCACATTTAAAAGACTTTTGCTTTATATCCTCTTCTGTTATATCCATAATATCACATATGATATTTTTCCTTGGAATGGGTGATGGATTCGGATTATCATTAACAATGATGATGCCTTTGCTGACATATCTTTTGTCAACAGTTGGGCTGTTTTTTATCAAGGCATTCATCAATTCTTCATTAATTAATACTTTAAAATCAATTTCATAATTATCCGAAATTGCATCCGATTCTCCGTGAGATTCTGATTTAGGCGGCTTATATTCTGAATAAGTTTTTGTTTTGCTTCTAAAAAATTTGGACCAATTTAAAATTTCTATCAAATAATTTTCATATGACAATCCTTTACCTATAAACTTGCAATTAATCATGAAACATTTGGGTTCTATGGTTTCTAACATATTTTATCCCTCAGATATTTCCTTAAAAGTCAGCAACTTATCACGGTAATACTCATATTGCTTCTGTCTGGCTTCGATTTCAGCAGGCAGACCTGCGGAAATGTCATTGCAGATAGAATCAAATCTATCAAGTATCGCTACAATGCGTTCCTGTTCTTCGAGAGATGGAACAGGAAACACATACTCTCGAACATTTTTGGCTGAAAGGTTAGGTTGTGCTGCTCCTGTATCGTATTTCATACGCTGACTTCTTTCCATAGAACTATTTAACAAGTAATATAGAAACTTATAGTTAATCAGATTATTTGCTCTGATAGCCACAAGAGAAGATGCAACCGTTCCCTCATCAAGTTCATAAATTCCATTTTTACCAGTAGAGCCACGCAGACAATACAAAATATCGCCTTTTTTCAATTTTGCTCCACTCATAGAAAAATATTTTTCTCTTGTTATCTTATTGCAGTTGATATAATCAACTGTGCCGTTTATATCACCTGCATTAACAAAGGGGATTCCTTCTTCAACCATTTCTGACACTTTCGGGTAGTTCTTTCCTCTATCGCCGTTGTAGAAAGAACTAACTTCTCCCAAAGTGAGCATTTTGGTATCTTCTGCGGAAAATAACAGTTTTTCCAAATAATAATCATACTGTTTCTTTCTCGCTGTAAGTTCCGCTGTAAGTTCCGCTGTAAGTTCCGCTGTAAGTTCCGTAAAATTGTCCAATATACGGACAATTTCACCCTGCACCTCAATGGGCGGTACAGGCATAGTAAACTCCTCTGTTACAGGAAGTGAAATCTGGGGTAGCGCTCCCATCCCAGATGCTGCATCTCTAAACTGTTGAACATTATTTTTTAACACATAATATAAAAACTTAACAGCGATAGGGTTTTCGGTAGTGTATGCCCACATTTCATTTTTAAAAGTAAAGGGTTTATCGTAGTATACAGCATCAATCACACCACGAGATTGCACCAAAACAGCAGGAACACGAGTTATATTGGCATTGGGTATGTCTTTTTCAAAAGCATTGATTACTGTCTTACCACCCGCAAACACTCTAATGTCACCATCAGGATTTTCAATCTCTTTCATTTTTCCTGCGGTGATAGGTGTACCTTTAATTCTTTTATATACATCTTTAATTTTTTTGAATTCTACACCGTTTGGGCAATGTTCTTTTATTAGTTGCTCAAGTTTAATCATATTTTCACCTTTTTTATTTCATCAACAATGTCACTAAGCCAAAAACAACAGTAGCAACAAAAGTAAGAAATGCAATTATCGCCATAAAATTATTTAAGCATTTGCTTTTTTTCAGTTCACTCTTGCTTTGGGCGTTCGCATCTTTTAATTCTTTGTTTTGCTCTTTTAACAATTCAATTTGTTCAGTCAGCAAAGATATTTGTTTTTCTTCTTTTTCAATTTTATCTTCGTGCCACTCTTGTTCTCTCATTCTTTCATAAACACTGTTGGGCAATGGCGGATTAGTTACCATTTTAGGAAGTTTAATATTGTTCAAATCCATATTGTTTTACCTTGAAATTTATTTTTCAATCTCTGAAATAATTCTGTCAATCTCCTCGCGCAAAACTTGTTCTCGGGCAACGATTTCTTCAATCTGAGCATTCAGCACAGCAATATCAATAACTTCTCTTGTATCCTCTGCTTCAACATAGGTGCTGACGGAAAGATTGTAATCGTTTTCCTTCACTTCATCGTAAGAAACAAGACGGGCAACATGCTCTTTATCTTCACGGCTTGCATACTGAGAAACGATGTTGTCAAGATTCTCAGGAGTAAGCTTATTATTGTTTGTTACCTTAATGCATTCATTTGTAGCATCAATAAAAAGAATATTACTGTCCTTTTTGCCCTTTTTCAGCACCATAATGCATGTGGCAATAGAAGTGCCAAAGAACAGATTGCTCGGAAGCTGAATGATACAATCAACAAAATTGTTATCAATCAGATACTTTCTGATTTTCTGCTCTGCACCGCCACGATACATAATACCGGGGAAACAAACAATAGCAGCAGTGCCGTTAGGTGCAAGCCATGACAGGCTGTGCATAATAAAAGCAAGGTCTGCTTTACCCTTGGGTGCAAGAACACCCGCAGGAGCAAAACGAGGGTCATTAATGAGAAGAGGGTTATCATCGCCAACCCACTTGATAGAATAAGGAGGATTGGAAACAATCAGTTCAAAGGGTTCATCGTCCCAATGTGCAGGATTAATCAATGTATCTTCACAAGCAATATCAAACTTATCAAAGCCGACATCGTGCAGAAACATATTGATTCGGCAAAGGTTATATGTAGTGATATTTACTTCCTGCCCGAAATATCCCTGACGGACACCATCCTTACCGAGAACGCTCTGTGCTTTCAGAAGCAATGAACCTGAACCGCATGCAGGGTCATAAACTTTATTAACCTCAGTCTTGCCTACTGTACCGAGTCTTGTAAGAAGTTCGGAAACATCGGAAGGAGTAAAGAACTCGCCACCGGATTTACCGGCATTTGAAGCATACATAGTCATAAGGAACTCATATGCATCACCGAAAGCATCAATGGCATTGTCCTTATATTCAAGCTTCATTTCGGCAATACCGTTCAATATCTTGACAAGACGCTCATTTCTCTTTGCAACGGTCGCACCGAGCTTGTTGCTGTTTACATCAAAGTCAGCAAACAGACCTGAGAAATCGTCTTCGCCTTCGCCACCCATGGCGCTGTCTTCAATATTGCGAAAAACCTTTTCCAATGTCTCGTTCAGATTCTCGTCATTTTCAGCCTTTGCACGAACATTACAGAAAAGTTCACTGGGTAAGATGAAAAATCCCTTTTCTTCAATCAGACTTGCTCTTGCTTCCTCAGCATCAGCATCGGACATCTTTGCATAATCAAAATCTGTATTTCCTGCTTCAATCTCACCGGCATTGATGTAGGCTGTAATGTTTTCGGAAATATAGCGATAGAACATAGCGCCAAGAACATAGTTCTTGAAGTCCCATCCGTCAACAGCTCCACGAAGGTCATCGGCAATCGCCCATATAGCACGGTGAAGCTCTGCTCTTTCCTGTTCTTTTCTGTTATCAATCATTGTAATAGTCTCCTTTTGTCTTAATACAATTCGCCACTGTCATTATACAGAAATATGTGTACGGTATAACGGACTTTTTCACTTTCTGTAAAGTTCGTCAAGTGTTTTACCTTCTTTATCTTTCCATTCTGTCCAACCGTTTGTGGAACCGCCGATAACAAAATCACTTGCACCACTGGGGGAATTGAATACAAGTGTTGTCTTCAATCTGTATTTCCCATCACCTGAAAGAACTATATTTCCGTTATCAAGAAGTTCTTTTCTCTGAATGTTATACTTTTCAATATTTACAGGTTTTGCAAGATAAATTTCAGAACCTTCAAGCACTTCAAAATGCTCACCGTCATACACGCCGTATGCTTCAATTCCATTTCGTGTAGTATGGAAGATGTCTGATTCGTTTACAGTAGCTTTTGCATTTTCCATCTTGTAGCCCTGTGTTGCCATAATGAATTTGATTTCTTCGTATACTTCTTCAATCAAAGGAAGGTCATATTCATCAATTTCATATTTTGGGTTAACTGCATTTTCAACCTTATAGCGATTTGCTTCATGAGCCTTTGAAATTGCATAAGCTTCAAGACCGCTTATCATATCAAGAGAAAAAGTCTTGTTATCAGCTAAGAACATAATTGCTTTATTCCAGAAATCCTTAGAACGGTTGTGGTCATCAAGTCTTGAAACACCATTACGAGTCTGACCGACATATATCTGAGCAATTTTGTTATCGTCGTTTTCACTTATCAGGTAATAAATGCCGGGACGATTTATTCCTGAAAGTTTTTTTGACTCCGTAAGAAGTGTTCGGGGAATTACGTAAGTAGTCATTGTTGAAAGATGTCTTCTTATTGAACGAATACCGTCAGGCTGTCCATTGTGATATATAATTTCAAGCTTTTTACTGATACCCATATTATAACTCCTCCGCTTTGAATGTGGTATAGCCTTCGTAATAGTAGCTATGGTCAATGCCTTTCATGAAAACTTCACGGTCGTTGATTTTATCTGTCAGGGCATTTTTAAGAGTGTGTTTTATTTCAAGGTCCTTAATGGGACTGCGCTCCATGGCTGAAAGATATTCTTCCTTATCAACCTGACTCCAGTCAACAACTTTGCCAAGCTCCTTTTTCAGGATACAATCAAGCCAGATTCGTGTACTTCTGCCGTTGCCTTCACGGAAGGGATGTGCAACATTCATTTCAACATATTTTTCAATTATCTCATCAAATGTTGACTGAGGCATTTTTTCAATATTCTGTAATGCAACATCAAGATACATGATGGGTGCAAAACGGAAATTACCCTTTGATAGATTCACTGTGCGGATTTCTCCAGCAAACGGATAAATCTCATCAAAAAGATTTTTATGAATTGCCTGAAGTGAAGCTGTTTTTCCTGCTTCGAGTTTATCGAGCATACCGCTTTCAAAAAGCTCAACAGCCTTTTTCTTACTGATTCTTTCTTCAGCCTCTGCAAGTTCGGGAGCAGAAGTGATACCTAATTTATTTTCAAGTATAGCCATATCTGCACCTCACTGATTATCTTCAGGTATAAATTCCATAATATCATCCACACCGCAGTTTAATGCGGCACAGATTTTACCAAGGGTTTCTACTGTGACATTTTCACCCTTGCTCATTTTTGTGATTGTGTAGTTGCTGATATCAGCGACCTTTGCAAGGTCTTTCTTTTTCATATCGTGGTCGATTAAGAGTTTCCAGAGTTTTTTGTAGCTGACTGCCATAAGTACACCTCTTAAATATTATATTCCACTTAATATTATAACAATCGAATCCCGTTTTTGCAACACAAAATCGAGTTAAAACTATATTTTATATCAAAATATCTGTATATCAAAAAAATAAAAACCGACTGATTTCTGAAAATTCAGATTCAGTCGGTATGTTTTTTTGCATATAAAAAATCAGGAATTTTACTTAAAAAATTCCTGATTTTGAGATACTGTAGTCAATTGGTAGTCAACAAGGGTCTTTCAGACTGAGAAACCCTTATATATAGCCGTTTCTTTGTGTTGGGGTATCATTCCCACTCAATTGTGCCTGTGGGCTTGGGTGTGAGGTCGAGGAGGACACGGTTGATGCCGTTTACCTCGCTTGTGATACGCTGTGTGATTTTGTGAAGGACCGCATAAGGGATTTCTTCTATAGTTGCAGTCATCGCATCCTTTGTGTTGATTGCCCTGATGATTGCCGGCCAACCTTCATAACGGCTGTCATCCTTAACACCTACACTCTTCATATCAGGCACTGCAATAAAATACTGCCATACCTTTTCTGCAAGACCGCAGTTGTCAAATTCTTCACGAAGAATTGCGTCCGCTTCACGGAGTGCATCAAGTCTGTTCTTTGTAATTGCGCCAAGGCAACGCACACCCAGTCCGGGACCGGGGAACGGCTGACGGTAAACCATTGCATGAGAAAGACCGAGTGCTTCACCTACAACACGGACCTCATCCTTGTAAAGAAGCTTTATAGGCTCAACAAGCTGGAATTTAAGGTCTTCGGGCAGACCGCCGACATTGTGATGTGATTTTACAGCCTCTTTGCCCTCTTCCTTTTTGATGCTTTCAAGAATATCGGGATAAATTGTACCCTGAGCGAGGAATTCTACACCGTCAAGCTTTCTTGCCTCTTCAGCAAAAACATTTATAAATTCAGCACCTATTATCTTACGCTTCTTTTCCGGATCACTTACACCGCCGAGCAGATAAAGAAATCTGTCTTCTGCGTCAACATAGATAAGGTTTGCATCAAGTTCTTTGCCGAAAACTTCAATAACCTGTTCGCTTTCACCCTTACGCATAAGTCCGTGATTAACGTGAACGCATACCAACTGTTTGCCGATAGCCTTGATAAGCAGAGCAGCAACAACAGATGAGTCAACACCGCCTGAGAGAGCAAGAAGCACCTTCTTGTCACCAACCTGCGCACGAACTGCAGCTATCTGTTCGTCAATAAACTTCTCAGCAAGCTCTTTTGTGTTTATACGAGCCATTGAGTCAGGTCTTTTGTTTGAATCCATAGTATTTTCCTCCTGTATATAATGGTAAATTTAACGAAAAAAACTCCCCGATTATGCTATATAGTATAATCCTTTTTTTTTCGCTTTTCAAGAATTTTTTTTGATAATACTCAGAAAAAATAACAGTTGATTTTAATAATTTAATGTGCATTTTAACATATTCAGGTCTGCAAACATTTGTAGAAAAAGCCCTTTGAAACAAAAAAGAGACCCGTCATATCTGCACAAGAATCAGAAAATTATCTTAAAAACTACAAAAACATTCCTTCGGACACCTTCAATGCAAAGCAGTCAACACTTATTGCCGAACACTACGACAAGCTTTATGAAGAAAACACAACAGACTCATTCCTGACGCTCATAAAAGAAATACTTTCAAGGGAGAAAGAGACAAACAGAAGTCCCAGACAGATTGAAGCAAAATATCTTGACCTGACTGAGAAACCGCTGAGCGAGGAGTTTGCTCTTGTGCTTCACAAAACACCGGCTGAAATCAAGCAATTTTTCAGAGATAACGCATAACGCCAAAAACCTCGGATTTTTCCGAGGTTTTTTATTTTCAAGCTATGTTTTTTACACTTGTGCATTTTTTATCAACGAAAATGTACATTTGCTTTACAACCCGAAAGTAATTTGTTATTATAAAATCGATTATATCTATTTTTCAGTGTGCTGAAATCTGTAATACAAACATAAAAAAAGAGGTGTGCTGCTGTGAAAATCTGCATTTGTGATGACGACTTATATATCCACGGTAAAATTGAAAAACTGATTGAAAAAAACATCAATGCGCCGTCAAGTGTGGAAGTAATAAAAGCTTCAAGCGGCGAAGAACTACTTATCCTTTTCGGCACAGATAAAAAGCCTGACATTATTTTTCTTGACATCGAAATGCAGGGAATGAACGGCATTATGACAGCCGAAAAAATAAGAGAAATCAGCGAAAATACAATTCTGATATTTGTATCAGGCTATTCTGAGTTTGTGTTTGAAACATTCCGTCTTGATGCACTTCATTTCATCCGCAAGCCAATATCTGAAAAAGAATTTGACGAAGTTTTTGCCCGTGCGATGCTTCGCTACAACACACTGAATGAATCTGTAACGATAAGGTGGCAGGGAGAGAGAGTTTCTGTCCCTATAGATAAAATAATATGCGTTGAGGGTTATAACAGACATATAATAATTCACACAGTCAAAGAAAAATATGAGGCTGTAGGAAGACTGCGTGACATTTTTTCAAATATTGAGTCACACGGATTTGTTTATGTTCATCAGGGATATATAGTCAATATGAATTACATCCGGCGTTTCGGCACCGAAGAAATAATTCTTCACGGCGGAATGAATGTTCCTGTAAGTGTTCGAAAACGCCAGCAGGCATTACAACGCTATGACGATTTTATTCAGAAAAGGATGTGGTGATATGGGATTAGTCAATTCTGCACTGAGTGCTGTTTTTGAAATATATATGGCAGATATGTTTTTCAGCTATTTCGGTAAAAGACGGCTTAAAAAAAATCTTCATTTTATCGTCTGTATTATTTTTACTGTGATACTGTCTATAACTACATATCTTTTTATTCCTACCAATCACAGTATATACTCATATTCTTCAATTATCATCTTGTTTTCATTCTTATTCAAGACAAAACCTATAATGCAGATTTTTGCCGTTGTTGTGGAACTGTTTATTATAATGTTCGGCGAAACTGCAATAACTCTTCTTTTGCTTGTCTTTACTGATCTTAATATAGAGCTTATGCGTGACCATTCTCAATATCATTGGCTCATTGCAATGATACTTTCAAAGCTGATTGCATTCGGTCTGTTCAAGGTTATCGGTCTGAGAAAACTGAACACAGAGGGGCTTTCCGCTGGCTTTATACTTGGTCTTTTCACAATGCCTCTTTCATCAATTTTTATTGTTTTTATGATGTTCGGCACAAGTGCATACTTTAAAAATGATGTTTACCTTATTCTTGTCATAACATCTGGCATTCTGCTAACTCTTGCTAATATATTTGTATTCTTTATAATTGAAAAACAGAGTGAGTATATCAAAACAAAGCAACAGCTTGAGTTTGCCGAAACACACATTGAGAATCAGAAAGCTCATTACAAGGAGCTCTACAACCAGCAGGAAAATCTGAAAAAATTCCGTCACGACAGCAAGAATATGTATACGGCACTGCTGTCAAAAATCGAAACGATGTCACCAAAAGATGCGGCTGACTATGTAAGAGAGCAGCTGAGTATAGTCTTTGACACATCAAATGAAATCAACTCAGGCAATGCCGTTATTGATGCTGTCATACGCTCAAAAAAAGAAACAGCTAAAAATAATGACATCATAATCGAAACAAGCTTCAAGCTGTCAAATGATATACATATAAATGAGCTTGATATGGGTGTTCTTATAGGCAACGCACTCGATAACGCAATTGAAGCATGCGAATTACTCGCAGATAAGTCTGAACGGCTGATAACAATCAGCATAATAACAGTCAAAGAGATGCTTTCTATAAAAGTGGAGAATAAATGCCCCCCCCCCCCCGTTGGCAATTTTTGGCAAGCAAGGGGAAACAAAAAAAGAGGACAAGAAAAATCACGGCTACGGTATACATTCAATGAAAACCATTGCTGAAAAATACGACGGAATTGTTACACCCGAATATAAAGACGGAGTTTTTACTCTATCAATAATAATGACAAACATAAAGCAAGATATATAAAAAAAGAAGCCTGATGAAGGCTTCTTTTTTTGTGCGATAGATTATTGTTTGTTTATATATTTTCAAACACTTCTGCATTTAAAATGTACACTTTTAACAATTTTATTTACCATAAAATGTATTTGTGCTATGTTAAATCCATATTGATTTCAAAAAAATGAGAGAGGTGAGTCCGATGGTTTGATAACACACCATCACAACCATAACATTGAGAAAACTTTTTGAGAAAAAACTATTTTAAGCCGATACACAGTCGGCACACCAAAGGAGAAAAAACTATGCGTAAAATTAAAAAATCACTGGCTGTTATTTTAGCAGCCCTTATGTTGGCATCCTTTATGCCTCTTTTCGCCTCAGCGGCGATTTCTCTTACAAGAAGTAATATTGAAATTGTGCCTCCTTCAGTATCTCCCGCAGAAATTGATTACGGAACAACAATGGGTGATGTAACATTTACGGGTGGTGAATGCTGGTATATTGATCCTGATACCGGTACAAAGACAAAAGTAGAAGGTGAATTCAAAGCTTCATCTGCAACTACAAAACCTGCTGTTAGTGAAGCTTATGCTCCTACACTTAAATTCTATCCTACAGATACAGAAACTTACGGAACAAGTTCGGGTTCTCTTTTATCTTCATTAACAACAATAAAGTCAGGCACATGGCCCACAATCAAGGTAAAAGGCAAAGAAACAGTTCTTGCAACAGCTCCCACAGCGGCGGAAATCCAAGTCGGTCAACAGCTCAGAACAGCTACACTTTCCGGCGGTGTTGTAAATGATGCCGACGGTAATTCTGTTACAGGCTCATGGAGCTATGTGAATGCTACAACATATCCTACTGCAAGCGGTAAGTATGAAGTTCAGTTCAAAGCAACAGGCTATGAAACACTTAAAGTTGATATAGATGTTACTGTCACTTCAAGCGGTACAGCAACACTCAGCGAAGCTCCCACTGTTAAGTATTATCTTGCAAAAGGCGAAGGTATCGCAACATCAGTATTTGAGGGCGGTAAAGTCGTAGATGCAGACGGTACTGAAATTACAAACGGTCAGTGGATGTTTGTAAATGACGAAAATGTTCAGCTTGCAAGCGAAATTAAGCTTGAAACAGAAGGAACGTTTACATATAAAGCTGTATGGCTTTCTGCGGGTCTTCCTCCTGTTTTTGCTGATATCCCCATAACAGTTTACGGTGGTTATACTGTAGACAGACCCAGACTTTCAACACCCGTTCCATATGTACAGACAAAAGGAGAGCTTCCGTTTGTTTACGGCAATGCAAGTGTTCCCGGTACATATACAATTGATGACCCCGAGGCTACATTAAGCAGCAATACAAATACAACACAAAGAGCAACCGTCACATTTACTCCTGAAAATGCTTTATATAAACCGACAACATGGTCATACAGCTTTAAGGTAAAAGAAAATGATGTATGGTATACACAGCCCGAAGAGCCTGTAAAAATCGTTGTTCCTTACGGCTTCAGTTCTGATTCAGTTACTAAGGGATCAGCAGTCAGCTGGCCTGACTATCTTGTTGAACAGGGAGTAGATAATTTCCACTGGGTAGCAAAGAACTATGATATAAAATCAATGGAAGTCGGTGACATTCAGCTCGTTTCAGGCTATATGAGAAAAGGCGGTATCTTAGGATATGCAAGCATTGCTGCTGATGCATACATTCAGATTCAGCCCGGTGTTCACGACGGTGATATGGGTAGTCTTACTGCAACATATGTCAGGTCAGAAGAAAACATTGCACTCAGACTCTTTTTCAATGTTCCCGGTGCAACAGGAAAAGTCAATATAAAATACGGCGATACTGTCATCGCAACACTTACCCCCGATGAAAACGGTAAAATCGATGAACGTGTAAGCTACAAGCCCACACAAAACGGCACATATTCATTCACAGCAGAATATACACCCGGTCTTATGGATAAGGTAACAATTGAAAATCCTTCAGTTACGTCAAACTCTGTTGATGTTAAGTTTGTTGTTGAAAGAAACATTACAATCAAAATCGGTAATGAAGTTTTTGAATTTGTATATCCCGAAGGCGGCACTTTCTCAAAAATGTGGGGTTCTCTTTCAAGCAGAGCCTTTGAAAATGTTGCAGATTACTGGGTTTTCACAGACGGCGACGGCAATGAATTCATCCCCGTTTCATCCGCAGGTGTTCCTGTTGTAACAACACAGGCAGATCTCAACTTTGTTGTTCCTGAACACGATGTTATCATAACTGCAAAGATGGATTCAGGTGAAGACGCAGAGATTGAAGAATCAGGTCTCTGGGCATTCTGGCAGAAGCTCATTAACTTCATTATTGAAATCTACAGAATAATAGATAATCTTTTCCATATCGGTTAATAAATCAGATATCTTCTATTGATAAGTTCATTTTCATAATTGCACACCAAAAAAACTCCGCACAAGTTTTTCTCCCCCGTACGGCGAGCGCCCCTGCAAACCGTATGGGGAGTTTTTTTGTTAAATCAGAATTTGTCGAGCAGAGCTCGAATGGAAAATTGAAAATGGAAAATGGAAAGTGTCGGAAGTGCTTCGCACTTTTCCGCTACGCTCTATATAATGTTTTCCGAAGGAAAACCACCTTCATTTTCAACTTTCAATTTTAAATTTTCAATTACAATAATTTATCGCACAGCGATAAATTATTGTTTGTTAATCAACAAAAAAACAGGACGCCATTTGGCGTCCTGTTTTCATTTTTATTTTATTCATTTTTACCGCAGCACTTTTTATATTTAAGACCGCTGCCGCAGGGGCAGGGGTCATTTCTGCCGACCTTCTGACCTTTCTTTACGGGCTGTTTCTTTTCGCTGCCGTCACCGCTGTTTGTGGTGGTAGGTTTCATTTTCTGCTCACGCTTGACATCCTCTTCACTTCTGAGAACGGCGCAGAGAACGAACTGAACTGTACCCTCACGGATGTTGGTTATCATTTCGTCAAACATATCGGAGCCTTCTTCTCTGAATGCAAGAATGGGGTCCTGCTGACCGTATGCCTTGAGACCTGCGCTTCTCTTGAGCTGATCCATAGCATCAATATGATCCATCCAGCGCATATCGACATTCTCTATAAGGGCCTTATGTTCAAGAGCTCTGAACAGAGGCTCACCGTATTTTTCCTTCTGTGCATCAAGTCTTGCGTTTGCAATATCAATAAGCTGGTCGAGAATTGCACTGCTGTCTGACTCGCTGACAAGCTCTGTTTCACCCAGAAGCCACTTATACTTGGTAACAAGTCCTGTTATATTCCAATCCTTGTGATTATTTGAAGACGGACAGTAGAATCCGACTGCATCTGAAAAGCTGTCGATAATCATCTTACGGATTGTCGCCTCAAGGTCAACACCGTCAAGCACCTGATTTCTCTGCTTATAGATGATTTCTCTCTGCATATTCATAACGTCGTCATACTTGAGAACATTCTTACGCATTGCAAAATGGTTGCCCTCAACCTTTGACTGTGCGCTCTCAATTGACTTTGAGAACATCTTTGCATCAAGAGGCATATCACCTATGCTCTTGAATGAATCAAGAATCATAAAGAATCTGTCACCGGCAAAGAGTCTGATAAGCTCATCCTCTGCAGAAAGGAAGAATCTGCTTGTACCGGGGTCACCCTGACGGCCTGCACGGCCTCTGAGCTGGTTGTCAATTCGTCTTGACTCGTGTCTTGAAGTACCGATGATGAACAGACCACCCGTCTGCCTTACCTTCTCAGCTTCACCTGAAATTTCAGCCTTGTGCTTAGCTTCAAGCTCAGCATAAATGCGTCTTGCCTCAAGAATCTCTTCATTATCAGTCTCGGCAAAGCCTGTTGCCTCAGCAATAAGCTCCTCAGTCATACCTTCCATTTTACGCATATCTGCCTTTGCAAGGTATTCAGCGTTACCGCCAAGAATAATGTCGGTGCCTCGGCCTGCCATATTTGTGGCAATTGTTACTGCGCCAAGCTTACCTGCCTGAGCAATAATCTCTGCCTCTTTATCGTGATATTTTGCATTGAGCACGTTATGAGCAATGCCGTTTCTCTTAAGCACCTTGCTGAACTGCTCTGATTTCTCGATATTTACTGTACCCACAAGCACGGGCTGTCCCTTTTCGTGGCACTCCTTGATAAGCTCAACAATTGCGTTGAATTTTGCCTCCTCTGTCTTGTAAAGAACATCGGGAAGGTCATTTCTTATCATAGGCTTGTTAGTCGGAACTGCGATAACATCAAGGCCGTAAATCTCCTGAAATTCGCCTTCCTCCGTCATTGCGGTACCTGTCATACCTGAAAGCTTGTTATAGAGTCTGAAATAGTTCTGGAATGTGATTGTGGCAAGAGTTTTTGACTCTGAACGAACATTTACGCCTTCCTTTGCCTCAATTGCCTGATGCAGACCTTCATTATAGCGTCTGCCTATCATAATTCTGCCTGTGAATTCATCAACGATGAAAATCTGACCCTCTTTGACAACATAGTCAACATCACGCTTCATTACGCCTCTTGCCTTGAGAGCCTGATTAAGGTGATGCTGAAGTGTGAGATTCTCGGCATCCATAAGATTTTCGAGATTGAACCAGCTTTCAGCCTTTGCAATACCGTTCTTTGTGAATGTGGCACTCTTTGCCTTTTCATCAACGATGTAATCGACTGTGTCATCGGCAACATCTTCAATTTCCTGCTTTGACTCAAGCTCTTTTATACGCTTTTCTTTAAGAGTCTTTACAAAGTCGTTTGCAGCCTTGTATAAATCAGAAGATTTGTCTCCTCTGCCTGAAATAATAAGCGGAGTTCTTGCCTCGTCTATAAGAATTGAGTCAACCTCATCCACAACTGCAAAATTATGGCCTCTCTGAACTCTCAATTCCTTATAAGTAACCATATTGTCACGCAGATAGTCGAAGCCCATCTCGTTGTTTGTACCGTATGTGATATCTGCATCATATGCGGCCTTTTTTGCATCGTGGTCTGCACCCTGAATAATAAGGCCGACAGTAAGTCCCATAAAACGGTAAACCTTGCCCATCCATTCGCTGTCTCGTCTTGCAAGGTAATCGTTTACGGTGACAATATGGACACCCTTGCCCTCAAGCGCATTAAGATATGCGGGAAGTGTAGCAACAAGTGTTTTACCTTCACCTGTTCTCATCTCGGCAATTCTGCCCTGATGAAGAATAATACCGCCAATAATCTGAACGGGGAAATGCTTCATACCAAGCACACGCCAAGCAGCCTCACGCATTGTCGCAAAAGCATCAACTAAAATATCATCTACAAGACTTTCTATTTTAATATCAGCACGAACATTAACTTCATAAAAATAATCAATTAACTTTTTTCTTAAATTCAAAATAACTCCTTACCAAATATAGGTTTATCTTCAATCATATCACTAAATAACTCATCAAATTTATAGGCTATATCAATTAAATCTACTTTATATTCTACAAGTTTTATTAGTATGTCCTTATTCAAAAATGCCATACAAATATTTTTAATACATTGTCCGACATAATACAACCGAAAATATCAAGGATTCTGTTGTATTCATAATATATCATCCTTTACATTCAATTTTATTTAAATCAATTTCAAACGGCACATATTCCTGGGTAAGTCCCCATTTAGTAGAATCTTCTTTAATCATTTTATATGCCAAATTATTATAGTAGTTTAACGCCTGTTCCCATGTCCATAATTTATGAACAACTATATTATCCATACAGACCATCCACAGACCTTTTAATAAACCTTTTCTATATCCATATTCTTCTATACCAACAATATAGTCGGTATTAGCTTTTATATGTTCTTTGAATTTGTTTTGAATATATTCAGATATTGTTTTATATTCCATTAATAATTATCCTTCCGCTTTTATAGCTTCTCCTACAGTTAAGATGCTTCCTAATTTACCATGTTCTTTTCTAATGTAAAACCAATTAATATTAGGATTGAATAAATTTTCAAATGCATCACAAGCATAGATATATTTTGTTACAGCAACTACATCATATTCTGTATCTGCCCATACATCATCAGAATGTTCTTGGTATGTGGTATGAGACATCTATAAATCCATAAATCCAAGAATTCCTTTTAAAGATAAGGTATTATGTAAATTATCATCCCAGCAATCAACATTTACACTTCTAATAAATTCTCTTGTTTCGGGGTTAAATATCATAAATTGTTTACTGCCGTCCATATCATCTTCAGAAATTTTATCATTTATGCAAATAGCTCTAAGTCCATTTTTAAACTTAACTAATGTAGTCTGCCAAGAAATATCATCCTTAGTAAAAAACTTTTCCTCATATTTTTGTGGATTATGTCTATGATTATATTCGGCAACTTCTATAATTGAAAATAAAGTATTTTCAAAATTTGCAGGAGTTAAGTCAATGGCAAGCATATCGGTATCATTAAGCATATCAAACAATTTATAGCATATATTATCAGAATATTCCAAAATCATTTTTAAACATCTATCAGATATGTAGAAATCTAATTTATCACCTTCATTTAAGCGTTTATCTAATTCAGGCATATTAGCTTCTAAATGTTCGAACCAACCTTTTTTATATTCTGCAATTTTCTTATTTTCAACATTGTCCAAGAAACCTTCGTTAGCAGCATACAAAATAGTTACCTGTTGAGCTACACTCAATGGCTGATATTGAGGTTGTTT
>CALEII010000046.1 GCA_937876205.1 uncultured Clostridia bacterium
TAAAGCACGAGGATATGTATTCAAGTTGATTTGTTTGGTGGGAGTGTGGTATAATAAAATTAATTAATGTTGAGGGGATGATGGATTGTGAATAATATAGTTTTCAATATTGCATCTAAAGCAGACATCCCTTTTATAGATGAAACATATAATCAGAACATTAATAAGCTGCACGGAACGCAAAGAACTTTTAATGGATGGGAGAAACTTCTCTCAGATAAAAACTCAATTTATTATATTGTTCGTACGACTGAACCTGTTGCTTGGTTCAGAATTGAAATTATAGATAATATTCTTTGGTTAGGTATGCTTCAGGTTAAATCCGAATTCCAACATAAAGGTTTTGGAAAATGCATTTTATCTTTTATTGAAAATCTTGCAAAAAGTAATACAGTTAATCAACTTGGAATTCACACAACCGAAGATAATATAGCAGCAATAAATCTTTATCAATCATTCGGATATGCTGTTTCGGAAATCGGAAAATGCACAACAGCAGACGGAGTTGAGAGAATCGGCTACACATTTATAAAAAATATATAATTATTAAGGGTGAATCACTTTGATTAGATTAGCTGAAGAAAAAGATTTTTTACAATTAGCAGAAATGAAATGGGAACATTCTGCAGAAGATGATATAACCTATGGTGAAACAAATATTGTTGGTGCAGATAAGCAGAGTTTCATAGATGATTACATCACCTTTCTGAAAAATGATTCTACATATACAATTTTTGTTTTGGAGCAAGACGGAATTGTAATTTCTGCAATGTATGTTGCAATTATTGATAAAGTGCCTAAGCCTAAAGCAAGTGGGGCATATATTGCTTACTTTACCAATGTTCATACAATGAAAGAATATAGAAACAAAGGTTACGGTACAGAATTACTTTCATACATCAAGAATTATCTGAAAGAAAAGGGCTGTGAATTAATCTTTGTATGGCCGAGTGATAATTCTGTTAATTGGTATCAGAGAAATGGTTTCAATGCAGAAAATGATATTATGGAATGTGAGTTATAATTATGAAAAACATTTACGAACAATGTCCTACATACGAAACTGAATCCTTTTTTCTTCGCTTAGTAAAGTTAGCGGATGCAGAAGAGTTGCTTTCTTGTTATTCAGATAAAGAGAATGTCAAGAAATTCAACACAGATTTCTGCACAAGTGATTTTTACTATTCTACAGTTGAGGAAATGGAAAATTGTATCAGATTTTGGTTAGAAGAATATCAGAAGCAGTATTATGTTCGCTTTTCAGTTATTTCGAAAAACAATAATAAAGCAATCGGTACGGTTGAAATTTTCGGCGGCGAAGCAGGTGTATTGAGAATTGATTTATCATCTAAATACAACACTGAAAAATCATTTGCCGAAATAATCAGACTTACCACAGAACAGTTTGTTGATGATTTTGGAATAGATAGTGTTAAAATTAAAACTTCAAACATCCCTGAAAAAATCAACTGCCTTGAAAATCTCGGATTTGTCCCGTCTGATACCTATCGTACCGAATTTGGATATCACGAATATAACATTTAGGATGGTGACTATTATGAAAAGAGAATTAGGAATCGCAAGATGTGGTCTTGCTTGCTGTTTATGTTCTGAAAATGTTACTTGTAACGGTTGTAATTCAGGTAATTGTCCTGACAACGATTGGTGCGAAAATAAAAAATGTTCACTGGATAAAGATATAGAACATTGTTACGAGTGTACTGAGAATTGCAGAAAAGGCTTGTTGAGTAAAATCAAGCCATACACCTTTAATCTGTTTGTTAAACAGTATGGCGTAGAAAAACTGTTGGATTGCCTTGAAAGAAATGAGCAAAACGGAGTTGTATATCATCGTGAAGGTGTAAATGGTGATTATGATTATTTCACAGATACCGATAGCTTGATTGACTTTATTTTAAATGGAAAAACTAAATAATACATACTTCTGCTCTCACCTAGTGGGGGCAGTTTTATATATCAAAACCGCCCCATACTAGTAATGGGAATAAGCACTCCAAAAAAGTTCCTGATTAATAAAAATATTTAACGAGCCGAAGAAGAAATGCGATGTTTCATCAGCCGTTTGCTTCACCAAATCCGCCTTACATACTTAAAGTTATTACTAACTTAATTAAAAGATATATTTTCTCTTTTCGGTCGGTATATAACTTTCAGTCTTACTCTACTCAGTATTACTACTTGCGAGTTTTACGGAGACCTGATGCGTGTTTTCGGTATAGGTAAAACATAAAGCTTTGCAGGTTTACCTTTACCCTGATATTTACGACGGAGCAGGTTATGTTTTACAAGCTCACGCTGCAGCCTTGTTGCTTTATCATGTCCGCAACCGAGCATTTCACTTGTCTCGGCAATGGTATAAAATATAAAGACTTCACCATTTTTATCACACCAACCGTTTATTGCAGATAACTGCATTCTGTCGAGCATCAAGCCGTAAAGCAGCTTTGCTTCTGCAGATAGGCCTTTGTATTTATCCGTATATAACACCTTCGGCATTTTGAAGAAAGATTCATTATCCAATATCCTTCACGCTCCTTTTTGATACATAGTTGCAGGATATAACTACAGCTCTGAAACTCTGCTTGCAGTTGTTGACACATCTTCTGCAAAGCTCGTTATAACAGATTCTGTTTCGTTCATTCAGGAACAGGCTCCATTCGGATTTTTACTTTTGGTCATCCTCGGAATAACTATCACACTCCTTTTTACTGTAGCTTTTCGGGTTGATTTTTAATGATTTTTTTGTCTGTAATGCATTTTGTTTTGTCGGTAGGGTAATTTCATTAACCACATATCAAAAGCCTCTTTTTGCCGTTTCACCCGAAATTGTTCCTGCTCCGGAATCCCACAGCAACGTTGCCTTGCTCATATCATCGCAAAGTCGTATCACTTTCGGACGGTCATTCAATTTTCAAGGTTCACGAGAGAAAACATCCCTCAAGGGGTAAGGGTTTAGAAAGGCAAAAATGAAAGCAAATTTTAAAACTTTTTTATTTTCGTTAAAATTGCACAACAAAAAAGCCGTCACATAGACAGCACAAATAGCGGGAAGACATTTCATCCTCTCGCACAGTTTGTACTGAAACTATGTAACGGCTTAAACTTTAAGCTCTGATTGTCCGTATGTTACTAACCGAGTATCGGACTATACTTTTTTCGCTCAGATAATATGTGTTGGCATAAAGCCAATAAGTAAAAAATATGTGTTTCAGTTTGTATTCAGTTGTAGGGTAAATACATTATTTACCAATTTACTATTATAAAGAACATTTGTTTATTTGTCAATAACCTTCCCGAAAAAGAAAAGATGGTGTCGGTTTTCACCGACACCAAGAACATATTGATGTAACATGTTACAAATTAAAGTATTACAAGAACTATTATCGATTATTTTTTCTTTCCAAGTCAATTTTATCTTTAAGATATTGTGCGAAGTACGAATAATATTTTTCTTGTAGTTCTTTGATTTTCCAATCATAGCCAGTAACAATATGACGACATTCCGGACTGCCACAATGACACTCAAATGAATAATCCTCATTATCAACAAATGCGTAATCAATAGTAAGTTCTTCTCCTGCGACAATATCTCGCATAGCAACAAATGTTATCTCCCCATGCATTCCACAGTTAGGATTACATGAGTGATTGTTATATAACTTTATTCCCTCTTCCTCTTCTGGGGAAATTGCTGCCATATAATATTCGTCAGAAATCGGTAAATAACTGTTGATTACTGAAGATGCGTAAAAATCTTCTCGTTTAACAATATGACCACCTTTTATGAAAACCATCTCGCCTTTTGAAATGTCTTCTTTTGCATACATACCGTAACGATTAATCTCACTTTTTTTTATTTCAACTTTAGGACTTATTATTGATTTCATAATCTTTTCTCCATTACAGGGATTTCATGTAAAATACAATGTATTCCGCCACCTCCAAGAAGCGGTTCACGACTGTATATTGGTACAATCTTTCTATCAGGAAATAGATTTTTAAAAATATCTAATGCAATCTTATCTTCAGCACAACCGAAAGTAGGAACTATAACACCGCCATTAACAAAATAAAAATTCAAATACGAAGCTGGGAGCAAGTCACCTTCCATCCTCGGGAGTGAATATTCACGCTCGGTGATGCCATTCGCTTCTTCTGCTGTCATAAATTGTGGTGTTGGTAGTGGTATTTTATGCACGATGCCATCATACTCACTTTCTATTGTTTTTAAAATAGATCTAACCCGTTTATAATTGATATTTTTCTTATCATCAGTCCAAGCAATACAAATCTCATTTTTTGATATAACCGACAATACATTGTCAACATGACCATTTGTTTCATCCGTCGCGAGACCTTGTTTCAACCAAATGATCTTGTTTGCTCCTAAATTGTTCGAGAGAACTTCTTCTATATATTGCTTAGATTTAAAAGGGTTTCGATTTCTATTTAAAAGTACACTTCTAGTAGTGAATACTGTACCCCTACCATCACTTATAATAGCCCCGCCTTCTAAATAAATCGGCAAATTAACAAGTTTTAAATTGAAATACTCAGCAATTTTTTCCGGAAAGGCATCGTCGTCATCCCAAGGGAAATATGCTCCATCGAGTTTTCCACCCCAAGAATTAAATTTCCAATTTAAGCAAGAAAGCTTACCATTTATATATACAAAAGTTGGAGAAATATCTCTAGCCCAAATATCATCATACTTCATCTCGATAGGAATCACATTATTCATTTTCAGTTCATCTATCGATATTTCGCAACGCTTGTCGAAAATAAGATAAACCGGTTCAAAACCAGAAATTACCTCGACGAGTTCCAGGACGTATTTTTGCATATTTTTAGCATTGTTTCTCCAAATATCATTACGAAAGGGAAGCATAGCGATTGTTCCGTGATGGATTGAGAACTCGGCAGGAAATTCTATTTTATTCATATCTGGCACTTTTTCTCCTGGATTGCAATTGCTTCTTCTGGATGGTAGCCTTCAAATTTTCTACCTGATTCTGCATACATATCAAAGCTTACACCATTATACCCACCATGCACAGGGACAAATCCGCCTGAAATGAAACTTGCTTTGTCCGAAACCAAGAAACTAATAACATTAGCAATTTCATATGGTTCTGCAAAACGCCCCAACGGGCAAAGCTGAGACCCTGTGCTTCTTGAAATGAACGGAACCATTTCGGATGAATTAGGATCGGTTTCATCAAAAGTTCTTACCCAGCCAGGACATACAGCAGTAACACGTATTTTCTTCTCATCATATCCAAAATTAATTGCCAAACTATCTGTTAAATTAATCAACGCGGCCTTGCTTGCAGCATATGCCATGCTTGAGAAGGACCCTTTTAGACCATCTGTACTAACAACATTAACTATAACCGCATTTTTGTTTAAACTTTTTTTTAGTCCAGTACTTATAGCCAATGGAGCAGTAACATTAACCGCCATAACTCTATCCCAGGTTTCCAAGTCATAATCGTCAATATTTTCATCACCGCTAAAAGCACCTGCGTTATTAACAATAGCATCTAACGAAATATTTTCAAAGAACTTCAGCATATCTTTTAGGGAATTCCTGTCAGACAAATTACATTGGAGCATTGTAACATTCATTGTTTTGTTTTCTTCATAGTAAGCCTTTGCATCCGATTCATTACTATGGTATATTGCATATACATAATAACCATCATTCAAAAGTTGATTTACCACAGCAAATCCAATTCCGGTTGTCCAAGAAACTCCAGTTACTAATGCATTTTTCATTTTAATACCTCCAAATAAGTTAAATAAAATAATTTACAAATAATAGAACAGTGCCAAGCAACAATGTTGTTGCCAAACATAAAAATATTATTAACCAAAAAATATATCTATGGGCTTCAAAATCATTTACTATTGATTTCTTTTCCTCAGCAATAACAATTTGCTTTGAAGAAATATATACTTGATAGGAAGTAATTTGTGATGCTACATAGATAAAAAGTGCACCGGAAATCGTAAACAGTATAGAAGAAGTGTACAAATGCCAAGAAATTGCAAATGATTCCTTTTCTAAACAAAGTGTTGTGATTATGCCAGTTGACAAAGAAAGCACAATTCCGCTCATAAATGTATACACATTATTGTTTATAAGCATTAAAGGAATACATATATTTTTAAAAATATTCTTCACCTATATCGCCAATCCTTTCCGAATCTCTTGCAATTGAGTTTCTATTTCTTTATATCTATTTTCCATTGATATCTTAATTTCGTTCAAAGAATCTTCGGTAGTTGCGTTTGATAATTGAGAATAAATTTCATCGGCAATGATATGAATTTCATTTTTTATATCTTTAACTGTATCACGTCGAGATTTTAATTGTAACAAACGAGAAGATTCGGCATTGAGATGAGCTCCCAAATTTGTATATTCTTTGATTGCATCTTCTGCTTTTAACCATACTTCTTGCGCCAATGCTTCCAATCGAGTGTTTTTTGCGGTTGTAGCCTTCATTATTTCATCTCGTAATGATACAATACTCGATTGATTTGTCAACTCCAAGCAAATAATCTCATATTGCACTACAATCTCATCGAATTCATTTAGTATTTTTCGTAGTGCTGAAATGAAGTCACTTTTAATTTGCACACAAGAAGAACTAGAAGTACACTTCTTAATTTTCACAGAATAGATTTCACTTACAGAATCTATTTGAATGTCAATTTCTTTTACCTTTTGTACAAATTCTTGTGTGTGTATAATATAATCATTTAATTTTTGCTTTTTTGCTGCTTGTATTTTTCCGTTGCGAATCGCCGCTAATAAAGACTCTTTTCTGTCGAAAAACTGCTCTCTATACTGATTTTGTATTGCAGAAAAATCTGATATCAAAGTCTGAATCATTCTGCCTTCTTCGATATTTCTTTCAAGTTGCTTTTTTTCTTCCTCGTAATAATCTATAGCAACACCCATTTCTGCATTCCAAAACTCGCCAGATTGAGGATCTTTTATACGGAAGCAGTTTGTAATCAATTGAAGAGTATTACCATTACGACCTTGGTCATTAGCAATATTATGAAACTCCTTATCGTTGTCAATTATCTCCAATTGATCTCTCCTTGCAGCCGCTTGTTCATCAGGAGAAACAAAAAGGTCAACGAAATCCTTCCCTAAAACATCTTCTTTTCTTCGTCCGTACATAGACTCACACTGACCCGACCACATTTTAATAATACAGTTTCTATCACTAGCCCAAACGGTAAAAGGCGACTTATCAAGAATCGCAAGTTTTAATTGATCTTCATATGAGAATGCACGTTGCTCTTCGCAATCAAGAAGAAGTTTAATAAGTTCTTCTTTGCTGAAATTGTCATATTTACTCATTAACATCCCCCCCTCGTAAATTATGGATGAAGGTAGGGATATGATTCACTTATCCCCAATTCTTTGAGTAATCTTCTTACGGCATTGCATTTAATAGTATTTTGGCCATCAAGTTTTCCTGTTTCGTTTACTGTTTCTCCTAAGCAATATCCTCCACAATGAAGCCTGGCAGGACATTTCTGACAATGCTTCATAAGTGTGGATTTTCTATCATTTAACGCTTTAATTTTATCTTCGCAAATTTCAAACTTCTTTTTATCCTCATTCCATTTTCCGACGATAAACAAACCCATATGATATGCTTCCGAGCCTAAAACAACCATATCACAAGCAGAAATATATCCGTCTGGCGTAATGTGTGGTGCGTTCTGTGGTGTACAACAACGGCAATGGTACGCAGACTCTCCATCGAAATTGATGGTTAGAAAGCTACCCCAAAATAATCCTTTTTCCTTGGCGTAATGATAAGCATCAAGATAGTTTTCTATGTAAGCATCCATATCAAAACTGTACGCTTTTTTCTTTGTTTCATCCTCGCATACCGGAATTTTTCCAACGGAATAAAAAAGCGGGTTTGTCCATACATAACGAACACCGAGATCGTAGAAATAATCCACCATTTCTCTTTGCTTGGAAATATTCTTATCTGTAATGGTGACTCTGGCACCAACCATAAGATTTCGCTCACCTTTATTATCGATTAGCCAACGAACATTGTCCTCCAAAACATCCGCAGAAGTTCTTCCGTTATAACAATCATTGTATTTAGGGTTGAGTGGTCGATTGAAGTTTTGAACATCCTTCATGCCATCAAATGACATCCAAACAATATTCATATTTCCTAAAAACCAATCTCGAATCTCTTCAGTAAATACACCATTTGTCTGAATTTCAACGGTAACGCGATCACCACCATTAGGATGATTTTTGGCATACTCAGTAATTTGTTTCATTTTCTCAAATTCCTGAGTCGGTTCACCGGGACCATAGAAACGAATATGACGACTTTCATTTGTTTCAAAATACCAATCAACTGCAGCAAAAGCTACATCGAGTGGTATAGTCTGCTCTTCAATTGCATTCCTTTCTTTCGCGTTATAACAATATCTGCAACATAAGTTGCATTTCGTTGTAAGAAAGAACGATAACATTTTTTTGTTACAATGTGGCATTAATATCACCTCAACCTTATTTTAAAAGTCTGGAATTTTTAGGCAACCTAAATTTATATCGTTTTGTTATTTTAATAAATAAACTTTTTAACCTTTTTATATCATCATACGAGTTCATTCTCACAATTACCAGATTTTGCACAGATTCTTTTGCGCTATACAGTGTAATATCATTTTCACTGATATACCAACACCCGGTATTTTTCCTAGGATCAGAAAAAAGTGTCAAGCTAAAATTATAAGTTAAATCATTTTCATCAGGAATAAAGAAAAATAAAACATTAGAATTAAAATAATTATCTGCTTCATCGCTTTGTGCTTCTTTGTCAAGTTGTCTTGTAATTTCTAAGCATAGTCTTTCTCTAAAAGATTTGTAATCTTCTCTTTGTGAATTCGGTATGTAATAAATATATTTAACTCCGTTAATAACATTGGAAGCTATAAGAGTTAACGCAAATTCTTTTAAATCATAATTCATCAAATCATTTGTTAAAATATGAATTTCATCATTTTTGCTCATGTTATTTTCACTTGATTCGGCAGTGTTTTGGGAAAGAGGACAAATCTCTATATCCTTTTTAAGACAAGAGTTCATAAATTCAATTAAATCACTAAATGGATTATATCTTTGATTTAAATAACCAGTAATTACCTCCACAAAAATATACATTATCAGAATGATAACTATGCGAGAACATATATTTAATCTTTCATTATCTTTGAAAAAAGAATAGTCCGGGACACATGAAATAACTGCAATCAAACTAATTGAAATAAATTTTAGAATATATTTTGTTAATTTCACTTATTTCCCTCCTTTAAATGACAAAACAAGACATTTTATTATATATATTATATTTATTCTCAAATTAAAAGTCAATCCATTAAAGCAATCATTATATAATGCACAGAGATAAATGCACAGAGATATTAGAAAAATAACTATAAATAATAAAAATAGTGAACATGAAGAAACTTTAGCACAGTATATATTAAGGAGAACAATAAACAAATTATGGCGGTAAAGAGATATTTTCTCATTACCGCCATTTTCGGTTAGTTGTAAATTATATCGTGATTTACGATTCCTGTGGCTCTGCTACGGATGTTGTTCATACGAGCAACCCACTCCATCTGATTTTCCTCTTTCAGTTGCTCAGTTACACCTTCAGCCTCTTTCATCTGCACAACAAGAGTATCAAACATCTCATGAGCCTGATTTTCTATCTCGACACAGTGCTGATAAAGTTTGCCCTGGGTAAGTAGTGTTGTAAATAACACCCTCTTATTTTTCAGCAGATAATCTTTATGTAACATTCCCCATTTGCCGAGCCTGATATTTGCTTCTTCGGGTGGCAAGATGAGGTTAGGGATATTGTAATCGCCAACCTGTCTGTATTGAATATTTGTATTGTTCTTCATAATAGCATTCATCCTTTCGTATTCTTAACAAATGTATCGTATGTGAATTTTGCTCCGAGCCTAAAGCCTGATATAAAGCTATCAGCATTACTTGTTGTTGAAAATTCAACATAGGCACTTACATAGTTTTGAAACAGTTCTTTATCCTCACCGCTCAATCTTGCAGTAAGCTGTTCTTCTTTCTCAGCAAGGTTACTCAGTTTCTTCTTGAGCTTAGGTGTTAATTCAGAATTAACTTCTTGCGGCTCTATGTTGCCGTAATAGAAATCTTCAATGATATTTGACATTATGTATTCCTCCATATGTTTCTCTACTAAGCAACAGCAGGAGTGTAGAATACTATGTTTGAAGCCAGTTTTACTTATATTTTTAGTAAATCCCTTATGAACACTCGCACCAAGACTGAGCAATAGCTCAGTCTTTTTTATGCAAAAATAGAAAAGCAGAACGGGCCATAAATCTGAAGTGAGATTATGAAAAGGCGATTGACACAAATTTTATAAAACACTTTATTTCACTTGCAGAATATGATATAATTCTCTCATAATTTATTCGGGAGATGTAAAAAATGAGCGACAACCGTGCAATGCAGTATGCTGAACTTCTTTCAAAGCTTATTAAAATTGAAACTATTTCATCAAGAGAGAATCAGGATATTACAAAATTTCTGGAATTTCATAAGGTTCTTCGTGAGACCTTTCCCAATTTTTTCAATACGGTAGAATGTGAAGAATTCGGCGGCAGTCTTCTTCTTAAATGGAAGGGCACAGACTCTTCCCTGAAACCCGTTATGCTTATGAATCACCACGATGTTGTTGAGGCAAGCGGTGAGTGGACACATTCTGCATTTTCAGGTGAAATTGCAGACGGCAGAGTCTGGGGCAGAGGCACCCTTGACACAAAGGGCGGACTTGCAATGATGCTTCAGGCTGCAGAAGAGCTTATCAAAGACGGCTTTACACCCAAGAGAGATACATACTTTGTTACATCCTGCACTGAAGAAATAGGCGGAGCAGGTGCAATAGCAATGTCTGCCGCTTTACAGGAGAGAAATATGGAATTTCATATGATACTCGACGAGGGCGGAATGATTCTTTATGACCCCATCGGCGGTGCTGACGGCACCTTTGCTATGATTGGTGTGGGCGAAAAGGGTTATGTTGACCTTAAATTTATTGCAAAATCAAACGGCGGTCACGCATCTGCACCCGGAAAGAATACTCCTCTTGTGCGTCTGGGCAAATTTATGGCTGAAGCAGAGAAGGCTGAATGCTTTGATGTTTATATGTCTGACACAGTCAAAGAAATGCTTTCACGTTTTTCACCCACAATGAGCGGTATTATGAAAACTGCCTGCGGTAATGTGAATGCATTCAAGCCGGTGCTCAAGAAGGTTATGCCTATGATCTCACCTGCAGGTGCGGCAATGCTCAGAACAACACTTGCTTTCACAATGAGTAAGGGTTCTGACGGCTCGAATGTTATTCCTCAGGAAGCCTGGGTTGTGGGCAATATGCGTTTTTCACATCATCAGGGCAAGAAGGCAAGTATTGAAGCAATTACAGCCCTTGCAAAAAAATATGATATTGAAACGGTAGTTATTGAAGACGGAATTGAGTCCGGTATCACAGATTTCAGAGGCGAAGCCTTCAGATTTATTGAAAAAGCAGTCAGCAGTGTTTTCCCTGACTATAAATCAGTGCCCTATATTATGAATGCAGCAACAGACAGCAGATATTTCGGTAAGGTCTGTGATAACTGTCTGCGTTTTGTGCCGTTCAAGATTGATAAGCAGCAGCTTGACAGCGTTCACGGTATCGACGAAAATGTTGACGTTGCAACACTTGCTCCTGCTGTTGACTTCTATAAATATGTAATCAAAGAGGCTTAAATTTATATTCCCTGAAAAAGAGGTTGCAAAAACTTTTGTTTTTCACCTCTTTTTTTGATAGCAAAGAAGCTGTAGAAATACAGCACACGGTATGTTATAATTGATGCAATAACAGAGATTTGTTTAAAACCGATACAGGGGCAAAACAGGTAAATGAATTCTTGCCAAGCTTTGATATATATGATAAAATAAATGTAAATACTATAGAGGTGTGTTTTATGCATTTGCTTAAAATTGACAAAAATCATTATCAGGGGCAGGCTGACCCGTTTATTCTTAAAAGCGGCGGCAGATATTATATCTATGTCACAGGTCACGATGCCGTATATGCTTATCAGTCAGACAATCTTTTTGAGGGCTGGGAGTATTATGGCAAGGTGCTGACAAAAGAGGGGCACGATTCATTCTGGGCACCGAGTGTTATTGAGCTTGACGGTAAATTCTATATGTATAATTCAATTGAGATTTATGATGACGAGCCTGATAAGGGTGGTCACAGAGGCGCAATGCACGTAAGTGTTGCAGACAATCCTCTGGGGCCCTTTGAAAATCCCACAAGAATTCTGCATCCTTTCTCAATTGACTCTCATATTGTGCAGAATGAGGCAGGTCTTTTCCTTTTCTATTCTGCAAATAAGTTTGAGGGTGAGAGAATCGGCACCTGTATTTATGTTGACAGAATGCTTGACCCGTTTACCCCTGAGGGCAAGCCTGTGCTTGTTGTTGAGCCCACAATTGATGAAGATATCTATATGAAAGACAGATATAAAAAAGGTCAGCACTGGCACACAATCGAAGGTGCCTGTTACTTTAAAGAGGGTGACTGGCATTATCTGATGTATTCGGGCAACTGCTTCACGACACCCACATACTATATAGGCTACGCAAGAGCTAAAACAGATGAAACTGACCTTACAAAAATCAAATTCGAAAAATATCCCGACGAAAATACATATCATCCCGTTCTGAAGGCAAATGAGTTTGAAGAGGGTACGGGACATCACTCAATGATTAAGGAAGACGGTCAGTGGTATGCTGTTTATCACGCCAGAGATTACGGCGATTCACTCAATGCCTTTGATGCCAGAAATGCACGAATCTGTAAGCTGAATGTTGAAGACGGCATCATCACGGCAGAAAGATATGAAAAACATATATAAATCAGAACTTGTCGAGATATCATTCAGCCCGATAAATTATTGTTTGAATATAAAAATAAGGAGAATATATTATGCCTTTCATCGATTCAAAAATTTCAGTTAAAGTAACAGAAGAAAAGAAAGAAATTATCAAAGCAGAGTTCGGAAAACTGATGTCTGTTCTGGGGAAGTCCGAAACATATCTTATGGTCGGCATTGAAGACAATTATTCACTCTGGATGGGTGGAAAGAAGCTTGAAAAGGGAGCTTATGTTTCTGTAAGTCTTCTCGGCAATGCTCCGTCATCAGCTTATGAAAAGCTTACAGAGGCTATTTGCAATCTTTTTGAAAAAGAACTCGGAATAAACGGTTCTGCTGTGTATGTGACATATCATCCCGTTACCGACTGGGGCTGGAACGGTGCAAATTTCTGATTGTTTACAGATTTTTAATATTTTTTCATAAAAAGAACATACGGTTATAACAATTATGTGTTTTAATATTTATGCAATAAGTATGAACTTATTAATTTAGTGAAAGGATTGTGTCATAATGGAAAACATCATCAAGTACGTTAAGGCTCTCATCAAGTTCGTAAAGGACATCCTTGCAGCTCTTGGTATGGAAGCTGATTTCTCTCTTCCTTTCGGTCTGTAATTTAAAGTAAGGATCAGACAGGTATCTTCGGATACCTGTTTTTTCTTTGCTTTTTTTGAATTACGGTGTATAATGGATACGGTGATGAAAATGGAACTGTGTAACAGCTGTCCGAGAAAATGCAATATCGACAGAAGCATATCAAAGGGTGTCTGCGGTGTAAGTGATAGAATAAGAATAGCCCGTGCTGCACCTCATTTCTGGGAGGAGCCGTGCATAAGCGGCACAAATGGCTCGGGAACAGTGTTTTTTTCGGGCTGTAGTATGAAATGTGTATATTGTCAGAATTATGAGATAAGCTCAGGTTGTTACGGTGAAGATATAACAACGGACAGACTCAGGGAAATATATGATGAGCTGATTTTGTCGGGTGTTCACAATATAAACCTTGTGACACCGTCGCATTATGTGAAGCAGATACTGCCGTCTCTCAGTGAGCCTCTTCGGGTCCCGGTGGTGTATAATTCAAGCGGATATGATTCGGTGGATACGCTCAGACTTCTTGAAAATAAGGTGCAGATATATCTGCCCGATATGAAATATACGGATTCTTCTCTCGCAAAAAAGTATTCACTTGCACCCGATTATCCCGAAACGGCAAAAAATGCAATCAGAGAGATGTTCCGTCAGACAGGGGAGTACATTTTTGACGGTGACGGAATAATGCAGAAAGGTGTTGTCATAAGACACCTTATGCTTCCGGGTGAAACAGAAAACACTCTTGATGTGATTGACTGGGTGTCATCTGAATTCGGAGATAAAGTCGTTTTCAGCCTGATGAGTCAGTTTACACCAAATGAAAGCTGTGATATTCCTCAGCTTCAGAAACGAATTTCAGAGGAAGAATATAACAGAGCAGTTGACTATATTTATCTTTGCGGAATGGAAAATGTGTATGTTCAGGATTTTTCATCAGCAGAAAAGGATTTCACTCCGCCCTTTGACCTGACAGGTGTATAATGTTGACAAAGAAAAATAATTACTGTATTATTATAATATAAAAATATGGAGGCAGGTTTATGCGTTATTCAATCTATCTTATTGTGCGAAAAATAATAGCTTGGTTTATGAGTGTTTTTATGTCGCTTGGTCTTGCCGGCGGCACAGCTCAGGAGCCTGAGATTCAGCGAGGCGAAGAAAACACCATAACCGCTTATGATAAAACAAATGCGGACTACACTCTTTCAATAGATGCTGATAATGATGTCCACGAAATAAGCGAGCTGCTTTACGGCATATTCTTTGAAGATATCAACTTCGCAGCTGACGGCGGCCTTTACGGCGAAAAGGTAATCAACCGTTCATTTGAATACGGTGAGCTCGCAGCAGATGACGAGCTTCACGGCTGGAGTCAGGTGGGTACAGCTGATGTTAAAGTCACTGTCGGTGATGCAGAAAACGGACTCAATGTCAACAACACAAATTATCTTGTAATCAATAATACATCAGATGCCCTTGCCGGTGTTCAGAACAGAGGCTTCCTTGACGGAATGGCAATTGAAAATGGTGTTACATATGATTTCTCTGTTTATGCGAAGTCTCCTGACGGTTATAACGGAGATATCACCGTCAGACTTGTTGCAGGTGATGCTGTTGCGGCAGAAACAACAGTTTCAGGGGTTACATCAGAGTGGCAGAAGCTCACCGCAACACTCACTTCTTCAGTTACGGCAAACAGCAATGTTTATCTTCAGGTGCTTGTTGCAAAGGGAAATGTTTGTCTTGATATGGTTTCACTTTTCCCGCCAACATATAAGAATCACGGTATGAGGACAGACCTTGCTGAGAAGCTTGCTGCTCTTGAGCCTGCTTTTCTCCGTTTCCCCGGCGGATGTGTCATTGAGGGCTATGACGAAGAAACAGCATATAACTGGAAGGATTCAATAGGTGTCGGTCCCGACGGTCTTCCCCTTGAATTTAACGGCACTTACGGTGACGTTGCTGCCCGTTCATACGGTATAAATCTGTGGACAAATCTTTCAATGACTGAAGACCCTCTGCCTTGTTATATGAGCTACGGTCTTGGCTTCTATGAATATTTTGTTCTTGCAGAGGACATCGGCGCAATCGGTGTGCCTGTTCTAAACTGCGGTCTTTTCTGTCAGATGAGAGGCAAAGGCCCCGTTGAGATGTACACTCCCGAATTTGAACAGTATCTTCAGGATATGGTTGACCTTGTTGAATTCTGCCGTGGTGATGAAAACTCAACATGGGGCAAAGTCAGAGCATCTCTCGGTCATCCTGAGCCCTTTGAGCTTAAGTATATCTGTATCGGTAACGAAAACGAAGGTGAGGTCTACTTTGAAAGATACGAAGCCTTCCTTGAAAGATTCAACGAAGAAAAGGCAAAAAATCCCGAGCTTTACGACGGTCTTGAGCTTATATATTCATCAGGTGCAAACGAAGGCACAACAAGTATGAACTATGTTGCATCTTATGAGAATGCTTATGATTACATCAAAGAAAACAATATGTCAATTGATGAATTTGCAGGTGCAACCGACCATCACTACTACAGAGATCCCTCCTGGTTCCTTGCACACGCAGATTACTATGACGAAGACAATTATTCCCGTGATGCAGAGCATATGCTTGACACATATTACGGCGGAGGAATCAAGGTTTTCCTCGGTGAATACGCATCCTGGTCAAATACACTCAGGTCTGCCCTTGCAGAGGCTGCTTATATGACAGGTCTTGAGCGTAACGGTGATATTGTTGAAATGGCTGCTTATGCTCCTCTTTTCGGCAATCTTACTGCAACTCACTGGGCTCCCGACCTTATATGGTTCAACAACAGCACTTCAACAGCTTCAATCAACTACTATATGCAGAAGCTTTTCTCAACAAATGCAGGTACAACTCTCCTTGGTACAGAATTTGACGGCGCACAGATTCCTTATGAGGACCTTAAGGGTGCTGTCGGTCTCGGAACATGGTGGACAGCCGCTGAGTTTGATAATGTAAAAATCACAGACAACGCAACAGGTGAGGAGCTCGGCAGTGATGATTTCAGTGTTCCCAACTTCTGGTGGAACTGGTACCACAAAACTGAGGGTGAATGGAAAATTTCTGACGGTAAGGCTGTTCAGTCCGTTTGCGATCACGCATACAATGAGCTTGGCACATCTGCATACTTCGGTGAAACAGAATGGGCAAACTACACATATACATTTGAAGCAACAAAGACTGACGGCGGAGAGGGCTTCTATATTCCTTTCCTTATTGAAGATGAAAACAACTGCTTCTATTGGAATATCGGTGGCTGGGGCAACACAAAATCTGCACTCCAGAGAGCACAGAACGGCACAAAGACAGACGCTATCCCCGGCACTGTAACAGATTTCACAGTTGAAACAGGAAAGACATATCAGATAAAGCTTGTCGTTGACGGCACTGTTATCAGAGGCTATATTGACGGTGAAATGCAGTTTGAATATGAAACCGCAACAAAGGCAAACGCCGAGGCTTATCAGGTTGTTTCAACCGATGAAAGCGGAGATATCATCATCAAGCTTGTCAACGTCACAGGCTCAGACAGAACATTTGCAATTGACATTTCAGGTGCAGATGTTGATGCAAAGGCAACTGTTTATCAGGTTGCAGGCGACAGCCTCGACAATGATAATATTCTCGGTGCCCAAGAGGCTTGCACACTGAAAGAATTCATCGTTGACGGTGTTTCAGACAGCTTCAATTACACAGTACCACAGTACTCGGCAACGGTTATAAGAATTGCTGAATAAAAAGATTTGTCCTGAAGGACAGAAAAAAAGATGCACGGTTTTTTCGTGCATCTTTTTCATTGTCTTATACCGGGTCGTAAGACAATATAATTCGCTTTCAGTAAATACAACGCCTTAACGGGAATTATTTTTAACCGACTGTTATTTTATTATTCAGCGTGCCGCCCTGCAGTGCATAGGGGCTGTAGGAAGTGACCTTTACGGTATAGCTTCCGTTTTCGAGTTTGCCGAGATTGACTGTCACGTCATCATCAGTGGCTCTTACATATTCTGAAATAACTGTTTTTTCATAAACTGTCTTGTTGTTTTCATTTCTGACAGTTATTTTGTAATTCTCAGCCTCGTAATAGCCCTCGGCTTCGGGGAAGGTAATCACAGTGTCACCGTTTTCATCAACATATGAAGTAACTGCAGCGTTTTCTGGGAATTTGGGTGCAGTGTCAAGTGCCTGCTGATTATGCCAGTTATATGTTCTCTTTGTTTTGTCAGAGAGATTTGTGAAATAGTAGTCGATATTGTCAAAGAACATTCTGTTCTCAATATCATAAAGCTTCATACTGACATTGCCGTTTGCATCACATTCCACAAGCCAGGCGCCGCCTGATTTCCCGGGGGCATCCTGATCGCCCTCAATATAATTGAGATTTCCCATAAATGCTGAAAGTGAACCTGTACCCACAGCTGTGAATTCACCCTGCCATACACTTCTGGGGTCATTTGACGCATAGTGTGAATGACCGGAGAAGCTGATAACCTGAGGATATCTGCTCAGAACTGTTCTTGTGGAGAAATCACCCCAGTTAACACTGCCGTAAACGGTGAAAGCAGGATGAGGATGCTGTATAACAAAAACAGGCTTAGTGGGGTCTTCGGCTGTTGCATTGCGCAGTCTTTCATCAAGCCACTGCATTTTTCCTGAGAAGGTCTTGCCGTTATCGTCATATGAAACACATATGAAATGATAGCCGTTGATGACTACATCTCTGTCAACATCTTCGTGGACAAACTTTTTGTATACATCATATCCCACGGTGGCATCAACATCACGGTAAGCAATAAATTCGTGATTACCCAGAACGGTAAGCAGCTGAGTACCTTCTTTGATGTTTTCGGCAACAATTTTGTTGTAAACCTGATATTCTTTTTCTTCACCTGCACCTGTGAAATCACCTGCCACAACTACGGCATCAAGATTTTTGTAGCCGCAATTCTCTGAATGTGCGTACATATCACCGAACAGATTACCGAATCTGACTGCGGCTTCCTGTGTTTCGTCGCCGTCAAGATGAATGTCTGAGCAGACAACAAAACGCAGAACGGGCGTGAAATCATCGGGTGTTTTAATTTCTGTTGTCTGGGGATTTTTTGTTCCCGTTAATAAGAAAATAAAACCGAAAACTGATGTGAGTACTTTGGCAACAAGCTGTGCAAAAAAGTTTGACATAATTATACATTCTCCTTATCAAGTAATTTCATAATGAGTCTTAATGTGTCAAGAGGTTTTTCACCCTTGACTGTTTTTATTGCTATATACGGTTTTGCTGTTGAAGAAACCGAGAGCCTGCCTCTGAAAGGCTTTGATAAAACTGCAATCTGGTTTGCATTTATATCGTTTGAATAAAGCAATAATGCGCCGTGTATCTGCTTTATTTCATAGATTCTGTGCTTGATTGCAGAGTTTCTGATAAGTGCAACGGTAACAAGTCCGTTTACACTATTGGGTACATCGCCGTAACGGTCAATAAGCTCGTCAAGTACATCTTCTGCATCTGCTTCACTTCTGATTGATGCAATTTTTCTGTAGACAGAAAGCCTCTGAGGAACTGAGTCAATGTAATTTTCCGGAATGTGTGCATCAAGACTCAGGTCAACAAGACATTCTTTCTCAGGCTCGGGAGCTGAGTTTGTCTGCTCCTCATTTACAGCCTCTGAGAGCATCTGCAGATACATATCATAGCCTACAGCTTCAAGGTGGCCGTGCTGTTTTGCGCCCAGAATACTGCCGGCGCCTCTGATTTCAAGGTCCTTCATTGCGATTTTGAAGCCTGAGCCGAATTCGGTGTATTCACGGATTGCGGAAAGCCTTCTCTGAGCAATTTCAGACAGCTCTTTGCCCTCTCTGAAAGTGAGATAGGCAAAGCCTCTTCGTGAGGATCTGCCGACTCTGCCTCGTATCTGATGAAGCTGAGCGAGTCCCAGTCTGTCTGCATTTTCTATGATAAGTGTGTTGACATTCGGCACATCAACGCCCGTTTCAATTATAGTCGTGCAGACAAGAATCTGTATTTCTCCGTCAAGGAGCTGCCTCCAGACCTCACTGAGCTCATTTTCTGCCATCTGCCCGTGAGCTACGGCAATATTTGCGTCAGGTAAGAATTCTCTGATTTCGGCTGCCTTTTCTTCAATTTTTTCTATACTGTTGAACAGGTAATAAATCTGACCGCCTCTGCGAAGCTCTTTGTCCATAGCCTCGGCAAGAATTGCCATATCGTGCTCTGTAACATATGTCTGTATGGGTGAACGGTCAAGCGGAGCTTCTTCAATAACAGACATATCTCTGATGCCTGTCATAGCCATATTGAGAGTGCGTGGAATGGGTGTTGCCGAAAGAGTCAGAACATCTATTGACGGGAATGCAGCTTTGATTTTTTCTTTCTGTGCAACGCCGAAACGCTGTTCTTCGTCTATTATGATAAGACCGGGATCACGGAATTTTACGCTTTTTGCAATAATGCTGTGAGTACCGACGATAATATCGATAAATCCTTTCTCAAGCTCCTGCTTTATCTGTTTCTGCTGTTTTGCAGTTCTGAAGCGTGAGAGCATCTCAACTTTTACAGGGAAGCCCTCAAAGCGTCTGAGAATTGTTCTGTAGTGCTGAAGTGCAAGAATTGTGGTGGGCACAAGAATTATACACTGCTTGCCGTCTGCCACGCATTTGAATGCAGCTCTCAGGGCAACCTCTGTTTTGCCGAAGCCGACATCACCGCAGAGCAATCTGTCCATCGGGCAGGATTTTTCCATATCCCTCTTTATTTCGTATATACATCTGAGCTGATCGTCTGTTTCGTCAAATTCAAATCGGCGTTCAAAATCACTCTGCATATCTATATCGGGTGAGAACGGATAGCCTTTGGTGTTGTGCCTTTTGGCGTAAAGCTCAAGCAGCTCCTTTGCCATATCCTTGACAGCTGTTTTGACTCTTGATTTAGTCTTTTTCCAGTCGTCTGAGCCGAGCTTGTTGATTTTTACACCCTTGCCTGTTTCATCGTGCGGGCCTATGTATTTTGAAACAAGGTCAAGCTGTGTGACCGGCACATAAAGTACGCCTGCGCCCTTGTATTTTATTTTTATGTAATCCTTGTGTACACCGGATACTTCCATATCCACAATGCCGTCAAAGATACCGATGCCGTGTGTGGAGTGTACAACATAATCACCCTTGTGAAGCTCTTCTATCGAGTGAAGACCGCTGCTGATGTCGTGGAATTTCTTTTTGCCTGAAAATCTCTTTTTGCCTTCTGCTCTGTATCTGCCGTAGGTTATGATTCTCAGCTTGTCGGCAGGGTAGTCAATGCCGAAGCTCAGAGCACCGCTTACGACGTTTATCTGGCCTGAGATGAAGTCAATGTTTGAAGAAGAAAAATAATTTGCGGGCACTCCGTCGTCGTTAAGGTCCTGACAGAGACTTTTTGCTGTTTTTTCGGTACCTGCAAGCACCACTGCAGTGTATCCTCTTGCAACATCGGGACGCAGGTCATCCTCAAGTACCGTGAGAGAGCCCTCCCAGGGGGACGACTGGCGCACATTCATTGTGACAAGCTCTTTTACAGGGGTGTCAAATGTGCCTCGGGCAAAGTTGTCAAGATATATTACGCCTGCCTTTTCGTAATATGAAACAATATCGTTCCATCTGATTGAAAATGTGTCAAGCCCTTTGCAAAGAACACCGTCTTCAAACATCATTTTTATGTCTTCATTCAGAAGCTTTGTTGCAGAGGCTGCCCGTTCTTTTATGTTGTGTGAATCAGCAGCAAAGAGCAGATAATCACCGCAGTAATCAAAAATTGTTTCACATTTTTCATAAGCGAGATTGAGATATTTATCAGTTGAGCCCAGACGGATATGTGCGTGGATTTTTTCTGCATCAGAGTAAAGATTCTCTCTGACTTTGTCGTATTTCTTACCCTTGAGAGAATGTGCAAGAGCTTCTATTCTGCCGGCAAAGGTTGCATCATCGTCAAAAACGATTTCTGTCGCAGGCATAATTCTGACTGCGTCAGCAGGGTCTGTTCTTCTCTGAGTAAGAATGTCAAAATGTGCCATAGAATCTATGGTGTCACCCCAGAATTCAACTCTTATGGGTGAAGCTGCGTCGGGCGGGAAGAAGTCAAGAATTGCACCTCTGTGTGAGAACTGACCTGCACCCTCAACCATATCTGCACGCACATAGCCTGCGCAGACAAGGGCGTTAAGCACCTTCTGAAGCTCAGCATCCTTGCCGTTTTCAAGAAGAACTGTTTTTTCTGTAAGTATTTCCTTCGGAATTGTCAGCTGCATTGCTGCTTCAATACTGCAGACAACTGCATCAAGTCCGTTTTCTGCCGCAAGCCCTAGAACTCCGAGACGACGGCTTTCGTAATCTCTTGAGTGACTCTGTTCTGAACGGAAGTTTCTGTCTGTAGCAGGGTAGAGATGGGCATTTGTGCCCATAGTCTGAAGGTCGGCACAGATTTTTGTTGCCGAGGCTTCATCATTGGTGACAATAAGTGCTTTTTTGCCGAGTCTTGAGCAAAGTGTATGTATAAGATGTGCTTTCGGGGTAAGAGCAAGGCCGAGCACGCCCATAGGAAGCCTGTTATTGGCTACACTGTATTCAATTGTTTTGTACTGACTGTTTTTTTCAAGCAATGAAGCAAATGCTGACACTCTTTTCACCCCTTTACGGTTTTTGTTTATATAAACAGCGTTTGCATAAAGCAAAAAAACTTATCTGTTCATAAGTCTTACAGTACTGTAAAATCAGCGTTTATTTTATCTGACAGGTCATCAGCGCCTTGTCCATTTCGCCTTTTACAATAAGACTTATGGCATCGCATGCCTTTTCCATTGTGTTTTTCAATGTGGCCTGATCCTGTTTTGAGAATGAACTGAGAACATAATCCTTCAGATCATAATCGGGATGCGGCTTGTTGCCCACGCCGATTTTAATTCTCGGGAAATTGTCTGAATTGAGATGATAGATTATACTCTTTATTCCGTTGTGGGTGCCTGCAGAGCCTTTCTTTTTGATTCTCAGTGCACCCAGAGAAATATCAATATCATCAAATATTATAATACATCTTTCGGGAGGAATTTTGTAGAAAGCAGCTGCTTCTCTGATTGCCTCGCCGCTGTTGTTCATATAGGTCTGAGGACGCATTACAAGACATCTGTGTCCCTCAATCATAACGTCTGCACAAAGTGACTTGTATTTTATTTTGTCTGTTTTGAAATTCTCTCTGTTGCAGAGAATATCGAGACACAGAAAACCGGCGTTGTGCCGTGTGAGCTCGTATTCCTTGCCCGGATTGCCGAGACCTGCAATTATAAATTCAACAGGGCCTGAAACCGGCATTGAGAAAGATGTTGTTTTTTTCTTGAAAAATGCCATTTTGCTTATCCTTTATACTTTCTTTCTGTATGGCTGATGTTCTTTTACCCAGCCTTCTTTATTTGTCTGTCTTTCTCTTGCAATTGCAAGTGTGTTGTCGGGAACATCCTGTGTGATTGTGGAGCCTGCTGCCGTATAGGAATTCTCGCCCACAGTAACGGGAGCCACAAGATTTGTGTTGCAGCCGATGAATGCACGGTCCTTTATGACAGTTCTGTTCTTTGTTTTGCCGTTGAAATTTACGGTGACAACGCCGCAACCGAAGTTTACATTTTTGCCCACATCGGAATCGCCCACATATGTCAGATGTGATACACTTGTGCTCTCGTCGATTGTGGAATTCTTGACCTCAACAAAGTTACCCAGATGTACGCCGTCACAAATGACTGAATCGGGGCGTATCTGCACAAAGGGACCGATGTTTGCGTCGTTTCTGATTTCTGCATTTCTTATCTGACCGTTGTTGAATTTCACACCGTTGCCTATTTCTGCGTTCTCAAGATATGAATTAGGGCCTATAACACAGTCTTCACCTACGGTGACAGTGCCTGAAATGATCGTGTTGGGCAGAATGACAGTGTCTGTACCGATTTTGCAGTCGGGACCTATTATTATACCGTCTGTGCAGGGAATGTCAACCCCGTTATTCATATGCTTTGTGAGAATTATACGGCGCATTGTTTCGTTAAGAATATTAAGCTGAGCGCCTGTATTTGCTGTAAGTGAAATATTTTCGTCCGAAGGAGCAAAAACACCTGTTTTTAGCTCTGATTTTCCGATTGATGATAAATTGATACAGCAGCCTGTGTTTTCTTCCGCAATGACGGTCTTGTCATTGCCGTCTGCTATATGCAACGCAAGTGCACCCTTTATTGCTTCAGCGTCAATAAAGGGCTTGTCACCGCTGAGGAAAACAATAATATCGCTGTTGACAGCTTCGGTTGCCTGCTGAACGCAAGCAAAGGCCTTTATTTCACTGCCGTCAAGATGAGCGTCAATAAAGGGCAGATTTTCTCCCGCTGCGACACTTATATTCTTTATGCCTGCATTTTCTGCCGCAGAAATAACCCAGTCAAGCATTGTTTTGAAAAGAATTCTGCGCAATACTTTCGGTTTGTTTGATTTGAATGATTCATTGTTTTTGTCTGCAAGAATAATAGCGCCGATATTCATAAAATCAACTCCGTTTTGCTTTTAACAATTTATTATATCATATTATATTCTTTAATTCAATATTATTGTTTACGATTAAGCACAAAAAATGTTTACGATAAAGCACAAAAAAAACCGCAGGCAGTGCTGCGGTTCAATATTTTCTGAGTTCATCAGTAAGCCATTTTTTCCAATCAAGCATCTGTTTGTCATATGGCGTTACTGATAATATATAGTTGATTTTACCGAGAAGTCTGAATATATATGAGCTTTCGTTGCCGTCAAAATCAATATGTGCCATATGGGAGTTGAAACCGTATTTTTTGCAGTAATAGACTTCCTGACGGAGCCTTCGTTTGTAGTCTGCAGGTATGCTGAGTTTTTCGTTGACAACAATTCCCGTGACCTCCTGCCTGCTGCCACGTTTTAAAATCTTTGTTTTTGCGTAGTTGAGAAGAAAGCCCTCTTTATGAAGCTGAGTATTTATGAACTCTATGACCTCTTTTACATCAAAATTACCTGAAAAAGTCATATCGTCGCAGTAACGGGTGTATGTGATGTTTTTCTTTTTGCACCAATTACCCACAGTGTTGTCAAAATCACGCATAATGATATTTGTAATTGCAGGTGATGACGGAGCACCCTGAGGCAGAGAATCCTTGTGATAACAGAGAATGGCAAGAAGTATTCGTATCTGCTCGGAATATTTTTTGGCGGGGAAGACCTTGTTTTTTACATCAGAATAAAGAATACTGTCAAAAAAGTGAAGAATATCAAGCTTCAGAACAATATCCTTGTTCACATGGGGAGATGCGTTGTGAGCTGTACTTGTGCCGTATCTGTAAGCCGTCGCATAAACAGATATAGGCTCCTTTGATAAAAGAACGCTTACGATTTTGCGCTGTACAGCCTTGAGGTCATCTGAGGGGACAGACAGTGTTCTTTTGCCGCCGTTCTTTTTAGGTATCTCAACCTTATGATAGCTCTCATTTATTCTGTTTGACAATTTGTAGAGTGTGCTTGACGGCACTTCCAGATCTTTTGAAAGGGAGGATAATTCCCTATAAATGATCATATGAAATTTCCTCCCTTCGGTTTCAGAGCAATACATCCTTGGTATGTCGAAATGCGAAGCTATAACTCTGACACACTTGTGAGTGTGTTTATTTATAGCGAGCATTTCGCCCGGTTTATACGGTCTGAACTTACATTCAGCGACTCGCTGATGCTATCTTAAGTATAAGATAAAAGCTATTGCTCTTAATTCTACTTTAAATAGTGAATAAATGTTTGTCAAGTACTTTTTCTGAATTTTTTTTGTTTTTTTCACTGACAAAATATTATCATATCAGATGTGTAAAAAATGTCACACAGAAAAAACGTGCCGGGTGTCCTTATGAACACTCGGCACGTGACTGCGTCTGTTGTTTATTCAGCGTCTTTTTTTGAAGCTTTCTTTGTTGTTTTCTTTGCTGCAGGCTCTTTTGCTGTTTTTTCTTTTCTGGGAGCCTTCACAGCTTTTTCAGCCTTTTCTTTCTTTGTGGGCTTTTCAGCTTTTTCAGCCTTTTCTTTCTTTGCGGGCTTTTCAGCTTTTTCAGCCTTAGGTGCCTTTTCCTTCTTGGGAGCTTTTTCTTTTGCTGTCTTCTTTTCGGCTTTCTTTTCTTCTGTTGCTTCAGCCTTTGCTTTTGTCTTTCTGGGCTTGGGGGCTTTTTTCATCAGCTCTACAAGCATAAGTGCGTGGCTGATGTCACCCTCAACCTGAATACTGCCGGCAAAGAATGCTTCCATAGGGTCAGCTTTGCAGGAGAGGATATCCTCAAGCACCTTGCTTGAAACCTTGATTATTGCAGTGTTGTCATAATAATCATATGGCTCAACAGCAAAGGGACCGTTCATATATGCAACATAGAATATACCGCCGCAGTCCTCGTCTGTCATTTCAACCTGAACGGCAAAATTTTCTGTAAGCTTAGACTCATCAATTTTACCGTACTTCTTTTTAAGCTGGTTAAACTTTTCGATAAATGTCATATTAACTTACTCCTTAAAAATTTATACATTATAATTATATTTCTGAAAATAAAAATTGTCAATAGGAAAAATGTCGCAATTGTTTATAAATTAAGAAAATCCTTGCGGTAGTTCACGCAGAAAAACTCTGCAAGCTCAACCATTTCGGAATCCTTGATTGTATTCTTGCGGGGAAGGTGTGCTGTGAGCATATAAATCTCGGCAGCCTTTTCAACTGTCTCGATAAGACCGAAGGTTTCATCAAGGGTTTTGCCTGCGCCGTAAATGCCGTGCATACCCCAGACAACAAGACGGAATTCTTCCATCTTCTTTGCAGTTGCTTCGCCTATGGAGTTTGTGCCGCAGAGCATCCAGGGGAGAACGCCTACACCGTCAGGGAAAACAACGATACATTCAGTACACATTTCCCAGAGAGTGTGAGTGAAGCTTTTTTCATCAAGCTCATGAACATAGTTCATTGCGAGTGTGTATGTAGGATGTGAGTGCATAACAACCCTGTTTTCGGGGTCAACCTTAAGTCTTGCCATATGGCTCATAAGGTGAGCGGGGAGCTCGGATGTAAACTTTCCGCCGTCCTTGTAGCCCCAGAGGAGCTCAGCTGTTGTGCCGTCTTCGGCAATACGGATAATGCCGAGATTTGTTTCGGGGTCGTGCTCTACATTCTTGAAATACTTGCCTGTACCTGTAACAATAAAGATTCTGCCGATAAGGTCTGTTGCATCAAAGCCTGTGGGAATTGAGCGAAGAACGGTATCCTTGTCAAGATATTCATAAACCTCATCGTTTTCGAGCATATAGCTTATGTTGCCGCCGTTTCTCTCATCCCAGCCCAGACGGTACATATTGGCTGTCATTTTTTTCATTTCTTCCACAAAGGGTGCTGTTAAAATATCTTTCATTATCTGTTCACCAGAACTTCCTTTTCATATTTTTTAACTTCGTCAATATATGAAACACTGACATTCTCTCTCTTGAGATATTCATTCCACACTGCGCCGAAGGGAGCTGTTTTCATTTCTTCCTGAAGCACCATAAGTGAAGTGATGTCGTTTTCCTCCTGAAGAGCCTGCATCTTTGCATTGGGCTCAAGGAGTGCGAAAAGAAGCGCCTTCTTTACATTTCTTACACCTGTAATCCAAGCAGAAATACGGTTGATTGAGGCATCAAAATAGTCTGTTGCAATGAATACTCTGTCAAGAGCATCGTTTCTGACGATTTCCTTTGCGATTTCTTTTGTTTCGTCATCAAAGAGAACAACGTGGTCAGAGTCCCAACGCATAGGTCTTGTTATATGAAGAGCAATCTTGTCGTGGAAAAGCAGCATTGATGAAATCTTGTCTGAAACCATTTCTGTGGGGTGATAGTGACCGTTATCCATAAGGGGAGTGATTCCCTTGTAGTCTGCATAGCTCAGAGCAAACTCAGCAGAGCCTACCGTATAAGCTTCAAGACCGATACCGAAAACCTTTGATTCAAGTGTTACATAAACCTTTGACTTGTCGTAAGGCATATCGAGAATTTCATCAAGTGAATCCTTGAAACGCTTACGGGGAGCAAGTCTGTCGGCAGGGATATCCTTATAGCCGTCGGGTATCCATATGTTCATAACACAGGGCTTGCCTGTCTCGTTAGCAAAGTATTCTGAAATTCTCAGACAGCACTTGCAATGCTCAATCCAGAATTTTCTTACATTTTCATCGGGTGATGAAAGAGTAAGATTATCTTTTACCATTGCGTGTGAGAAAAGCGTGGGATTGAAGTCAATACCCATATTTCTTGCCTTTGCAAACTCTACCCACTTTTCAAAATGCTTGGGCTCAAGTGCATCTCTGTCTGCGAATTCACCCTCTTCAAAAATAGCATAGCTTGCGTGAAGATTGAGCTTTTTCTTGCCGGGAATGAGTGAAAAAGCCTTGTCGATGTCAGCCATAAGCTCTGAGGGAGAAGTTGCCTTGCCGGGATAATTGCCTGTTGTCTGGATGCCGCCTGAAAGGGCTTCCTTTGAGTCAAATCCTGTAACATCGTCACCCTGCCAGCAATGAACTGAAACGGTTATATCTTTTAAATTTTCAATTGCCTTTTCGGTATCAACACCGAGTGCGGCATATTCATTTTTTGCAATTTCGTAAGCTGTCATAGTAGCCTCCTGAAAACATTGATAATTTATTATAACCCTTTATAAATGATAATGCAATGATTAAAATATATTTTTTACATATACAATTTAATCGTATTGTTGACAGGTGAAAATATCTGTGATAAACTGAATATATCCTTAGGGTGACGGAAATCAGCCTGTAAAAAACGGGTTCATTTTATTCCCGTCACCCTAAAGGAAAATTCTGTGCATAATAGGAGGAAAACATGATGAAAAGAAAATGTTTGTCCATAGCAAAAAAATCTCTGACATTATTGCTTGCTTTTACACTTGTAGGTGTTGTTGCGATTCCTGCTTCAGCTCAGCAGGCAGAGAAGAATTACATAATTGACAATCCATATGAAGATATTGACTGGGATACATGGGGCAGTTATAAAACACAGCTTCACTGCCACACAAACGCAAGTGACGGTTTTCTGCCGATTCATGAGTTTGTGCAGAAGCACTATGATATGAATTATGACATTGTTGCCCTCACAGACCACGGAACAATCAACAAAGGCTGGAATGTAGCTCCCGAGCTTGTTCCCATTATGCGACTTATCAAATATGAACGCTCACAGATGAAGCCTGTTGAGCCTCTCACAGCTGAGGAATATGAAGCATATCTTACAGGCACAGCTCATTCCGATACAAGAACACACGAAAACGGTATGCTTGATGTCCCCAAGGGTATTGAACTGAATATGGCAACTCCCATTGCAGACTGTCATCTCACAGGTTATTTCTCAGACTACGGTCAGGGACTTGCAGGTGTTTTCGGTGACTATGAAACTCCCTCTGCAGGCGTTATGGCTGACGGCGGCATATCATTCCTTTCACACGTTGGTGAATATGTCTACACTGATAAGGATTCTTATAACTATGTCGGTCAGAAAATTGATGAATACTATGTCAATAAATTTGCAAGACTTTTTCTTGACTATCAGGGTTCATCACTTGGTATGGGCATAAACAGTGCAAGTGATGCTCATACCCGTTGTGACAGAATTCTCTATGACCAGATACTTCAGAAGACAATTCCCAACGGCGTTGTGCCTTGGAATAACACTTTTGCAGATTCACACAACGAACAGTCAATAAATGATGCTTACACCTGGACCTGGATGGAAAACTTCACAATGGAGGATTTCCGTGAAAGCCTTGAAAAGGGTCAGTTCTTCTCTGTTTCACACTATTCAAACGGCGTTGAGCTCAACGGTATGGAAGAAATCCCCGGCTACAGTGAGCAGAGAGTTGTTGACGAAAAGCTCTATCTTCTTGACAATACTCCCAATGTAACAAGACTTGATGTTGACCAGGAGAATGATACAATCACAGTTGAAGGCGAAAACTTCAACCTTATCACCTGGGTTTCAGACGGTAACGTTATTCTCCGTGAAGAAATCACAGACGGCAAGGCAACTCTTGACCTGCACAGAGAAGACCTTCTTGCAGAGCCGTATATGTTTGTAAGATTTTATATTACAGGTGAAAACGGTATCTGCTATTCACAGCCTATGGTTCTGAATGTTGAGGGCGAAGAATTCCCCTCAGTTGAAGTTCCTGAAACACGGGATATTTCAACAGTCCTCAGAGACCTTGTAACCTTCATTGACAAGATTTTCTTCAAATACAATCCCATTATCTGGGCTTTCAAGTATTTCGCACTGGGATATAATCCGTTAGAAAGACTTTAATTGAGTATAAAAAACAGTCGGTCAGTGCCGACTGTTTTTTTTGCTTAGTTTTTTTCTTTTACAAGATGTTTGAAATGGTTGCCCTTTTCTTCAAAATCACGGTAATGGTTGTAGCTTGCTGCTGCAGGCGACATAATGCAGGCCTTGCCTTTTGCCGTATGTGCCACGCAGAAGTCAACTGCATCGGGCAAGTCTTTTGCTTTATACATACAGAGGGCTGTTCCGATTTTTGCAATATTGTCTGCAATATTGTGCCCTGTCTCAGGCAGGCATACAAGATTGTCAATTGTGAGTACCGAAAGAGCTTTTTCAAACTCCGTATAGTCAAGACCTCTGTCAAGACCTCCGATTATGAGTGTGCCCACATTGCCTATTGCTTCCACGGCACAAAGCACCGCTTCGGGAATGGTGGCAATGGAGTCGTTATAGTAATCAACACCGCCGAAGGTGCCGAAATATTCCATTCTGTTGGGGATTCCCTCAAAATTCTCAATTGCACGGCGGATTGATGCTTCATCTGCACCAATAGTCTTTGCCGCTGCTGCTGCAAAACCTATGTCCATAGCATTGTGTCTGCCTCTGAGATTTTTGTTGAGTCCCGTGAGCGTTGCCACAAAGCTGTCAGGTTCCGAATATACCTTTATACACTGTGATTTAAGAGAATCTGTGTCAATATATTCACTGAGCCCCTGTGTGCCGTTGAAAATGAAGAAATCCTCTGCTGTCTGATGCTTTACGATATTGAGCTTTGAATTCACATAACCTGTGAAGCCTTCTTCATAGTGGTCAAGATGCTCTTCATAAACATTTGTCATAACAGCCACGTGCGGAGAGCTTCTTGTGAACTCAAGCTGATGTGACGACATTTCAATTACCGCAATGCTGCCCTCGGGCTTGTTGATTTCTTCAAATACGGGAATACCCATATTGCCTATAAGAGAAACGTCTGCACCTGTTTCACTGAGCATTCTGTAAATCAGTGTTGATGTGGTTGTTTTTCCCTTTGTGCCTGTGATTCCCACAATCGTGCAGTCAGCGAATCTTAAAAACATATCAGTCTGACAGGTGATTTCGGTTGTGTCAGGGTATCTTACGCCCACAAAAGGTATACCGGGACTCTTGAAAACAAGGTCGTAATTTCCCAGGTGAGCAAGATAATCGTCACCGCAGTCAAAGGAAATATTTGAGTCTTCGAGAATTACTGCATTTTTGTCACCTATTGTAAGGTGCTTTTCGGGCAGATATTTTCTTATAAAGTTGTATGTGGATTTACCTTCTCTGCCGAAGCCGAGAATGAGTATGTTTTTGTCTCTTATATAATCAATCAACTGATTGGCAGACATAAAACCATCTCCTTGATTGTATGATTTATATTCAGGAAAATTGTTCCCGTAACAAGTCTATTTTATTATACATTATTTATATCAAAAATCAAGGTGTCGTGAAAAAACGACAAAAAAGATTAAAAAATCGTTCTCAAATCTCTTGACATAGTCTGTACATTATTGTATAATGGCAAAGTATCAATTTGAGAATTGATACAAAAGTTTGAGATTAACCCCTGCGGTAAATGCGGAGGGAGGGAATATAATGAGCCAGATCAAAGTTAAAGAAAATGAATCCTTGGACAGTGCGCTCAGACGTTTTAAGCGTCAGACTTCAAGAGATGGTATCATCCAGGAAGTTCGTAAAAGAGAACACTATGAGAAGCCTTCTGTTGCAAGAAAGAAGAAGTCCGAGGCAGCTCGTAAGCGTAAGTTTAAGTAATTGATTTTGACGGCGGGTTCTGTTAAGAGCCCGTCATTCTTTTCGTTGAGGTGAAGATGATGAACATTGACCGCCTTATGTCGGTTATGCCTGAGAATATTGATGCGGCACTCATTATCACCCCCTGCAACAGACGGTATTTTACTTCCTTTGATGCGTCAGACGGTTTTCTGCTTGTCACTCGCAAGGGGAGTATTTTTTATACCGACAGCCGATATATAGAGGCGGCAAAAAAACAGATAAAGTGCTGTGATGTTGCAGAGGGTAAGCAGATTTTTGCCCGGATGAAGGAGTACCTTGCTGAAAGAGGCGTGAAAACCGTTGCGGTTGAGGCAAGCGGTATGTCTCTTGCCGAGTTTTCAAGGCTTCAGAAAAATGAGCATATGAGCTGTTTTGAATTTATTTCAGACAATTCTCTTGACAGTGCAATAAATGTATTCAGAAGTGTGAAAAATAAAGAAGAAAAGGGAAAAATACTGAAGGCGCAGAAAATTGCCGAGGATGCTTTTCTTCATATACTCAGTTTCATAAAAAAAGGCAGAACCGAGAAGGAAATTCAGTTGGAGCTTGATTTTTTTATGCTTAAAAACGGTGCTGAGGCGCTGTCATTTGATACGATTGCAGTCAGCGGTAAGAATTCTTCAATGCCTCACGGTGTGCCCACAGACAAAATAATTGAAGACGGTGATTTTATAACAATGGACTTCGGTGCCGTTGTTGAGGGCTATCACAGCGATATGACAAGAACCGTTGCCGTGGGGTATGTGACCGATGAGCAGAGATTTGTTTATGATACGGTGCTTCAAGCCCAGTGTGCGGCACTTGAAATGATAAAAGCAGGCGTTGCTTGTGCCGATGCAGACAAGGCGGCAAGAGATGTGATTGCAAATGCGGGCTTCGGTGATTGTTTCGGTCACGGAACGGGACACGGCGTGGGTGTTGAAATTCACGAAATGCCCAATCTCTCACCGAGAAGCACAACGACCCTTGAAAAAGGCAACATTGTAACCATTGAACCGGGTATATATCTGCCCGAAAAATTCGGCGTCAGAATTGAAGATATGGTGTATGTGACCGGAAACGGGTGTGAAAACCTTACAAAATCGCAAAAAACATTGATTGTTCTTTGATTTTTGTGAAAAACACTTGAAAAACAGTGCAAAATATATTATTATTTAAAAGTAAAGTTATTTATAACGGAGGAAAAAATTATGGTTTCAGCAGGCGATTTCAGAAACGGCGTAACATTTGAAGAAGACGGCAACGTACTTCAGGTTGTTGAATTCCAGCATGTTAAACCCGGTAAGGGCGCTGCTTTCGTTCGTACAAAGACAAAGAATGTTCTCACAGGTGCGGTTATTGAAAAGAGTTACAACCCCTCTGCAAAATTCCCCACTGCATTCATTGAGAGAAAAGAAATGGAATATTCATACGAAGACGGTGGTCTCTACTACTTTATGGACCCCGAAACATACGATATGGTTCCCATCAACGGCTCAGATCTCAGTGACAACTTCAAGTTCGTAAAAGAAAATGAAGTTTGCCGTATCCTTTCATACAAAGGTAAGGTTTTCGGCGTTGAACCCCCCAACTTCGTAACACTTCAGGTTACTAAGACTGACCCCGGCTTTAAGGGTGATACAGCTACAAACACACTCAAGCCCGCTACACTTGAAACAGGTGCAGAAATCAAGGTTCCCCTTTTCATTGACGAGGGTGAAATGATTCAGGTTGATACCCGTACAGGTGAATATATGTCAAGAGCCTGAGCATAATTCAGGATTTTCTGCATATAGAATTAACGGCGCAAATATTTTTATACGGAGGTTGGATTATGATGACTTTAACAGAAAAGGCAGCATACATCAAAGGTCTTGTGGATGGTCTCGAACTCGACGAATCAACAAAGGAAGCAAAGATCATCAAAGCTCTTGTTGATATTGTTGATGATATAACACTCAGCCTTGCTGACGCAGAAGACGATATCGCTGTTCTTGCAGATGAAATCGATGAAATTGAAGAGCATCTCAATGCAGTTGATGTTGACCTCTCAGAGGTTGAAGACATCCTTTACGAAGAGTATGAGGATGACGACGATTTTGATGATGACTTTGATTGCGATTTTGATTGTGACAGCTGTGAAGGCTGTGACGATTATGATGATGCTTTCGAGTATGAAGTTGAATGTCCCGATTGCGGCGAAGTTTTCTGCTTCGATGAGTCGGTTTTTGAAGATGATGAGCCTCTCACATGCCCCAACTGCGGTATGGTGATTGATGAAATCGAAATCGAAGACGAAGAAGACGAAGATTGATATAATCAGGGAGGAGCTTAATGCATCCTCCTTTTTTATATTTGATATTTTTCTTTATTGTAAAAATAATTCGCAAATATTGTGATATTATCATTATATAGTATAAATATGAATGTGAGGTTATGGTTATGAATGGCAATCCCGGTAACACAGTTCTTGATCCTGCTCCCGAGGTGAACTATACACTCGGTTCTCTTTTTGCATTTTTTGTAAGCTTCTTTTCTTACATAAGAAATTTCTTTGCAGGTTTCAATTCAATCGGCAAGGCTCCTGAAGACGGCGCAGCAGAATAAAAAGAAAAAACAAAAAGCATCCCGAGAGGGATGCTTTTACGTTTCTCTTAGTGATTAAATTAGAAGTTGAAGAGGCCTGTAAGGTCACCAAGCATATCACCAAGACCGAGCTTCTCAAGAAGGCCCTTGATAACTTCGATAAGCTTTTTAAGGAGTTCCATGATCTTTTCCATTTTATAACCATCCTTTCTGTATCTGCCTAGTCGACAGATTTGCTGATGTGTATATTAAACCACAGATTTTGTATATGTGTATGTTAATTTTGTAAACAATAGGTAAACAAAAAGTTTGTTTTATGTTAAATTAAGGATGATTGCGATTATAAAAAGATGTAACGGATAGAAAATATAGAAAAACCATTTTGAGAACGCAGAATTATCGCCTTTTTTTCCGTTATAGATGAAAATGACAGGGATAAACAGAAGAAGACCTGCCTGCCAGAGCTGACTGTACCAGTTCTGATCGCTGATAATTGCAAAAACGGTATTGAGCAGGATGTGAATTGCCGTTATCAGCAGAAATGAAAGCACTGAATTTTTTTTATTGTTTCTCAGAATGTAAAAAGACAGAATCCACAGGGGCGCAATAATGCTCCACTCTGAGAAAAACGCTACTGCAAAAAGCAGAAGAATTATTGCTGATTTTGTCGGTTCAGTCTTGATTTCTTCGTAGACATACAATATCAGAAAACCGATGAACAGCGTAAAAATCATATTAAAACGAAAAGCATTTGCGCTGTTGGCAAGAGAATAAGGCAGTTGAGATATTACGGCAAAGATAAAAAGTCTTGTGCCGTATTTTGTTTTTGATGAGGTGTGAATAAAGCCCTCTGCCACAAAGTAACACATTATAGGTGCCGTAAGTCTGCCGATTACGCGCATCAGACACCCGATAGGTGTGCTGACAGGAATGAAAAATGCACTGATGTGGTCTATAAGCATTGCAGCTGCTGCAATATACTTGAGAGTGTTTCTGCTCATAGGATATTACCGGTTCGCTGAAGGTGGAACATATACTGCTGTGCAATGCCCTCTATACCCTTTGTGCACACGGGCAGCCCGTCGGGATAAAGCCTGTCGCAGATTCTTCTGATATGTCTGTCAACAGGAAAAGCCTCAACATGACCGAGCCCGAAAAGAATTGTGCAGTCAGCAACCTTTTTGCCGACGCCGTTAATCTGCATAAGCTCTTTTTCACATTCTTCTGTGCTTTTATAAAACAATGCCTCCAGATTTACGGTGCCGTCAGATACCTTTCTTGCGGCATCAAGAATGTAAGGCGCACGGTAGCCTGCTCTGATAACCTCAAGAGCTTCAGCATCAAGAGAGGCAATTTTCTCAGCAGACGGGAATGAAAAAGATGCACCCGTCTTTTCACCGTAATTTGTGCACAGACGGTCAATTATGCCTTTTATGCGTGTTATGTTGTTGCAGGCCGAGATGATAAAAGAGCAAAGTGCCTCCCAGGGCTCCTGCCTGAGAATTCTGATTGTGCCGTAGTTGTTTATTGCTTCTGCGAGATGTCTGTCTGCTGAAAGGGTATCAAGCACCTGAGCATAATCACGGTTAAAATCAAAGTAATCGAGAAAAACATCATTGAACTGATTTTCAGTTATTCCGTAAAAACGCAGTCCGTTGTCTGTGGCTTCAACCGTTGTTTCAATTCCTCGCACAACACCTGACCAAGAAAGATCGGCATTCTGTTTCCACCTGAATGCCTGCCCGCAGTCAAGTGTTATATCAAGATTGACGGATTCTTTATTGTGGATTTCAATATAATTTTCGGCAGATTTAACAAACAAAATCGGCTCACCCCGCACTGAAAAATATAGTTCTGAAAAAGAATAAAAGCGACTTGTGTAATAGTCACAAAAAATGGTGTAAATTTTTGTATTTGTTTTACTCCAAAAAGTATAACGTGTAAATTTGGTACAACTATTTGTATACAAAAAAAGTTGTCGAAAAAAGTTTTGAACATATAAAAATGGAAAAATTAAGGGTCAAAAGCCCTATTTTGCAATGAGTTGTAGACAGTTTGAACAGAGTTTTGAACATTTTTGAACAATATGAGCATTATACAAACAGTATAATTTCCTTGCTGGATACTTGTCAAAAAACTCCATAATATAAGTTTGTAACAATTCACAATTGACAAAAATCAGATAGATTTTACTTGTCTGTATAAACTTTCTTTTTTGTGCAAAAATATAAAACAGAATGCTGAAGGGTGTGTATTATTTTATGATAAAGGGCGTCAACAGACAAGTGGTTGAGGTAGCCGATACAGGCAGTGAATATTTTGAAAAGGCGTTGTTCTTTGTCAATCCCAAATACTACGGGATGACAGACGGCAAGCTCAGGGAGAGAGCGCAGACGCTTGTCGGCTCTGCGGGTGCTCCGCCGAGAACAAAGGGGAAACAGAAGCGTAGTAAGATAAAAGTTGTGGCAGAAATTGCAGCCTCTGCGGCAGCAGGTGCACTGCTTACTCTGCTTACATCAAGCTTTTTCTGAGCTTTGTTATCTCAATTCTGCAAAAAAATCCGTAAGCAATTTTTTGCATTCATTTTCCATAAAACCTTCCTGAATTTCGGGACGGTGGTTGTAGGGCAGGCTGAACAGTCTGACCACGGAGTCAACAGAGCCTGCTTTCAGGTCATAGGCTCCGTAAACCACCTTGCCGATTCTTGAGTTTATTATTGCCCCTGCGCACATGGGGCAAGGCTCAAGAGTTACATAAAGCGTACAGTCCTCAAGACGCCAGCTTTTAAGTGCATTGCATGCGTTGTGTATTGCCATTGTTTCGGCGTGGTATAATGCGTTTTTTTCTTTTTCACGCATATTTCTTCCTTCGGCAATAATTTCTCCGTCTCTGGCGATAACAGCTCCCACAGGGACCTCACCCTCTGCAGCTGCTTCTTTTGCCAGTTCAATTGCCCTTGTCATAAGCTCTCTGTGTGTCATAATAGTCCTTTCAAGCAATAATTTATCTGAACGATAAATTATTGTTTAATTTATCCCCACATCTCCGAATTTGCCGAACATTTTCTCCATTGCGGAGCGAAGTTTTATGTGCTCGGGCAGACTCAGCTCAGGGTCGGCAAGTAATATATCCTCTGCCTGTTTCTGTGCTGCATAAAGAATCTTTGTGTCAGTCACAATGTTTGCAAGCCTTAATTCGGGCAGACCGTGCTGTCTTGAGCCGAGAAAATCACCGGGACCTCTCTGCTTAAGGTCCTCTTCTGCAATTACGAAACCGTCTGTTGTTCTGCACATAACATCAAGGCGTTTTTTGCTCTCTTCATTCTGTGCATCAGAAACGAGAACACAGGTTGACTTGAACTGACCTCTGCCGATTCTTCCACGCAGCTGATGAAGCTGAGAAAGTCCGAAGCGCTCCGCATTTTCAATCATCATAACTGCTGCATTCGGAACGTCTATGCCGACTTCAACAACAACTGTTGATACAAGAAGCTGAATGGTGCCCTCTGCGAATGCACGCATAACCTCGTCTTTCTGCTTTGGCTTCATTTTGCCGTGAAGCAGGCCCACATTGTATGCTGTGAACACCTTTTTCTGTAGGAATTCTGCATATTCCTGCGCCGGAATAAGGTCAGTATCACCCTCCTCAACGAGAGGGCATATGACATAACCCTGTCTGCCTTCATCAAGGTGTTTTTTTATGAATTTATAAAGTCTTTCGTGATAGTTGCTGCCTACGCAGTAGGTTTCAATGGGCTGTCTGCCGCGGGGGAGCTCGTCTATGATGGATATATCAAGATCACCGTAAATAATAAGTCCGAGCGTTCTTGGAATGGGAGTTGCAGACATAACAAGCGTATGAGGATTAAGCCCTTTTTTTGCAAGTGCAGTTCTCTGATTTACACCGAAACGGTGCTGTTCGTCTGTGATGACAAAACCGAGCCGTTTGAACTGAACATCCTCGCTGATAATAGCGTGTGTGCCCACAACAAGGTCAACAGTGCCTTCTGCGAGACCTTGCTTGAGAAGTTTTTTCTGTGACGCTCTGACCGAGCCTGTAAGAAGTGCTATGTTTATTTTTCCGCCAAAAATCCGTGAAAGAGATTTGCAGTGCTGCTCTGCCAGAACCTCGGTAGGCACCATAAGGGCACACTGATAACCGTTTGCTACTGCGTTATATATAAGAGCTGCGGCAACAGTCGTTTTTCCTGAGCCGACGTCACCCTGAAGCAATCTGTTCATCGGTTTTGACTGCTTCATATCTTCAATACATTCATTTATACATCTTTTCTGCGCATTTGTGGGTTCATAGGGGAGCCCTGCATAGAATTCTTCTGTTCTGTCATATTCAATTCTGACGGAAGTTTTGCTTCTGCTTCTTTCACGCAGATAGAAAAGTCCCAGCTGCATACTGAGCAGCTCTTCAAAAATGAGTCTTCTCTCAGCGAGTCTGAGCATATTGTCATCTGCGGGGAAGTGCATATTCCGAAGTGCATCTTCAAGCCCCATCAGACGGTATTTTTTTATAAGATAATCGGGCAGTGTTTCTTCGATTGCGCCACGGAACGCTGAAAGAGCGTTGCTGACAACAGACTCAATCTTTTTTGTGGTAAGCTTCTCCGTCTGCCTGTAAATCGGGTGGATTTTTTCATTATCCGATGCTTTTACAAACCGTGGTGAAAGCATTTCTCTGCCTCCGATTAGAGTCTGGCTTATTTTACCGAAGAAGAGATATTCATTGTCCTCAAAAAGCTGATTTACAACATATTTGTTGTTGAAAAAGGTCAGCAAAAGAATGCCCTCGCCGTCTGTTGCCACAGCCTTGAAGAGCATTGTTCCGTTTCTTGTTCTTGTTCCCTCGGGAGCGTTGATGATTCTTGCCTTTATGCAGCAGTATTCACCGAACGGAGCAGACATAATCGGGATTATCTTGCTCCAGTCCTCATAAGCACGGGGAAAATTGAATAAAAGGTCACCTATTGTAAAAATGCCGAGCTTGTTAAAAAGCCCGGCAACTACATCGCCTACACCTTTTACATATTTAATGTCGGTCGAAAAGTCCATAATCAGATATCAAATAAATCGGTTGAAAGGTATCTCTCTCCCGTGTCGGGAAGAAGTACCACAATGTTTTTGCCTGTGTTTTCGGGACGGTTTGCAATTACGGTTGCTGCGAAAAGTGCAGCGCCTGATGAAATACCCACAAGAAGTCCCTCTGTCTGTGCTGCTGTTCTTGCTGCGTTGTATGCTTCCTGAGTTGATACATCAATAATTTCGTCAATAAGTGATGTGTCAAGCACAGGAGGAACAAAGTTTGCACCTATGCCCTGAAGACCGTGAGGTGCAGGCTCCTTGCCCTTGAGAACGGGAGAATCTGCAGGCTCAACAGCAACAATTTTTATTTTGTCGTTAAATGCCTTGAGAGTAGCGGCAACACCTGTAAGTGTTCCGCCCGTGCCGACACCTGCAACATAATAATCAATTCTGCCGTATGTGTCGTGAAGAATTTCCTGAGCAGTTGTTATCTTGTGAATGTTGGGATTTGCTTCATTCTCAAACTGCATCGGAATCCACGCATCTGTATATTGTGAAGCGAGCTCATTTGCCTTGTCAACAGCACCCTGCATTCCCTGTTCTTTTGACGTGAGAACAAGCTCGGCACCGAGGGCTCTGAGCATCTTCATTCTTTCCTGACTCATATTCTCAGGCATTGTGAGAATGAGCTTATAGCCCTTGATGACAGAGGCGAATGCCAGAGCAATACCTGTGTTGCCGCTTGTGGGCTCAATGATGACACTTCCTTCTTTAAGGAGTTCTTTTTTTTCTGCGTCTTCAATCATTGCAATGCCGATTCTGTCTTTTGCAGAGCCCAGTGGGTTGAAATATTCAAGCTTTGCAAGAATATTTCCACCGACACCTGCCGCCTGAGCATAACGGCTCATTCTGAGCATAGGTGTTTTGCCCACAAGATCGAGAAGGCTTTCTGCTATATATTCCTTCGGTCTGAAGCCGAAGCCGTATGTGAATTCTGCCATAATGTTTTCGTCACCTTACATTCCGATATAGTTCTTTGCGTTGTTGAATGCTACATTCTGCACCATTTCTGTGAGCACTTCCTCATCCCAGGGGTATTCGCCGTTTTCAACCCAGTTGCCTACAAGCTCGCAGAGTATTCTTCTGAAATACTCGTGACGGGGATATGAGAGGAATGAGCGTGAGTCGGTTACCATACCCACAAACTTGCCGAGCATACCGAGATTTGCAAGGGTCTTCATCTGAGTCTGCATACCGTCGATATTGTCGTTGAACCACCATGCAGAGCCGAACTGAATCTTTGATTCGGCGTCTGAATTCTGGAAGTTGCCGAGCATTGTGCCCAGAACATAGTTGTCTTTGGGGTTAAGTGTGAAAAGTATTGTTTTGGGAAGCATTTCTTCGACAGCAAGAGAGTCGAGGAAGTGTGAAAGACCTTCTGCAACATTCCAGTCGCCGATGGAGTCATAACCCGTGTCGGGACCGATTTTGTTAAACATATGGGTGTTGTTGTTTCGCATTGCACCGATGTGCACTTCCATTGCCCACCCTTTTTTGTAGTATTCCTTTGCGAGGAAACGGAAGATTTCTGTTCTGTATTTGTCAATTTCAAGCTGTGTGAGCTTTTCTCCGTTTTTACCCTTTGCAAAAATTACTTCAAGCTCTTCTTCGCTTGCTCTCTCACAGGGAACATATGAAAGTGAATGGTCTGTTGCCTTGCAGCCCATTTTTTCAAAGAAATTGATTCTGTCTGCAAGCACTTCTTTAAGCTTTGCATATGTGTCAATTGCAATGCCTGCTGTCTTTTCCATAGCGTTCAGCCAAGGGATGAAAGTGGGATTTTCTATATTCATTGCTTTCTCTGGACGGAAAGCGGGAAGGACCTTGCACTTGAATGATGTATCTTCAGCAATGAGCTTGTGGTATTCAAGGGTGTCTGCAGGGTCATCTGTTGTGCAGACTCCTACGACATTTGATTTTTCTATAAGGTCACGGGGTCTGAAACCGCCCTCTCTGATTTTTGCGTTTGCCTTTTCCCATATTTCATCTGCTGTTTTCGGTGAAAGGGGAGTGTCGATGCCGAAATATCTCCGGAGCTCAAGATGTGTCCAGTGATAAAGAGGATTGCCCATACAGTAATTCATAACTGAAGCCCATTTGACAAATTTTTCGTAATTTGAAGCATCGCCCGTGATGTATTTTTCATCAATACCGCAGCTTCTCATACCACGCCATTTGTAGTGGTCACCGGCAAGCCAGAGCTGAGTAATATCTTCAGGCTCTTTGTTTTCATAAATTTCTTTAGGTGAAAGATGGCAGTGCCAATCATAAATGGGCATAGCGTTGCATGCCTTGAAAAGTGTTTTTGCGGTTTCGGTGGAAAGAAGAAAATCTTCAGCCATAAATTTTTTCATACAGCATCATCCTTGTTGATAAGATTTAAATGATTATATTTATTATATCATAATAAATCATAATATACAAGAAGAAATTTTGAACATTTGTTCTTAAATTTTGTTATGGAAAAAATTTTATTGCATAGCCGTGCGTTATCGTCAGAAAATACCTTCAAAGGAGCTGATTTATTTTGAAGACAATACGGCTTGCAAAAAGAACGTGGATCAGAATACTGTCATATGCTCTCGCAGTGCTTGTTGCACTTGCTTTCTGGGGTGTATTGCAGACAATAAAAACAGCCCGTTATGCAAAAGAACTGGCAATTGCGCATCAGCGTACCGTCGCATCACTTGCATCATATATTGATTCACTCGAAAATGACCTGAGAAAAATGCAGTATGTAAACACTGCATCTATGACATCAGGGTTGTCACTGTCTCTCAGCAAGGCATCGCAGGGTGCCAAAAACTGTCTTTCTGAGCTCGACTCGGGCACGACTCAGCTTGGGAATATAAACAAATTTCTGACTCAGGCAGCTGACCTTGTTCAGTCGGTTACAAAAAAGACAGTTGCGGGTGAAGAACTGTCTGAGCAGGACAGAGAAAATATCACAAAGCTTTATGAGTATGCCGCGGAGCTTTCTGCGCAGACAGGTTATCTTGAACAGATTATGCTGTCGGGCGAGGTGGATTTTTATGATGCTGTTTCTACACTCAGCCAGCTTACCGATAAGGGCGATTTGTCTGTTTCATACTCAGACTCTGTCACTGATGCGGAAAAGTCGTTTCAGGATTACCCGAGTCTGATTTATGACGGTCCGTTTGCAGATAATGTGTTCAACAAAGAGTCTGATTATCTTAAGTCTCAGGAACAGATATCCGAAACTGAGGCAAAGAAGAGGGCTTCGTTGTATTCGGACATTTCAGAGAGCAAGCTTATAAAGTCAGAGGATGAAAAGAGCAAAACAGAGGCTTATGTGTTTTATTATGAGAACACATCGGTTGCTGTTACAAAAAACGGAGGTTTTCTGCTGTATCTTATGACAGATAAGTATGCAGGCGAGGTCAAACTTAAAGAGAAGGAAGCTATTGCGAAAGCCAGAGCATATTTGTCCCGTTTCGGTTTTTCTCCGCTTACTGAAAGCTATTATTTTGTATCTGACGGTATATGCACAGTGAATTTCGCCTATACTCAGGATGATGTAATATGTTATTCCGACCTGATAAAGGTCAGTGTTTCTCTTGATAAGGGGGAAATAACTGCCGTTGACTGTACGGGATATCTTATGAATCATAAGGTAAGAAAAACGCCTGATAATGTCATAAGTGTTGTCACTGCAAAGGAAAAAATAAGTGATAATCTTGATGTGAAGAGCCATAAAACAGCTTTTATTCCTATGGAAAACGGAAAAGAAATTTTTGCTTATGAATTTTTCTGCAGTGACAGCAAGGGCAACGATGTGCTTGTGTATATTGATGCCGAAACAGGCAATGAAGCCGATATCAAGCTGTTGTTGTACACTGACGGCGGAACTCTTACAAGATAGAAAGGAAGAAAGAAAATGAAAAAAACAGTAATAACAATTTTTGCGATTCTTACGGCAGCCGTTCTGCTTTTTGCAGGTTGCTCAAGGGATAACGGCACTCTTATGGATGATGACAGAACTACAACTGTTCCCGCTACAACAGTCAGAGTGACCGAAAAGGAAACAACATCAATGATGAATGATAATGCAGGTGCTCCCGAGTCAACAAGTCAGGATTCTGCTCTCGGTGATGCAATCGGTGATGCCGCAGAGGGTGCGGGTGATATTATCGGTGACGCAGGTGATGCTGCTGAGCGTGCAGGTGACAGAATAAATGACGCTGTAAGATAAATTTTCACTTATCCGTAAACAATCTCCACAGGTCAGTGCGGGGTTTCTGAGGATAGAAAAAGAGGTAATACGGATAATTTCCGTGTTACCTCATTTTTTGTGTTTATTTCATTTTTGACACTGCAAGAGAAACGGCTTTGCCTATTGCCGTGCCGAGAATGGCGCACACTGCCAGCTCGATGGGTGCATTTATGCCTGCCGCAGTGAGAATAACAACATCAAGGGCTGTTTCTATACCGCCGAGTGATGCTGCCTGTTCGGGTGAGAAAGTGAAATTCATAAACAGCAGTGCAAGTAAACCCAGGAAAAGCACGGTGTTGAGAAGTGAACCCGAAATGCCTGCCACAAGGAATGACCAGCTGTTCTTTTTGTCGGCTTTTTTGCAGGCTTTGAAGATAAGACCGCAGAGAAGACCGGTAAGAATACGGGGCACAAAGCACACTAAGAAGGTTCTGAATACACTTTCGCTCACAAGGATAGCACCGAGTGCGCTTCCCGTGAAGCACTGAATGAAGCTGACAATGCCGAAGACAGCACCGAGGAAGGTTGCAGATGCGATATTCTGGGTTACTGCACCGACTATGACAGGTATCATAATCAGAGTCAGCTCCAGCGGACCTATCCGTAAGAAGCCTATCGGTGTGAATGCCATAACTGCAATAATTGCAGTGAGCATTGCCGTGATTGTCATATTGACAATCTTTTTGTGGTTTGTTGTTTTTGACATATATAATTCCTCCTTGCTGATGTTCCGTTACGGATACATCGCAAATATTAAGCAAATATATATTATAATGTAATATTAAATTTTGTTTTTGTCGTAAATGAATTTCAGACCGTCAAGTATAAGGTCAGGGTCGTGGATAATGTCCATACGGCAGTATCTGATTATGTCACCTGCAATACCGCCTGTTGCGACGATTGTTTTTATATCTTCGCCCAGAGCTTCTTCAAGTCTTGCGCAAAGTCCCTCTATCATTGCTGCAGCACCGAGCACCGTGCCTGACTGCATACTGTCAATTGTGTTGGTGCCGATTGCATTCTGAGGTGCATCCAATGAAATTGCAGGCAGCTGTGATGCGCCTGATGAAAGAGCATTGAGTGATATTTTTACGCCTGCTGATATGGTGCAGCCACGGTATGAGCCTTTTGAGTCAAGGACGCTGATTTTATTTGCCGTGCCCATATCGAGAACAAGACATGGCAGTTCATACTTATTCAGAGCACCGACTGCACCTGCCACAAGGTCAGCGCCAAGCTGTGCAGGATTGTCGATTCTGATATTGAGCCCTGTTTTTACACCGGGTCCGATAAGAAGAGCCGTCTGTCCCGTAACGGTTTTTATTGCCTGCTTTATTACATTTGTAAGCTCAGGAACAACAGAACAGATTATGGCACCGTCAAAGTCAAGCCCGTCTGCATTATGGATTTTCAGCATTGATGAAAGCTCAACTGCATACTGATCGGGCGTTTTTGCTCTTTCTGTTGCGGCTCTGAGCACAAATAACAGCTTTTCATTATTATATATACCGATTGTGATATTTGTGTTGCCTATGTCAACTGCAAGAATCATACAATCACCGCCTTCAGCTTATTATATCTGTTTTTTTTACTTTGTGCAAGGTTATCTATTGAAATTTTTTGATAATGTGATACAATTTGTATGTGAAATCAAATGAAAAGGTGCGTAAAGTATGAAGACAATAGGCTTTATCGGTTGCGGCAATATGGCAAAGCCGATAATCAGGAATGTCAAAGAAAAAAATGTTTTTGATAAAAACAATATTTATGTTTATGATATAGATAGGGAGAAGCTTGTTGAATTCTGTAATAAAACGGAAATCAACCCCGCTGAAAGTGAGAAATATATTGCGGCTGAATGTGATGTTGTCGTTCTGTGCACAAAGCCTCAGGTTTTCTCTTCACTTCTGCCTTCAATTTCAGAAGAAATGAAAAATAACGACCCTCTTGCAGTTTCCATTGCTGCAGGCAAAGACACAAAAAGTATTTCGGCGCTTCTCGGTTATGATGCCCGTGTGGCAAGAATTTTCCCTAATCTGAATGCAGAGGTGGGTGAGGCAGTTTCCGCCTATACGGGAAATGAGCGTGTAATGGCAGAAGAAATTGAGCTTGTGGGCAGAATCTGCTCATCATACGGTGAGGCAAAGCATCTGCCGGAAGAATTGTTCTCTGTTTTCGGTGTGCTCGGCGGCTGTGTGCCTGCATACGCATTTATGTTTATAGGTGCGCTTGCAAAGGCAGGTGAAGAAAACGGCCTTGACAGCGAAACAGCCCGTCAGGTGGCAATTCAGGCAGTTCTCGGCTCTGCAAAGCTTCTTAAGGAATGCGGCGGAGATATTGAAAATTGGGTGAATAAGGTCTGTTCTCCGGGCGGAACAACCGTTCAGGGCGTGACTTCTCTCAGGGAAGATGACCTTGACGGCATAGTTTCTTCGGCATTCGGCAAATCTCTCAGGCGTGACAGGGAGCTTCTCTCCGATTAAAAAAAGCTTGACAAACTCAGAATTATATAATAAAATGAGTTCAAATTGTCAATGTTGCTCAAACAAAAAATATGAGTAAACAGCAATTTAGTCAATTTTTTTTCATTTTACGCTTGACTTATTCTGAGCCATAGTATATAATATCAATGTATTTTGTGGGTATATCCCTGCAATTATCACGGTGTACCGAGTCTCAAGGCTCTGTATATAGAAAAAATTCAAAGGAAGGTTCTAAAAATGAAACTTGCAAAGAAAATGCTCGCATGTGCAATGGCACTTGCAATGGTAGCAGCTCTTGCTCTTACAGCTTTCGCTGCTGCTCCCGTAGTTACACTTACAGCTACACAGTATGAAAAAGTTGGCGACACAGTTACAGTTACTGTTGCTGCTACAGGTATGGCTGGCCTTATGAGTGCTGACCTTGAGTTCGCTTATGATGCAGAAGCTCTTGAGTTCGTTAAGATCGAAAAGGCTGCTGACTCAGCATACGACATGGGTCTTGGCGATAAGATCGCTGACGGCGCTGTTACATGGTCATTCATGTTCTCAAACGCTGCTGAAGCTGACTCAGGCCTTGCAGTTCTTACTTTCAAGGTTCTCAAGGAAGGCGACGCAACTGTATCAGTTAAGTACAATTCATGGGACGGCACAGACGAACCCGCTGCAGCTAACACAGTAGTTAGCCAGAAGGTTGTTCCCACAACAGAAGCTCCCACAACAGCTGAGCCCACAACAGTAGCTCCCACAACAGCAGCTCCCACAACAGAAGCTGGTTCAGAAGAGCAGACAACAGGTGACATCCCCCAGACAGGTGAAGCAGGCGTAGCAGCTATCGCTGGCGTTATGGCACTTGCAGCTGTTGCATTCGTAGCAACAAGAAAAAAGGACGAAGAATAATATCTGACTCCGCTTTATAATCAAGCAATCGCTTGAGCATTTAATTGCAAATTAAGTTTTTGGGGATTAGTACTTCGGTACTGATCCCTTGAACTTTTTGTAAACAAAATATAAATATACGCTTCTGTTGTTGATTTGTTTATAATTGTATCTTATAATTATAAAAAAGAAAAACAACGGAGGCTTTTTTATTATGAAGATTAAAAGAATTGTTTCTGTAATTCTTGCGGTAATTATGCTCGTTTCTGTCTGCAGTTTTTCCGCTTTTGCATCAGAAGGACTAAGTATGGCAGACGGACTTGATGCGCTTCAGTCTCAATTTGTCGGCGGTAAGGGGCCTGTTACTGAAGGCTTTGCAATTGATTACAGCTATTATTCACCCGTGAAAGAAAACGACACTCAGAAATATCCTCTTGTTATATGGCTTCACGGTATGGGTGACGGTGCTTCTGCCGGCTCTCAGGTGACCAAGAGTCAGATTGCATACTGGACATCTGCAGAGTTTCAGTCAAGATTCGAAGGCACAGGCGGTGCTTTTATATTCGCTGCAAGAAGTCCGGAAGAGAGAATGATGTTTTGGGATGATGTTCTGATTTTCCCTCTCAGAGCAGCTATTGACTCTTTTATTGCTGAAAATTCAGATAATATTGATGTGACAAAAATTTATATCGGCGGTTATTCGATGGGTGGCAAAATGACTCTCAAAATGGCAGTTGCTTATCCCGATATGTTTGCTGCTGCATTCCCCATCTGCCCTGCCTGGTCACCGTCTGAAGAACAGCTTGAGCTTATTGCCGACATTCCCGTCTGGCTCACATCAGGTAAAACAGACCCTCTTATAAATTACTCTTCTGCCATTATGCCGTTATGGAAGAGTATATGTGAAAGCAACAATTCTCCCGAAATGTGCAGACTTTCTTCTCTCGCATCAGTCAGATATTCAGACGGAAACAAAACATCCAGCGGTCATCATGCGTGGTTTGCTGTAAATTACGATATGTTCTCTGCAGAGAACGGTGATTATCCCGATATGACAACAGTGAACGGACTCGGTGAAGAGGTAATACTCACTTATCCCAACGGTATGATAAGCTGGCTGTCTCAGTTCTCATCTGATTTTGATGCCGCTCCCGCAAGCGACAGCGGCAATATTGAGGTTGAAAACGCTATGCCCGGCGGTGCTATTATTGAGTTTGTTAAAAACTTCTTCGACAAGATAAAGGATTTCCTGAGAAAAATTATGAGCTTTTTTGAAAACCTCACAAGCTTTGGAAATACGCAATAGCATACAAAAAAAAGGAGCTGTAAAAAACAAAAGTTTTTTTACAGCTCCTTTATGCTTTTATGAGTATTTATTTACCTACACAGAATTTAGAGAATACCTCATTCACGACGGCATCTCTTGCTTTTTCGCCCGTGAGCTCAAGAAGCTTTTCCGTTGCATAGTCAATACTTACATTCACTGCATCAAGCGTTACTCCCATCATAAGTCCGTCAAGAGCTTCTTTCAGAGAGTCAAGAGCGCTTGTGCAGCAGTTGTACTGCCGTTCATTGGCAAGCACACCTGATGATGTGTCAAGCTCTGCAGTGCCGAGAATTGATGAAATAACATTTTTCAGTTCCTCAAGTCCCTCACCCTTTGCAGCAGAAAGCTGTACAGTGTGGGGAATGTATTCTTTTATTTTTTCAATATCGATCCTGTTCTCAAGGTCTGTTTTGTTTATAACTGCAACAGCACGTCTGCCTGCACATTTTTCAAGCAGTTTGATATCGTCATCCGTAAGTTGCTGTGAGTAATCAAACACGGCAAGTATAAGCTCGGCAGTTTCTAGCTTTTTCATTGTTCTGTCAATGCCGATTGCTTCAACAATATCGTCACTTTCGTGAATACCTGCTGTGTCGGCAAGGTGAAGCACGATGTCACCGAGTCTGACAGTTTCTTCAATGACATCTCTTGTTGTGCCTGCAATTTCAGTTACAATTGAACGGTCACAGCCTGTCAGCTGATTCATAAGAGTGGATTTTCCCACATTGGGATGACCGCATATTGCAGTGCTGACACCCTGAGTGACAGCTCTGCCGGAATCGAAATTTTTTATCAGTCTTTCAAGCTCTGAAACCGATGCTTCAACAACAGCACGCACATTATCCTCGTGCGCCTGAGGGACATCCTCGTCTGGGTCATCTGTCCATACAGCAATTCCTGCTGCAATGTTTGTAAGCTTTGCTGCAACTGCACTTATCTTTTCGCTAAGCTTACCGTCAAGGGTATTTGCGGCGGCATTGAGAGCCTGCTGACCGTGTGCAGAAATGATATTCATGACCGACTCAGCCTGAGCGAGGTCAATTTTGCCGTTGAGAAAAGCTCTTTTTGTGAATTCGCCTGCTTCGGCAGGTGATGCACCGTTTGAGAGGACAATTCTCAGCACCTTCTGAGTCACAAACTGACCTCCGTGGCAAGACAGCTCAACAACATCTTCACCTGTGTAGCTTCTCGGCGCACGGAAAACAAGTGCCACACATTCGTCAATGACACTTCCGTTTTCACATATGTGACCGAAGAGAGCTGTGTAGCCCTTGATATCACAAAGCTTTTTGCCGGAAACAGAGCAGAAAACTCTGTCGGCAACAGTTATTGCCTCTTCGCCCGATATTCTGATTACACCTATGCCGCCCGAAGCATTGGGCGTGGCAATTGCGGCGATTGTTGACATAAATCAGTTTCCTTTCTTGCCCAGATAAATAAGAAGCACAGAAATATCTGCAGGGCTTACACCTGAGATTCTTGACGCCTGACCTATGTTGACGGGACGGACTTTCTTCAGCTTTTCTGTCGCTTCAAGACGAAGCCCCGTCACATCATCATAGTCAATATTATCGGGAATGAGTCTGACTTCAAGTCTTCTCATATCAGCAATCTGAGACAACTGTCTTTTTATGTAGCCCTCGTATTTAAGCTCGGTTTCTACCTGCTCAAAGATGTCGTCCGTAAGGTCGGGACGGGTTTTATCAACAGGTGTGAGCTTTTCATAATTAAGCTGAGGTCTCTTTATAAGCTCTGAGAGTCTGATGCCCGTGCTCAGAGGCACAGTGTCATTCTCAATAAATATATAGTCATATTCCTTGTTGGGAGGAATAACAGTGCTTTCAACTCTTTTTCTCTCCTCAGCAATGAGCTCAAGCTTTCTGCGGAATTTATTATATCTCTCTTCAGAAATCAGACCGATTTTGTAGCCTGTTTCCGTAAGTCTGATATCGGCGTTATCCTGTCTGAGGAAAAGACGGTATTCACTTCTTGATGTCATCATTCTGTAAGGCTCATTGCAGCCCTTTGTGACAAGGTCGTCGATGAGAGTGCCGATGTATGAGCCTGCTCTGTCAAGAATAAGAGGTTCCTTGCCTTTGAGCTTCAGTGCAGCGTTGATGCCTGCAACAAGCCCCTGTGCAGCTGCTTCCTCGTAGCCGCTTGAGCCGTTGAACTGACCTGCACCGTAGAGGTCGGGAATATCCTTGAATTCAAGAGTGGGCTTCATTGAAACGGGGTCAACGCAGTCATATTCTATTGCATAGGCGTTACGCATAACCTCTACATTTTCAAGACCTTTTATTGTTTTGAGGAATTTCAGCTGAACATCCTCGGGAAGTGAAGATGACATCCCCTGCAGGTACATTTCTTCCGTATCAATACCGCAGGGCTCGATAAAGAGCTGATGGCGTTCTTTTTCAGCAAAACGCATAATCTTATCTTCAATGCTGGGACAGTATCTCGGGCCGATACCCTCAATTTTGCCGCCGTAAAGAGGTGAACGGTGAATATTATCAAGTATTATTTTCTTTGTTTCGTCGTTTGTGTAAGAGATGTAACATACAGCTCTGTTTTCGGGCATTTTTTCTGTTTCAAATGAGAAGGGAGAGCATTTTTCGTCACCCTCCTGAAGCTCAAGAGATGAAAAATCAACACTTCTCCTGTTGACTCTTGAGGGAGTACCCGTCTTAAATCTGCGAAGGGGAAGTCCGAGCTTTTTGAGAGAATCTGCAAGACCGATTGAGGGGAAAACTCCGTCGGGACCGCTGGAATAGCACTTGTCGCCCACATAAATCTTGCCGTCAAGGAAGGTGCCCGTTGCTATGATTACCTGCTTCGCCGTGTAGACGGCATCAAGCTTTGTCACAAGCTCCCATTCATCATCTTTTTTGCGAAGTTCAACGATTTCAGCCTGCTTGAGGTCAAGATTTTCCTGCTTTTCGATGCAGTGCTTCATATATGAGGTGTATCCTCTGCGGTCAATCTGAGCACGCAGAGAATGCACGGCTGGCCCCTTGCCGCGGTTGAGCATACGAAGCTGAATGGAGTTGGCATCAGCACCCTTGCCCATTTCACCGCCGAGGGCATCAATTTCACGCACAAGATGCCCCTTTGACGTTCCGCCTATTGAAGGATTACAGGGCAGATTGCCCACAAAATCCAGCGTTATGGTAAAAAGAACCGTGCGGCAGCCGAGCCTCGCACCCGCAAGAGAAGCCTCTATGCCTGCGTGACCCGCACCGATAACGGCTATATCATATTGTCCTGCAAAAAATTCCATAGTAACACCTGTAAACAATAATTTATCGCTGTGCGATAAATTATTATTGAAGTAAGAAGTAATAGGTAATAGTGAATAAGTGTGGAAGGGGCGTTGCCCCTTACCCTATTTATAATCGGGTGCGGGTGTCCCGCCCGAACTTCTTCACTCTTACTTCTTACCTATTACTTTACAATAATTTAGCTCCGCTAAATTATTGTTTATTATAACATATTATATCTATCTTTGCAAACACTAATAATAAACATTCAAACAAATATCGGGCATTAAAATAAATTTCTTTGATTATTTTGCCGATTGCGACATATGAGAATATATGGTATACTACATATATGTTTTTTTCATAGGAGGAAAATAGATGTTTAAAGATTTTACAAATACTGCTTCTTACATTGCGGGCTTCGATAAGGAAGTTGCAGATGCAATGAATATGGAGCTTAAAAGACAGAGAGATAATATTGAGCTTATCGCATCTGAGAATATTGTTTCACCTGCTGTTATGGCAGCAATGGGCAGCGTGCTTACAAATAAATATGCTGAGGGTTATTCAGCAAAGAGATATTACGGCGGCTGTGAATGTGTTGACGTTGTTGAAAACATCGCAAACGAGAGAGCAAAGGAGCTTTTCGGTGCTGAGTATTCAAACGTTCAGCCCCATTCAGGTACTCAGGCAAACATTGCAACATATTTTGCCCTTCTCAACCACGGTGACACAATTCTCGGTATGAGCCTTGCACACGGCGGTCACCTTTCACACGGCTCACCTGTTAATATGTCAGGTAAATATTTCAACTTCGTTTCATACGGCGTAAATGATGACGGTTTTATCGATTATGATGAGCTTGAGAGAATTGCAAAAGAAGCAAGCCCCAAAATGATTGTTGCAGGTGCTTCAGCTTACCCCAGAGTTATTGACTTTGAGCGTATCGGTGCAATCGCAAAATCAGTGGGTGCAATCTTTATGGTTGATATGGCACACATCGCAGGTCTTATTGCCGCAGGCGTTCATCCCTCACCCGTACCTTATGCAGATATCGTCACTTCAACAACTCACAAGACACTCAGAGGTCCCAGAGGCGGTCTTATCCTTGCAAAGAATGACTTCGGTCTTGCTCTCAACAAGGGTATTTTCCCCGGCTGTCAGGGCGGTCCTCTTATGCACGTTATCGCCGCTAAGGCTGTCTGCTTCGGTGAAGCAATGAAGCCCGAATTCAAGGAATATCAGAAGAAAGTTGCAGAAAATGCAAAGGCTCTCGCACAGGGCCTTGTTTCAAGAGGTATCAACCTTGTTTCAGGCGGTACAGACAATCACCTTATGCTTTGTGATCTTCGTTCAACAGGCATTACAGGTAAAGAGCTTGAGCACAGACTTGATGAGGTCCGCATCACAGTCAATAAGAATGCAATCCCCAATGACCCAGAGAAGCCTTTTGTCACAAGCGGTATCAGAATCGGTACTCCCGCTGTCACAACAAGAGGTCTTGACACAAAGGATATGGACAAGATTGCTGAATGCATCCACCTTGTTGCAACAGACTTTGAAAACAAGAAGGATTATGTAAAAGCTGAAGTTGAAAAGCTCACTGCAGCACATCCTCTTTATGAATAATAAAGACAAATCCCTTTACCGTGATTGGTAAAGGGAAATTTTTTGTCTTTTTCAGACTTTTTCGTTGCATATATTGACTCTTGTTGTAAAAATGTTATCCTTACTTTCAAAGTCTGCAAAGCCGTTATATTTTTCGGCAATGGCTTTTATTATCTTAGTTCCGTAGCCGTGATTTTCTGTATCTTTTTTCGTGGTCTGCAATGAAGCCGTATCTGTGTTTTCACAGGTGCAGTTTGTTGTGTTGACAGATATATGTCCCTGAGTTGAAATTATGCTCAGTGTTATGGGTATTCTTTTTTCTTCAGAAACCTTTTCCGTGGCTTCTATTGCGTTGTCAAGAATATTGCCCAGAAGAATGCCGAATTCAATTTCATCTGCTTTGATGTCGTAGGGTAATTTTAGAGATGAGGCAAGCTGAATGTTTTTGCTCTGTGCATCCTGATGTTTTGCATAAATGACAGCATCAACAACCGGATTGCCGCAGTTTACAGTGTTTTTTGACTGAATATCAAAAACATCGAGAGTATTCTGTATTGCCTTCAACGCTTTTTCGGTTTCTCCTTCGTTTATCAGTCCCATAAGAGACAGCATCATATTTTTTATATCGTGCCTGAATGTCCTGATTTCGTTGAGGTGACTGTACAGCTCCATATAGTGTTCTTTCTGAGCAGTAATCTGATTTTCGGCAAACATAAGCTTTGCTTTGGATGTAATGTAGTCATCCTGTTTTTCCAAAAAATAGAAAACCGACATATTTGCAATAATCAGCAGTGCAGATGCAACAAATATGCCTGCAAAAGTTATGACTTCCGTTGCAGTGTAATAAAGCGGGAACAGAACGACAAGCACGACTGCAGAAGACAGCGGAAGCGGTGAAACAAGCAGAACATTTTTTATTGTGTATTGCTTTCTTTTGATGAAAAGTCTTAAAATACAGGCGATGATAAGTGCAAAAATCTTTGAAACCACAGTTCCCAGTATGAAGAATTTAGGGTTATCCTGTGACAACTGAGCGTTTATGCCGTACATATTAAAAAACACCATCATCAATATTTCAGTCAGGGCGATAATCAGCCATACTGAAAAAGAATACAGCAGACGCATATGCCACTTGCATTTATACAGCAGTGTCATTACGAAATTGCTTGTAATGCTTGCAATAATTATGAATACAGATTTGCCGATAAAAAGATTTGTGCCTGTAAACAGAATAAGGAGTACGGGGATATTCAGAAGATAATGTTTTACGGGAGAAAATTTTCTGCTGCAGCACGAAGACATAAAAATATTAAGAATGAGAAGCTCAAACAGATTTCCTATAAAGTTGGCTATATAGATTTCCATAAACACATCACCATAATAAATTTTATCAAAAAAAGAGTGCAATGTAAAGTATATGCAGCTGACACTTTCGCATTTTTTCTCGACACTTTCTAAGATAAAAAAGATGCAGAACGGACAAAACGAGCAAAAACAAGTTTTATGACTCGTTTTTATATGCCCTAAGGCGTACAAAGGTACGTCGAGCGGCGAGGTTTGTTCATAGTGTAAAACATAAAATTTCTGAAAACTATATTTTTGATTATTTAAGGGGTTCTTACAGGTGTCATACCTGTCGGAACCCCTTGTGTTATATTGTTTTATGCGGTCTGCGCTTTTTTTACATCCCCTTCTCTGATGCAAATTATTTAATTGTGTTTTTTTACATACAACATAACCCACCAATAATAACACAGTGCGATTATGAAAAGAATCCACGCCCATTTCCAGCCGTTAATGAAAAGACCGAACACAAGGAAAAGTATCAGAGCTGCTTCAAAAACAGGCAGACCGAGCAGAAATCCTTTTTTCGTTTTTGCTCTTGCACCGATTGCAAAGTGGTAATATGCAGGTATTGTGAGAAACAGCAGCCACATCGGGTGCCACAGATGAGTTGTGAAACCCAGAAGAATATAAACCGCAACCGTAACTATGGGGAACGGGAATTTTAAAAGCTTTGATGAAAGACCGGGGTAGAGCTGCTGCTTACTCTGGTTTTTTTTGTCGTCTTTTTTATGTTTTTTATCTGATGATTTTTTAGCATCTTCATTATTGTTTTTGTTTCCCACAAGCTCATCAAGACTTACTTCATAGAGCCTTGCAAGCTCAATGAGAGTGTCTGTGTCGGGTGTTGATTCTCCTCTTTCCCATTTTGAAACTGCCTGACGGCTGACACCCATTTTCTCTGCGAGAACTTCCTGTGAAAAACCGTGGCGTTTTCTCAGGTCTGCAAGCTTTGTGCCGAGCATTAAACTCATATTATAATCACTTCCTTTATAGATATTATATAGAATATTATTCTAAAAAGCAAGTATAAAGTCCGACTTACGGTTGCAATCTGTGGTTGCGGAGTGTTTTTCTGCGCAACTGACGGTGACGCAACCGGAAATATGTAGCAACATAAGCAATTTACGGGTAGACTGTTATCAGGTCGGAAGCAGACCGTCAAATCACAAATTATTGCTTTAAAGGAGATAAATACAATGCTTAACATCACAAACACAGAACATTTCGGACTTCAGAGAAAAATCGTTGCCAATATGACATCAGAGAGCTGGAAGAATATCCCTCACGTAACATATAATTATGAGGCTGATGTAACTGATCTTATGACTCAGGTTAAAAAAATAAATCTTTCAAGAAAGGCTCAGGATAAAATCACCGTCAACACGCTGATGCTCAAGGTTATTGCTGAGGGACTCAAGGCAGCACCTGCAATGAATGCTCATCTTGATTATAACAGCTTTCTTGTGAGAGGCAGAATTGATACGTTTGAAGAAATCAATATTTCAATACCTATGGTTATGTCAGACGGCAGAATGATGACGGTAAACGTAAGAGGCTTTGAAAAAATGAATCTTGATGAAATCAGTGAGAAGATTGCCGATGTGCGAAGAAGAATGGACAACACAATTCTTGAGGAGGCAATGTATGAGGCTTCGTTTTCAAACACGATAAACGAGCTGAAAAAGGGTAGAGTGCTCAAGGCTCTGGGCAGACTCTTCGGTGCCAAAACAGGCAAACACAAAATTAAGCTTCTTACCGGTGAAGATAAGAAGCGTTATTACTCAATGAGCTCAGCCGACAGACTCACGGGTTATGATATTGAGCAGGGTACTGTTACAGTGTCAAATCTCGGCTCTCTTGACAGAAGTCTCACAGGCAGTGTTTCTCTGCTTGAGATTATTCCTCCTCAGGTGGCAGCCTTCGGCGTGGGCGCAATTCAGGATAAAGTAGTGTGTGCAACCGACAGTTGCGGTGTGAAAAGTGCCGATTTCAGAAAAATTCTGCCCATTTGTATTGCATTTGACCACAGAGCACTTGACTTCGGCGATGTGATTCCTTTTATAAAGAGATGCAACGAAATATTTGAAAATCCCGAAATAATCAATGAGTGGCTCGATGAAAGTAAGATGAAGAAAAGCAGGAAAGAAGCGTAAACAATAATTTATCGGAACGATAAATAATTGTTTTCATCTTTAATCTCTCCCGTAACGTGCTGATGTATTTTATAGGGAGCATCGAAGGTGTTATTTCTGATAATTACTTCTTTTATGTATTCAAGCCATATTGAGTGTGTTTCATATGCAGCATTTCTGAAAATATTGTTTTCAATTATAAGTCTGCCGTGAACAAAAAGGTCTGAGTTTTCATTCATCACCTTGGGTGTGCATCTTATGACAGGTGCAGTTTCAGCCATTGCCGCATATTCGCACCCGTCAACAGTATTGTTTCTGAAAACAATATTTTTTGTGTAGCCCGATTCAAACCAGAAATTGCAGTCATCTTCAATAAGCAGTGCAGGTCCCCATAGCTTGCGGAAACGGTTATTTTCGATTATGACATCTTTTCTTGTTGTGCATAGAATTCCTCTGCCGGCTGTGGGGCCGAAATCGCAGTTTCTGACAGTGAGTGCAGGTGTATATGTTACATTTTCCACAACATCTTTGTCTGTTTCTATGTCAGGCAGAGCTCTGTCGAGCCATAGTTTTATATCGGTGTCGTTCAGTTTTTCGTATGCTGAAACTTCTGTTTCGGCGTATGGTCTGAGAGTGTCCCATTTTATAAATTCCAGTGTGTCGCCTTTTTCAAAAGCCTGAAAGCCCCATGTTTCAGGGTGCATAAAACGTACTGTTATACTTTTTTCAGCTTCGTTTTTGTCAACTACACGCAGATGTGTGCCGTGAACATTCACATAGTCATCCTGAGCACCCTGAGCCTTGCAGTTTTCGATAATAAGATTACCCTTGCAGCCTGAAAACTGAAAGAAATCTGCAGTGCTGGCAATTGTTCTTCCGTCGGCAGGGGTAAAATCGCAGTTTATAAATTTTACATTGTCACAGAACTGAGACACCATACCAAGCCCGTGCATAAATCTGACTCTGAGATTAACAAACTCAAGATTTCTGCATCTGTTGAAAAGACTTCCCGTCTGGTCACGGACGATGCTTCTTGTCTGAACTATGCTGCCCTCGGGCAGATTTGCGTTTTTATTTAAGAGTGTGCCTTTGAGTGTGTGAGCATCAAGCTGTTCAAGTGTTTCAAATGCAAGGTCGTTTCGGTTGAAATCGTGGCATTCTTCCGTCACGGGATTAAAAACCTTCACATATCTGCCCTGACCGGTATGGTGATTCTCCCAGTAGGGTTTGCCGTCAAGCCCTGTTTCACCCATCCACACAATTTCATTGCCGTCTTTACGGAAAAGGCATTCATCGTTGATTCTGAAAATTATATTTCCGTTATCGTTTGAAAGAATTGTGAATTCACTCATTGTGGGGCAGAAATAATCTACCGTCAGATTTTTTACTGTGATATTTTCACAGTTGTCAAAAAGCAGGGGAGTCATTTTGCCGTGAATCATAAGCACAGCACCGTTGCCGTCAACAGTGATATTCTTTTTGCCCCTGAGGTAAATTGCAGAGTATCTTGTGCCGTCAGGATTTTCGTGTTTTTTTGCTGTGTTCGAGCAGAAGTAACCTGTTTTTATAAATGAATCATCCTGCCTGACATTGTATGTTTTTTTCTCAAGTGTAACGGTTTCGCCGTCATTTATATTAAGAAAAATATTGCTCAGCTCATTCATTTTTATCACCGACTGCAATTATAATTCATATTCTGTAAAAACACAACATTTTATTGACAATAAAATTGTTTCTTGATATTATAAAATCAAGAGGAGTTGGTTTTTTGGATATTATTTTTTCTTTGTTTTTTGTTGTTTTTTAATTGCTTTTGTGGTTATACTCGGCAAGAATATTGCGCAGTGGTTTAAAAATAATAACTCGCCCAGACTTTCTGTTAACGCAACTGTTGTTGCAAAAAGAACAGATATAAGTCATCATCACGACACCAACGGCGTGTCAGGTCACAGTACATCATATTATGTCACGTTTCAGGTTGAAAGCGGTGACAGAATAGAGCTTTACGTTCCTGATAATGAGTTTGGTTATCTTGTTGAGGGTGATGTTGGTGTTCTTCGTTTTCAGGGTACAAGATATCTGGGATTTGACAGAACATAATTTTTATGATATTATACATAAAACTGCCACCGGGTAGTGAAATGCTTATAACAGGCATTCGTCTGCACATCGTTAGGTCTTTGAAGATGTGTATACGGATGCTGTTTTTTGTTTTCAGGAGGCCTCATATGAAAAAATATCATTACTTTTCGCTTTTTGAAATACTGCTGTGGAGTATTTCTGTGGTGTTTATATTTGCTTCATTTTTAATTTTTGACAGAGAGAGCTATCTGACACTTGTCGCTTCCGTGATAGGCGTGACATCTCTTCTTTTTAATGCCAAGGGTAATCCTGTTGGGCAGGTGCTGATGATAATTTTCAGCGTTCTTTACGGAATAATTTCTTTTTCATTTGCATATTACGGTGAAATGATAACTTATCTCGGAATGACAGCTCCGATGGCTCTTTTTGCGCTTATATCGTGGCTCAGAAACCCTTATAAGGGTAATAAGGCTCAGGTTGAGGTAAACAGAATAAGCAAGAAAGAAGTTGTATTTATGCTGCTGCTGACTCCGGCAGTGACGGCTGTGTTTTATTTCATTCTTGAGTTCTTCGGCACTGCAAATATTCTGCCGAGCACAGTTTCGGTTGCCACAAGCTTTGCGGCAGCTTATCTTACATTCAGAAGAAGTCCGTATTTTGCACTTGTGTATGCAATGAATGATGTGGTATTGATTGTACTCTGGATAATGGCTACTCTGAGCGATATTTCCTATCTTTCTGTTATGATATGCTTTGTTGTGTTTCTTGTGAATGACCTTTACGGATTTGTATGCTGGCTGAGAATGTTCGAAGCACAGAAGGTGAATGATAAATAATATTTTATGTGTGTTTATTGACAACACTCTTCATTACAGTATATACTAAAAGAAAACGCCGTGAGGTGCGTTATGGGAAATGTATATACAATAAACGACAACTGGAAATTTTATCTCGGTGATGAGCCTGATGCTGATTATATGGGCTTTGATGACAGCAGCTGGCGTGATGTGACAATCCCTCACGACTGGGCTGTTGAGCATCCGTTTGATAAATCAAATGCAAGCGGTACCGGATATCTGCCGGGAGGCACAGCCTGGTACAGAAAGCATTTTGTTCTGCCTGACGATATTGTCGGAAAAAGGGTGCGTGTGACCTTCGGCGGAGTGTATAAGCACGCCCGTGTTTACATTAACAGCAATCATCTCGGAATGTGGGCTTACGGCTATTCAACATTTACTTTTGATATAAGTGAATTTGTGAAGCCCGGTGAAAATGTGCTGAGCGTGCGTGTTGAGCATGAACAGGTTGCTGACTCAAGGTGGTATACGGGAAGTGGTATTTACAGAGATGTTACCATTGAAATTACCGATATGAACTGCTTTGAAAAAGACGGTATTTTTATCACCACTGAAAATATCAGCGAAGAAGGAGCTTCTCTCAGGGTAGAATACATAACTCTCGGCTGTGATGAGGCTGAATTCATCGTTACTGATAAAGAAGGAAACACTGTCTCTGCTGCAGGCTGTGAAAAGCCGGAGGGAAGTGCAGAGCTGTTTATTCCCCGTGCAAAGCTCTGGAGTCCCGACACACCGTATATGTATACTATTGAATGTCATTCTTTCACAGACGGAAGAATAACTGATGTTGTCCGTATTCCTTTCGGTGTCAGAACAATCCTTTTTGATGCCGATAAAGGCTTTTTTCTCAACGGTAAAAATATGAAGCTCAAGGGTGTATGCGTACACCACGATGCAGGCTCTCTGGGTGCTGCAGTACCATCTGCCGTGTGGAGAAGACGCCTTGAAAAATTTAAAAAGTCCGGCTGTAATGCCGTAAGAACTGCACATAATCCTCCGTCAACCGATTTGCTTGACCTGTGCGATGAAATGGGTTTTCTTGTTATGGATGAGGCATTTGACGAATGGGAGGGTGCAAAAAATAAATGGTGGCAGGGACATAATGTCTATCCGCCGAAGAGATACGGCTACGCAGAGGATTTTCCGCAGTGGTATAAGGCTGACCTTGAGGCAATGATAAAAAGAGACAGAAATCATCCCTGCATAATTATGTGGTCCATAGGTAATGAGATTGATTACCCGAATGACCCTTATGTGACACCGCTTTTCAAGGAAGTTCTCGGCAATAACGATAACGGCAAGCCTAAGGAAGAAAGACAGTATGACAGCAGAAGACCTGATGCAGGACGTCTTGTGACTGTTGCAAAAAAACTTGTTGACATTGCTCACGGTGTTGATGCTTCAAGGCCCGTACTCTCTGCTATGTCATTCCCTGAGCTTTCCACAAGAACGGGCTTTGCCGATGTGCTTGACATTTCGGGATATAATTACCGTGAGAATCTTTATGAAGAAGACCATAAACGATTCCCTGACAGGGTGATTTTCGGCAGTGAAAACGGACACTTTGCCCCTTGCTGGTACGCTGTGAGGGATAATGACTATATATGCGGTCAGTTCCTGTGGACGGGTATAGATTTTCTCGGTGAATGCGCAGGCTGGCCCGTGAGAATTTCTCAGGCAGGTATGCTTGACCTTTGCGGAAATGAAAAACCTCTTTTCTATATGAGAAAAGCTCTGTGGTCTGATGAGCCGTTTGTAAAAATCGCCGTTTCAATGGGTGAAGGTGAGAATACAAATGTCTGGACAGACAGCTTTGTTTACAGCGGTGAACAGGGTGAAAAAATTCAGATAAGCTGCTACACAAATAACTCAGCAGTTGAGCTTTTCATAAACGGCAGGTCTCTTGGCAAAAAATTCGCAGACGATGAAAACCATTACAGAGTAAGCTGGGAAATTCCTTTTGAAAAGGGTGAGCTTTATGCACAGACCGAAAATGCTTGCGACAGACTCTTTTCATCTGAGAAGGCAGAGAAAATCAGTATTGAAAAATATGTCTGCGATTCCGATATCATTCAGCTTGAAATAACACTGCTCGATAAAAACGGAAATATTGCTTCTGCAGATGATAAGGAGCTTCATTTTGATGTTTCGGGTAACGCAACACTTCTGGGCATTGAGAACGGAAAACCCGATGACCTGACAAGCTATGCGGAGAATTTCAGAAGCACATACCGTGGCAGAATGATTGCCTATCTGAGAAGAACGGGAATAAAACCGGATTTTAGAATTTATGTATATGCAGATGATAATTCAGTGGAAGGGATTGAAGAAAATGGTTAAAAGGCTTTATCTTGACACAAAGGCGAAAATTTACAGAGCAACGGCAATAATGTTTATTGTTCAGCTTTTCGGTGCACTCGGAGCAGGTTTTTTCTTCGTTATACAGAATCTGTTTCAGACCTATCATATTTTAGGTGCTACAGGTGCTGCAACGGAGCCCACACTCTGGACAATACTTTTCTGGGCAACTGATTTCTTCTTCATAGCTCTTGCAGTTGTGATTTCATACCTGATAGCAGGTCTGCCCGGCATTGCTCCGTCACTTGCATTGTCTGTGTATTTCTGCCATTTCACAACAGCTTCTGCAAGCGGAGAGCATATGTACAAAATGTTCTTTGCCACACCTGCAAACTACGCAGATGCCACATCAATAGGCTATATGGGCTATCTGATAATGGCAGTTATGCTCTCACTTCTCATAAAGCTTCTCTTCGCAGGCTGGGACAGAGCAAAAATCTCAATCGGCAGAGGCTTTGATAATCTTCTGGGTAAGCTCAGAAAGAGAATTAAGGCAATTCCCGAATCACTCAGGGGCATTGAAATTATAGAGGGTGTTGACCTTATTGTTCTCGTGCTTATAATTCCTGTTGCATCCTGCGCACTTACATATATTCTTATAAAATACGGCATTGAGATTCCCTTTGCGGCACTTGCAGACAGTCTTGAGACTGCTCTTTCATCTCTTGCTCAGAGCAATGTTGTGCTTGCCGCACTTGTTATGGGACTTATGGTCGGCTTTGACCTTATCGGGCCTGTGTCTCTTGCTGCATTTTCAGTTGCAACAGCATCTTATCTTTCAACCGGTAACGCACAGCTCATAACAATTTATTCCGTATGCTTTATAACTGTGGGCTGGACTGCATTTTTCGGAATGCTCTGCTGCAAAATATTCAAAAAGGGCGGCAGAATCAATACAGATGATTTCAATTTTGCCACTACGGGCCCCATAAATGCCTTCTTTGAAAATATCAAGCTGACTGTGGCTCCCTCAATGCCTCTTGCTATGAGAAGCCCGTTTACAATGATTCCCGGCTTTATGGCGGGCTCTGCTGTCGGCGGTGTTGTGACTGCTCTTTTCGGCATTGTGAACACAGCTTATACTGACGGCTCTCTGCCCCGATACGGCACAGGCAATTATACATACGGTGCTGTTGATTACACATACACTGAGCTTTTTGAGCAGGGTGAAATTTTTATGAGCTTCACTCTGCCTCTCAGATCAGGTGATTTTCTAACCTGCAGATTGCCTTTGGCTGCAATAATCCTTGTGAGCGCATTTATCGGCGGACTTGTGGTTATGGCTCTGCGTCAGGGTGAGTATAAATTCCTCTCAAAAAGAGACTGCTATTATGTGCCTGAGGGTGATATAGTGCTTGAAATGAGAGATTTGGGAAAGAAGCTTTCCCTTCAGCTGAAAGGAAAAACAGAGGAAAATAAATAAATAAAGAAAGAGGAAAATTTTATGGCAAAAATAATAGGTGCAAATATTCCCAATATCCCGTGGCAGGATAAGCCCGAGGGATATAAATACCCCGTCTGGAGATATGACGGCAATCCCATTATCACAAGAGACAATCTTTACGGTGCAAACAGCATTTTCAATTCAGCTGTTGTGCCTTTCGGTGACGGCTTTGCAGGTGTTTTCAGAGTAGACAATATCAGCCGTGACCATACACTTGTTGTGGGTTACTCAAAGGATGCTATTAACTGGGAGCTTCAGGAAAAGGTTATCTTCAGAGGCTATGACCCCCGTCTTTGCGAAATTGACGGCAAGTATTATCTTTCATGGGTAAATCTCACACCGCAGGGAACAACAATCGGCATTGCATACACAACCGATTTTAAGAACTGGGTACAGCTTGAGGATGCCTGTTACCCTGTTGCAAGAAACGGCGTGCTCTTCCCCCGTAAGATAAATGACGAATATGTTCTCTTTATCCGTCCCTGCGACAGAGGTCATACACCCTACGGTGATATATTCCTCAGTCACAGTAAGGACCTTACATACTGGGGTAAGCACAGATGGGTTATGTCACCTGTAAAAATATGGGAAAACACAAAAATCGGCGCAGGACCCACTCCCATTGAAACTGATGAAGGCTGGCTGTGCTTCTATCACGGCGTTCTCACAAGCTGTAACGGTTTCACTTATGCTATGGGTGCTGCAATCCTTGATATTGACGAGCCCTGGAAGGTCAAGCACAGAGCAGACTGCTTCTTACTTGCTCCCCACGAAATGTATGAGCTTGTGGGCGATGTTCCCAATGTTGTATTCCCCTGTGCAGCTCTTGCTGATGCAGAAAGCGGTAAAATTGCAATCTATTACGGCGGTGCAGATACTGTTGTTGCACTTGCATTCACAACTGTTGATGAAACTGTCGAATTTATAAAGAAACATGATCTTATTAAGGATTAAAAGGTGTTTGTGATGAAAAAAATCTTGTGCATTATTCTTGCATTCATAACAGGCTTTGTTTCTTACCCCCTGAGCTTTCTGCCTGATAAAGCCGATACTGAATATAATGTTGCCGAAGGGGCTTTTTTAACCCTGAACGGTGAAATTGCAGAAGCTGTTGCCGATTGTACATATGAAAAAGACGGCACAATTGAGCTTGCAAAAAAAGTGACAATTGATCTTGCATATACAAAGGTTGATTGGTTCAATTATTACGGTATCAGCTATGCTTCGGATTCATATGCCAAGGGAACAATCACATATATGGCAGGCGTCAAGGAAAAAACAGAGGAATTTTTCCTTGAACCGGGTGACGGTGTTTTCTTTTCATTCATTGATAACTGCCTGAAGGGTACAAAAGCAAATGCTCTGTGTTCTCTGAGCTTTGAAGCCCTTGACAGTGAAAAAGCAACAATAAGAATCAGAGGCCTGTCAACCTTCAACAGAGAAATTCCCGATGAAGAAATATTTATTGAAAATGAAGACCATAAACTGGGCGTAAATCTTCTGTGGGGCGGTGCAGTCAGCTATCTTGAGGATATGAATTCAGATGTTGAGGCTGTCAGAACTGCAGAGCGTGTGTATGTTGATTCAAAGGCAAGTGAACGCTACGGTGTTGACGCTTTCAGCAAAAATGTAAATCTTATTAACTGCAATGATACGGGAAGACTTATTCAGCAGTCCTATTACGGCACATATGATTATGAATGCGGCGAATATATGGGGAATGTATGGTCTTATAATCCTGTTCAGGGCGGAAATCAGTTCAATGACAGCAGTAAGATAGTTGATATACGCTGTGATGAAACTTCAATCTATATAAAGAGCCGTCCTCTTGACTGGGCAAAAGAAAAGGAACACATCACTCCGTCATATATGGAAGCAAAATATTCATTAGTGAACGGTGCAGTTCATATTGAATGCCGTTTTGTGGATTTCTCAGGTTATGAGGCAAGACTTGCTGCTCAGGAGATCCCTGCATTCTACTGTATAGAGCCGCTGAACAATTTTGTCTATTATGCAGGTGATAAGCCCTGGACTGATGATGCGCTGACAAATGAGCCTGACCTTATATTTTGGCCCGATGCAGGCTATCCTACATTCAGCACACAGGAAAACTGGGCAGCCTTTACGGGTGAATTCACTGACAGCTTCGGTATAGGTGTTTATGTTGCAGGTCAGCAGGAATTCCTTGCAGGTGTCTATGCAAGAGGTGAAGAAATCGGTGAAGACCCTGCAAAGTCAGGTCCTACTTCATACTTTGCCGTTGTTGAACAGAGAATTATGAATAGTTTTCAGCCCTTTGAATATGATTATTATGTTGCCACAGGTACAACAGAAGAAATCAGAAATATTTTTAAAACAGTAAAATAATTCCTAAAACACAACTCTCCGACAATGCTGCCGCATATCGGAGAGTTTTTTTATGTCATTAAAGATAATGTATTGTTCCGATTTTGTAAATATTGTTAAAAATATATTGCTATTCAGAAAAAATTTTATTATAATAAAACATATTACAGTAAGGAGTTGGATGTAATGAAAAAATCAAGAAAGTTTTTATCCGTTATTCTGACTTTTGCAATTTTACTGCCCTGTTTGTCATTTCCGGCAAATGCCGTAAGCGGAAATATTGATCCGGACATAGTTGCTATGTCAAGTCAGCTTGCAGTTGAAATTGAACAGGAAGCAATTGTTCTTATTAAGAATGAAGACAATGCTCTGCCTCTCGAAAATAAGAAGGTAAATGTTTTCGGTGCCGCATCTGTTGTTCCTCTTTTGGGCGGTGCAGGGTCGGGTGCTATTGTAACACATGACCCCGTATATTTGTATGAAGCACTTGACGAAGCAGGGATTGAATACAATACAGAGCTTCGGGTACTTTATGAAAAACACTGTGCATCAAATGAAATTCCCAAAACAAGCAACACAATTCTCAATAATCTGCTTCAGCTTGTTCTTGCAAAAAATTCACTCAAAGAGATGAATCCCGATAAGCTGACTGATGCTGTGCTTACAGAAGCAAAGGCTTTCTCTGAAACTGCAGTTATTGTCATCGGCAGAACAAGTGCAGAGGATTCAGACCTTACTCCCGAAACTCTCAGACTCAGTGATGATGAAAGAGCTATGGTCGAAAAGGTTGCAACAACATTCCCGGAGGTTATCGTGCTTTTCAACATCGGTAATGTTATGGAAATGGGCTTTGTTGATGAATATGATTCAATCAAGGCAGCTGCAATAATGTGGATTCCCGGTGAATTCGGTATGCGTGCAGTCGGTCAGATGCTCACAGGTGAAGTGAATCCCTCAGGCAGACTTGCAGACACAGTTGCATACAGTATTTATGACTATCCCTCAACAGAAAACTTCGGCTCGTTCGCTTATGATAACGGTTCACATTATGTTGAGTATCAGGAAGGTATTTATGTGGGCTACCGTTACTTTGAAACCTTTGCAAAGGAAAAGGTACAGTATCCTTTCGGTTATGGTCTGTCATACACAACATTCACAAAGGAGCTTGTTTCTTACAGCACCGATAACGGTAAGATTTCTGCTCAGGTAAAGGTCACAAATACAGGCAACAGAGCAGGTAAGGATACTGTTCAGCTTTATTACAGCGCTCCCTATTACGGTACAATCGAAAAGAGTGCAATCAACCTGGGCGGTTTTGCGAAGACGAAGATTCTCGCACCCTCTGAGAGTGAAACTCTAACAGTTGAATTCGATATAAACGCAATGGCATCTTACGATATGAACAAAGAAGCGTGGGTGCTTGAAAATGGCGATTATACAATTATTCTGGGTGAAAATGTCCGTGAACATATTGATTCTTTTACATACACACTCAATGAAGATGTTGTTATTAAGAATGACGATGTTACGGGAACTGAAATAAAGAACCTTTTTGACGATGCGTATAACGGTTTTACCGTACTTTCAAGAAAGGATGCTGTTTCAACATATCCCGAAGCGAGAACTCTTGTGGCAACGGATAAAGTAAAGAAACCCGACGAACATCCCGAACCAATTAAGGAAGGTACAGCTCCTTTAATGGGTGTGGCTTATGACAAGACCATAATGCTGCAGGATGTTTATGAAAATCCTGAGCTTATGGAGAAATTCCTTGACCAGCTGACACTTGATGAAATGACGCATCTTGTAACCCACAGCGGTTATATGACATACGGCATTGACAGACTCGGCATTCCCAAGACCTGGGATAATGACGGTCCCTCCTGCGTAAAGGGTTCACACGGCATCACTTATTCAGACTGCGGTACTGCTTACCCCTGTGAAACTGCAATTGCCTGCACATGGAACACGGACCTTGCTTACAGAATGGGTGACAGTGTCGGCCAGGAAGCAAGAAGCATCGGTACTGATATCTGGTATGCCCCCGGCGTGAACATTCACAGAAACCCGATGGGCGGCAGAAACTTTGAATATTTCTCAGAAGACCCCGTCATTTCAGGCATAATGGCAACTGAAATAATCAACGGTGCGTGGAATCAGGGACTTGTGACAACAATCAAGCACTTTGCTCTCAATGATCAGGAAACACACCGAACAGGCGTATTTACCTGGGCAGATGAACAGACTCTGCGTGAAATATATCTCAAGGCATTTGAAATTCCCGTCAAAAATTCAGAGTGTCACGGTGTTATGTCATCATATAACAGAGTCGGCACAGACTGGGCAGGTGCCTGCAGTGAGCTTCTTAATGACCTTCTCAGAACAGAGTGGGGTTATAAAGGCTATGTTATTTCAGACTACTCAAACAATTTCATCGGCAGAGGATATATGGACCCTGCACTTGCTGTCTATAACGGAAATGACACGATTCTGACAGGTGTATGGTTCCTTAATATGATCTCACACACAACACTTGTTAAAGCTACTTACCGTGCAGACCCCGTAGGCTTCGGCAATGCAATGCGTGAAGCCTGCAGAAATATAATCAACGCAAAAATGAAGACAAAGGCATTCCTTGAACCGGGGAATCCCGTTCCTGATGCAGAGCTTACGGTTGATGAATCAAAGTTTGATATGTCAGACCCTATGGGCGAATTTAAATATAAAGTTGCAAAGGTTATCAATACTCTGGCATCCTTTGCAAGAAGACTCATAGACTACGGCGGATAAAATAAGACGGCAGGGAGAATGGGCACGCCCCATAAGGATGTTTTTTGAGAGATACGGTGTTAACCCCGTTTTGGGGTTGCACCGTTTTTCTCTTTGTTAAGCTACAATGCGGTATTCCTGCGGATTCTTTCTTGCTTCTTCCATCATAGCAATAACTTCTTCCTCTGTTGGAATACAAATCATTCCGATACCTGTAAAATAAATATCTACCTTTACAAAACAATGACCGCTTGATTTATCATTGTTATGAACCTCGATACGCTCAATAAGTGAATTGACAAGTGTCGGTGTAAGTTCTCGTATATCCGTCATCTCTCTGAAAGTACGAAGAAGCAACCTTAGATCAACAGATTTCTGTTCAGCAGATTTTAATGTTTCCTGACCTTCCGAAACTGTTACGGCAAGTTCTTTTTGCTCTCGTTCATATTTTGCCATCAGTTTTCGGTATCTTTCATTATCCATTCTGCCGAGAGCATTGTCTTCGTAAACCTTTTCAATAAGACGGTCTAACTCCTTTATTCGGATTTCACCGTCAGCAACTGTCTTTTTCAGCCTTTCATACTCTACTTTTCTCATAGCATCATTCTGCTTTGCAATCATATACAAAAAGACCTTTTCATTGTAACGAATAAATTCCGCTAAATTTCGTATAGCTTCAAGTACAATCTTCTCAAGCGCAATATTACGGATATAATGAATTTTGCAAGTACCCCTTCTGCCGTCCTTGTAGTTTGCACACCTGAAAAACTCCTGATTTTTATTCAGACTTTTAGCTGCACAGAAGTGTAATTTCGCACCGCAATCATAACAATAAACCAAGCCTGAGAATAAACTTGTTCTTCCTGTTGCAGTAGGTCTGCGACGGTTTTCACGGAGTTCCTGAACCCTTAACCATTTTTCTTCGCTGATAATCGGCTCTTGCATATCAGGTATTATCTGATACTCTTCTTTGGGGTTATGGATTACCTTATGAACTTTGTAACTGACGGTAGTTGATTTAAAGTTTACAGCACAACCGGTGTACTGTCTGTTTTCAAGAATGTGAACAACTGTCTTTTGGTCCCATCTATAAGGATTCTGCGGTACAGGGTTTGAATGTTTTCTGCCGACAGATTCATAATAGGCTGACGGAACCGGGATTTTCTCCTTTTCCAAATCACGGGCAATCTGTAAAGGACCTCGCCCTGCAAGACACAAATCATATATTTTTCGTACAACCTCTGCCGCAGGTTCATCAATCAGCCATTTTTCTTTATCGGTTGCGTCATTTACATAACCAAAAGGTACGGTAGAAGATACCCGTTTGCCATTGTTAGCTTTTGACTGCCATACAGCACGGATTTTCTTTGAGGTTTGTGCGGCATACCATTCGTTAAAGATGTTATAGAACGGCAACATCTCCATACCGTCACCTGTGGAACTGTTTACTTTTTCCTGAATAGAAATGAAGGTTACACCAAGTGACGGATATACAATTTGCGTTAATCTGCCTGCTTCAACCTGCTCACGACCAAAACGTGACAGGTCTTTAACTATAATTCTGCAAATCTTGCCTTCTTCAACCATTTGTTGCATTTGGTTAAATCCGCTTCTGTCAAAGCTTGTACCTGAAATACCGTCATCAATGAAAAACATTGTATTTTTGTATCCGTGTTTTTTACAGTAGTCAAGCAAAATCTGTTTCTGATTGGATATACTGTTTGACTCATCTTCTCTGCCGTTCTTCTTTTTGGATTTATCATCCTTTATATCTTCAACGGAAAGACGGCAGTAGAGAGCCGTAATTAATTCATCATTTATTGTTTGTCCTGAAATATTTGTTGCAGTTGTCATTAAATATTCTCCTTTCCGACAACCGGACATTGCAAGGATATTCGTATTTTACAATGTCCGATTGTCTTTTTTCAAATGTGTGATTTACAATAATTTTTCAGACAATATCAGTTCCTTGAACTGCTCAAAGATACACTGCCTGCCTTTGGGGTTGAAGTGCGTAGAAACCTCATAGGTTGTACCGCCGATTTTCATTTGAAAGGTTTCTTCGCCGAATCGGCGTATTTTACTATGGTCAACAACAACTTCATCACTGCGGGACACCATAATATCTGAAATGCTTGAAAGTTCATTTTCATCAATAGGCTCAGGCGGTACTACAAATATGCTCTTGTCATCGGGAAATATATTTTTCAAGTTACTCACCTCGCATCCCTGTTACGCTGTCGCTGAAGATATTTGTGATAATATTCCAAGGCTTTTATGATATGCTCTTCTTTCTGTTTCTTGGTGTAATTCTTACCGAAGAATTTATTGATACGTTCTTCAGGAATTTTTATAGCCTCTGCCTGATTAGGTTTAGGTGCTGTCAAAATTGCTAACACCGTATCAGCATTAAGCTGATTCTCTTCAGAGAGCTTTCGCATTTTCTGAGCTTGTGCAAGTGAGGGTGTGACCTCATCACTCTCATAGGTTTCAAAAATCATCATCTGCTCCTCGGGAGTAAGATATGAAAGTTCAACCGCAGGTCGCATTGCGATTCTGCCTTCATCCACAAGATTAAGAAGCGATTTTTCAAGGTTAGTCAGACGGATATACCTTTTGATTTGGGTTGCACTGTCTTCGCTGTTCTGTGAGATTTTTTCTGCGGAACTCAACTTTGGACCCACCGGGTCCGAAGTTAAATCTGTGCGTTTACCTTGCTTTTTAAGAGCATCCATTTTCATCTTGTATGCGAAGGCTTTTTCGCTTGGTAAGATGTGCTCTCGGTGCAGGTTACTGTCAACGAGGATAATGTCTGCTTCCTCTTTGCTTATGTCCAACACAACAACGGGTACCTCAGATATTTCAAGCCTTGTTGCCGCAAGGTATCTTCTATGTCCTGAAACGATTTCAAACATATCAGCTTTATCATCCTTTCGCACCATCAGAGGCTGAATAATACCGTTTTCACGGATACTATCCTCCAGCGGCGTCATATCTTCCTCACGGCACTTATACGGATTCTTGAAATTCGGAACAATTTTTCCTATGGGCATATTTACGATTTCGGTTATCTGAGGCTTTACCGCCTCTGTTTCTTCTGTTTTATCAAACAGGGTGTTAATAAAATTATCTTCAATATTCATTTAATTACCTCTCTTTTTTGATTTCTATATTTTTGTTGGTTTTCTCTTTTCGGACAGTTTTCAGCACATCCGAGATAAATGCTTTTACTTTTTCAGGCATCATTCTCAATGCCTCAAGATACGGTGCACAGACTTGTTCAAGCTCATGAAGCCTTTTACTCAGTCTGTTTATACTGCCTTGCAAATCCCAAATCCTGTTTTGCAGCTTTCTGTTCTCCTGTTCGAGGTCATATATCTTGCTTCTTGCTGCAACGGATTGCTTTGCCATATTACTCAGGTCATAGAAATCTTCACTTGAAATTGTCACTTTACCTGTAAGTGTTTTCTTGCCCATACCGTCAATCTCGTTGAATGTCTTATGCACGGTCTGAATTTCATCATATCTGACTTCTTCCGCCTGCAATCGTTCTTTGATTTCTTCAAGGCGTTTCTTATCCTGCTGTATTTCATATTGCAGACAAGACAGATGCTCAGCCGTACTGCCTTTTTCACCACGGATGAAATCATTGAAACCGGCTCTTTGCATATGGTTGAAAAAATCATCCTGCAAGATACTGTAAGACGGAATCAGCACAGGCTTACCTTTTTCGTTGAATATGACATTGCCGTTTTCATCCACAGCCTGAGGTGACTTCCATTTCTTTGAGTGACTTATCTGATTGACTGTTTCTTTCACAGTACCTACAAGTGATTTGTCCTTACACCGCTTTGTCCACAGAATCTGTTTTTCAACAACAGGCAAAGCTACAAGGTGCATATGATAGTGATACACAGGCTTTCCGTACTGTTCTGTGAGAGCTACATTCAGTTCATCAGCGTGCATTACGGCAGAGATGATATTCTGTTCACCGTAGAGATTTACTGCGAAGCGAAAGGCTTCCGAATAAAACTCTTTTGCATATTCATAACCGCCGTGAGTTTCAAAGTAGTCTGTGTTGACATCGAATATAACTTCATCAAAAACCTTCGCATCAGCTTTAAGCCCTCGCATACATACCTTCTTTTCGGCTATGAGCTTATTCAGTTGTTCGTTATAGGTCAGTTCACCGCAGCTTTTGAAATGCACATTCATATTGCAACGCTCAACATCAACATTCATATTTGCATAGCTTTCATTCTTTCTCTCGTTGTGCCTTTCACATTTACCGATTGAGCTTTGTGTATGAGTAACAACTCTCGCTACACTATAGTTTTTCTTTGACATAGGTTTACCTCCTTTCTGCATTACTGCTTTATTCGTTCCGCTAACTTTCTTCAAAAGTGCGTAACCCACTATGACACTTTCACGCCTTCAACGTGCAAAGATGTCAGTGGGCTCTGCGAGGCTCATAAACTAAAATTTCTCGCTTATCAAGGGAGCGACAAACTTTAGTTGCGGTATATACCGCAGACGAGCTTCGCTATGTAAGGGTGGCTGTAGTATCCTTTATACATAGCTTCATTGGTGGGGGCAGTTATTATATAAAGAAATTGCCCCAAAAGGTAATGGGAATGAGCCACATAAATTTGTTCCTGATTTTATAAAATACTTTTTAGAAAACAAAAAAAGCCGTCACATAGACAGCACAAATAGCGGGAGGACATTTCATCCTCTCGCACAGTTTGTACTGAAACTATGTAACGGCTTAAACTTTAAGCTCTGATTGTCCGCATGTTTCCCAACCAAGTATTCGGACAGATACTCTTCAGGTCAGTACAGTGATTTCCGGCTCACTATGGGCACTAATAAATATGTGTTTCAGTTGATATTTAGTTGTAGGGTAAATACATTATTTACCAATTTGCTATTATATAGAACATTCGTTCATATGTCAAGAACTTTTTCGAAAAAGAAAAAGTGATGTCGGTTTTTGCCGACACCATACAGATAAATCATTATACGTAAAATTTATTTTTCATTATGATGCGAGCCAACTCACATTTAACACGAGCTGGTTTTGTTATGTTTATCCATACTACTTGAAGTAACATCTTACAATAATATCAAATTATTGTAAGATTATTTTTATATTTTATCTTTTGCTGAAGTTTCATAATACTGATTTGTAAGTTCTGAACGCAAAAAAGAGTCGTTCATTAATTTTAGAAATGCAGCCTTTGACTTTTTTGTGTCAAGACGAATTGTTTGACCGTCATCACTGTATTTAAATCTTCCTTCAAGCTCTTTAGTTGTCTTTGTAAACTGAACTATTGTTTCTTTCGGAATATTCAAACTGAATATCGGTGAAGTTTTCTTGACCTTTGACAATTTTCTTGCAAAACTTATTTCCTCAGCAGAATCTCTCAAAACCTGAATATCCTCTAACAAGCCAAGATTGTCTATTGCTTCAATGGTTTCATCTGCTGCTTTATTAATCAACATATTAAATTTGATGCTTTGCTCCAAAATTTTTGTGTCAAAAACATATATTTCTCCATCAATGAGCATTAATTGAGCATCACCATTAAGTCTTAAAATGTCATCGCCCTGAATAAGTTCAAAACGTTCATTTGCTTTTATCAATCCAAGTAAAAAACTATCTCTTTTTATGAGAGATATAGGATAATGTTTCTTAAACAAAACAAAGCCATTTTCCATTGTTCCAAAATAAATTATGTAACCATAAAGATTATTAATATTATCATTATGAAAATTGAACTTGTCCTGATTATTGACACGGTTTTTTATATCAAAATTTTTAAAAACTGTTAATTCTTCCGGACACTCCTCATAATCGTAATGATAGATCGCATTGCTTCGTTCATCAGCAACCGATAATTCACACATCTGCAGATCTTCATTTTGCATAACAGTATCATCAACAAAGTTTTTAAAAAGCTTGGTAACTTCACATTCTGTTTTTCCATTTTCCAAATCAGCAAGCTTTGCAAAATACTCATTATCTTGTTTTATTAAAAGATAAACCTGAGCAATTACTGACTCTGATAATATATCTGCAATTCTTGCTCTAAAATTTTCAATATCCATTAATTTATCTCCTTTGCAACCCAAACATATTCATCTATTTTCATCCATTTTATTGCCTTACCTTTATGCAAATTATCTTTTGTGATAAGTATAATGCCATTAGGTGCATTAACTTTTTCGATTTTAACTCGGTATAATTTATAACCCATAATTGCCAAAGTTGGATTGCCGTAATATAAATCCATTTTTATAAAAATTATACCAATTATAAACAGCAATACGATAAAAACAATAACATACCTAAAATCATCAAAATCAATACAAATAAGAGGAATAATGCAGGTCGTCAAAAATGTTAAATACTCATAATTCTCATTTTTGATTTCTTTTATTTTATACGCAGGATTGCTTGCACCCTCCCACTCATATCTTGTAACTAACATTAAAACAAAACATACAATACATAAAATAATTGATATTATCGGAAGAACATTTTCACCTAAAACAAGAATAATTTTTTGTTTAATTGTTTGTGATTCCACAAAAGATGGAATTTCCACAGTACATATCGCCACCAAAAAGAAGAGCAACCACAAAGAAATAATATAAAAACGAACTTTTAATAGCGTTTTAGCGTTATTCTTTTTCATGTTCTTGCCTCCTTAATTATGTACATTAATCTTCTGTAGAGATCCCAGCAAATATTCCTTCATCAAATTGTGTATCTAATATTCCTTGTAAATCATTTACAAAACTTTTCATTTTCTCAGACTCATTTTTTCTTATCAAATTAAAGAAAGAGATAAAACCAAACAATGTAACCGCTAAAAAAGATAAAATCATTATTGCAATAAAACCATATGCAAAAATCAGACTAATATCAATTTGCTTATTCAATACAACTGTTAATACTGTTAAAACAATTGGTATTATCAACACTTGAATAAATCTGATTGCAACATCATATGTTCTCTGCTGTTTTTGCTCATGCTTCTCTAATCGATTAACCATACGGTTTTTTAATTCAATAATATCTTTTTTCTCAACCGAAACAGATGTATTAGTTAACCACAAAAACAAATTAGTACAATAGGTTTTATATTTTTTAATATCTTGGTCACTATTTTTTATTTCATAATGCTGACCGTATAAAAAAACTGCAAAAGCAATAATTACTTCAATAACGATAGCCGCATAAAAGCACATACGAATCTTTTCAATACAAATAACGAGAATAACACTTATTGCAGATAACAATAAGATAATCAACAAAGCAACCATTGTTTTTGGCATTTTCTTAAATGCTTTAGATATTGGTTCTCTGTTATCTTTTAAATATTTCAAATAACTTCTATACAACAACAATTCCATATTTTTGTATTCCCTTTTTTGTTCTAAATATTTTACTGTAAGTCTCCCTTTTGTAAGAAGGGAGCTTATTTTTTATCAAAATCAGCTTTCTTCGAAATCGTTAACTTACAATAACTTCTTATTATTGTTAATAAGACTTAAAGAAAAATATAAAACT
>CALEII010000047.1 GCA_937876205.1 uncultured Clostridia bacterium
CTTCGTTCCCGGAGTAATTGAAAACAATACACCTGAAAACTTTAAAAATGCCTGTGAAAAAATCAAGGCATTTGCCGACAATTCAATGAAAAAAGGTGTTATGAAAGTACCATTTATAACAGTTAATAGCTGGAATGAATGGACTGAAACAAGCTATCTCCAGCCTGATGACCTTTACGGTTACGGCTATCTGGAAGCAATCAAAGAGGTCTTTACCGGGGAATGAATATGACTGTTTTTAAAGATTTTTCTTATGGTACCCATGAAAGACAGAAAGCTGACATTTATATTCCTGAAAAGCCTGTTTCCCAATCAGGACTGATACTTTTTATACATGGCGGCGGCTGGACTGAGGGTGATAAATCTGATCACACTCCCGATGCAGAGTTTTTTTCAAGACTTGGATATATATGCGCCGCTATTAATTACCGATATGTTTCCAAAAGCATAAATGTCCATCATGTGCTTGATGATGTAACAAGCTCACTTAACACCATAAAGCAAAAATGCAGCGAATACGGTTACAATATAAATGAGCTTATTTTATCCGGCGGATCTGCAGGTTCACATATCGCACTTCTTTATGCTTACACGAAAAAGGAAGTTTCACCGATTAAGCCCTCGGCAGTCTGTTGCTACTGCCCGCCTACCGATTGCACAAGGGAAGATTTTCTTATGGGCATTAAAGGTGAATTTGAAAGTTGGAAATACGGACTCCTGTCACAGGTATGCAATGCAGATATATCAAAAGAAACTTTAAATAACGAAGCTTCACAAAAAGCTTTAAGTGAAATCTCACCTATAAACTACGTTGATGAGAACTGCATCCCTACCGCAATTTTTTACGGAAAAGAAGATGACCTTATTCCGGCAAAGCACATAGAGGATTTTGAGCGTAAGCTTGCCCGGGCCGGTATTAAGCACGATTTCGTTCTTTACAAAAATTCAGGCCACTTACTCGATAAAGACCCCGATGCGGCAATCAAAGCCAGAAAGATTATCAAGCAATATGCAGAACTTTATTTCTGACTTTTAGCAAACGTAACAACCCTGCTTATATCGCTGTGCCCCATTATCTTCACAAAGAATGTTCAATTCTTATGCTCAACGGCAAACAGCCCTCCGAGGTTTAATCCCGGAGGGCTGTTTAGTATTTGTCAACGTTACGCTTTCACGGTTGTTCCTGTTTCTATCTGTAAATCGGCAGGCTCCAATTTTCTATCTCTTCTTTATCACCGTAGAACAGATATTTTGTTTCGCCGATTTGAGCAGAGAATGTGACTGAATCCACATCTGTATACCATTTATTATTAAAATAGTCCCATACATCAGTCTTGCCTTCAAAGGTGACGGCTTTCTCCCCTGCCGTGACAGCGTGGAATACCACCATATTCTGATTTGCCATCAGCACATCCTCTGAATCGGAATAAACATGGATTCCGCAAGCACGTGCAATGGCTTTCAGATTGTTGACTGAAATCAGCGAATCACCGTAATAAATAGTGGTATAATCTTTCTGTCTGTTGATTGCAAAACCGACAGAGCCGTCGGGATTTTTACCGAGAGTCTCGGTCTGTCCGCCGACAACCTTCATAGCACGGGAGATAAGCGCAGTATGATTATCGCTGATCAGACCCGGAACGGCAGACTGCTTTGTCATTTTTATTCCGGTTTTGGATTGTAATTTATTTACCTCGAATTCCATACCCGTGAGTGCTTCAGCCTGCTGAGTGGTCATGCTTCCGAAATTATACATAAAGAGCGTTGTCTTGCCGTCTTTATGAAGTGCTGTCTGAAGCTGTTCTATCTGCTCATCCGTCATATCAAACGCAGATGTGATGATATACAGTTTTGCATCGTCAACACGTCCCGCAAGCACATCTTTAAGCTGAACATAGCAAGTTGAGAGTCCTGCGTGATAGAGATTAAGCTGCATCTCGCCCAGCAGTTCATCACCAACAGGACCTTGATTTGCCATGCGGTGAAGTGAATATTCATCTACAACAAGTGCCACATCGAACCGAGATGCCTGTCCGTACCCGTTCTGATATGCCTGATACAGATTCGACAGCTTTCCGATGTTTTCCCATATTGCCGGATCATCCAGCCATCCTCTCGCCCATAAATCCATTGCCCACAAGCCGTTGCCGTGGATAATGGTATCGCCCAGCTCTCGCTTATGAACTTCAATAACGTCACTCAGGCTTCTTATGGGGGTTAAAAAAGTATCTTCATACGGCTCATCGGTGTGATTGATAAATGTTCGCTCATCACTTTCCTGAAACCATATTTTTCCGTTTCGCTGAATTGAGTCAACCGTTGACATATATGCGCCCGTAGCACCCACAGGTGAATTCGGAGCGTATGAACTTCCGTTGCGGTCTCTGTAACTGATCGGCCCTGCAAAGCCGTCGATATTTTTGTCAGAAAGCAGCCAATTCAGATTATGGTGTCCTGAAAGAGAGCTGTACAGTTCAAACTGATAACCGTAGAAAGAAATTACGATAGCACGGTTTTCTGTCCGCTCTTTGATAATACGTGCAAGATTCGAAATGCGCGCTGCCGTAAGGTCACAGATATACTGATGATAATCAACATATTTCTGCGTTTTTGTTCCGTAAAAGAGAATATCTTTATACAGCTTGCTGTTGTCATAAATGTTGCCGGGGAGATTATTCGGAATAGTCGCTGTGGAAAGCTTCACGAAAGGATTCCCCCACGCTATCTGCAAATCCCCGTCTGTCGGATATTTCACTTTCAGCCACCGGGCAAATTTTTCATTGTTTGCGTTTGAAAAGTCCTGTCCGTTTTCACGGTACAGATACTGAAACCATTCATTATTTTCAAGATGATATCCGATAATATGCTTCGACAGCTCACCGTTGGAGCTGACATAATCGACCAGATGAGCAAGCCTTCTGCTTGATTCTTCATTGAATAAATCTGACGCCATTGATACAACACCGGATTTTATGCTTTTATCTTTATACTGTATTATTTCGCTTTCGGGTATGGAGCCTGTATCGGGCATTGTCACCTTGACACGAAGCAGGATTTTTGCGTCCGGGTCCCCCTCTGTAATACTCTTAACGCTCTCGTGAAGATGAGAGTATAACTGTCTGTATTCCGCCTCGCTGATGCTGTCAAGGTCGGCATAATAATTGATATTTTCAATAATGGAGTGAAGATGTATTCCCGCATCAGCGGCAAATCCTGCCTGACTTGTTGTGACACCGTTGGGATTCGGGAAATCCGTATTGCCGAAAAAGAGGACGGGAGATGTAAGCTGACCGTTGATTGAAAGCCGTGATAATCCGTTAACCGAGATAACCTCTGATTCCGGCATATCCGCCGCAAAAACAGGCTTCGGTGTGTCAATCGCAACACTTTCATTTTCAGCGAATTCTGCTGTTACAGCAACCGCCTCTTTGCAGGTGTATTTCACCTTGCCGTTTGCGCACGGAAGAATTGAAAAAATAAAGGCAAGAATGCCGGCAAAAAACCTTTTAAACATACATCATATCCTCCTGCTTTTTTCACAATAATATCACAAAAGATTCAAAAACTTATTAAAACTTAATTAAAAATTATTTTAACACATTACAACAATAATGACAATAGCTGACAATAAAGGATAATTATCTGTTTGTTTCAGCAGCTTAAGTGGATTATATCAGGAGAAGGACATTCTGAAAATTGGATTGACGAAGATATTGTAGAAACCCCAGAATTTAAAAACATTTTTCCGGAATATTCCCACTGGTGTATTTTTACAATTCACGAAAGACAAATAGTTTCAATTGTCAGTTTCTACAGATTTTCCACCAGAAAATTCGTTATTGGAGAACTCCCATATAATTCGTCTTTTCCGCTTATTGGATTGATTTGTGACTGGAAAAACAAAAAAGAAATGACTGTAGATGAATTTTTTTATGTTCAAATCCATTACTCACTAAGATAAATGCCAAACACTTTTGAATTTAAAACCGACACTTTTGCAACGCAACTTAAAACTGTTGACAAATTATTCTTATATTGTTACAATAAAGAAAATTACTGAAAGGCAGGTGGACAAGATGACAATGATGATTAACACAATGAATCGGAGAGCCGTTTTGTCCGTTTGCGATTGATGTAATTTATATCTTTCTGTAAAATAAAAAGCATCTCCGTTATTAAACGGAGATGCTTTTTATTTTGAGGTGATATTATGGAGATATACGAGCATGTGTTGGATGCAAACGA
>CALEII010000048.1 GCA_937876205.1 uncultured Clostridia bacterium
GCGAAGCCCTTCCGAAACAATTTGCCGAAGGCCAATTATATCACATTTTTTCAAAGGAAAATATATCATTACAATAATTTATCGTTCCGATAAATTATTGTTTGTGCTTCTCCATAAACTCAATACATCTTTTCCAGCTGTGGCGTGAGAAGAAATGTTTTGAATATATCTTAAAGAAGCCGACTCTGCCGTCAAGCAGAGCTTCACCTGCCTGAGCAAATGTCTGTGTATCTTCCATACCGTCAAAGCCGTAATTCTGCCACATTTCAGATGCGGCAAGGCAACAGAGCTGTTGTGATTCGGTATCTGCCCAGTAATCATGACTGCAGGCACCGACTAAAACATTTCTCGGAGCAATTGCTGCAAGCAAATAGTGTTGGTCAAAGTCGTCAGAAATATTATTCTGAGTATATTTATAATAATTCTTGCAGAACCAATACGGGAAATTCTCGACAATGTCGGCTATATTTTCACCACGCTGTTTCATATGTCTGTCAATATGCTCGCCGAGCTTTCCGGTGCTGCCGTGAGCTATGGAATCACCTGCACAGCCTGCCGCATTTGAAAAAACAAAGCTGAATCTCTCATCAAGCATTCCCGTATAGAGTGCAGTTTTTCCGAGCCTTGAATGCCCTGAAATCATAATATTTTTTTCATCGGTTGACGGCAAAGTCATCGCATAATCAAGAACTCTCATTGCTGCCCACGCCCATATACCGATTTTGCCGCAGGTTGTGTCTTTAGCCTGCCCGTCGGGAAGAAGCATAGGTGCAAGACCTGTGGAAAAATCACCGTCATCAGATGAAACATCCTTATAGCAGAAAAGAAGATAATCCACATCGTATTCACTCATCTCTTCACGGGGGAAATAATGCGAATTCTCCATTGAATGAAAATTATTTACAATAATAAGAGGTCTTTTTCTGCCGTCTGTATGCATAAGCCTGTCAATACGGAAGGTGTGGCTGTTTTCCCCGACAAAGACTGTCATATCCACATAAGAAAAGGCAACCTCACCGCAGCAATAACGGTCATCAATCATTGTTGGTTCAGTGACTTCAAATCTGAAAGGCACATCAGGCAAATAGCCGTATACCTCTCTCTGCATTATTTCCTTCATCTCTTCCCTTGTTCTGAGCGGGGGAAGATTTCTTTTTTTCAGCTCCTGAGATAACATAAAAAACTCCTGTCCATAGCAATAAAAACCGCATCAATATGCGGTTTTTAAAATTTATTATTTGTACTGATAAACTCTTACATAATCTACGATAAATTCAGCTGTGTCACCGGGCTTCATATTCATCTTGCCTGTGCCGTGTCTGTCAGCATATGCGACGCCGTTTTCACCTGCAACCTCACAGGAAAGGAGCAGATATTCGGGATTCTGAGATACTCCACCCGTTGAGAGTCTGCCTGTTTCAACGCCGTTGATGTAGAAAATGTACTCATTTTCATTCCACTCAACACCGTATGTATTATACTCCTCATAAGGATTATTTGCATACCATTTGCCTATGCTGTCACCGTTATGACCTTCGCCGTAGCCGTCATAGTGAATGCCGCTGACAACTGCATCGCCATAGCCCAGAGCAACATCTTTGTAATACATTGACTCAAAAATATCAACCTCTGTACCGTCTTTGCCTGAGCCGTCAACATTATAAACGCCCTCGTTCATCATCCAGAATGCCGACCACATACCTGTTGACTTGGGGAGAATACAACGGCACTCATAATAACCGTATGTCTGCTCAAAGCTGCCGTTTGTTGTGATACAGGCCGAATACCAACCGGGACCGTAATCCTTGAAATCAATTACGTCCCCCCACTTGTCTTCATAATAGTTTTCAAGAGGCTCATCAAAATAAGCTGTTGTGATAACAAGGTTACCATCTTTCACATCAACCATATCCTCGTGCCAGTAACCGCCCTTGCGCATAGTTACCCACCACTCGGTATTCCACACAGACTTGTCAAGCTCATCACCGTCAAATTCATCTGACCAGGTAAGGACAAACCGTTCTTCCAGATCAAGCTCCTGACCTGAGGGTATTGCAGGCAGACCGAAGGTGTGAGGAAGTGTAGGAGAAATAATCATCAAAAGTGCTACAATAGCTCTGAAAAGTTTAGCAAACATAAACTGACCTCCTGAATTTGTTAATTTCATTATAGCAAAAAAGAATATAGATTGTCAACAAACAATAATTTATCGGAACGATAAATTATTGTTTTCTGAACCTTATCAAAGCAACGACCGACGACACAATCCCTGCCAACTGAGCAAAGATTGCCGTTGAGCCGAGGACTGCGTGATAGACTGTCCACGTTGCCATATTCCCCAGAAGAAACAGTCTGATATGCTGTTCTTTCTTCTGAAACATTGCAAGCATATAAAGCACAGCAGCAACGATTGAGAGAATATCAATCCACGTTTTGAAGCCCAGAAGACCGCCTGCAACATAAAGCACGAAGAAAATCACCTGCTCTGCAATATGCACATCGGTCTGTTTTTTATCGTGTATATACGCAACAACAATCTGAGCAACTGCCACAAGGCAGATGATGGCACCTGAGCTGAATTCCTTATCAAGAAGAATAATATTCAGTGCCGAGAGAATGTTTACAACGATTGAAAGAATATACATATGCTGCTTCTTTTTAAGCTGCAGATTGATGATTGCGCCAATTGTTACGAGTATTCCTATAACTTGTCCTGTCCAGTAAATTATATCATTCATATCTCTTTCACAAAATCCTTATAAAAAATTACGCACTGACCAACATTATCTGCTTTGATATGTTCATCTGCACTGTGTATTGATGCAAACTGCTCCTTGTCAAGGTCAATGGGAGCAAAACGGAGAATTGAATCAGCAACATCTGTAAAGCGTCTTGCATCAGTGCCTGCAGTAAGAAGAAACGGGGCTACAATAACATCGGGGAAATTTCTGTTCATAACCTTTCTGAGCACTCTGAAGGACTCTGCCGTAAACGACGAGGGCTGACAGTAATCACGCGCTGTTTCTTCAATTTCAACGCCGTATTTTTCAGCGATTTTCTTTATTTTTTCAAAGCCCTTGAGCATATCGTCTTCACGGATGCAACGGATGAACATCGTTGCTTCTGCTTCCTTTGCACCAATCTGAGGGTCTTCCTTTGTGCCTGCAAAAACAGTTGTGAATGTAACTGCAGTTGAAAGCATCGCATTTGCCGTGGGGATTGAAAGCATAATCTTTTTGATTACGGGTGAAAAAAGTGAGAGATTGCCGAACATAAAATTCATAGGGAAAGACATATACGGTGCGTGTGTTTCAAATGTGCCACGTACCTCTGGATAGAACTTACCCTTATAGATTTTTGTGTTATTCACTTCATTTATGAACGCACAAAGACGGTTTACGGCTGAATCCGTTGAGGGATTGAGTCCGCCGTGACCTTTTGTGTTCTTTTTGGTAACACATCTGTACATATGACGGCTTTTTTCGTGGACTGCTACCATAGCGCTCTTTGCTTTGACGGTGGGAATCATACCCTGTGTGATTGCGCCGCCTTCATCGAGCACAACTTCAAAATGAATGTTATTTTCTTTAAAATACTCGGTTGCAAGCACCATACCGTCACCGCAGACCTCTTCATTGTCTGATGAGCCGATATATAAGTTTATGCCGTCAAAATCATAGTTTTCACTAAGCAATTCCTCTGCAGCCTGAAGCTCGGCAAAAAGAGGTGTCTTTGTGTCAATTGTACCTCTGCCCCAGAGAGAGCCGTCTTTCAGCACTGCATTGAAGGGGTCTGTTTTCCATTCGCTGTCACCGTCAACAACATCGTGATGTGACATAAGCATTACATTTTTCTTTGCATTTCTGCCCTTTATCACAAACACAAAACAGCCTGTGCCGAAGGTGAGCCTTTCAGCCCTTTCGTGAAGAAGGGGAAAACTCTCTTTCAGCACCTCATAAAAGTTTTCATATTCTGCTCTGTTTTCTCCGTCACGGGTAAAAACAGTTTTGCAGTCTATCATTTTTTTGAGCTTGCCTAAATATATTTCAAGCGTGTCGGCAGAAACATTTTTACGGTCTGCTTCTGCACCCAAAATCATTTTACTCATTATTGTCACCTTTTGCATTTCTATGCTTTTCAATGGTTGCAATAACCTTTTTGTCGTTATAGAAAATGAAGAAAATCAGTGAAAGAAGACTGAATACACCTGCAAAAACGCCTGTGAGCTTAACGCCTAAAAGGCTTACAGACTCACCTGAAGCAGCACCGATTGCAAGGATGCTTGAAACACCCATCATTGCAACGGCTGATGCGATTTTCTCAATAAATGTCTTTGTTGCCGAGAAGATACCCTCTCTGTTGACGCCGTTTTCAAGGCTGTCAAGCTGAATGATGTCTGAGATAACGGACTGAGGAAGTATATTGATTGCAGCAAATGGGAAAGCAACGACAACGCCTACTGCAAGACCGACATACAGCTCATTTCCGGGAGCGAGTGCAGCAAGCTTGTCACCGAAATAGATTATTCCGAAAACTATAGTGAATACAATACTTGCGGCAACAAGGGGGATTTTCTTGTTGTATTTACGGCTGACTTTAATGATAAGGGGAAAGAGTGCGATTGCCACAACAATTGCCGTGAGCATAACGAGGAATGACTGTGATTCCGGCACATTCAGAAGCATTGTTATGTAATAGAGCATTGCAGTCTGGAAAAATGCCATTGAAACACCGCTGAAAAGGTCGCCGAGTGTAAAAATAACAAATTCTCTGCTTCTGAAAACAAGACCGAATGACTTGAAAATATTTTCTGTAGGCTTCGTGTTTTCTTCAACATATTCCTTTTCGTTAAAGGCATAAGCACTCAGAAGAAGACAGATCATACCGATTGCGGCGAAGACGGTGAAGACACTTCTCCACGCCCAAAGAGGTGTAAGCCCTGCCTTTTTCAGCAGGTCAACAAAGAGTGTTGCCGCATACATAAATGAGCTTGAGCCCATAAAGAATGCAGTGCTGACACCGTAATAGCCGACTCTGACCTTGGCATCGGGAATGATTTCGGGGACAAGTGCATTTCTGGGAATAAAATAGAATGTATATGCAGTGTAGTATGTAACAAGGAAGAAGCCGACCCATATTGCATTTGCAAAGGAGCCTTCTTTAAAGGGCGCAAAGAATATGAGAAGAACGGACAGTGCATAGGGAATTGCCGAATATCTCAGGAAAGGCATTCTTCTGCCTGCCTTGTGCGTGCATTTGTCTGAAAGTGAAGCAACAAGAGGGTCTGTTACAGCATCAACAACTTTACCGATTGCCGTGATAAGAGCCATTATTGTTATAAATCCCAGTAATTTATTTTCGGGAAGAAGTGTGGGAAGTCCGCTTTTGACAGTGGGCTGAAAAAAGTAAAGAAGATAGTTACCTATCATACCGTTGAAAAGACCTTTTGCAATGTCAGCAAGGCAGTAACGGTACATTTTTCTTTTCGGGAGAGTTTTTGACATATCAATTACCCTTTCACAGATTATTACAAGACCAATATTATCACAAACAGCAACCAAAAACAATATCAAAAAGAAAAAGAGGTTGCAAAGCAACCTCCTGAATTGAGTGTTTTTACTTTTTGCGTTTACCGTCTTTGAGGAATGCGCCGATTACCATTATAGCAGCAAAAACAATGAGGTAGAAGATAACAGGACAGCTGAATCTTCCGTCTGCCTGAGCATTGATATAGGGAGTATAACCGTGTGCATAACAAGCAGCAAACACCATAAATGCACAAGCAAAAATTGAAAGTGCGGGAAGAATAAATCTCTTCATAACCCCGAGATCCTTTTCTTTCTTCATCCACATTATCATCATAGGAATGTACATTGCGTAAATGGTAACGATGGGAAGCTCTGATGAATCAAAGTTGAACAGACCGAACCAACCCTCTGTAAGGTTTGCGCCATAGAAGTAGAGAAGCCATGCGCCGCAGACAAACAGACCCCAGATAGCTGAGTTTGTTGTCATATTTGTTGACTTATCAATCTGTGAGAACATTTCGGGTCTGGGACCTTCATTTCTTGCGGAAATAGCGTACATACCACGGCTTGCACCGACCATAAGACCGTTGAGAGTACCGAGACAGGATATAACGATACAGATGTTAAGGAACACACCGCCCACCTGACCGAAAACATTTGAGAAAGCAGTTGTTGCGCCTTCTTCAATAAGCACCTGAGTTGATGCACCGCCTGCAACACCGATATAGTAAAGAACATAAGCTGCGACAACGATTGCAGCCCCCACAACAAGAGCAATGGGAAGATTCTTCTTGGGATTCTTCAGTTCTGCGTTGATTGAAGTTGTAACAATCCAGCCTTCATATGCAAAGACTGTTGCAACGATAGCCGCAAAAAGTCCGCCGCCTGAACCGCCTACTACTTCTGTTACACCTGCAAAGTTCTGAGGAAGTGTACCGTTTGTAAAGCCCACAACAGTACCTACAACAGCCATAAGACAGATAGGAATGAGCTTGATAACCGTAGCACTTACCTGGAACTTACCTGCAAGCTTGGGTGAAAGTGCATTCATTGTGTAAGAAGCAATAAGGAAGAAGCCTGCAAGAGCAAGAACCTCAGCACTGACGAGGCTCCAACCGAACATAACACCGAAATATCTTGCAGAAACCCAGGCAAGAACACTTGTCATACTGGGATAATAGATGTTTACAAGAAACCATGCAAGATAATAAGCATATCCCTTTCCGCAGGTTGCTTCTGCATAGTCAACAACACCGTTGACCTTTTCATACTTTGTAGCCATAACTGCAAACTGAGCTGAACAGACAATCATAATAAGACCTGTAATAACCCAGGCAGCAATACCCATAGGCATATTTCCGTCAGTTGCAGCGAGAACATTCTGTGCCTTGAAGAATACGCCTGAGCCGATGACGGTACCTACTACCATACATATAGCTGTCAGAAGTCCGTACTTACGAGTCAATTTTTCCATTTTTCACTCATCCTTTTTGTAAGTTTTTCACATTTTACAAATAAGCGCCTTGTATATTTTATAAAATATGCAATCAGTATAACATATATTTAACATTGTGTAAATAGTTTTTTTTATAAATGAAAAAAAAGTTACATTTCAGCTCTCACAAAAAATTCCGAGTCAATTCCCTCTGCGTAAAGGTGTGATATATCAGAATAACAGTAGCATTTCGGGGCAGTTATGCCGTTTTCATAGTTTTCAAACTCCATAACAGTCACACCCGAGTGCTCATAATCAAACCCTGCCCACATAATATGAACCGGAATATGCAGAAGCACTGACACCCACGCTCTTGAAAAGGCTGAATGACAGAACAGTGCCACCTTGTCGTCATTGGGATTTATAACTCTGTAAATGCCGTTTTCATATTTATATCCGAGCTTTTCAAGAAAAAGATTGCCGTTTTCTTCTATATACGACACTGCCTTTTTCATTTCTGTGCGATTCATATAATCACATTCATAGCCCTTTTCAAAAGGCAGGTATATATTGCCGTTTTCACGGAAAAGAGAGTTCTGAATCAGGGAAACGGAGGTCCTTGTGCCGTCAGGTAGTGTTGTGAGTCTTTCATCGCCTATTTCGTGAGCCCACTCTTCAACCTGAGCCTCAAGACCGAGAAGTCTGCAGGCAGGCTCACTTGTCTGTCTTGCCCTGAGAATCGGAGAAGTAAAAATTCTGTTGATGCCTGCCTTCTGCATTCTTCTGCCGACAGCCTCAGCCTGTTTCCACCCTTTTTCGGTAAGTGCGCCGTCGTGACCGGGCTCACCGTGTCTGATAATATATAAAATCATTTTAATCACCATTCTTTACAACAAAACGGCTTTCATCCCTTGACGAAAACCGTTTTTATTTATTTTACTTCTGAGGCTTCTTAACCTTATTAAGCTTTGCATTTATTTCAAGTATCTGTTCCTTTGTAAAGCCGTTTCCGATCATTGAGAACACACGCTTAATTGTAAAGCCCTTTGCCATACCGTAAATATTCTTGAGCATTGCAGGTGTAACACTGAAGCCTGCCATCACTCCGCCCTTTTTCTCTTCACCTTCTCCATCCTTGCCGCCACTCATCATACTCTTGAGCATAAGGACGAATTTAAGCATTACGAGCTTGCCCTTGAATGTTGCCATAATGTCGCCGATTGTGTCATTGATTGAGAAATAACCGTCAGGGGTGTTGATTTCAAACCAGTTGATGACCTGACCTTCCTCTTTCATAATGTAATCCTCATTGGGAGTATCAACCTTACGGATTGTAGCAGTATCCTCAAGGTCGCCTGCTCTTGCGGTAAGAGTTGTTTCACCCTCATTCTTTACCTCAAAGTAGAAGAAGGGATATTTGCCCTTTGTCTGCTTACCGACACTTATACCATTTGCAAAAAGCTCAATTTCATCGCAGTTTGAGTAAACCGTAACTTTTGTTACATCCTCAGTTCTGTCAATATATCTCTTTGAGCACAGATGAAGTACAGGTTCATCTGAGAGCCATGCTTTGTAGGCATAGAATGAGTCTTTCTTATACTGTCTGTCAAATGTAACAAGACCCTTGTGATTCATGCCGTTTTCGCCGCCCTCTGCACGGGCATCTGCGGCAAAGTCAAACATATTCCATACGTGAGTTGCCCACAGATAAGGTCTTTCGGCAATCTGCTTGATAAGCTCCTCGTGATAATATGACTGATACTCTTCAGTGTAGTCACCCTGAACAGGCTCTGATGTATGCCAGTTGAGAGCCTCACAACCGTATTCACTGATGCCGATGGGCTTCTTGGGATATTTCTTATGAAAATCATCAAACCAGGGGCCGTTCATATCTGTTGTACCGCCGTACCAGCCGAAATAGTGGTTGTATGAAAGAACATCGCTGATGTGAACATATTCAGAGTCAATTGAACACATTGTAACGGACGCAATTGTTGTAAGTCTTGTCTTGTCCATTTCGTGGCAAAGCTCATTGAGCTTCTTGTGGTTTCTGATAAGGTCGGGGTCTGCAGCACCTGCAATAGTAATTTCGTTTGAAAGTCCCCATACGACGATTGAAGGATGATTGTAGTTCTGAGAAACGAGCTCCTTCATCTGACTGATTGTGTTGTCATAGCCTGCGGGCATATGCTTTGAAATATAGGGGATTTCTGCCCAGAGAACAAGTCCTGCTTCGTCACAAAGGTCATAGAAAACCTGAGAATGCTGATAGTGTGCAAGACGGATTGTTGTTGCACCAAGCTCAAGAATCAGGTCAAGGTCTTCCTTGTGGTGCTCGGGAAGAAGAGCGTTACCTATGTCAGGTCTGTCCTGATGACGGGAAACACCTCTGAGGGGATATTCCTTGCCGTTGAGAATGAAGCCCTTTTCGGGGTCAACTTCAAATGTACGGCAGCCGAAACGGGTGCTAACGCAGTCGATTTCTTCGCCATTTTCGATAAGAGTTGCCTTTGCTGTATAGAGATAAGGGTCTTTTCTGCCGTTCCAGAGATGAACATTATTTATTGTAAGCTTTGCTTCGTCATCCTCATCCATTATGCACTCTGCGATAACTTCGCCGTCTGCAAGGATTTCATATTTTACCTTGCAGTCATCGTCATCCTTTATGAATGTCTTTATTTCAACAACAGCGTCACTGCCTTTGATTTCAGGTGTGACCATAATTCCGGGGGCACCGTAATAATCAAGGTCAAAATGATTCTTTGCAACACCGATTACGCTCACATCACGGTAAATACCGCCGTAGAATGTAAAGTCGGCATTCTGAGGATATACCTTGTCGTTGGGTGAATTGTCAACAAGGACACAGAGGAGATTTTCGTCTTTTATATCATCGAGCTTTACTCTGAAGGTTGAGTATCCGCCGTGATGCTCTGTTATCTTTTTACCGTTCCAGAAAACCTCACAGGATGAATTTACACCGTCAAACTGAAGATATTTTACTTCACCCTCGGGAAGTTCCGAGGCAGTCATTGTCTTTGCGAAGCAGCAGGTACCTCTGAAATAATCATTGCCGCCGTCCTGACCGTCTTTGCCGTTCCATGTATAGGGGAGATTCAGCTTTTCCCAGTCAGCGGGAATTGTTGAGGGTGCTGTTTTTACCTTCTTTGCGAAAGCCCAATCCTGATTGATAACCTTTATATTTCTCATAGTTACCTCCGTTTTTTCTTTAATATAATTATATTATAATACCCGACGGATATTTTTTCAAGAGTCAACAGTCAAATACGGAATTTATGAAGTGACTGCTGCTAAATTTCTGATTTATTTTTAAGCTTTTCTGCCAGCATCACAAGAACGGGAACAAGAATTATCTGAATAATAATTCCCGGAATTGCATTTGCAACTGCACCTGCCCAGAAGGCAGCAAAGCCGAATTTTTCAAAGCTTAATCCCGCACAGGCAAACTGAACAAGTCCCCAGACAAGTCTGCCCGAAATCATTGCAATAACAAGTGCCGCATATATGTAGCCCTTCTTTTTCGGAAGAATGCGATACATCAGTCCCGAAATAAGACCGTATGTTGCAAGCTCAAATGCCATTGCAACTGCTTTGGGAAAGAGTGTGGGCATTCCGATTGTAAGTGAACGGAACAGCGGTGCAATAAAGCCGACAAGCAGTCCCCACGGTCCTCCGCATATAAATCCGCACAGAATAACGGGAATATGCATAGGACAAAGCATATTCCCTATTTCAGGTATCTGCCCTGCCACAAACGGCAGAACATAAGCTACGGCAAGAAACATTGCCGATAAAACAAGATTGTTGATTTTATTTCTCTTCATATAAAAACCCTTTTCATTTCTCACCATCTGTTTTCAACATATTCACAGAAAGTAAAGAGATCCCTTATTTCAATTTTTGTGCCGTCATCAAGAGTTACATCACCGTTCCAGATGCCGTAAACCTGATGACAATTCATTCTTCCGACTTTGAAATCCACATCTGAATGATTATCAAGGGTCGGAATCATAGTCATATTGAATCTGCCGTCTTCGGAAATAAATTTCCACGGCTCAAGGAATCTGCCTTTGGGAAACTTCTCCACATCAACAGCACCTATTTTATGTATTTTTCCGTCATAGAAAAGACAGGTTTCCGTGGCATTGCTCTCATCGCCGATTGCCCAGGTTATTTCAAAACCGAAGAGGTGTCTTTTACCGTTTTCATCGGTCACATACTGACTGCCGCTGCCCCAGTACCACACCATTTCGTGAGGAGTATTGATTCTGCCCCAGTCAAGTGAACAAAACGCTTTGTCCTTTTTGAATTCATAAACATAATCACCAAAAACAAATGTCCCCTCACAGGGCATACAGAGCTGCTTGGTGGTCATAAAATACTTTGTGTCATCCTCTTCAAAGGGAAAAACAGTGGTTATGCTTTCAAGCCCGTCAACAATATCCATCACCGCATTGACTTCAACATTCTTGCCCTTATACTGACCTTTATACCACAGTGTTCTTTCTTTTTCACCGGTGTTGAAATCAAACTCTGTTCTGCCGATTTTATCCCTGAACCGTGACGGGGCATCGGGAACTGAATGTGACACATGCCTGTCTGCTCCCACAAAATACTGCACGGAATCACAGATAATCTCACCTGTTTTCAGGTTTACAAGCTTTGCCGCAACATAACCGCCTATATTGATGTTCGCAAAGCTGACAAGAATCTGCATTTCATCATCAAAGATAGTATAGAAATCCCATTCTTTACGGCTGATGATACCTTTTTTTACATAATCTCTGTTATATTCAAAAACATTCTTCCTTGCCCAGCCTTTTACAAGCAGTGTGCCGTCAGGCGACAGCAAGGGGGTATGCTCAGTGTATTCTGTCTGCTTTGATTTTTCTTTCCATTGACTGAAAGGCTTGTAGGTTTTTTTCATCTCTTCCATCCGTATCACCCTTCGCATACTGAGTTGTTTTTATTATACACCTGTAAAGATTATGAATCAATACAGTATAAAAAAGATTTTCTGTTGATTCCTTGTATTCAATCTGATAGAATAAGCACAAAAGGATGTGTTTCTATGAGTAAAATCAGAATTGGCATATTCGGTGCCGGCAGAGGTGCCGACATTGCAGAAAATATGATGCTTCTTAAAGACTGCGAAATAGTCGCACTGTGTGAATCAGACGAAAAAAGAGCCGGGAAATTTCTTGACAGACTGGGTATTGATATTCCCGTTTTCAGTGATTTTGATACATTCATTCAGCAGAGCATTGATGCAGTTGTGCTTGCAAACTTCTTCCACGAACACGCACCCTATGCAATAAAATGCTTTGAAAAAAATATACACGTTTTCTCGGAGTGCATCAGCAACGGCACAATGGCTGAGGGTGTTGAGCTTATCAGAGCATACGAGAAGAGCAAGTCGATATTTATGCTTGCAGAGAATTATCCTCAGATGAAATTCAACCGTGAAATGAAAAGAATCTGTGACGGCGGTACTCTCGGCAAAATAATCTATGCAGAGGGGGAATACAATCACGGTGTGGCTCCCGAAGACTATGACTTTCTTAAAGGTTATGTCTATTTTCCCCATCACTGGAGAAATTATCTGCCCAGAACATATTATGTAACTCATTCGCTTGCCCCCATTATGTGGGCAACGGGTGCAACTCCCGTAAAGGTGAGTGCACAGGCAGTTTTCAATCCTATGACAGAAAAAGCAACAACAAGAGTTGTAGGTGACAGAGCAGCAATCATCACAACCGTAAACGATGACGGAACTGTTTTCAAATTCACGGGCTGTTCAGCTTTCGGAGCCCACAGTAATTCATACCGTGTCTGCGGTGACTTTGGTCAGATTGAAAATCTCAGAGGTATGGGTGAAAAGGTAATGCTCAGATACAATGAGTGGTCTGTCCCCAAGGGTATGGAAACAGAAAATCTTTACGAGCCCGAATGGAACGACAAAGACGAAGCTGACATTGAAAACAGCGGTCACGGCGGCGGAGATTTCATCGTGGCAAGAATGTTCCTTGACTGCATAAAAGAAAACAGACAGCCTGAACATCCTTACGATATCTACTCTGCAGTAACGATGTCCTCAGTTGCGATTCTCGGTCACAGAAGTGTCCTTTCAGGAGGAATCCCGTTTGACATCCCTGATATGCACAAAGAGGAATGCAGGAAGCAGTTTGAAAATGACAGAGAAACTCCTTTCTGGGGTTCAGACGGAAGCGCACCAACTATTCCCTGCTGTTCAAAAACTGATTACAAGCCTACAGAAGAACAGATAAATAACTATATAAAACTGATGAATGAATAACACAAAAAGGTGATGGAGCAACTTACTCCATCACCCTTTTTATGCTTCTATTGAAATCATCTGATGAATATTGACTTCAGGCACGGTGAATTCTGCCTTGCCGTCTGCATATTTAAAATCAAGCTCCTTACCCTGCGGTACAAGAGTAACTTTTGAAGGCTTGCCGCATTTTACAGAGCATTTCACATTGTAAAGAGGCACTGTGTCCTCAATGACCTCCGTATTTCTGCCTCTGACTGTTGTGTGAGCAAAAAGAAGATGAAGAATATTTCTGTTTTCAGCATTCTGTCTTGTGTAAGTCATAACTGCCTTGTCAGGGATTTCTGCCTTTGCTGTAAAGCTGTCGCCCATAAGCTGTTCTGCAACTGCAGTGAAAAGCTCCTTAAAGAAAAGATGACCGTGCTGTGCGTAAGCGGTAAAGATATCCCAGCCGATATACGCAATATTGTTCTTCACAACTGCACCTGCAAATGTCTCTTCGGGGTTGTTGGGTGCGTGGGCGTGTGAACAGAAATGCTCTGCAGTTCTGTTGAAATAGGGATTCTGCATCTTTGCCACAACCTCACCGTCCGTTACATCAAATCGGTGTGAATCGCAACGCATAACATATTCGGTATTTCCGTTGACAGTTTCAAAGCAGGGAATGAAATATGTGGGCTTCATTTCATTCTTGCCAAGATACTCTGCTCCCGTGTCAAGAATAAATTTTCCGTCTTTTACAATAGCTTGAGCAGTTGCGATAATTTTACCGCCGTTTTCTGCAAAAGCCTTTATTCTTTCTGCAGTTTTATCGGAATAGCCGTTCACATCAGGGAGAATGAGCATTTTATAGGGTGAAAAATCGGCAGTTTCATCAATGAAATTGTAAAGCCAGCTGTTTTCAAGAAGCATTCTGTTGGCTCCCACATCAGCATCTCTGTTTTTGCCGTGTGTCACGGCTTCACCGCTGAGAACTGCAATATCTGCCACATTTACAGCGCTGTCAAGCCAGGGCTCGCATTCTTCAACGTGAGAATATGCCTTGCCGATAAGATTATATGTTGCCATATTCATTTCGCCGAGGGGGTGCATCTGGTCACCTACAGAACAGCCTGCACCGTTTGCAATGCTCAGTGCTGTTTCATAAATGAGTGCATTTGGATGCTTGAAGCCTCCGAATTCACCCCAACTGTGGTGGAATTTGCCTGTCATACCGAGGAATTCAACGCCCTTAAGTGTACGCACATAAGCTGCAGAAAGAGGAAAATGGTCATAACCCCAGCCGCCTGTGGGAAGACTCTCAAGCTCAAGATGTGTATTGGCATCAATATATACGTAGTCGCCTTTGGGCACGTGTCCCTCATTGTGATAAATTGTTGCTGTGTCACTGTATTTTCTGACGGCTTCGTTTGTTCTTCTGAGATACTCGGCAAAAACAATGTCACCGAATTTTATGCAGTCCTCTCTGTTTTCATAATCGAGACCTGCTTTTTTCATATCTGCAAGACATTTTTCACAATAGCACACTCTGGGAGAAATAATGTCAAGAAAAATTCCGCAAGGGTTATATTTCTGCATAACCTCTTCAATCTGTGCACAAAGGGCATCAAGATATCCCGTATTGAAGCAAAGTGTGTGGAAATGAACTTCACTTTCATATTCGGCAACATCGTTCTTATCCATCGAGCAGATATAATGCCATTCGGGATGCTTCACATAGTCCTTTTCGTCAAAGCCTGCCGAGATATATACGGGAGCATTGACGCCGATTTCCTTACAGGCTTCAAGCTGAGCCCCCAGCAGGTCAAAATCAAGCTCCGGATGAATCTCATTCACATCAGTAGGGTGATATGACCAGCCGTGATGACATTTTGAAAAAACTGTTATGGAATCAACGTGGCCTGCTATAAGTGCCTGCTGAAACTGTTCTTTTGAGAATTTTTTACCCACAGGCAATGTGCCGTTGGTGTGAAAATCAAGATGTACCTGTCTTTTTCTGAGCATAATAATAATCTCCTGAAACTAATTATAGATACATTCTATCACGATATGACACAACTTGCAAGACAAGAAAACTTCTTTCTCTGTTTAGTGATATCCGCTTTCAGTCAGTCCGGTGCCGTGACATCATAGATTTTATTGTTTTTCACTTTATACAGAATATATTTTCCAATAAGGCAAAAAAAACAGAGCCGGTAACTTCGGCTCTGTTCATATTCAGTCCTTGCTCAGAACTTTTTCCTGCCAGCTTCTTTTTCCGCATTCAGGGCATTTCATATATCTTGTTCTGTTGATATGCATTGCAAAGAACACACTTTTATATGTCGGAACATATTTGTGATGGCAACGGGAACATTCATAATAGCCTGCAATCTGCTCAAGTCGCAACGCATAAGCAACTCCCGCTATAGCGAGAACAAAACCTGAAGCAATAAGTGTTATTCTCAGCCATTCCTGCATCTGTAAGAATGCTGCAATAAATGTCAGTGATAATAAAATGATAACTGACAGCGTACCTATCACCATTTCGGCTGACAGCAGTTTTTTGTCTGCCTCTTCTTTTTGTTTTACCATTTCAAGTAACAGTTTTTTTGAATTTTCATCGTAATTATTCATTGTAATTACCTCCCCGCTCAATAAATCATTAACTGTTATATTCAGTTCACCGCACAGCTGAAGCATTATTGAAGAATCGGGCATTGCTCTGCCAGTTTCCCATTTGGAAACGGCTCTGTCCGTGATACCGAGCTTCTCTGCCAGCTGCATCTGAGTCATATTCTGTTTTTTTCTGCATTCGGCAATAAATCTTCCGATCTTCTGCTGATTCATCACGATGTCTCCTTTCATAACAAGTGTATGATTTTTTTGTCAGTATGTCTACATACCGGTGGTAGAGTGCGGGGGATTTTTTTATCTTCAACTATCGGTTGATACAATTTTCTGTTTTATTCTAAAAATTATGGGGTTCTTCAGGCTGATTTTCCTGCGGAACCCCTTATTGTATATAGTTTATACGATTTTCTCTCTTATATTCTATTTTTATGATTAAGTTATTCTGCGCTGAACATAAGAATAAATGCCTTTTCGCCCTCGGGAAGAGAAAGAATAATACCCTCATTCATAAGCTCTTCACCGGTGAGAGTGTAAAACATATTTTCAGCATCAACATCATAAACCTTATATGTCTTATCCGGTACAAGTCCGTTGAGTCTGACAGTATATTCGGTATCGGTCACCTGTGCACGCTTATAAACAAGTGCCGTACCTGAAAGTGCATCATCGGTTGAGAACTGCATTGCAAGCATCTTATCCTTATCAAAGCTGCCGAAATCAAGGGGATAATATTTTTCACCCATCAGTGCTCTCTGCTCATTGTGGTAACTGAAATCGGGATGTGTGTGTGCAGTAAAGTCCATAAGCATCAGGGGCATAATGTCTGACCTTGCGGAATATTCATTCATCATATACTGCGCACTACCCGTTATGGGCAGCCAGAAAGAAATACCGTAAGTATGAGACTGAGTTGCATCAAAAAGGTCCGGATGATATGAACAGTTATAGTCACTTCTCCAGAAAGGTATACTGCGATAAGTCATTTCAAGATCAAGTCTCTTACCGCCCGAAGCACAGTTGTCAATAATCAGCCCGTCAATATTTTCTGTGATGTAATCAAGGAATCTGTAGAGATTTGTCACATAGTGATTTTCGCAGATACCCGTTCTGCCGTCATAATATTCGTTGTCTGCTGCCTGCCAATATTCAAGGGGAGCAAAATTGAAGTCCTGACGGTAAACGGTTATTCCGTTCTCCTTCATTGAATTCAGAAGATATTCACAATAATAATTCAATGCATCTTCATCGGCAAGATTCCACATAATATTGTCATTACCGATATCAACAATCCACTGTTCATTTTCTGTGCCCTTCTTGTGGAAAACCGTGTCACGCCAGAGTCTTTCAGGCTCATACCAGAGCACATGACCGAGACCCTTTTCCTTAGCATAAGATGAAAGCTCAATAATACCGTTATCATATCTTGATGTATCTACAGTCCAGTTGCCTACGCCGTCGTGCCAGCCTTCATTATAGCTGTACCAGCCTGCATCCATCCAGAAAGCATCGGTATTTTCATAAACATCTTCTCTGAGACCGTCAAGAATTTCAATAATTTCATCGGATGTTCTTGTTGATGTAGGACCTGCAACCTCCATAACGGTGTAATAATTCTTTGTTACATTTTCGGGATACACACTGTCCATTATCCAGCTTCTGAAAAGATTGAAGCCCTTGAGAGGATTGTCATTTTTATAAAAACTGAGTGAAACAAGAGGTGAACGCACTTCTTCACCGGGAAGAAGATATGCACTGAAGTTCTCCTGTTTTACGGTAAGCTCCGTGTTGCCTTTTTTTTCTGCGAGGGTTGACATCCACTGACCTGTCCAGCCGATGCCGAGTATCATACCGTAATTTTCACCCGAAATATTGAAATACGGCAGATATGCCTCAGTGGGTTTGCCGTCTGTACCTGAGAAGGTCTTTTTCACGGATGAAAGTTTTTTCTTTATAAGCGAGAAGTCACTTGCAGCCGTGTCACTGCCCATTGAATAATAAAGCTCTGCACTGCCTGTTTCAAAGGATGAATCAAGTGCATAAAAATCACTTATCACATCCGAATTTCCGGAGCCTGTGTTTCTGATATAAACTGTCCACTGACAAGTTGCGTTGTTTTCAAAAACAGTTGTTTCAACAACGACCTCAAGTCCGTCAGCCTTATTTGTAAAAACAATGTTTTCCGTTTTGCCGCCGTTATAGACCTTGTCTGATTTCTCCAGCTTCTTTTCCCACTCTTCAGGATTGAACTTCTTTCCGTCAACGCTGAATGTGAAGGGATAATTTCCGTCACCGGAAAAATTGCTGTCAAACCACTGCGAGCATAGAGCTTTCTCTTCTGAAGTAACATTCATTTCATCGGCACTGATGCTGTCAAATCTGATGTTCTTTTTATAATCAAGAGCTTTTATGTTTTCTTCATTTATGACATAAAATCCGCCGCAGGAAACAACAAAGTATATAAGAGCAAAAATGACATTTAAAATTGCGTATTTCTCTTTTGCCCTGAGGATGAACGATGCAAGCAGAGCAATGGCAGAGAAAGCAAAGAAAACTGAGAATGCTTTTATCACAACATCGTCATTCTCGAGACATTCGGGGTTGATTTTTGCATTAAGTCCCCATATAAAGCCGTGCACAAATCCGTTGCCGGCAATGAATGCGATAAGCTTTGCCGGCCAATTGGCTTTTTTAAAGACTGACTGCACAAAAATAAGCAGAAACCAACCGATTGCAAGACCGGTAAGCCCTGTATAAAGATGAATATCAGGTGCACTGTCTGTTCCGCCGAAAACATACCAGAGAGAATATGCAGAATATATAAGCAGACCGAAAAGCACCGTTGTAACAACGAGCTCAATTATCTGCTTATTTTTGATTTTTTTCATAATATCACCGTGTTGAATGGAGTTTTTGGGAAATCAGAATTTATCGAGATCCCTTTGACAAATTACTGTTTATTAAACGCTTTTTTCTTTGCAAGAATAATAATCGGTACGAACACAAGCACTGCAACTATTGCAGCAAAGAAGAACATACTTGTTGACGGCACAAGCTTTTCAACGCCGTACTCGATAATTGTAAGGTTGGATGTCTGACAGGCAATATCTCCGATTGCAGGACCTATAATCATAGGCAGAAGAACAACGAAAATCATTCTGATGCCCTGGAAAAGACCAACCTTATCCTCGGGAATAAAGTCACGCACACTTGCACTCAGCTGAATCTGAAGCACGATATAGCCGATAAGTGTGGGTGCTATGCCGACAAGCACAACGATAATGTTTGTTGATGTTGAAAGAATAAACAGACCTGCAATAAAGAAGCAGATTGTGCAGAGATAAGCAACAAGCTTGTTCTTGCCTGCAACCTTGAGCATACCTACAATACCTGCAACAAGTGCGGCAACTGCAATAACAGCCATTATAATTGTTTTTGCATCAAAAACAGCATCAGGAAGAATTACCTTTTCAAGATAAACAAAAAGATAGGGGAAAAATACCTGAATTGCGATGTTGTAGATACACAGAGCAGCAAGCACAAGGTAAAGCTTTGAGTTCTCTTTTATAACAGACGGTCTGAAGCCATAGAAAAGGTCAGCCCAGTAATTTGAATTTGTTTTTTCACCCTTGATTTTCGGCTCCTCAAGTGTAAACAGTCCCGCAAAGCCGCAAAGAGTAACAATAAGTCCCAGCCCGAGGAAGAAAACTTTATAGCTGATAACTCCGCCCTGAGCAAGACTTCCCACACCCATAACGGCTATCATAGCAATAAAGCCCACAAACATAAGTGCTGTTTCAACCTTAGGTCTCACAATGGGATTAGTGACATCAGTCAGCCATGCGTTAAAGGCTGAGTCATTACTTGTTGAGCCCATAAAGGTCATAATCATATCCATAATTATAACTGCCCATACAGAAACCGCAAGAATGGTAACCTCATCTGACAGACCGAAAATGCCGGCAATATTCTCTTTTGAAATAAAACCGAAAGCTGCAGTGATGATACCCCAGATTATGTAACCGACAGAAATGAAAACCTTGCGCTTTTTCATTTTTTCACTGAGAGTACCCATAATAAATGTAGTCACAACTGCCGTAATTGCAGAAAGCGCAACCATACGGCTGATAGCTGTTGTGGGAGGCATTACCCCTGCAAGCGCATTGGCGGACACGCCCTCATAAATTGAGCCGTAAAGGAAGGTGTTGAAATACATATTTTCAAGGTTCCAGGCAACACCGCCCATAAAGCTGAATATAATGATATTCAGCCACAATCTTTTGCTGAGTTTTTTTTCCATTGTTGCATCCTCCTGACAAGAAAACGGCTTTGCCGTGTCGCAGAGACATATAATCTTTTTCTTTACAGATACAGTTCCCTGTAAAGCTAAAAAGTTCTGCTTTTATCCATTATAGCAGAACTTTTCTGTATTTAAAACAGTTTTTGAAAAGATTTTTTGATATTCGCATCTTTTATCAGAAAAAGCCACCCGAAACGGATGGCATCTCTGTTTTATAAAATTCTCATTTTCTTTGCAACCTGCTGTCCGTCTGCAAAAATGTACATAAAGCTGAAATTATCATACTTCACTTCAAACTTATGCCCGCCCACAAACGCACAAAGTGTATGAGGATGCTCCACCAACGCTTCATATTCATCATAAACTCTGCCGTCTATGACAAGCTCGTTCACTCTTTTTACTCTGCGATATACAATATGGTGACCCAGTGCCTCAGCTTCAAGCAGTGTTCTTGATTTCACTTCCGTATCAGCCATTCTGAGAACGCCTGAATTTTCAATGGGCTGCTGCTGTGTGTCAGGCATAGTCACATCAAGCTCGCTGAGCTCCTCTTCGGGCATTTTTCTGAGCTTGAAATAATTGGCAACACCGAGTGAAAGACTGACAATGACCCAGATATGGAATATAATATCCATAAGTGATTCAAGGGCAAAACCTGTCAGAATGAACATTGCAACAGTATCGATGCAGAAGAAAACCAACGCAAAAATCAGCCAGCCGACCTTTTTCTTCTTTGCAAACAGCCAGCTGAGAAAATACAGCAGCAATATGACTGCAGCTGCCGCAAGAGTGACAGCAAGAAATGAATTGCTGAGAAATTCCATATCGGCAACATCATAATAATACTCCTCAGGGTACATACCGCAATAGAACATACCCAGGTCTGCCAGCAGATACGGAATAAATGCTGAGAACAGAAAGTATGTATCTGCATTCATAACAAGTAGAACAATGTTGATAAGACTGAAAACCACCACAAGCAGCAGATTTGTGACACTGCCGTTGTACTTCGCCTCAAGATTGCTCCGTGGAGTCTGAGGCATACTGTTTGCGTTTCTGTTAAATAAATTTGCCATAATATATCTCCTTCTTTATATTATCGACTTAATTATATACATTCCTGCAAATTTTGTCAATAAACAGCTTGTTATTACTCAACTGCAATAAAAGCTTATTGCATCAGAAATATATTCTGCAGTGCCGACAGTGTGCTTATCAATATTATTTCTGAATCGCTCATCAGAAACATACATCTGACCGAGCGAAGCAAGAATCTCATTTGTGCAGGTGTAAAAATTATCCGTAATATATTTCTGAAGCTTTTGAACAAGATGCTGTGCCATTTCGGAATCAGCAGAAAAACCGGTGTTCATTGCAGCTGCAAATTCTTTAATAACCTCTCCGATTCCGGCAGAAAAGTTTTTATAGTCATTATCTGTGCAGTCCTTACATTTTTCGGTATATTCTGCATAAGCTCCGGTATTGCTCCATTTCTTTTTAACTTCTTCTGTATATTTTTCGGATTGCATATTATCCGTTGTCTTCATATTTTTGTTCCTTTCTGCACTACGGATTATTTATCATCCCAGTTATATTCAACCGTTCTGCCGTCGATTTCCCATATTGAAGGTGTTCTGTTTTCAAAAATATCAACGGGCTTTATGCTGTGCTCTTTCTGAAAAGCTCTGTATGCTTCAGAAAGATCTTTTTTCTGCTCTTGTGTTATTCTGTCAGGGCACGAAACAAAAAGAGGAGTGTTGCTGTAAGACAGAAGATGCAGCCACTGTCTGTTTTTTTCCCAGGGAATATTATCATCAAGAATACCTACACAGTCTGCATCGCACATATAAAAAGCCTCGTTCTGAGCAAGTCTGAATGCAAGTGTGTTTACGCCGTTTTTCTTTGTTGCCTCCCACTCTCTGCCGCTTGTGTCATTACCTGTTCTGTTAATCTCAACAAGTCCCGCACAAAGATGCGAAACAGTATTGCAGCCTATAATGTACATATCATCTGCAGCAGCTTTTATCAGTCGGTAAAGGTCAAGAACAATTTCTGCATTTGTTTTTGTTCTGTCATAAAAATGCCAGTCTTCGATTTTTGTTACCGATGACGACATATCCTTGCCCCAGCTGCCGAACAGATCAAAGGTTGTGAAATCGTGTTTGAGAAGCTCATAACCCCAGTCTTTTATGCGTTTTATATCATTGATTATATACTGCTGCACCTGAGGATGTGTGGGGTCAAGGTAATCTCTTTTTCCGTTTCTGAAAATCCTCATTTCTTCGGTAATGGCACAATCCCTGTTATGAAGGAGTCTGACCCATATACCGGGTCTGGCACCGAGTGTCTTTATTTCATCGGCAAGCTTTTTCATATCACCAAATTTCTGATTGGCAACCCACGGTCCCTCACACGAATTTATCTGCCAGCAATCATCTATTACCTGAAACGGCTTGTTGTTTATGCCCTTAGCAAGCTCAACCTGAAGCCGGGTATCAGATATAATTTCTTCATAGCTGCTTTTTCCGTAAGCGTAATACCAATTATTACCGCCATAAATTTTTTCAGCAGGCAGTATAGGTTTTTCGCAGAGTGTTCTGCAGTAATCGTGAAGAGAAGCAAACACATCAGCTGAATTGTATTTTTTATAAACAAATGTGGCAATATGAAGCTTTCTGCCGCCAAGCTCAACACCACAGCCACCGTTTCTGCAGTCAATAAGGGCACTGATACCTTTTTCATCATAACGAAAGCATATAAATGCGGCAGGCTGTGTTTTGACACCGAAGCAAAAGCAGTCTGTTTTGTCTGTTGCAATAAAATACCAGGGCATAAAACGGTCATTATCTGTGATTTTTCTGAATTCAAGGTCACCGTAGCTGCGTTCCCAGACATCACCGAGAACATAAAGATTATCGCAGCTTTCAAAATTCCATTGAAGCTCTATATATTTCAGGCGGTCTTCCGTTGCGGTCACATACAAATCGAGAACATCACCCTTGGCAACAGCTTCAACAACAGTGTCCTTACAGTCAGATTCGCAAATAATTCTTTTTTCAAATGAGCTTACGTCAAATTTCATTTTTGGCACCTGCTTTTTCTGTCAGAATTTATATTTATGACACGCATATTCTTTATCTTTCAAATCTGCACACATTATCTGCCGAAAAGACCTCTTCTCCGTCAACAAAAATACGGTAGCCCTTACCTTTGCCGTAGCGCTTTCCCGTTTTATCCCATAAAACAGTGATATACTGCCCGTGGTACAGAATTCCGTCTGCACAGAAATACTCAAGCTCCTCTTCATCAAACAACGGACTTATTATCAGAGTATCATTATCATCGGGACAAATTCCCGCAAGACCGTTGAGAACAAGGTCGCAGAATGTGGAGTGATTATAATCCTTACCACGCTCTTTTGGACTGAAGAGTCTGAAGCGCTTTTTCAGATTTTTTCTTGCAAGCCATTCTCCCGTAAAGGGGTCAAGATTTTCATCTATAAACGGAACTGTTTTTCCGTTTTCCGTAAGATAATGGCAATTTGCATACAAATGAAGCAGGCTGTAATAATGGCTTTTTGTAATCACAGCCTGATTGTAGTTGCGCAGAAGATTGCCTGCCGCCGTCAGAGTCTGACTTGTTGCAAAAGGCCACGAAGGGCCGTTCCACAGACATTCGTGGCTGAATTTTTTCATAAATTCAGGTGAATTGCGCTCAGCTGTTGTGGGGCCGTAGGGAGCATAAAAATAATTTTCGTCAAAGAGAAATTTCCACGCTTCTGCTTTGTCTCCGTCGGGAATATTGAAATACCACGGCACATAGCCTGCCTGCTCCCTGACACTGACCGGCTTATCGGTATCTGTGCTGCGTGTCTTGTAAAACTTCGCATTTTCATCCCATAGAAGAGTGTTGATTTTTTCTCTGAGCTCTGTTGCCTTTTTGTCCCACAAATCTGCATCATCATTTTTTCCGAGTCTGTGTGCAAGTTTTTTCAGCGCTGCAGCATCACCGTACATATATGAATTTATTGTGGGACGAAGTCCGCTGCCACCTGCCGAATATTCCATACCGTCACGGTCATCAATCTGATAAAACATACCGTGCAGGGATTTTTTTTCTTTTTCCCAGGCAAAATAATTCTCTTTCAGCTTTTCATAAAGCTTTTCGGCAACACTGAAATCGCCTGAAACACAGGCTGCCGCATAAATACTGTCAGCTGCCCAAAAGCTGTATTTTCTCGGCTTGCCGTCAGGTGAAAACCAGAATTCGGCATATGAATCAAGAAACTCTCTGTCGTGAATCCATCTGCCCTCATAAAAATGGTGGCCTGCAGGACAGCATATGGTATTGTGCTTACCTGCCCAGAGAACCCTGGGCAGAAATTCAGTCACAACATAGCCGTCTTTTGTTTCTTTGATATGCTTACAGTAGGTATGAAAACGGAAATAGTATATCTCTTCAATGGTTTTATCCGATATATCCACTAAAGGTATACCCAGATCATAAGGTGAACGGTTCCCTGTGCTGAAAGAATATATGCTTTGAAAATGCCTCCGGTTCAGAACACAGTATTTATCCATAAAAAACCTCTTGTTTTATATATTTATCGGCACAGAGAAGCCTGATATCACAAAATTCACTTGCCGAGCACAGGCATTTCTGTCATTCTCAGCCTTGCACAGCCGTAGGGGCAAAGTTCAACTGTCTCTACACCTGATATCGGCTGTGTAGATTTCGGTGTTTTTCTTGCAACACTTCTGTAAGGGAATTTAAGTCCCCAGTCGATTTTCTGCATATTTGCTTTGATTGTTACAGGGGGATTGCTCTGTGAAAAGGGAATATCACCCGATGAATGATAACTGACTTCAAAATAATCATCAGAATAACCGTAATTCCACGGTGTTGTGGGAACAAACTGATAATCACAATAGGGGAATTTACGCTCTACACCTTTTTTAGTGTATTCTCTCATTTTCTTTTCATAAGCAACGGAAACAGAGAACAGCAACGAACCCATCTGTAATGCAACAAGGTCATTAGGTCTCTTTTTGAAGAACGGTGCAACCGTAAATTCAATTTCAATTTCAGTCTTACCCTGTTTTACATTGAATTCAAGGTCTTTTGTATCCTTTTCTTCACCGTTTACCTTAAGATTCTTTGCAAATGACGGAATACGGACACAGAAATCAAAATCCTTCTGTGAATCAATATAATAGTGCATTTTATTGTTGAAGGGATAGTCAGTTGCAAGTCTGATTGTGACATCCTTATCATTAAGGACAGAGGGCAGCATTACGGAATTTATGATTGTGTCACCGTTATGCATAAAGGGAGTGAGTGCAAATTTCGGCCAGCCCTGATTGAAGTTTGCAGTACAGCAGCCGAAATTCGGCTCAAGACCGAATGTGTGCGCATAGGGGCCGTTTGTGCTCCACGGAGCCATAATCATTGTTTTCTGACAGGCAATCTGATTGACCTGCTGAACATACTGATGTGTCCACATATCTTCGCTCAGCGTTGCGGGAAGTGCGTTGAATGCGAGCATTTCAAGACGCTCTGCCCATTTATTATCACCCGTATGTGCAAAAATTTCTTCATAAGAATACATCTGCTCAACTACTGCACAGCATTCTGTACCTCTTGTGGGGTCAAGACCTGAAAGCACCTCATCACCCGTAAAGCCCTCAAACGCAGTACCGTTGTATCTGTCAAGGATTTCACGGAGCTTTTCGGCGTTGTCTGTATATTCTTCACCCAGCAGTTCGTGTGAAACAGCTTCGCTTTTGAGCATCATTGCCATATTTACGATATGAGTATTAAGAACCCACATATGACTGGGATTTTTCCATTTTTCAGTGGCTGTGTTGTAATCATAGCCCTGCTCTTTTATGATTTTTGCAAGGTCTTTTATCCATTCTTCCTTGTATCTTTCATAAAGGAAGTTGAGTGAAATAAATGCCTCAAACCATCTGAATCTGCCCCACATAAACAGCTTGATTTTTTTGTTCTTAAGTAGCTCATAGTAATTTTTCATTACTTTGTAAATTACATCGGGGATTCTTTCGTCACCTGAGCAGTCATAATAAACCTTTAGCGTTTTGCAGATAAGCTGAATTGCCCATGTGTCATATCGGGCTCTTTTATTCTCAGGGCAGGGACAAATCCAGCCGTCCTCTTCCTGAGAAGACACGATTGCATCAATATATTTTTTTGCAGTCGCAATCAGCTCTTTATCCTCAAGAAGATATGCAAGAGGAATAAAACCGTCAAGCCAGTAAGGTACTCTTTCCCAGCCCTCACGGTCTCCGCCTATCCATTTGCTGTCACGGATATCGGGCCATATTTTATGAAGATTGCCGCTCAGGCCCTTTGCCTGTATTTCAAGCTGACGACGAAGCCAGCCCTCTGGTTTTATCTCTTTTGATGTATAAAAGCTCCATTTATTCATTTTCTGTCACCTCAATGTTCTTTTCAGGTGATTCGACACCTTTTCTGATAAGGAAAAACAGAGGAATGAGTGCAAATACGCACACGATACCTGCCCACAGGAACATATTTTTTGCAGGCACGATAACCTCAGCACCCACCTCATTTACGATTGTCTGTGCTGCATACTGACAAGCCTTATCACCGATAACAGGGCCGATAATCATAGGCAGCATAACTGCAAATATCATTCTTATACCCTGAAAAAGACCTGCCTTGCCTTCGGGAATGAAATCCTTGACTGCAGCACCGAAAAGAATATTTACAAGAGCATTGCCCAGAACAACGGGCACAATGCTTACAAGAATAACATAAATGTTTGTGCTTGTAGAAAGAATAAAGAATCCCAGAGACAGCACAACGACACCTGTCACAAGGCAGAAGCCTCTTTTTGTTGTTGAGAGCTTCAGAAGTGTCACAATACATGCGAGAAGAATAATCACAACAACCACAGCAGTTATAACAACAGGAGCTTTCAGAATGTTTTCAACACCGCCGTTATCGGGAAGAACAACATACTGAACATATGTAAGAAGATAAGGATAAAAAACCTGGAATGCAATTATTGCAAAGCAAAATGCCAGAAGAGCAAGATAAAGTCTTGCATTTTCCTTGATAACAGATGGTCTGAAGCCGTAGAAAAGGTCTGCCCAGTAGCTTGATGATGACTGAGTCTGAATTGTACTGGGAGGGTCTTTGATAAGGAAGAGTCCAACTATACCGCAGAGTGTTACCACTATACCGAGTCCGCCGAAAAAGAGCTTGTAGCTGATTGTTCCTGCCTGAGCGAAGCTGCCGACACCTGTTACTGCAAGGGAAGATATTGTGCCCACAACAGACAAAACTGTTTCAACAATCGGTCTCTGCTTCGGCACGGTGACATCCGTTACCCACGCCTGAAATGCCGCGTCGTTACTTGTTGAGCCCATAAAGGTCATCACAATATCCATAAGAATAACAAACCATACGGTACAGCCGAGAATCTTTGTTTCATCCGTAAGATTAAAAAGATTTGCTATATTGTCCTTTGTTATGAAACCGAACATCGCCGTGACGATACCCCAGAGAATATAGCCCACGGAAATAAACATTTTTCGGTTTTTCAGCTTGTCGCTGAGTGCACCCATAATGAATGTTGTCACAACAGCTGCAATGGCTGAAAGAGCAACCATACGGGCAACTGCAGTTGTGGCTTCCATTGTTCCTCTGATTGCCGCCTGTGAAACGTCGGCATAGATTTCGTTTGTGATGAATGTGTTGAAATACATATTTTCCGTACTCCACGCAATACCGCCCATAAAACAGAACAGGGTGATTATAAACCAGTTCTTTTTGCTTAATCTTTCTTTGTTCATATTCTCTTTCCTTTTTCACCTTATTTTGAATATAAAAACAACTTTATTATATCATATATTTCATAAATCCGCAATACAAACAAAAAAACACCTGTTAAGACAGGTGTTTTTCGGGTAAAATACCGATTAGCCTATATCTTCTGACAGCTGAGAATTGATTTGTGCCCAGACTGCAATATTTTCTGCCACAGCAATTTTCTTCATTTCCATAAAACCGCTGTCAACGAAGTCATTTGAGCTGTATTTCACATTTGAACAGTATCTGCCGTAGCTGATTCTGCCCTGTGACAGCTGCTGAGTGAAAAAATCACCTGTGTCGATAGTATTGTCAGTGAAAACAAAGCCGTTGACATTGTCTGCCTTCATAAGCATTGAGGGTATATCACTGAACTCATTTGAGCTGATTTCAATGTTTGTAAAAACAGCTGTCTTTGCGCTCTCGCCTGCGATGTTTGTGCCGATTTCAATCACATTTCCCCAGTCACTGAAATTGCATTTTTCAAAGGTATTGTTACGGATGACAAGGTTGTCAACGCCTGTCCCCTCCTGCCAGAGAGTGGGCTCAATATCCATAACAACCTTTATTGCCTGAGCCATAGTTTTATAAAAACGGTTGTTTTCGCAAAGACCGTTTGATGACTGAAGAAGCAGGCCTCTTGCTCTGTTTTCGTGGAAATAGTTGTTTCTGATTACATAATTGCTGCTGTCACATTCTGTGCTGTAAGCAACAAAGCCCTCTGTGACTTCTTCGGGCAGGTTTTCAACAACAACCTCATTTGTTATCCAGTCAAGAGCTTTGACTGAAACTATTTTTGCAGTCAATTCCGTATCTTCGAACTTTTCATTTCTGAAGCCGAGGACATCACCCTCATTCAGCCTCATTGCTGATGCAATAAGCGTAAGAGTGTTGTCATCTGCTGCCGAAACATAACCGAGACCGTCGTGCACATTGACAGCATCATCACCCATTCCGCTTATATCACAGCCTTCAATGTTGAAGCAACCGTCAGTGTTGACAATATGAATCGCATCGGCAGTCATTGACACACAGCGCTTGTCTTTATATTCGGGATTGACACCGATAAAACCGTTGATAATCTGGAAATGCGAACAGCTGTCTTCGCATATGTAAGCCATACCTGCACTGCCGTAAATGCTGACATTGTCAAATGTTATATTTTTGCTCTGATTTCTGATGCTGAAAACTGTTCCGTCATAGACAAAATGTCTGAGTATGTATGTTTCACCGTTTTCAAAGCTGTCCATACAGCCGTTGTGAGTAACACGCAGAGTATTGTCTGAAATTTTGCTAACAGACTTCACATAGTCTGCATTCTGATAAAGATAAATTTCTTTTGATGAGCTCTTTGCGCCGAAGGTATAGCTTTCGGGGTCGCACTGTGTGATTGCAGCAAGACGGATGCTTTCATCACAGTATTCTGCATCCCTGAAAACAAGGTCGATTGTATTGTTATCGGCATTACTGTTCTGCAAAGTTACCACAGATGCAAGGGGGCTTTCTGCCCAGTTCCAGTCAACATTGAGGTTTCTTATCTCAACGCAGTCGCTGTTTCTGACTAAAACCTTATACCCTGTTGATGAAAAAACAAATGTTGCACCGTTTCCCTCAATCAGCAGGTCGGTACAGTTGTTGATATCAAGACTGTTTTCACTTCTGAAAGAATATGTTCCCTTGTCAATGACAAGCTTTGTCTGAGGATTCTGTGCACAGTAGTCAAGAGCACTCTGAAAAGCCGTAAAATTATCGTCATTGTCTTCAGAAAGACCAAACTCGGAAGCATTCACTTCGTTGAGCTTTCCGTCAAGTGGACGCTGAATATAAAAGCGTGTCTCTCCCACTCCGTTTATTTCATCTGCCGTTCTGCTTTCACTTAGATTTTCAAGTGTTTCAACAAGCATATCGGGACTTTTGGGCATTGCAACAGCTGATGTGAGCATCAACAATACTGAAGCAATAATTGCAACAAGCTTTACGAGCATAATATCGGCCTCTCTTCATTTTTTTAAATTATAACACACATTTTTTTCAAAAACAACACACTTATATAATATTGACACTGTCAGATTTACTTTATATAATAAATCTATATTTTTAAGGGGTTGATTCTTTTGGATATTAAGTTAATCGGCTCACCCAAGGTCGTTATGACAAACACCAAGAGCCATCACGCTTATTTTGCCTGGCCCACAATTGCGAAGCTGCAGAACGGCAGAATCTGTGTCGGTGCTTCGGGCTACAGAGTTGAGCATATATGTCCTTTCGGCAAAGGTGTACTTGCATTCAGCGACGATAACGGAGAAACATACTCAGAGCCTGTGCCTGTTATCGACACCGTTCTTGATGACAGGGATGTGGGGCTGACTGTTTTCGGTAAAAGCGGACTTATCGTCACATCCTTCAACAATACACTCCAATTTCAGAGAGAAAATATGCCTCAGACTCAGGAATGCTTTGACTACATAAATTCTGTTTCCCCTGAAGAGGAAACCGAAGCACTGGGTGTGCCTTTCAGAATAAGCAATGACTGCGGAGAAACCTTCGGAAAAATCCATAAGTCACCCATCTCATCTCCTCACGGTCCCACTGAACTCAGTGACGGCACAATTCTGTGGGTCGGCAGAATTCAGGGCATTCACAACCACATTGAAGCCCACACCATAAATACGGAAACAGGTGAAATGACCTTTGTGGGAGATATGGAGCTTTACAAATATGAGGAATTCAAGGATATTTATTTTTATGAGCCTCACGCCATTGAGCTCCCTGACGGAAAAATAATATGTCATCTCAGAGCCGAGAACAAGGACGAAACTCTGTTCACTCTCTATCAGACCGAATCAACCGATAAGGGTGTGACATGGACAAAGCCCCGTCAGATTGTCCGTGATGACAGCGGCGCTCCCGGGCATCTCTTTATGCATTCATCAGGAGTTCTGATTTCAGCATTTTCCCACAGAGCTAAGCCCTACGGAATATGGGCAATATTCAGCAACGACGGCGGCAAAACCTGGAGTGACGAAAAAATTATCTATAACGCAAATGAGTCAGACGATTTAGGCTATCCCTCTACGGCTGAACTCCCTGACAAAAGCTTGATAACTGCTTTCTACACAAGAGATAATGACGATGTCCCTGCAATAATAATGCAGCAGAAATGGACATTGACAGAATAGTATTACACAAAAAAGGAAACCACTCAGCCGAGTGGTTTTGTTTTTTCAGACACCGAATATCACATAATTATCCTTGGTACGGGACTTTGCAACATAATCACCTGCAGGCAGTCCCTTTTTGTTTAACTTATATGCCCTCAGGATTTCACGGCTCATATTCGTGATATCATCACGGGCAAGTGCCTCGTCGACAGTCAGAAGAAGAACTTCGCTGTTTTCATAGCCGTCTGACTTCGGCTCACCCGAAACATAATCGAGTGTAAAAATAATGCACCATTCTTCTGACTTGAATTGAACGGAATAAATATCCCTCGCTTTACACACAACGGAGGTTTCCTCAAAAAATTCCCGTTCAACAGCCTTTGTTGGAAGCTCCTTTTCCTTGACATAACCGCCGGGAATAAGAATTTTGTCCTTAGCTGCACCGTATGTATGACGGACAAACAGAATTTTTCCGTCAATTTCAAGTATACCGCATACGGCAAAATGCCTTGTACTGTGCTGAGGTTTTTTGCGTTTAAGAAGTTTCATGAAGTTCACCCTCAAAATGGTTTCTGTTTACAGTATAACAGAAGAATTGGTATTAATCAAGGAATCCCCTGTTTAAAGTTTTTTCTCAGGCTCAAAATATGTTTCGCTGACAACAAAATCATTTTTCTCCTTGTCAAATTCTAAAATTGTCACCGCCGTGCCGATAAAATCCGAGTGACCGATGAGTGAAATGTATTGACAGCATCTGATTTCATACACACTGTCACTGTCAATATCGCAAGGCTCAAACTTATAAAAGGAATCGACAAAAAGTTCCCTGTTCAAAGGTTCTCCTTTATCATCATACCATAACATAAAATAATTATCATCTCTGTCATTCAGTGTAAAAATTTCCTTGTAAGATGTAATGGTATTTATTATTTCAATCTTGTTTTCTTTCAGTATTTCCGCAGAAAAGCCTGTATCAAAGTGTTCATTCTCTGTATGAGATGAGAATATTTCTTGCAATTTCCCGTTTTTTAAATCAAAAACACGGGATAAATATTGTCCTGCACCGCCGGAAAGACCTATGCATTCGTGAAGAAGAATCTCTTTGTCACCGTCACCGTCAATATCGGCACATGAAAATGTTCCGCCGAGACAGGACTGCTTCTCCCATGCAGACAGATCTTCTGCAATTAGTTTATCTTTCAGGGTAATTACAAGATAATAATCAGCAACGGCACTATCCTTAGCATAGCGATTATCGGCAAGAAGATATACGGCACCTGAAATATCTTCTGTCAATTTTACCCCATTCTCTGCCTGACGGATTAAAACATTTTTAAGTCCGATTTCGGGAATGGTAATCCTCATGCTTTTTTCATTATCAAAAACAGCCGAAGAAGAGGTCAGATTCTGATGCTCCCTGACTTCATTATTGACATTCAGAAGAATTGACAAAGTAAAAATAAGAAATGCAAAAAGACAGGCAAGCAGAGTAATAATTTTCCATTTATTCTGCTTTTTTTTCGAGGTTTTCATAATGTCAATAACATTTCTTTCTGCTTCTTCAACCTGATTTTCAGGTTCAATAATCTTTCCGCTTAAAATCTCATTTATGCCGACTTCAAGAACTTCAGCTAATTTCTCAATTGTTTCAATATCGGGATAACATTTGCCTGTTTCCCATTTTGAAACAGCCTTGTCGGTGACATTCAGTTTTTCCGCAAGCTCCTTTTGTGTCAGAGATTTATCTTTCCGCCGTGTAGCAATAAATTTACCTACATCAACAGTGTTCATCATTTCACCCTCTTTACTTATAACTTAATTATATATTATAAATACAAAAATGTCACCCTACCTGAGGTAGAATGACATAATTTATTGTGTAAACAGTTAATAATTAAATTTACAACTTTTCTTTTATCTTCTTCATTTCTTTTTTCAGGCGGTTAATATCAAGAACTTCCCACAGGGGCATAATGAGTCCGCCGCCGAGACGGCAATGTGCCTCATTCATTGCACCGTAATAGGCAACCCTGAAATCGGCATATTCAGGCAGTTGAGCATTTTTTTTATATGTTTCATACAGTCCGTAAGCATCGCCCCACATATTACGGAACTGGAACAGGTCATATTCCCTGTCTGCCCACATACTGCCGCAGGGGTCAATAAATGCGGTGAGTTCAAGGGTTTTCGGGTCTGCCATAATGTTCATAATGTTAAGGTCGCTGTGAATAAGCACAGGGGTGGTGTCCTTCGGGCAGACTTCATCAAAAATTTCCGATGCTTCTTTTAAAAGATTCAGATTTTTACGGCTGAATTTTCCCTTTTCGGCAAGTTTCCCGAGTCCCTCAAGCCAGGGCTTCTGCATGTTCTCTTTATAAAAATCAAACCAACTGTCATAAACGGGGTTACCGAGGGAGCCGAATCTGTCATTGGTAACGGAATGCCATTCAAGCATACCTGCAACAACATCATCGGCAAATTTCTGTTTCTGTGCCTTGCTTTTAAGAAGAAAAGACGGGTTCAGTACATTCTGCCCTTCAACAAAGGTCATAGCAAGAATTGCCGTTTCTTCATCCTCATATGTGAAAAGGACTTCGGGCATTTTCACGCTTGTGTTTGCAGACAGAATTTCAAGTTGCTCTTTTTCATTATACTGTGAGCCCTGAATTCTGTATGCCTTGAGAGCAATTATCTCACCGCCGTCAAGCACGGTCTTATAGACTCTGCCATAACTGCCGCCGCCGATAAACCTTATTTTTTCGACTTTTTTACCCATCTTTTCAAAAATAATATCGGGAAAAAGAGGTAATAAATGCTTGTCGCTGTTATCAAGAATTTTCATCTAAAATCCTCCCTGATACAATATCGTATGCCCTTTTGCTTTCGGGCAGAAATGAGAACATCTGAAAACAATGGCACATACCCTCAAATTTATGAAGACAGACATCAACACCTGCATTCTTCATTTTTTCATACACTCTGTCGCTGTCGCTCTCATCAAGTTCAGCTGTTCCGCAGACAAGAGTAACCTTAGGGAATTTTTCAAAACTGCCGAAAAGAGGCGAAATATAGGGCGAAGTCCTGTCGACATTCATCACATATTTCGATATTCTTCTGAGCAGATGCAGATTGTCTTCAACCTTTTTATGCTTTGCAATGCCGTAAAAGGGGTCAGAATAGGCGTTTGTAATTCTCGTCTCCCCGCTTGAAGTTGCATCCGCCCATAAAGAAAAGCAGACGATGTGACAGGGCAACGGGTGACCGTTATCTCTGAGCCATAATGATGAAGTGAGAGCAAGTGTAGCACCCGCGCTGTCGCCGATGACAACAATATCGGAGTTTTTGATTCCCGAAGCAAGCAAATAAAGATATATTTTCACAACATCGTGCATCTGTGACGGCAACTGATGCTCGGGAAATCTGCCGTAATCAGCACTTATCACCGTTGCACCGCCGAACATATTGCTGTATTTTTCAGAAAGACTGCGGTAAAAATCATTCAGTTCGATTTTAAAGCCGCCACCGTGAATCATAAGTATAACTTTATCCGTCTGACGGTTGCTGTTGACAATTTTTTCGTATTTTACACCGTCAACGGTGTGCTTTGAATAGTCAAAATTTTTCGACGGTCTGTATTTTGATTTTTTAGCTTTCGTCAGTTTTGCCGCATTATCCGACAGTTTTGAACTGTCCGACAAGGGTGAATGAAAAATCAAACGAAGCATCGACATAAAAATTTTCGAGGTAAAAGACTGCACGGAATCACCCGACTTTCTGCTATTATCTTATCATAACATGTTTATAAATTCAATAATCTCGGACTTTTCATATATGCAAATCGAAATTATCAAGGAAAAATGAAAAGAGGATGTAAAAACATCAGTTTTCACACCCCTTTTCGGTTACTTCCATTCATATTCTATATAGTCCGCTTCAATTTCAAGACGGACAGACCTTTCGGCACACAAATCAATAATCATAGATTCGTATGAAACAAAATGATTGATATACTCTATTCTGTTTGCAGTAAAACCGGATAATTTTTTACTGTCCGTATAATTCCAACATTTATTTTCAGCAAAGTATTCATAAAGCCTTAAATCATTGTCAACAAGATGATATTTTATCACAAGTGACTTTGCATCGGGCTTAAAATGCTGTATTGAATCGTGATAACTTATGTCCTGTTCAAAAGTGAAGACTAAAAAACCGTTTTCAAGGGTTATCTTATCAATCACGCAGTCGTGAGGAACGGGAAGGGTAGGTAAAGTATCTCTGTCAATGTAATATGTCACAAAAATCAATCCTTTTTCTTTAATTCTGTTCATTCAGAAAATACTCTATAGCCGCATTCATATCCTCGGGGGATTTTCCCGAAGTTATTGAAATATGATAGTATTTTTTCTTATTCTCTTCGTCATTCTGCAGAGCATAGATAATCGTCAGTAGTGATGCTGCTTCTGAGCCGTTGTTTTTAATTGAGAGTGCCTTTTGAGCATCTGCAATCGCATTTTCAAAATCCTGAACTTTAAAATAATAGTTTGCACGGTTGACATAAGCCGAATAATTGTTGGGGTCAAGTTCAACTGCTTTATTGTAATGCCCCACAGCCGTGTCAAAATCACCGACTTCAATCAGCAATCTGCCGAGATTACTGTGTGCGTGAGTATTATCCGCATCAATACTCAACAAATCATAATACACCTTAATTGCATCCTCATTAGCCCCTGCATCTTCATAACAAAGGGCAATAAAGAAAAGAACAGGGACTCTGTCACGGTTATGCTCACACTCGGGAAGCAATTCAACAAGATATTTCATTGCCTTACGGTAATTAGATTCATTATAAAGACGACAGGCACACAACAATTTTTTTCTGAGTAAGGTCTTATTGTTGAATGCATATCCGATTATATCGGCATAGGCTTTTTCATAAACATTAAGCCCGTTTCTTCTGCCGCCGTTGAATACTCTGACCAAGGTTCCCAACAACATAAAAACTATAGCAAGGGTACGGAAAAGGTTCTTCTGAAAGGGTGTTTTCAGATAAATGACATCGTACAGATAAAAGGCAATCAGCCCCAGAATCACAACGATTATCAGAATTGAAATAAGAATGTTAACAGTTTTTCTTTTCATAATATCACCTCAGGTATACTTATAATCGTAATCCGATAAAAATCAATCTTTTTCCTCAATCACCGAGCAATCACCAAGAATTTCGGGCTTGTTTACCATTGAATCGGCTTCGCTCAATGTGCGTTTTACACGGCAGGGATTACCTGCGGCAAAGCTGTTTTCGGGAATTGAACGGTTGACAACGCTTCCTGCACCGATAACACATCCGTCACCGATTGTGACACCGGGAAGTATAGTGACATTAGCCCCAATCCAGCAGTTTTTGCCGATTTTCACGGGTAAAGCATAGCAAAGACGGCGAGCAACTCCGTCGGGACACATAAGTGCCCGTCTTTCATCACTGAGCATAGGATGAAGCGCAGTTGTAATAGTAACATTGGGACCGAAATCACAGTTTTCCCCGATTTCAACCTCTGTATCATCCTGACAGGTGAAATTGAAATTTATAAAAGTGTTTCTGCCGATTTTTGTATGTATGCCGTAATGAAACGTAATCGGACCGGACAGAGTGACATTTTCATTGAGTTCACCGAGAATTTCACGAAGAATCTCTTTTATTTTTTCGGGTTCATATTCCGTCAACTGATTGTATTTCTGATTGAGAGCGTGAGTTTTCATTTTTCTTTCTCTACGCCACTCTTCACCCGGCATAAACATAAGACCTTTTCCGTTATCAAGCATAAAAATACCCCGTCAACTGTTTTTATTAATTATATCATACATTCAAATGAAAAAACAATAGTTTTATAACAGCAAAGAAACCACCCTTACGGATGGTTTCTCTTATAAAAATCATAATTAAGCTTTGTTTGCTGAACCGAAGAGTTCAATCTTTTCCTTAACAGTAGCCTTGATTGCTTCAAAGCCGGGAGCAAGAAGCTTTCTGGGGTCGAAGCCCTTGCCTACAAGGTCCTTACCCTCTTCAACATACTTTCTTGTTGCTTCCTGGAATGCAAGCTGACATTCTGTGTTAACGTTGATCTTTGAAACGCCGAGTGAGATAGCCTTCTGAATCATATCAGCAGGGATACCTGTACCGCCGTGAAGAACGAGAGGCATTGTGCCTGTCTTTTCCTGAACAGCTGCAAGAGTTTCAAATGAAAGACCTGCCCAGTTTTCGGGATACTTTCCGTGGATGTTACCGATACCTGCTGCAAGCATTGTAACACCGAGGTCAGCAATCATCTTGCATTCGTTGGGGTCAGCACATTCACCTGCACCTACAACACCGTCTTCTTCACCGCCGATTGAACCGACTTCTGCTTCGATTGAAAGACCCTTTTCTTCACAGATAGCAACGAGTTCCTTTGTCTTTGCGATGTTTTCATCGATGGGATAATGTGAACCGTCGAACATAATTGAACTGAATCCTGCTTCGATACAAGCCTTTGCACCTTCGTATGAACCGTGGTCAAGGTGAAGAGCAACGGGAACTGTAATGTTAAGGCATTCAATCATTCCTTCAACCATACCTACAACTGTCTTGTAGCCGCACATATATTTACCTGCACCCTCAGATACACCGAGGATAACGGGAGAATTCATTTCCTGTGCTGTAAGAAGAATAGCCTTTGTCCATTCAAGGTTATTGATATTGAACTGACCTACTGCATAGTGGCCTGCCTTTGCTTTTGTGAGCATTTCTTTTGCATTTACTAATGGCATAATTTCGCACACTCCTATAAATTTTATCTTTAATATTATATATCACACACACTTAAATGTCAATAAATTAACAAAATAAACTACGGAGAATCCTCTATTGCTGCTTTGCGTGAATTTATTGCCTTGAAAATTTCAGGGTCAAATTTTGGTGTTCTGTCATAATAATAAATGCCGTTCTGCTCCTGCTCGATATCGTAAAGCTGTGTATAGCAGAAACCGAACATATTACAGTTATCAAGAAATGCATCTGTAAGGCCTTTGTATCTTGAAATAAATTCTTCTTCAGTTTTCGGTGCTGTACCGTAGCCCCAATCTCTTTCACCCGGATTTATTGACCACTGAATTCCGCCGTATTCGCTTACAAATGCAGGTGCACCCGTATATTTCTGACGGTCAGGCATTTTTTCAAAAAGCTCGCCTGTATCCATAAACGGGGCGTATCTTTCTTTGATAACTTCAGGATTCTGCTCGTAATCGTGAACATCATATATATCTGTTTCCACATGATAGTTGCCGCTTGTGTCGATACAAGGGCGTGTTTCATCAATATATTTTGTTGCTCTATAAACATTTCTGAGAAGCTCGGGATTTCGTCTCCTTCCCTCAAAATCCCATGTTTCATTAAAGGGACACCAACCGATAACTGACGGATGGTTGAAATCCCTTTCGACACACTCAAGCCATTGAGGGAGCATAATTTCAAGTGAACGATAGCTTGAATAGTCTATTCCGCCGTTTCCGTATTCACCCCAGACAATATATCCCATTTTATCACAGTGATATAAAAACCTCGGTTCAAAAACCTTCTGATGAAGTCTTGCACCGTTAAAGCCCGCTGCAAGTGACAATTCAACATCCCTTTTAAGGTCTTCATCTGCGGGTGCTGTATAAATTCCGTCACGGTAAAATCCCTGGTCAAGCACTAATCTCTGGAATACAGATTTTCCGTTAATCAGAAACTTAAAACCGTCAAGCCTGACATTACGCAGTCCGAAATAACTCTTGACTTCATCATCACAAAATCTGATTTTCAGGTCATAAAGCCTTCCGTTACCCACTTCCCAAAGATGAATTTCTTCAAGTTTGATTTCACCCGTTACTGTGTTTTCTGCAAGCTTTCTGAAAGAACCCATTTCCTTGCCGTTATAAACAGCAGTTGCTTCAAATTCTCCGTTACCCTCAACAATTGCGGAAACGGCAACTGTTCCGTTCAGATAATCGGGATAATATTTAACTCTTTTAATATAATTCTTCGGTGTGAATTCAAGCCACACGGTCTGCCAGATGCCTGTTGTTCTTGTGTAATCACATCCGTGTGAACAGAACTCTCTGCACTGCTTACCTACAGGCTGAAGCGGACTTCTCACATCGTCAACAGCATAGACGATTATCGTGTTTTCACCTGCATTGAGATATTCAGTTATATCAAATTTAAAAGAAGAGTAACCGCCTTTGTGTGAACCGACTTCCTTGTTATTTATAAAAACTCTTGTATGATAATCAACAGCACCGAAATGAATAAAAACTCTGCCTTTTAATTGATCGGAAGCGATGTTAACCTTTCTTCTGTACCATACCGCAGGGATAAAATCAATATATTCAATGCCTGATAATTTACTTTCAGGACAGAATGGAACAATAATTTTTGTTTCCCATTCTTCACGGTTCAGAATTCCTGTTTCAAGCTTACTGTTGCCGAAATCAAATTCAAAATCCCATTCACCGTTTAAGTTAAGCCAGTTTGCTCTTTCAAACTGCGGATTGGGATGTTCGTGCCTTGGTATCATAAAATATGCCTCCTGCAAATGTGCTGATAAAATGATAGCATACATAAATTTCACTGTCAACAAATCAAATTCTATTTGTGTAATTAACTTTAACAGTCCTGACAAAGTTTCACGAGTTGCAGGTGAAAAAGCAAATTCGTCTGACGAAACACAAAGTCGTTGGTTTGAATCAATTTAAGGGCAAAAGAAAAACCACTCGAATGAGTGTTTTTTTTGTGTTTGCACCTCGATTTTGAACCTCAAGTTCTAATCTACCAATGTCTTAAAATATACATTTCGTCTTTATCACATGGTGTCGACAGCGCATTTAATGCATTGCTGTCTAAATCGTAGAAACCTGAATACACTTCTTGAATTTCATCTTTCTCATCATAAGCCAAAAAGCAGTCAACCTCTTTATGCAAAGAAATCTCAACGGTATCACCATTAATATTGGTATATTTATTAATATATGATGCAACATATTCGTCTGCTTTTTGATATGCATTGTCAAAAGACTCAGCTTTGATTCTTAATATTTGCTCTTCATATAATACCTGAGGCATTTTACTGTTAACAACATATTTAAAAATCAATTTAACACCAAATATTTGACCATTCATAACCTCACCTCTATGACTTAATTATATACATTTTATATAATAAAAGTCAATAACTGCATCACAGGTTCGAGTTCTATTACTTCTAAAAAGGGTTTATCTGAACCAAAACTATAAGTTTAAAGATAAAAAAAAAGAAAACCCTTGAAAAACCAAGGGTTTTCATATGGGGTTCAAAAAAGGAACCCAATCTTGGGACCTCTACACCTTTTCGAACCCCCTAAAATTATTCCAAAAAACAAACTACTCTCAAAAAAAGAGTAGTTTAAAAATCAATTATTGATTTTTGTTATTTTGATATATTCAGATGGTGTCATTTTATAAAACCTTTTGAACACTGTTATAAAATACGCTTGAGATGAAAATCCTACTTCATTGCATATATCCTTTTCATTAATACCTTTGAGTAATAAGATTTTAGCTTTTTCAAGCTTTTGTCGCAGAATATATGCGCTCAGGTTTTCGCCTATTTCTTTCTTGAATACCTGTGACAAATAATCTGCTGATATTCCGCAATAATCTGCAACGGAAGATACACTGATTTTCCGGGAGAGATTTTCATTTATATACTTTATGCAATTTCTTATGTGTGGTGAAAACTCAGGCTGTTTTTTATTTCTTTTTACATCCTCTGTTAACTTAATGATTTCAATTCCCAAACACATAAAGATTTCATTTTTATCGGTCAGTTTATCGATTGCATTAATCACTCTGTCTGAAAATTCATAAGCTTTAGTTTCGCTAAGTCCGCCCTGAATAGCATATCGGATTGCGAGAGTAATAGTACTGACTGCCATATACTTGTGCTGCATAAGCTCATCATCAGACATCCGGCCCATAACGATGATAGAATCAAGATTTTTAAGTTGTTTTATCAGTGATTCAATATCACCTTGCTGAACACAGGATAACAATCTTATTTCAGCACTATACGGAGTATGTTTTTCATCGAAGTCATTTTTATTCTCAATGGTCTTAACGGTTACAAGTTCACCTATGTTCATTAACTCACATCTTTTCTTATTGCTTTTTTACCTCTTTTTTCAGTCGGACAAAATTAAGATCTTCCCAAAGGGGTACAATATGCCCTCCTTTAAGTCTCATTGCTGCTTCGTGCATAGCGGCATAATAGGCAACTCTGAAATCAGCAAAATCCGATGTTTCACATTTTCTTTTGTATGTTTCATAAAGACCGTAAGCATCGCCCCACATATTGCGAAGCTGAAACAAATCGTATTCTCTGTCTGCCCACATACTGCCGCACGGATCTATAAAAGCTACAAGCTCAAAGGTTTTCGGGTCTGCCATTATGTTCATTATATTGACATCACCGTGAATAAGCACAGCCTTTGTATTTTCTTCGGGCAAGTTGTTGAAAAGCTCTGTTGATTCCATAAGCAGCTGCAGCTTTTTCTTGCTGAATTTTCCGTTATCTGATAATTCTTTCAGAGCTGAGAGCCAAGGCTCCTGCTTCTCTTTTCTGAGTATTCATACCAACTATCATATACAGGATTACCCAAAGTTCCAAACTTATCGTTTGTTACGCTATGCCATTGGAGCATACCCGAAATAACTTCATCGGCAAACTTCTGTTTCTGACTCCTACTCTTTAATAAAAACAACGGATTCAATACATTCTGACCTTGACAAAAGCTCATAGCTAAAATTGCCGTATTTTCGTCTTCATATATGAAAAGAACTTCGGGCATTTTCACATTTGTGTGCTCGGATAAGGTGCTGAGCTGAAGAGACTCTTCATGTTGCATTTTCTGTAGCTTGTAGGCTTTAACTGCAATAGTATCACCGTCTGAAAGAACTGTTTTATAAACTCTGCCATAGCTTCCTCCACCTATAAATCTGAAGCTGACAACTTTTTTATTCAGTCTTTCAGAAATAATATCAGGTATTATTGCCGATAAATGCTTATCACTGTTATCAAGAATTCTCATTATATATCCTCCTGTGCTTATCTGTTTGCCTCCCATCTTTATGATTTTAATAATATCATAAGATTTTTCAGAATTCAATGATTCCGGGATTTTCATATCTGCAATTCTAAATAATCAAGGAAAAGTAAAAAATCTGTATACCGTAGAATAAGCTCACAGGTCTGAATCAGTTAGGGACAAAAATAACAGAAACCCTTGATTTCTCAAGAGTTTCTGTATGGGGTGTCATTTCGTCCCCTAAAGATGTGTTTATGTAACGGAAATTAAACTTCATCCCTAACTAACTTATTAATCGGCTTTTTCATAGTTAAAGATATTCTCCTTTACAAATCGAGATCTATAAAAAATTCAGCAGGTTTACTCATAACCGTTTATATCTTTATAAACACGAACATAATCTATCAGCCATTCTATCGGATATTTATTTTCAGGTTCATCCCATCCGCTAAAATCTGAGTTGATATACATAGAAAGAATCATGCACATTCTGTATTGAGGCGACTCTTCGGTTTGAGCCACTTCTTTTCCGTCTACATAAAATGTTATTCCTTCAGGTCTCCAGTCCATTGCATAAGTGTGAAATTCGTTAATATAATTTTTTGAGAAACCCTTAAGATTAACTTTGCTTGACCATTCATTGAGATTAGGGTCATCCCAGGCATGTACCTTGGGTTCAAAAACTCCAGGGTTATCAAAGAATGTCTCCAATACATCTATTTCACCGTTCTGCCTGGATTTTATTCCGTCGGTATCATCTTGTGCACCTATAAGCCACCAGGATACATATCCGCCACCCTTGGTGTCAGGCATCTTCATTCTTATTTCAAAATAACCATACTGAGTGGCATAACCTTCAAATGGTTCAACTTCCATTTGTTGCGCACCACCGGGATGCAGATAATTCTTTTCCAAAGTCTGAATACCATTTGCAATCCATAAAAGATTATCAGGATCAACTGAACCCGGCTGACCGCCAAAGTAATCCGGAGAATCTTTTGTTATATACAGATTAAGGCAACCGTTCTCAACCTTGTAACGTGCAGATGAGCCTGCTGTGTTGGCTGTACAGTGAGGCAGATACTGCGGCAACCAATGTTCTTCATCTAATTTACCGTCGTTAAATTCAGTGCTGAAATCAAGAACATAGCCTTCCTTTTCAGGAACTCCGTTCTCAACGGAACTTTCATCCGCAGGATTCACACCACAACCCGCTGACAACGAACTGACCAATATAGTTAATGCAAGTAACAAAGATATTTTCTTCCTGTTCATAGTTCAATATCCTCAAAAAATTCTAATTTGTCAAATAAATTATACCATAACCTTAAAAATAAAACCATAGCTTTACAAAAATAATATAAATAATTTTCTGAACATCTATAATACTAAAAGACCTCACTCTTTGCTTAGATACAGATTTGGTATTTGTGTAACATTTGAAAAACCTATATAAAATATAAAAAAACTTGATTTCTCAAGAGTTTCTGAAAAAACGACCCTTACGGTCAGAAACATAGTTGCCTTTCAGACGGTCTGAAGCCCCTCTGAAATTCTCCCTGTTTCTTCCTACTCAAAGACCCCCTCAATCTGCCACCGGCAGCGGGTGTCTTTTCGCCAGTTAACAGCCGCAAATTCGCCTGCAGAAACACAAGGTTGTTGTTTTGAATCAATTTTAGGGCAAAAGAAAAAGCACACCGAATGGTGTGCTTTTCTTTTGGCTCCCCAAGTTGGACTCGAACCAACGACCCTGCGGTTAACAGCCGCATGCTCTACCGACTGAGCTATTGAGGAATGTTTATACCGGACTATTAAAAGTCCGGTTATTGTGACAGCATCGCCCTATCTTCCCGGGCCGCTTCCAGCCAAGTATTGTCGGCACTGCAGAG